>CAKTCT010000012.1 GCA_934539585.1 uncultured Oscillospiraceae bacterium | reverse complement strand
AGGGGTGGGTCATGCCGCAATTTCTTTGAAATTGCGGCCGCGGGGACATCCGCGGGCGGCCTGCGGGCCGCCTTTCCCTGTTTTTGGGTTGCGCCCGAGGCGCAACGGGGTTGGATTTCGCTTTCTGCGGAAAGCGAGGAAGGGGCTTTGCCCCTTCCATCCCCACCAGCCTTTTGAAAAAGGCTGGACCGAAAACTTTCTTTGTTTCCGCGGGCTGCTCAAATCGTCGCCGCGCAGCCTGTCGCGCGGCCACCGAAGCCCAACGCGAGACGCCAGGCCGCGGCGACATGGCGGTTAGTCCTTGAGAATCCCGCTCAGGTCCACTTTCTCGCCGTCGGCCCAGAGGCGCTCCAGGTCGTAGAAATCTCTGGTGTCTTCATGGAACACGTGGACGATCACGTCCGTATAGTCCAGAATGATCCAGTTCTCGCTATGATACCCCTCGATCCGGTGGGGCTGGACGCCCTTTAATCCCATCTGGTAGTCCACTTCATCGGCCAGCATCTTCACCTGGGTGGAGCTGGAGCCGGTGGCAATGACGAAGTATTCCCCCAGAATGGTCAGGTCCCCCACCCGGATGGCGCGGATGTCCCGGGCTTTCTTGCTGTCCAGGACGGCGACGATGTTCTCCATCAGTTCTTTTGCTTCCATGTAAAACCTCCGTTAGTTTCCGGACGAGCCGGAGCTGGTTTCGTCGCCGAGCAGGTCGCCGACGGTGGTGTTGTTGTTGTCGTAATAGTCGGTGGTGTTGGCGATCTCCAGGATGTTCAGCTCCTCGGCGGGGACCGGGTCGCTGAAGGGCCGGAAATACTGGTTCAGCAAATCGGCCAGGACCTGTTTATGCACGCCCCAGACCGAGTAGCTCCCCACATACGCGCCCTCGCCGGGGACCATGTGGAAGGACATGCTGGACGTGTCCAGGTCCAGCACCCGGGGGGCCAGGGTCAGCACGTCGCTGACCTTCAGGTCGGTGGTGACTTCCTGCATCAGGGTGGGCACCAGGGACGTGATCTGGCTCATGGAGAGGTTCTTGAACTTCTTCACCAGGGCGGACAGGAACTCCCGCTGGGCGTTGATGCGGCCGATGTCGCCGCCGCGGCTGTGGCGCTCCCGGACGAACTTCTCCGCCTGGGTGCCGTTCAGGGTCTGGAGGCCGGGTTTGAAGGTGACGCCCTCCAGGGTGAAGGACTCCTGGACGTCGATTTCCACGCCGCCGATGGCGTTGACCACGTTGACGAAGCCGTCCATGTTGATGGTGACGTAGTGGTCGATGGGCAGGCGGAACCGGTCGTAGATGACCCGGGCCAGGTTCTCCATGCCCCCGGCGTTTTTGTTGCCGTAGACGGCGTTGATCTTGCCGGTGGGGTACTCGCTGCCGATATAGGTGTCCCGGGGAATCTGGAGGACGTTGATGCTCTGGGCCTCCAGGTTGTAGTTGACCACCATGATCACGTCGGAGAGCTTGGCGCGGCCGGTGCCCTCGGCGTAGTCGATGCCCACCACCAGGAAGTTGACGACCTTTTTCTTGATCTCCTCGTCGGTGCGGTACTCGTCGCTGATGCTGACGGTGTTGCCGCTTTCGTCCACCTCGGGCAGCGGCGCCCAGTTGAGGAGGGACACATAGCCGATAATCCCCGCCGACACGGCGATGAGGACGATGGACAGGGCCAGCAGGACCTTATCTGCGGTCCGGAGGCGTTTCTTTTTGTTTTTGGGTGCTTTTTTCGTTGCCATTTGATCTCCCTGAAACCTTTCCCGCCGTCACAGCCGGGGCTTCCCGGCCCGGGCGGCGGCAATCTGGTTATAACATTCCACTGAATCCGGATGCAGGACCTTTCCCTGGCGGAGCATCTCCCCCAGGATGAACTGTAACGAGTAGAGGATCGCCCCGTCCGGGTCTTTTTCCGACAGCTGCCGGGTGAACTCCGCGTCGGGGTAATCCCGGTCCGCCGAGGTCAGGTCCGCCAGGTACACCGTTTTTTCCAGGGGGGACATATTCGCCCGGCCGGTGGTGTGGTAGCGGATGGCGTTGAGAACGTCCTCATCCCGGATGTCCAGCTTGTCCCGGACAAAGAGCATCCCCGCCGGGGCGTGCCACAGCTGGGGCAGGACCGCGTCTGCATCCGAGAAAAGTATATCAGAATTCTGCAGGTTTTGCAACAGGATTTTCTCATCGGTGTTTTTTTCCACGTCGTGGAGAAGCCCCGCCAGCTCCGCCTTGGCCGGGTCCGCCCCGATAATCCGGGAGAGGTACACCGCCCGCTCCATGACGTTCAGAGAGTGCTTGAACCGTTTGGGGCTCAGCCGCTGCTGGATGAGAATCTGGTATTGGGGATAACGTGTTGTCATGGGGATTCCTCCTTAAGGGTCCAGATACCCCAACGCCGTGAGGATGTCCAGGGCCCGCTCCCGTTGGTCCAGGGGGCAGTGGACCGTAATCAGGGTGTTTTCCACCCGCACCACGGCGAAATACTGCTGGTCGCTCCGGGCGGTGAACCGTCCGAAGTTCCCCCGGACGTCCTTATTTTCCGCCGAAAAGGGCCCGGCGTTCTCCCGGAACCGGGCGATAAGCTGGGAGCCCACGTTTCCGGCGGTGTCAACGGTATCAAAAATGTAAAATTCCAGGTGGAGCCGGTCGTCCTCCCCGATAAGGGCCAGGGACAGCCGGTTCCCGGCTTCCCACTGCATCCGGCGGGTCTCCGTCCAGTCCTCCCAGGGAATTTCCCGGTCGGACAGGGCCGTGATCACCTGCTCCCGGTCCGCAGGCGGGATTTTGGGGTTGCCGGCCTGATAGATCAGCACCACAAGTCCCGCCATAAGGGCCAGGAGCAACGCCAGCTTAACGTATCCGCTGACGGTCCCCCTGGGGGCGGTCTGGCGCTCCGCCTGCATCTCCCGGAGCATTTCCACCCATATGGGATGGCCCAGGACGTGACCGTTGCCGTGGCTTTTCCGGTAGACCGCCCCGGCAACGGCCGAGAGAATCAGGGTCGCCAGGACAACTCCCCCCAGGACCAGATAGACCCGGTCCCCGATGGGGGCGGCCAGGCCCAGGACCGCCGCGTTGAAGCCGACAACGCACGGGGCCCATTCCAGGGTGGAAAGGAACAGCGCCCGCCGGGTCCGTTCCGGGTCCGGGGAGGTGCGGACGAGCCAGCGGGCAAAGGAGCGGCTCCGCCGGGGCTGGAACCGGACCTCCCGCAGATAGCCCCGGACCGCCGTCCCGTCCTTTCCGGCGGAGCGGAACAGAGCGTCCCGCATCCAGCCGGCGCAGAATTCGTTGAGGATCAGGGCCGCCAGAAATCCGGCCAGCCGCAGAAATGGCTCCGTCATAGCCGTCCCTCCGGAGCAGGCAGAGGGGGTTCGTAAAGCCGCCGCCGTTTGATATAGCGGAACACCGCCTCCGGCACCATGGCCGAGGCGTCGCCGCCGGACATCAGGGTCTCCCGGACCCGGGTGGAGGACAGGGGCAGAGGCTCCGTCCGGATGACCCGGGCCCCGGGGAGCTCCGCCGCCTTTTGGAGAAGGGCGGCTTCCTCCCCGTCGTTCCGGGCGAAGGCCGCCAGGTCCGCCAGCCGGAGGATGTCCTGCCAGCGGTACCACTGGTCGAAGGTCAGGAGCATATCCGCCCCCATGAGCAGGGTGAACCGGTCCCCGGGAAACAGGGCGTGGAGCCGCTCCATGGTCAGGATGGTATAGCTTTTTCCTTTAGCCTTCAGCTCGATGTCGCTGACAAAGACCTTGTCCATTCCCGCCGCGGCCAGCCGGGCCATTTCCAGCCGGTCGCTGCCGGGGGCCAGGTCCGGGGCCCGCTTATGGGGCGGGATGTTGGCCGGGATCACTAAAATCCGGTCAAAGGAAAGGGCGGCGTCAGCCTCCTGCAAAAGGTGGAGATGGCCGTTGTGGATGGGGTTGAAGGTCCCGCCGAAAATTCCGGTGTGGGCCATGGCGCTCCCTCCTCAGTCGTCCAGGGAGATTACCGGCTTTTCCGGATTGGGCCGGTACAGGGTGATGCGGGTGCCCAGAATCTGGACCACCTGGCAGCCGGTCTCCCCGGCGATCTCGGCGGCGGCCTCCTTGGCGGTGTACAGGCTGTTTTCCAGGACCCGGATCTTGATGAGCTCCCGGGCGGTGAGGGCGTCGTCCACCTGTTTCACGGTGTTTTCGTTGATGCCGCCCTTGCCGATCTGTAAAATGGTATCCATCTGATTGGCCATGGCCCGGAGCCGGGCCCGCTGTTTGCTGGTTAACATAGCGTTCTCCTTACTTTTCCTCAGTTTCCCGCCGGAGGAAGTCCTCCAGCAGGCGGTTTGCTTTTCCCCGGTGGCTGACGGCGTCCTTTTCCTCCGCCGTCATTTCCGCGAAGGTCTTTTCCTCCACCAGGAACACCGGATCGTAGCCGAAGCCGTCGGTTCCCCGGGGAGCCAGGGCGATTCTGCCTTCGCAGACCCCTTCAAAAGTATGGGCCCCGCCCTTGCCGTCCAGATAGGCGATGGCGCAGACGAAGCGCCCGGTCCGGTCTGGCTTCCCCTCCAGCTCGGAGAGGAGCTTTTCCACCCGGTCAGCGTCGGTGGCGTGTTCCCCGGCGTAGCGGGCGGAATAAATCCCCGGCCGGCCGTCCAGAGCGTCCACGCAGAGACCGGAGTCGTCGGCGATCACCGGCAGTCCGGCGATTTTCCAGACGGCCCGGGCTTTCAACATGGCGTTTTCCGCAAAGGTGGAGCCGGTCTCCTCCACGTCCAGGACGATGCCCTTTTCCTTCTGGGAAAAGACCTGATAGCCCAGGGGCTCCAGCATCCGCTTGAACTCCCGGACCTTCCCGGCGTTTCCCGTGGCGATGATGATTTCCATGGCTTACTCTCCTTTATCTGCCGGTTCCCGCCTTTTCAGGAGCCGGGACGCCGCCAGCATGGCCGTTCCCATACAGGACAGGAGCAGGGGCAGCGCGGCGGTGAGAGTCTCCCACAGGCGCTTTCCCCAGGGGCGGCTTTTCCGGACGACGTAGGCGGAGGCCACCTCCGCCGTTTTGCAGCAGGCGGCCTTTTTCTCCCGGAGCCGCCGCCGCAGTCCGGGGAGGTACCCGCTCTGCATCAGCAGGAGCAGCGCGCCGGTCCCGGCAATCAGGGCGGCCAGAAATGGCTTCTTCTTACTCAAACAGCGCCTCCACAAAGTCCTCGGGAACGAATTCCTGCAAATCGTCGATCTTCTCGCCGACGCCCACATACCGCACCGGCAGCCCCAGCTGATTCTTGATAGCCACCACGATGCCGCCCTTGGCTGTGCCATCCAGCTTGGTCAGAACGATGCCGGTGATCTTGGCGGCCTGCATAAACTGCTCCGCCTGATTTACGGCGTTCTGGCCGGTAGTGGCGTCCAGGACCAACAGCGTCTCCACGTCGCAGCCCTCCGCCCGCTGGCTGACGATGCGGAACATCTTCCCCAGCTCGTCCATGAGGTTTTTCTTGTTGTGGAGCCGTCCGGCGGTGTCGATAAGGAGGATGTCGGCGTTCCGGGCCTTGGCGGCCTCGATGGAGTCGTAGACCACCGCCGCCGGGTCGGAGCCCTCCTGATGCTTGACGATTTCCACGCCGCTGCGCTGGGTCCAGACCTCCAGCTGCTCGATGGCGGCGGCCCGGAAGGTGTCGGCGGCCCCCACCAGGACCTTCTTGCCCTGGGCCTTGAAGCCGGCGGCCAGCTTGCCGATGGTGGTGGTCTTCCCCGCGCCGTTGACCCCGATGACGAAGATGATGGACGGGGTGGTGGAGAGCTTCATGGGCTCCTCCTCCCGGAGCATGTCGGCGATAATCTCCTTTAAAAGGGCCTTGACCTGGGAGGTGTCGGTAATGCCGGTCTCCTTGATCCTTTTCCGGAGCCGGTCGCAAATTTCCTCGGCGGTGACGGCCCCCATGTCGGACATGATGAGGACCTCCTCCAGCTCCTCCATGAAATCCTCGTCGATCTTGGTGAAGGAGTGGATGACTCCCTCCACCTGGCGCATCATGGCGTCCTTGGTCTTTTTCAGTCCCTCTTTGATCTTGTTAAAAAATCTCATTGCGGTTCCTCCTTAGCCTTGCGATTCCAGCTCGCCCATTTTCGCAGCGATCTCCGTGACCTTCAGCTCCAGGAGCTTGGAGACCCCCCGTTCCTGCATGGTGACGCCGTAGAGGACGTCGGCCTCCTCCATGGTGCCCCGGCGGTGGGTGATGAGGATGAACTGGGTGCTGCCGCTCATCATCCGCAGATAGCTGGCGTATTTCACCACGTTGACGTCGTCCAAAGCCGCTTCGATCTCGTCCAGGACGCAGAAGGGAGCGGGCCGGACCTTCAGTATGGCGAAGTAAATGGCGATGGCGATAAACGACTGCTCGCCGCCGGACAGGGCGCTCAGGCTCTTGATGATCTTTCCCGGCGGCTGGACGTTGATGTCGATGCCGCAGTTTAAAACGTCCTCAGGGTCGCTGAGGGTCAGGCTGGCCTTTCCGCCGCCGAACAGCTCGGTGAAGATGGTCCCGAAGTGCTTGTTGATGGCCTCGAAGCTCTCCCGGAACATCCGCTCCATGTCCGCGGTCAGGTTCCGGATGAGCTTTTCCAGCTCCGCCTTGGAGTTGGCGGCATCCTCCACCTGGGCCTTCAGGAACTCGTAGCGTTCCGAGACCTCTTTATATTCCTCGATGGCCCCCACATTGACGCTGCCCAGTCCCCGGATGCGGTTTTTCAGGGAAGCCAGCTCCTTCTGGGCCTCCACCCGGTCCTCAATGGGGATCGCGCCCTGCTGGGCCTCGCTGCGGGTCAGCTGGTACTCGTCCTGGAGCCGCAGGATGATCTGATCGTAGTCCTTCTGGGCCGAGCGCTTCTGCTCATCCAGACGGGCCAGCTCCCCGGCAGCCTGCTCTTTCCGGGCGGAAATCTCCCGGGACTGCTGGCGGAGCCGGGTGGTCTCCCCTTCCAGCTCCTGGCGGCGGGCGATGAGATTGCGGCTTTTTTCCTCATACTCCCCGATGCGGACCGCAGCATCCTCGCTCTCCTTCTGAAGGGCGGCGATGGCCTGAACCAAACGGCGGTTTTCCTCCTCGACAGCGGTGCGGTCGGCAAGAATCCGGGCCTTGGCCTCGTCCCGCTCCCGGGCCCCGGCGCGGAGCTCGGCGATCTGCCGGGCCAGGTTCTCCCGGTCCTTCCGGTTCTCGATCTCCCGGCGGGTCAGGGCGGCGATTTCATCGGTCAGCTCCTCCCGGCGGCCGGAAAGGTCGTCCCGGCTGCCCTGGAAGGTGGCAAGGGCCTCCTGGGCCTCCCGGGACTCCTGTTCCAGGGCCTCCAGGGCCTTTTTCGCATCGGCGGCCTCCTGGCGGGCGGCGGCGATTTTCTGGCCGGACTGGGCCTTCTGCCGCTCCAGTTCCTCCCGGCGGGAGGACAGGAGCTCCCGGTTCTGCTGGTACCGGCGGCTGTCGCCTTCGAAGCGGATCTGGTCTTCGTTGGCGGTGATCTGCTCCGCCCGGATGCCCTCGATGTGGGCTTCCAGGGAGGCGATCTCCCGGCCCAGCTCCTGGGCCCGGCCGTCCAGGAGGGCTTTCTGCCCGGCCAGCTTCTGAGCCTCGGCTTCCAGGGAGGCGGCCTCGTTTTTCCGGCTGAGGACCCCGGCGTTTTTGGCCGCGGAGCCGCCGGTGAAGCTGCCGCCCACGTTGACCTGCTGGCCGTCCAGGGTGACGATGCGGAATTTATAGCCGTATTTCCGGGAGATGGTCACGGCGGTGTCCAGGTCGTCCACCACGGCGATGCGGCCCAAGAGGAACCGGACCACTCCGTCGTACCGGGGGTCCGCCTCCACCAGCTCCGAAGCCATGGCCACGAAGCCTGCGTAGCGCTCCAGTCCCGGTTCGTTGAGGGCGCTGCCCTTCACCGAGGTCAGGGGCAGGAAGGTGGCCCGGCCCGCCTTCTGCTCGGCCAGGAGCCGGATGCCGGCCTTGGCGGCGGACTCGTCCTCCACCACCACGTTCTGCAAGGCCCCGCCCAGGGCCGTTTCCACGGCCAGGGAGTACTCCGCCTTAACGCTCAACAGCTGGGCCACGGTGCCCAGCACCCCCCGGAGGGCGCCGTTTTTCGCCGCCCGCATGACGGCCTTGACGCTGTAATTGAAGCCCTCCATGTTCTGTTCCAGGTCCAGCAGGAGCTTGGCCCGCTGCTGCTTTTCCTTGATGGCCAGCTCCAGACGCTGCTGCTCGGCGGCCAGTTCCTGGCGCTTCTGCTTCCGGGCGGAGAGCTTCAAGTCGTAGCCCTTCCGGGCGTTTTCCAGGGAGGCTTTCTTGTCGGCGATCTCCTTCAGAAGGCCGTCGATGCCCTCCATGGTCTCCTTTTCCACGTCCAGCTGGGCCGCCAGGGAGGCGATCTCCCCTTCCATGGAGGTCAGCCGGGCGGCTTCGTCGGCGGCGGCGTTTTCCCGGGTGAGGATCAGCATGTTCTGCCGGGAGCTTTCCAGGGCGATGCGGTTGACTTTGGCGTTTGCTTCGTCCAGCTTGCCGCTGAAATCGTCCTGCCGGGCGGAGAGGTCCAGTAGCTCCTTCCGCCGGGCCTCGGTCTCCTGCTCCAGAGCCGTGCCGGCTGCTTCCAGGGCCTTCTGCTCCTCCTCTTTCCGGAGGGCCTCCTCCTCCCGCCGGGCGGCGGAGTCCTCCTGGGCGGCCAGCTCGGCGTTCAGCCGGGTCAGGGTCTCGCCGTTGTGGCGGATGTCGTTTTCCCGGACGGCCACCTCGCTTTTTAAGTCCCCGGTGCGGTTTAAGAGGTTCTGGCGGATGGTCTGGCACTCCTCGCTCTGGGTCAGGCAGGACTGCATCCGCTTATAGACCTCCTGGATTTCGTCCTCGCACTTCTGGAGCTCCCGGGAAAGGTGCTCGTCCTCCCCCTTGGCGATGAGGTACTTCTGCTCCTGGTCCCGGAGGGCGGCCTGGTATTTTTCCAGGGTCAGCAGCCAGAGGGAGACCTCCAGCTGCTTTTTCCGCTCCGACAGGGCCAGGAACTCCTTGGCCTTTTCCGACTGGATGCGCAGGGGCTCCACCCGGCCTTCCAGCTCCGAGAGGATGTCGTAAAGCCGGGTCAGGTTCTCCTGGGCCCCACTGAGCTTCCGCTCGGCCTCGGCCTTGCGGTAGCGGTACTTGGAGATGCCCGCCGCTTCCTCGAAAATCTCCCGGCGCTCCCCGGATTTGGCGCTGATGATCTCGGCGATCTTGCCCTGGCCGATCATGGAGTAGCCATCCCGCCCGAGCCCCGTGTCCATGAACAGCTCATTGATGTCCCGGAGCCGCACCGCGCCGCCGTTTATTGCGTATTCGCTTTCCCCGGAGCGGTAGTACCGCCGGGTGATGGTCACTTCGTCGGCGTCCACGGCCAGGGCCCGGTCGGTGTTGTCGAAGGTCAGGGATACCGCCGCGAAGCCCTGGGGCTTCCGGGAGGCGGTGCCCAGGAAAATCACGTCCTCCATCTTCTCCCCCCGGAGGGTCTTGGTGGACTGCTCCCCCAGGACCCACCGCATGGCGTCGGAAAGGTTGCTCTTTCCGCTGCCGTTGGGCCCCACCACGGCGGTGAGGCCCTTGTTGAAGCGGACGACGGTCTTATCGGGAAAGGACTTGAAGCCCTGCATTTCCAGCGATTTTAAGAACATGGTTCCATCCTTTCTCGAAAAGCAATACAATCTGTATAAATTCGGTGAATTATGTCGATTTTGCAGGCGTTATCCGAACCTCTCCCGGGGGAATCCCTTCTCCGGGGCGGATGGTCAGGGAATAGCCCCGCTCCGCCGCCCAAAGGAGGTTGGACCGCTTCTGCCCCAGGGCCTTGGAAAGCTCCCGGGGAGCGACGAAGGCAGTCAGCGGGGTCCCCGGCGGGTGCTCCCGGAGGGCTTCCCCCAGCTTTTCCCGGTAAAGGAACCCGTCGCAGAGCTCCCGGAAGGCCGGGTGGTAGGCCCCGCCAACCAGCCGCTCCTCCAGGCTCCGGGAGGCGTGGAGCCCCACCCGGATCACCCGGATTCCCGCCCGCTCCAGCCGGGGCAGCCAGGGGGCCGTCCATTCCACGGCTTCTTCCACGGAAAGAGGAGTGTAAAGTCCTTCCCTTGTCAGCCGTTCCAGCTCCGTGCCCTGCAAAACCACCGTGGGGTAGATGCGCAGGGTGTCCGGGGCCAGGCGGAGGACCTCCTCCATGGTGGCGTTCCAGATTTCCCGGCTGTCTCCAGGGAGCCCGGCCATGACCTGCAGGCCCAGGGAAAATCCCCCGAAGTCCCGGATGGCGGAAACCGCCTGGCGGACGTCCTCCGCCGTGTGCCCCCGGCGATTCTGGGCAAGGACCGCATCGGAAAGGCTCTGGGCCCCCAGCTCGACGGCGGAAACGCCGTACCGGGCCAGGAGCTCCAGCACCTCCCGGGAGATGCCGTCGGGCCGGGTGGACACCCGGATGCCTGTACAGGATTTTGCCTTTACATAGGGCTCCGCCGCCTGGAGGAAGCCCTCCATCTCCTTCCGGGGGATGCAGGTGAAGCTGCCGCCGAAAAAGGCGATCTCGGTGCAGGCCGGGTCCGGCTTTCTGGCAAAAGCCTCCCTCAGCAGCGCCGAGACCTCCTCCGGCGTCACCGGACGTTCCGCGCCGGAAATGCTTCGCTGATCGCAGAAGGAGCAGGCGTAGGGGCACCCCAGGTGGGGGATGAACACCGCGATGTTCCCGTGCATCAGTCTTCGTCGTGATAACCCATGAGGAGCAGGGCCTCGTGGGCGGCATTCTGCTCCGCCTGCTTTTTGGAGCTGCCGGTGCCCCGGCCGATGACATTAGTGTTCAGAAGGACCTCGGCGGTAAAGACCTTGGCGTGGTCCGGGCCGTGCTCGTCCACCAGGACGTACTCCACCCGTTCCTCCCGGTTCTGCTGGATGATCTCCTGCAAAGCGGTCTTGTAGTCGGAGAGCTTATTCTTCCGCCGGACGTCCAGGTTCCGGGGGATGAAGCCCAGGACAAAGGTCTGGGCCGCCTCATAACCGCCGTCGATGTAAATGGCCGCCAGCAGCGCCTCAAAGGCGTCGGCCAGGATGGAGGGCCGCTCCCGGCCCCCGGTCATTTCCTCGCCCTTGCCCAGGCGGAGGTATTTCCCCAGGCCGATCTGCCCCGCGAAAACGTCCAGGGCCTTCTCGCAGACCAGGCTGGCCCGGAGCTTGGTCAGCTCCCCCTCCGGCAGGTCTTTATAGGTGAGGAACAGGTGCCGGGCCACAATGACCGACAGCACCGAATCCCCCAGGAATTCCAGCCGCTCGTTATTGTGGCCGTGCTTTTTCCCCTCGTTGGCGAAGGAGGAGTGGGTCAGGGCCTGTTCCAGCAGCTGGGGGTTCCGGAACGTATAGCCGATTTTTTCTTCCAGTTCCAAGGATAACGCTCCTTTTTGTCATTCTGCGGAGGCGGCGGGCTTCATGGCCTGGACCGCCTGTTGGATTTCCCCGGTGAGGCCGGACTGGGTGAAGTCCCGGGCCTGACGGATGGCGTTTTTGATGGCCTTGGCGTTGGAGCTGCCGTGGGCCTTGATCACCGGGCTGGTGATGCCCAGCAGCGGCGCGCCGCCGTATTCGGTGTAGTCCATGGACTTCTTGAACGCCTTGACCTTGGGCAGCATCAGCACCCCGGCCAGCTTGCCGGAGACCCCGGTGAACATCCCCTTGATCTTCTTGGAGAACATGGACCCCAGGCCCTCGGTGAGCTTCAGAATCACGTTGCCGGTGAAGCCGTCGGCCACCGCCACGTCCACGGCTCCGGCGGGGATTTCCCGGGCCTCCACGTTGCCGGTGAAGCGGATGGGGGCCGATTTCAGGAGCTTCAGCGCCTCGATCTGGGTCTCGCCGCCCTTGGTCTCCTCGGAGCCGATGTTGACAAGGCCCACCCGGGGGCTTTCCACCTTCTGGACCTTCTGCATATAAAGGCTCCCCATCACGCCGAACTGGCAGAGGACCTCGGGGCGGCACTCGATGTTGGCCCCGGCGTCCATGAGGAGGTAGCAGCCGTTGATGGTGGGGATCACCGTGGCCAGCCCCGCCCGCTTGACGCCCTTGATGCGTTTCAGCAGGAAGGTGGCGCCTACCACGATGGCTCCGGTGGAGCCGCCGCTGACAAAGGCATCGCCCTCCCCCTCCTTCACCAGGTTGAAGGCCGCCGCCATGGAGCAGTCCGCCTTCTCCTTGAGGATGGAGGTGGGGTCGTTCTCCATGGTGATGACACCGGGAGCGTGAACGATCTCGATCCCGTTCAGGGAAACGCCGTTTTCCTCCGCCGTTTTCCGCAGGACCGTCTCGTCGCCGGTCACAAGGATGTCCACGCCGTATTCCTCCACGGCCAGGGCGCAGCCCTGGAGCACGGCCAGGGGCGCGTGATCCCCGCCGAAGCCGTCCACTACGATTTTCATTCCGCCACTCTCCTTATCATCTGGGTTTTCCGCGTCAGTCCGCCGTTTCGATGGTCAGCTCCGCGGAGCCTTTGGTTTCCAGCCCCACGGATTTCACCCGCCACTTTCCCTCCGTCAAGGGGATGGTCTCGTCCAGCGAGCCGCCGTACTCCAGCAGCACCGTCACGTTGTCGTCGGGGTCCACCAGGACCAGCTTCCAGCTGCCGGACTTAATTTCCGCAGTGCCGGAGATTTTCAGGGTCTCCCCCTCCCTGGCCGTCCGGCTCCAGATGGTGTCGCTGCCGGTAAAGGAGCCGAAATTCTCGGTATATTCCGTCCCCGACTGGGTGGACAGGTGCTTGACGTAAAAATAGGTGTCGCTCTGGCCTGCGATGAGGCTGTCGTCGTTATAGACGGCCTTCTGCTTGCCGGAAGGCCCGCAGCCCGTCAGGCTCACGCAAAGAAGCAGCCCCAGAAGAGCCGCCGCGATTTTCCGCTTCATGAATCGTTCCTCCAATCCAGGGCGCGCAGGGTCTCCCGCAAAGCGCCCACGCCCCGCTCCGCCAGAAGCCGGTACCGGAGCTTCTTGTCCCGGGGAGCCTCCGGCAGCGCCGGAAGGATGCCCATATTGGCTCCCATGGGCTGGAAATCCGCCGTTTCGGTGCAGACGTGGTCCGTCAGGGCCTTGAGCATGGTCCCCTCCGGCAGGACCAGGGGGGGCAGCCCCAGGAGCTCCCGGGCCAGATAATGCCCGGCCAGGAGCCCGCTGGCCGCCGATTCCACGTAGCCCTCCACCCCGGTCATCTGGCCGGCAAAGCGGAGGTCCGGGCGGCTTTTCAGCCGGAATTCCCGGTCCAGAAGCCGGGGCGAATCCAGAAAGGTGTTCCGGTGCATGACCCCATACCGGACGAACTCTGCGTTCTGCAGGCCCGGGATCATGGAGAACACCCGCTTCTGCTCCCCCCATTTCAGGTTGGTCTGGAAGCCCACCAGGTTATAAAGGGTGCCTTCTTCGTTTTCCTTCCGCAGCTGGACCACGGCCCAGGGCCGGTGGCCGGTGCGGGGGTCCCGGAGCCCCACGGGCTTCAGGGGGCCGAAGCGGATGGTGTCCGGTCCCCGTCTGGCCATGATCTCCACGGGCATACAGCCCTCGTAGACCCGGAATTCCGCCTTTTCAAAGTCCTTGAGCTCCACACTTTCCGCCGAGACCAGGGCCTCATAAAAGGCTTCGTATTCTTCCTTGTTCATGGGGCAGTTGAGGTAATCGTCCTCCCCCCGGCCGTACCGGGAAGCGGCAAAGACCACGGACCGGTCCACGGTGGAGCCGTCCACAATGGGGGCCGCCGCATCGAAGAAGCTGAGCCCCTTCTCCCCGGTGATCCGGACGATCTCCTGGGCCAGTCCCCCGGAGGTCAGGGGGCCGGTGGCGACAATAACCGGGCCTTCGGGCAGAGCGCTTACCTGGGCTTCGGTGATATGAATCCGGGGATTTTCCCGGATGGCCGCCGTCACCCGGTCGGAAAAGGCTTCCCGGTCCACGGCCAGGGCCCCGCCCGCCGCCACGGCAGCGGCCTCTGCGGAGGGGATGATGAGGGACCCTAAGAGCCGCATTTCCTCCTTGAGCATCCCCGACGCCGAATCCAGCCGGGACGCTTTCAGAGAGTTGGAGCAGACCAGCTCCGCCAGTCCCGGATACTTGTGGGCCGGGGAATAGCAGCGGGGCTTCTGCTCCAGGAGCTCCACCTCAACGCCGTACCGCGCCAAGATCTGGGCGGCCTCGCAGCCTGCCAGACCGCCGCCGATGACTGTCGCCTTCATTTACTCCTCCTCGTCCTTTTTGGGAGCCGCCGCCCGCTGGTAGTCACATTCCGGATTGGAGCAGTAGACCCGCGCGCCCCGGCCGGATTTCTGCAGCAGCGTTTTCCCGCAGACCGGGCACTTTTCCCCGATGGGCGGGTCCCAGGAAAGGAAGGAGCACTCCGGATTGTGCTCGCAGCCGTAGAATTTCTTGCCCTTTTTGGACTTCTTCTCCAGAATCTTCCCGCCGCAGAGGGGGCACTCGCCGGGCATTTCCACGGCGATGCGCTTGGTGTTCCGGCACTCGGGGAACCCGGGGCAGGCCAGGAACTTGCCGTACCGGCCGGTCTTGATGACCATGTTCCGGCCGCACTTTTCGCAGACGATGTCGGTCTCCTCGTCGGGAATCTTCATGTGGACGTCCTTCATGTTCTCCTCGGCCTTGGCCAGGGTGTCGGCAAAGCCGCCGTAGAACTCCTGGAGCACCTCGTTCCAGGGTTTCCGGCCCTCCTCCACCTTGTCCAGGTCGGCCTCCATCTGGGCGGTGAACTTCTCGTCCACCACCGAGGCGAAGTGCTCCTCCATGAGCTGGGTGGTGATCTCGCCCAGCGGGGTGGGCTTCAGCTGCTTGCTTTCCAGCTCCACGTATTTCCGTTTCAGGATGGTGGAGATGGTGGGGGCGTAGGTGGAGGGCCGGCCGATGCCGTTTTCCTCCAGAAATTTGATCAGCGACGCCTCGGTGAACCGTGGGGGCGGCTGGGTGAAGTGCTGGGCGCTTTCCACGCTCTGGGTTTTCAGGGGGTCCCCGGCGGCCAGAGGGGGCAGCACGCCTTCTTTTTCCTCGGCGTCGTCCCGGCCCTCCTCATAAAGGACGGTGAAGCCGTCGAACCGCACGGAAAAGCCGCTGGCCTTAAAGGTGTACCCGGCGGCGGCGATGTCAGCGGTAACGGTGTCGTACTCGGCGTTGGCCATCTGGCTGGCGATGAACCGGCCCCAGATGAGCTTATAGAGCTTATACTGGTCGGCGGTGAGGCTGTCTTTGGCCTGGTCCGGGGTCAGCTCCGGCATGGTGGGGCGGATGGCCTCGTGGGCGTCCTGGGCGCTGCTTTTGGTCTTATAGACCCGGGGCGCTTCGGGGAGGTAGGGCTGGCCGTACTTTTCCTTGATGTAGGCCGCCGCCGCGTCCCTGGCCTCGTCGGAAATCCGCAGGGAGTCGGTACGCATATAGGTGATCAGACCCACGGCCCCCAGCTTTGGCAGCTCCACGCCTTCGTAGAGCTCCTGGGCGGCGGCCATGGTCCGCTGGGAGCGGAACCCCAGCTTCCGGGACGCCTCCTGCTGGAGGGTGGAGGTGGTAAAGGGCGGCGCCGGGGATTTCTTCCGCACCCCGGTCTTGACGCTGGCCACGGAGAAGGGCGCGTCCTTCACCGCCGCCAGGACCTTGTCGGCGTCCTCCTTGCAGCGGAGTTCCATTTTCTTGCCGTCCCTGCCGTAGAACTTGGCCGGGAAGGCTTTTTTGGAGCCTGCCGCCAGGAGCTTTGCGTCGATGGTCCAGTATTCCTCGGGCTGGAAGGCCCGGATCTCGTTTTCCCGGTCCACAATGATCCGGACGGCCACGGACTGGACCCGTCCGGCGCTGAGGCCGGGCTGAATCTTCTTCCAGAGGAAGGGGCTGATCTTGTATCCCACGATCCGGTCCAGGATGCGCCGGGCCTGCTGGGCGTTGACCAGGTCCATATCGATCTTCCGGGGGTGGGCCATGCCCTCCTTGACGCCGGTTTTGGTGATCTCGCTGAACGTCACCCGGTCCACGTCGTCCAGGTCCAGCTTCAGGATGTGGGCCAGGTGCCAGGAAATGGCTTCGCCTTCCCGGTCCGGGTCGGTGGCCAGGTAGATTTTCTTCTTGCCCTTGGCCTCGGCCTTGAGCATTTTGATGATGTCCGCCTGCTTCTTGATGTTCAGGTATTTGGGCTCGAAATCCTTGTCCACATTGACGCCCAGGGTGGACTTGGGCAGGTCCCGGACGTGTCCCTTTGAGGCCACGACCTCGTAGTTCTTGCCCAGGTATTTCTGGATGCTTTTGGTCTTGGTGGGAGACTCCACAATCACCAGATTGGCGGGGCCTCCCGCAGCCGTCGTTTTCGCCATGTTTTTCCTCCTCTGGCCTACCCGTCAGCGGGGGCCGTATCTGAGCGGAAGGCGGCGCCTTCCGAAAAAGTCAGTCATTTTCCCGGTGAGCCCGGCTGTACCGCCGTCCGGGATGGGCCTCGGCCAGCCCCATGAGCTCCAGCTCCGTCATGGAGGCCAGGGCCTGATAGGACCGCAGTCCGGCGTCGTTGATGATGTCGTCCACCGGCCGGGGCTCGTCGGTCAGGGCGTCGTAGAGCTTCTGCTGGAGCTCGCTGAGGGCCGACGGCGGCTCCACTACCGGCTGGGGAACGCCGGGCTCCCGGCCCGCCCGGTAGACGCTGGCGTCGGCGACCCGCTGGCGCTGCTCCCGCACCACCTCGGCCCGCCGGCTCTCGATGAGGACCCCGGACAGGGCTTTCAGGTCTATCCTATCCTCATAGAGGGGGTAGTATTCCTCCAGGATGCTGTGAACGGAATAAACCGGCTTGGCCCCGTCCTGGAGCAGGGCCACCACGCCCATGCACCCGGAATCGTAGATGTTGTAGGGCGGCACGCAGAAGACCTCTTTCCCCTGCTCCGCCGCCAGGTCCGCCGTGATCAGGGACCCGCTGCGCTCCGGCGCGTGGGTGACCAGAACCCCCATGCCCAGCCCCGCCAGCAGGCGGTTCCGGGTGGGGAAATACTTGCCGTCGGGCTTGGTCCCCGGGGCAAGCTCGCTGATCAGGGCGCCGCCGCCCCGGAGGATGGCGTCCTTCAGCTCCTTGTTCTGGGCGGGATAGTTGACGTCCAGGCCGCAGCCCAGGACCCCGATGGTCCGGCCCCCGGCCCGGAGAGCGCCTTTATGGGCGTACTCGTCGATACCCACGGCGCAGCCGCTGACAATGGTCACGCCGGCCTGGGCCAGCTGGAAGCAGAGGTTCCCCGTTACCGACCGGGTGTAGCCGATGGCCTCCCGGGTGCCCACGGCGGTGATGACCAGCTCCCGGTCCAGACCCTTGAGGCTCCCCCTGACGTAGAGCACCGCCGGAGGGGCGTACAGCTCCCGGAGGCTCTGGGGGTACTCCTCGTCGGCCCAGGAAAGGACCCGGATGTCCAGCTCCCTACACAGGTCCAGGATGGCCCTGGCCCGGTCCAGAGAGGTCTTGCTCATCCGCTTGCGGTCCTGGTCCGAAAAAATGGGGTACTCCGCCCGGGCAGCATCGCCGCCCAGGCAAAGGCCCTCTACATCCTGGGAAAGCTCCAGGAACCTTCCGATTTTTCCGCTTCCGTAAGGAAAGCACTGGGAGAGCCACACCCAGTAAACAAGCTCCTCACCCATTCCGTCCCCTCCTGAAAGCCGGCGGCTTAATTCTCATACTGCATCTTCTCCGGAGTCCAGCCCTCCAGCACGGCGGCCATGTCCGCCCCGTAGGCTTTGGCCTTTTCCAGGCTGTGCTCCCGGTAATTCCCACATTCTGCGGGGGATACCCCGGGGATTTCCCCTTCATATCCCGCGATGAACTCCATGGCCCGGCGGGTGAGCCCGATGGCTTCCTCCCCGGATACCGTGTCCCGGAAGATCAGGTAAAACCCCGTCCGGCACCCCATGGGTCCCACGTAGATCACTTCATCGGCCCGCTCCGAGTTCCGGAGCCAAGTGGCCAGCAGGTGCTCAAAGGTGTGGATGCCGTCGTTTTCCAGATAGACCCCGCTGTTGGGCCTGGCCATCCGCAGGTCGTAGGTCACGGCGTCCCCGTCCACCCGGGACAGGTACAGCCCCTTTTTCAGCCTGGTATGGTCCACGCAAAAGCTGGCGATCCGATTCATGCAAACATCTCCTTTTTCCGGGCCATCTCCCACATGAGGATGGTGGCGGCCATGGCGGCGTTCAGGGATTCCGCGTTCCCCGCCATGGGGATGGTCATCCGCTCCGAACAGGCCGCGGCCTGTTCCGGAGAAAGGCCGTTGCCCTCGTTGCCGATGACGGCCACCGCCCCCCGGAAATCCGCCTTCCCCACGGGAAGGACCCCGGGGTCCACCACCGCCGCATAGGAGCGCAGACCGCATCCCTTGAGGAACGCGGCCAGGTCCGCGCGCCACACCGGCACCCGGAACAGGGACCCCATGGCGGCCCGGATGGTCTTCAGATTGTAAAGGTCACAGCAATTTTCGCTTAAAATCACGCCGGAAAGCCCCATGGCGTCTGCGCCCCGCAGGATGGTCCCCACGTTTCCGGGGTCCTGGAGGTCCCACAGCGCGATGTAACTCCCGTTACAGTCTATTTTAGCAAGGTTTTCCGGTTTGTCAAGCTTTTTGCAGACGGCATAGAGCCCCTGGGGGCTCTGGGACAGGGACATCCGCCCCTCAGCGGCCCCGCCCACCTCAAAGGCGGACAGCCCCTCCAGGGTCCCTTCCAGCTCCGGATGGGCGGCCCGGAACTCCGCCGTGACGAAGACCCGCTCCACCTCCACGCCGGAGCGCAGAGCCTCGCCGAAGAGCTTTTCCCCCTCCAGGACAAAGCGGCCGGTCTCCTCCCGGTACTTCCGGGAGGACGCCAGCTTAGCGTACTCCTTGACCCGGCTGTTGTCCTTGGACTGAATCGATTCCATAAAAGCGCCTTTCCTATCGGCGCGTCCGCAAACCTCCCGGCTCCGGGGCGCTTGCGGACGCGGCGTACATAAAATACAGCAAGCGCCCCAGGCGTGAACCAGGGGCGCAATCGCTTTCTTATAACGCTTTCTTGGCCTGCTCGACCAGAGCGGCAAAAGCGGCCTCGTCGTGGACGGCGATTTCGGACAGGACCTTGCGGTTCAGGGTACTGCCGGATTTTTTCAGGCCGTTCATGAAGGTGGAATAGTTCATGCCGTTCATCTTGCAGGCGGCGGAGATCCGGGTGATCCACAGTTTGCGGAAGTCGCGCTTTTTCAGCCGGCGGCCGATGTACGCGTACTGACCGGATTTCATGACCGCTTCTTTTGCGGTTTTGAAGAGCTTGCTCTTGCCGCCCCAGTAGCCTTTCGCCAGCTTGAGGACTTTATTTCTTCTCTTACGGGTTGCCATAGCGCCCTTTACACGAGCCATAATCTGTTACCTCCAAATTCGGTTTATCGTTCCTGACGGTGCCCTGACGCTTATGCGTAGGGGATCATTTTCTTGATGGCGGCCACGCAGGTCTTATCCGCGTAGGCAGCTCCCCGGAGCTGGCGTTTCCGCTTGGTGGACTTCTTGGTCAGGATGTGGCGGCGGTTCATTTTCGCGCGCTTGACAAGACCGTTTTTGGTGAGAGCGAAGCGCTTTTTGGAAGCGCTGTGAGATTTGATCTTCGGCATATCGGAAATCCTCCTTTATTTTTCCCTGGTTTGCACGGACGAAGCGGGGTCACTTTGCGCTTTTGGGCAGCAAGAAGATCACCATGCTTCTGCCTTCCATCTTGGCCGGCTTATCGAGATTGCTGACCTCCGCGCAGGCGTCCTTGAAGCGTTCCAGAAGCGCCCGGCCCAGATCGGTGTGAGCCATTTCTCTGCCGCGGAAACGAACGGAAACCTTGACCTTGTCGCCGCCGCTCAGGAATTTGATCGCCTGGTTCGCCTTGGTCTCGAAATCGTGGGTGTCGATATTCATGGACATCCGGACTTCCTTGACCTCGACCACCTTCTGGTTCTTTCTCGCTTCCTTTTCGCGCTTGGCCTGCTCGTAGCGGTATTTTCCAAAATCCATGATCCGGCAGACGTTGGGCGTAGCCTGGGGCGCGATGTCGACAAGATCCAGCCCCTTATCGGCGGCTAAAGCGAGAGCCTGGCGCGTGGGCATGATACCCAGCTGGCTGCCGTCCGCGTCCACGACGCGCACTTCCTTCTCGCGGATCTCCTCGTTGATAAGCAAGTCTTTTTTGCTAATGGTAAAGCACCTCCCGTACCCGTTTACAACCAATCTTCCCCGCGTTTGCGGGCAACAAAAAAGCATGGACGCGCTTTCGTCCATGCCAATCCGAAGACGCCGCAAAGCGTCCCAAAACCGGTATTGACCCATCTGACACGAAAGCGAAGGGTGAGGATGCGGGCATCCTGCTTGATTGTTCTTATTGATGATACCACATTCTGCCCGGGCTGTCAAGGCTTTTTTTCGATTTTCCGGCGAATTTTCCGGGCGAGCCCTTCCAGCTCCTCCGCCTCCCGGAGCAGCCGCTCCCGGGGAAAGGGCTCTGCCCGGGACCCGGCCGTCAGGTGCAGCAGGAATTTCCCGGACAGGTGGTACAGGGTGCGGGCGGTTGTGAGGAATTTCAAATGGGTTCCCTTCTTTTAATCGTACTGTCAGTACGATTATATCACAAAATATTCCCTATAATCAAGTCATATCTTACTTTATAAAAGGAGGGGCCTTTATGGAGCGCCGCAACCTCATCGGCTCCCGCCTCCGTCAGGCGCGGCTGGCCGAACGTCCCAAGGCTTCCCAGGCCGACATCAGCGCCCGGCTTGCCGTGCAGGGCGTCACCCTGTCCGCCAACTCCATCGGAAAGATCGAAATGGGCGCCCGCCCCGTCACCGACATCCAGCTGGTCGCCCTGGCCAAGGCATTGAAGGTCTCCCCGGCCTGGCTTCTGGGCTCAGACGAAGCAGAAACGTGAGGGAACGATGGAAAGCCGCAACCTGATCGGCCGCCGCCTCCGTCAGGCGCGTCTGGCGGAGCGTCCCCGGGCCACGCTCTCCGATGTCAGCGCCCGGCTGGAAGTGCTGGGCGTCAATCTTTCCATCAGTTCCATCGCCAAAATCGAGCGGGGCGAACGCATCGTCACCGACATCCAGCTGGTTGCCCTGGCCAAGGCGCTGAAAGTCTCCCCGGCCTGGCTCCTGGGCCTGGACGAGCCGGAAAAGTGAGGGGTTCCCATGGAGCAACGCAACCTCATCGGTCCCCGCGTCCGAAAAGCGCGGCACAGCGAAAAGCCCCGGGCGACCTTATCCGACCTGAGCGCCCGTTTGGAAGTCCAGGGCATCCCTCTTTCCGTCAGCGAGCTTTCCCGCATCGAATCCGGGACCCGCGCCGTCACCGACATTCAGCTGGTCGCCCTGGTCAAGGCCCTGAAAGTCTCCCCCGCCTGGCTCCTGGACTTAGACGAGTCGGAGCATTGACATCTCCCCCGCCGCCCTGTTACAATGAAGAAAAACGCCGCGAAAGGAGCGATTCCCATGCGCAAACTCACCTTCGGCACGCCGGAAAAATTCGTCCCCACCAGATTCTGCAAGGGCCTCCGCCTGGAGGAAACCGACTTTATCCCCCCGGAGATCACCTTCCGCCAGACGCCCCGGGGCTGTCTGCTGGAAATGCCCCTGGCCGAGGACGAGCACGTCTATGGCCTGGGCTTGCAATTAAAAGGCTTCGACCACCGGCAGACCAAAAAGGTCCTCCGGGTCAACGCCGACCCCATGAACAACGCCGGGGACTCCCATGCTCCCGTCCCCTTCTTCGTCACCACCAAGGGCCTTGGCGTCTATGTGGACACCGCCCGGTACGCGGAATTCTACCTGGGCTACGCCAAGCTGGGGACCGGCCAGGCGGCTCCCGCGTCCTCTTCCCCCGCCGACTCCACCCAGGAGCTCTACCGGAAGCGGGACGCCCGGGAGACCCGCACCATCTCTATCGTGATCCCCGCCGCCCAGGGCGTGGACGTCTATCTTTTCAAAGGGGAGAACATCACCGACGCGGTCTCCCAGTACAACCGCTTTTCCGGCGGCGGCTGCCATGTGCCGGACTGGGGCCTGGGAGTCCTGTACCGCTGCTACACCAAATACACCGCGGAGCAGGTGCTGGAGCTTGCCCGGTATTTCCGGGACCGCGCCATTCCCTGCGATACCCTGGGCCTGGAGCCCGGCTGGCAGACCCAGACCTACTCCTGCTCCTACCTCTGGGACACCCAGCGGTACCCGGAACCGGAAAAGACCCTCCGCGCCCTGAAGGACCTGGGCTTCCACGTCAACCTCTGGGAGCACGCCTACGTCCACCCCTCCTCTCCCCTCTATGAGCCCCTGAAGCCCTACGCCGGGGACTACGCGGTGTGGAACGGCCTGGTCCCCGATTTTTCAGAGGAGGCCGCCCAGGAGATTTTCGCAGGCTACCACAAGGCCCGCCTGACGGACCTGGGCGTTGACGGCTTCAAGCTGGACGAATGTGACGGCAGCGACTACACCGGCGACTGGATTTTCCCCCTCTGCGCCCAGTTCCCCGGGGGAATGGACGGCGAGCAGTACCACAGCCTTTTCGGCACCCTGTACATGCAGACGATCCTTCAGGCCCTGGACGGCGCTCCCACCCTCTCCCAGGTCCGGAACGCAGGCGCTCTGGCCGCGTCCTACCCCTTCGTGCTGTACAGCGACCTGTACAGCCACCAGGACTTCATCCGCGGCACGGTCAACGCCGGGTTCAGCGGCCTGCTCTGGTGCCCGGAGGTCCGGGAGGGCAAATCCCGGGAAGACTTCCTCCGCCGGGTCCAGACCGTGGTCTTTTCCGACCAGTGCCAGATCAACGCCTGGTACTGCGAAAAGGCCCCCTGGCTGGAATGGGACTGCGAGGACGAGGTCCGGGCCCTTTTTGAGGTCCGCAGGAGCCTGCTCCCCATGCTGCGCCGGGCTTTCGACCAGTACCATACCGCCGGAAAGCCCCCGGTCCGCGCCCTGGTCTCCGATTACACCGACGACCCGGAGACCTACGCCATTGACGACGAGTACCTGTTCTGCGACCGGCTCCTGGTGGCCCCCATCACCGCCGCCCAGGAGGACCGGCGAAAGGTCTACCTCCCCCAGGGGACCTGGCGGGACTACTGGACCGGAGAGCGGGTGGAAAGCGGCTGGCACACCGTCTGCACCAGGAATATCCCGGTCTACGAAAAAGCGGACGCCTGACGCCCGTTCCGGAAAGGAGCCTTCCCATGGACAAAATTCTTTCTCCCGCACCCCTTTCCTTAGACCCCGCCGCCCTCCGGCGGCAGCTGGGCCTTACCGGAGACGAGATGACCGCCCTCCTCACCGGCGACCCCTGATCTCCCTGACCCGGCAGGCGGTGCTGTCCTCCCTGACGGCTGCCGCCCCCGCGGACCGGCTCCGCGCCCTTCTGCGCACCCCTCCCCTGGCCGGGAAACCCTTCTCCATCGCCCCGGAGGCCCTGGCGGACTTCCTTTCCGGAGCCGACCTCCCCGAGCCGGACCTCTGCTCCCTTTTCGCCTCCGCCATGACCCTGCTCCGGGACCCGGCGGCCCCTTCCGCCCTCTCCCCGGAGGAAATGCTGGCCGCGGACCGGGACGTTTTCCTGGAAAAGACCGGCCTCCCCGGCTCCGTCCTCCTAAAGATCGCCGCGGCCCAGCCGGAATCCGCCAACCATCCGGACCTGGCCCTTCTCACGACGGCGGCCCTTCTCCGCAATCAGCTGGCCTGAATCCCAAAACTTTCCCCGGAGGACTTGTCCCTCCGGGGATTCTGTGTTATACTGAAAGTTGAAATTCTACGGAAAGTGTGTGACCCTTATGGAACTGGATACCAAATGCCTCCACGCAGGCTATACCCCCAAAAACGGCGAACCCCGCCAGATCCCCATCGTGCAGAGCACGACCTTCAGATACGACACCAGCGAGGACATGGGCAGGCTCTTTGACCTGGAAGCCTCGGGCTACTTTTACAGCCGCCTGCAGAATCCCACCAACGACGCCGTAGCCGCCCGCATCGCCGCTCTGGAGGGCGGGACCGCCGCCATGCTCACCTCCTCGGGACAGGCTGCCAACTTCTACGCCGTGTTCAACATCTGCTCCTGCGGGGACCACGTGGTTTCCTGCTCAGCCATTTACGGCGGGACCTTCAATCTTTTCGCCGTAACCATGAAGCGCATGGGCATCGACTTCACCTTTGTGGAGCCCGACTGCTCCGACGAGGAGCTGGCCGCCGCCTTCCGGCCCAACACCAAGGCCGTTTTCGGCGAGACCATCGCCAACCCCGCCCTCTCCGTTCTGGACATTGAACGCTTCGCCAAGGCCGCCCACGCCCACGGCGTCCCCCTGATTGTGGACAACACCTTTGCCACCCCCATCCTCTGCCGGCCCTTTGAGTGGGGCGCGGACATCGTCACCCACTCCACCACCAAATACATGGACGGCCACGCCTCCGCCGTAGGCGGCTGCATCGTGGACAGCGGCAAGTTCGACTGGAACGCCCACGCCGACAAGTTCCCCGGCCTGACCACCCCCGACGAAAGCTACCACGGCATCACCTACACCCAGCGATTCGGCCTGGAAGGGGCCTACATCACCAAGGCCACCGCCCAGCTCATGCGGGACTTCGGCTCCATCCAGGCGCCCCAGAACGCCTATCTGCTGAATCTGGGCCTGGAAAGCCTCCACCTCCGGATGCGCCGCCACTGCGAAAATGCCCAGGCCGTGGCCGAATTCCTGGAAGCCCATCCCAAGGTGGCCTGGGTCCAGTACTGCGGCCTTCCCTCCGATAAATATCACGCTCTGGCCGAGAAATACCTTCCCGACGGCTGTTGCGGCGTGGTTTCCTTTGGCGTCAAGGGTGGCCGTCCCGCCGCGGAGCTTTTCATGAAGAACCTGAAGCTGGCCTCCATCGTCACCCACGTGGCCGACGCCAAGACCTGCGTCCTCCACCCGGCCAGCAGCACCCACCGCCAGATGAACGACGCCGAGCTGGCCGCCGCCGGGGTCCGCCCCGACCTGATCCGGTTCTCCGTGGGCATCGAGGACAAAAAAGACATCCTGGCCGACCTGGAGCAGGCCCTGGCCGTACTGTAACCTCCCGAAAGGAGCACCGATATGGAGCACTTCGATTTCGATTCCTGCCCCGACCGCCGGGGAACCGATTCCTTCAAGTGGCAGGTCCCGGAAAACGCCCTGCCCCTCTTTGTCGCTGACATGGACTTCCGCTCCCCGGACTGCGCCGTCCGGGCGCTGGAGGCCCGGGCCGCCCACGGCGTTTTCGGCTACGGCTCTCTGCCCGACGGCTACGTCACCGCCCTCCGGACCTGGGAAAAGGAGCTCCACGGCGTGACCCTGGCCAAAGAGGAGCTCATCGCCGTCCCCGGCGTCATCACCGGCCTTTCCTGGGCCATGAAGACCCTTTGTAAGGAGGGCGGTGGCTGCATCGTCCCCACTCCCGCCTATCCGCCCTTCTTCGCCACCCCGGAAAGCTGGGGCCTGAACGTCCGGGAGTGCCCCCTTCTGGAAAAGGACGGCTCCTGGGAAACGGACTTTGCCGCCTTTGAGACCCTGGTCCGGGACCCGTCCGTCACGGCCTTCATCCTCTGCAACCCCCACAATCCCACCGGCCGGGCCTGGTCCCGGGCGGACCTGATCCGGATGCTGACCCTCTGCCGAAAAAACGGCATCTTCGTCTTTGCCGATGAGATTCACGGCGACCTGGCCCTTCCCGGAACGGTCTTCACCTCGGTCCTCACCCTTCCGGAGGAGCTGCTGCAAAACGTCGTGGTCCTCAACGCCCCCAGCAAGACCTTCAATCTCCCCGGACTTCAGACCTCCAACCTCATCGTCCGAGATCCCGCTCTCCGCAAACGGATCCAGGAGACCCTGGACCGTCACCACGTCAACGCCCCCAACGTCATGGGCCTGGCCGCCGGTGAAGCCGTCTACCGGGAGGGCCGCCCCTGGCGGGACGCCATGCTGGCCTATGTAATGGAAAATTTCGCCGTCATGGAGCGCTTTTTCGCGGAGCGCCTGCCGGAGGTCCCCTTCCGCCGCCCCGAAGCCACCTACCTGGCCTGGCTGGACTTCCGCAGGATCGGCCTTTCCTCTGCGGAGCTGAGCAAACGCTTCCGGGAAGCCGGGGTTTTCCTGGGACTGGGCACCAACTTCGGTTCCATCGGCGAGGGCTATATGCGCCTGACCGCCGCCTGCCCCCGCTCCTTGCTCACCAAGGCATTGGAACGGATGGCCGCCGCCCTCCGTCCCTGAACCCACAAATCTTCACCAAAGGAGACCCCACCTTGATTTATGTAACCGGCGACCTCCACGGCGACTTTGACCGCCTGAACCACCCCATGATCAAGAAGCTGAAATTCGCCGACGTGCTCATCGTCTGCGGCGACTTCGGCTTTGTCTGGAACGGTTCCAAAGAAGAAGCGAAGTTCTTGAAAAAAATCGGCAAGCGCCGGTACGACACGGTTTTCGTGGAGGGCTGCCACGATAACTACGCCCTCCTCAGGGAGTACCCCATCGTGACCTACCGCGGCGGAAAGGCCCGGCAGATCTCCGGGAACCTCTACCAGCTCCTCCGGGGCGAGGTCTATGAGATCTGCGGCAAAAAGGTCTTCGCCTTCGGCGGCGGCGACTCCGGGGAATCGGGCTTAGACAACCCCCGCTGGCAGCCCGACGAACAGCCCTCGGAGGAGGAGCAGCAGCACGGCGTGGACACCCTCCGGGCCTGTCACGGCAAGGTGGACTTCATCGTCACCCACGACGCCCCGGCCACCATCAAGCGCTTCCTGAACCTCAACGAAAACGAGGAGAGCTGCATCCACCTCTATCTGGACTACCTCTCCAAGCACTGTGATTTTGAAAAGTGGTTCTTCGGCTGCTACCACCTGGACAAGGTGATCCCGCCCCGGTACATCGGCCTGTTCCGGGACGTCTACCGGGCGGAGTAGCCAAACAGCAGCAGCGCCCCCATCAGCACCGGCTGGTGGAGCAGATAAATCCACAGGGTGTTCCGGCCGCAGGCGGCGAGAAACCGGCTGCGGCGTTTCATGGCGAAGGGAGGGATTCCCCTCGCCATGATTTTCTTTCCGGCAAAAAATCCCCCGAAGAACACCCCGCCCCAGGGCAGCAGCGGGAAATAGTCCGCCGCCGGGACCCGCCCGCCCCAGATTCCCAAGGGGTACAGCGCCCCGGACCACCCTTCCCATTCCGGCAGCGCCATCCAGAGGAACCGCCCTTGCGGCAGCCCCGCCGTGAGCAGGACCACCCCTACCGCTCCCCAGAAGCCCCACCGGGCCGGGATTTTTTCCAGCACCGGCATGGCCCAGGCCGCCAGGACCATGGACGTCCCCAGCAGATGGAGCACTCCGAACCGGATGGACACCCCGATGACCCCCGCCGCCATGGACACCGCCTCCGCCGCCAGCAGGCAGAGGCCGCCCCGCCGCCAGTTGTTCCGGGACAGCAGGCAGCATCCCCCGGCCGCGGCCGCAAACAGCCCGGCGAACAGGTTCCGGGCGGCCCCCATGGCCGGGTGCCCCAGCAGCGCCGCCGCCCAGGGCAGCCCTTCCAGGTCCCAGAGCAGATGGTACCCCACCATGGCCAGCACGGCAAAGCCCCGGACCTCGTCCAGCAGCGGAATTCTCTCCACAGAACCGCCTCCCTTGCAATTCCCGCTGCTTTCATCCTGCCCCATCCGCCGGAAACCATACCTTCCCGGCAGGAAAAGACAAAATCTTGCAAAAAGCCCTTTTCACCGGGCCGGAAATCGCATATAATAGAACTGTATGGACCCGGAACCAAATTGGAGGAATGAATCATGCTGACCGACAGCTATCAGAAAATCGACGAAGGCTTCCTCTCCTTATCCGGCAGGTCCGTCGGCGCAGACGGCGTTGCCAAAGAAACAATCGCCGCGCTGACCGGCGGAGATGCCGTTGTCACCTTCAAAGCCTTCGATGACGCCGCAAAGAAGCTCATCGAAAAACGATTGGAACAGCCGTATACCGAAAACGAAGAAGGCTTTCTCATTGCGGCGGACGGAACCGGCGTGACCGTCTACGCGGACTCCGACCGTGCAAAGCTCTACGCCGCCTGCTCCATCGCGGACAAATATACCGGCCAGAAGATGCCCAAAGGCCTTTGGTGGAGCTATCCTGCCTGCGCCCATCGTTCCCTCCGGGTATTTCTGCCTCCCAAAAAGGACTTGGATTACTTCTGCGAGCTCATCGACCAGCTGGTCCACCTGGGCTACAACGCCCTGCTCCTGGAGATCGGCGGGGCCATGGAATTCAAAAAGCATCCGGAGGTAAACGAAGGCTGGCTCCGGTACGCCTCCTCTGTTCTGGAGACGCCGGAAAAGCGGGACCTCATCGGCAAGGTGTATTACCGGACCAAAAACTCCGTCCACACCAACAACGCCGGCGGCGGGGTGTACTCCCAGGAGGAGCTGCGGAAGCTCGCCGGCTACTGCGCGGAGCGTTTTATCGAGATCATCCCGGAAGTCCCCTCCCTGACCCACAGCGAGTATCTGCTGGTCTCCCACCCGGAGCTCCGGGAATGCGATGACGAGCCCTTTGCCAGCACCGCGTGTCCGTCCAACCCCGGGCTTAACCAGCTGGTGTTCGATCTGTACGACGAAGTCATCGACGTATTCCACCCCAAAGCCATCCACATCGGCCACGACGAATGGTGGGTCATGTGCGTCTGCGAAAAATGCAGAGGCAAAGACGCGGGAAAGCTCTACGCCGACAACGTCCTGGAATCCTACCGCTACCTGAAATCCAAGGGAATCAGGACCTACATGTGGTCGGACAAGCTCTGCGTCATCACCGATAAGGCCGGAGAAGTCCACGGAGCCGGAAGAAAGGACGTCTACCATGTTCCGACCCGGAAGGAGATCAAGACCGTGGAGGTCATGGGGGAAGAATATCCCCTTTGGGATACCTACTGGTTCGAAGCGCCGGATTGGGTCAGGGAGCAAGGGTTCCACCAGGTCATCGAACCCGTCGACTGCGCCCGCCTGCTCCCCGCAGACATCACATACGTCAACTGGTACCATTCCGTGGACCCAGCCATCCGCGAGACCGTCTACCATCAGCAGGGCAAGGATATGATCCTGGGCAACACCGAGCCCTCCCGCCTTACCAATTACAAGGACCGGTTCCGGTACGGCGCACAAGGCTTCAGCGTTTCCTGCTGGGCGGAAACCAGCGAGAACAACATGCAGAACTGGGGCGCCACCTTTGAACTGGGCTACGGCAGCATCATCGCCTGGAAGCACGACCGCACCGAGCGGATGTACCAGAAGAACCTGTTCGAGGCCATGGACGGCCTCTACCGCCTGCGGAACCGCGCGGCCCTGGAAGGCCCCCACATCGAAGTCACCCACACCGTGACCAAAAACTGGGAAGACGGCAGAAAATACTACGGCGAAATGAGCAGCCAGAACGACGACGCCCTCACCCTGGGCCATTACCGCGTGACCTATTCCGACGGAAGGAAAGAGATGTTCCCGGTGATCTTTGCCGTCAACATCAGCTATCAGGGCGTGAGCCTGGAGCGCTGCGAATCCGAAACCGTCTGGGCTTACGACATCGACCCGGACTATTCCCATGTGGCCTCTCAGTGTAAAATGCGCAAGGAGCCCGACGGCGTCTGGTATACGGCGGTCCTGCCGGTCCACGGAGAAGCCGTGGCGTGCGAGTATCTCCCCAAACCGGGATTTGAAGATTTTGTTGCTGTAAAAGACATCCGAATGAGCGGACCCCAGACATCCGCCGCGGATTAAAAGGTTGATAGAAAGGAGAAGGGTACCCTGAACGGACGCTCCGGCCCAGGATACCCGGAATGACTATGCAGAACCGCGTGAAAGTCGTCATCTGCGGCAAGACCTACACCTTGCAGACCGACGAAAGCCCCTCGTACATGATCACCCTGGCCAAAGAGCTGGACAAACGCATCAACGCCTTTCTGGAGGAAAACGAAAGCGCCGCCCTGACCTCCGCCGCCGTCATGGTGGGCCTGGAGCTCATGGACGAAAGCATGAAATCCGTCTCCGACGTGGACAACATCCGCGCCCAGATCAAGGGCTACGTGGAGGAAGCCGCCTCCGCCCGGATCGAAGCCGACCAGCTCCGCCGGGAACTGAGCCTCCTGAAACGGGAAAACGAGAGCTTAAAAAGCGACCTGGAGCTTTATAACCTCCGGGACAAAGTCGCCAAGCCCGCCGGAGACCAGAAATGACCCCGGAGATTCTAGCCCCGGTGGGTTCCCGGGAAGCGCTGGAGGCCGCCGTCCGCTGCGGCGCCGACGCTGTTTATTTGGGGCAGAAGAGCTTCAGCGCCCGGGCGGATTCCCGGAACTTTGACCCCGACGCCCTCCGGGAGGCCGTGGCCTACGCCCACCGCTTCGGCGTCCGGGTCCACCAGGCCCTGAACATCGTCACCTTCGACCGGGAGTTCCCCGCCCTGAAGGACTGCATCCGCGCCGCCTGCGACGCCGGGGTGGACGCCCTCATCGTCCAGGACTGGGGCGTGGCCGCCGCCGTTAAGGCCCTGGCCCCCTCCATGCCCCTCCACGCCTCCACCCAGATGGCCATCCACTCCCCGGAGGGCGTCCGCGCCGCCGGGGAGCTGGGCTTTTCCCGGGTGGTCCTGGCCCGGGAGCTCTCCCGGGAGGAGATCGCCGCCATCCGGGCCTCCACCTCCCTGGAGCTGGAGGTCTTCGTCCACGGGGCCCACTGCATGTCCGTCTCCGGCCAGTGCTACCTCAGCGCCATGCTGGGAGGAAAAAGCGGCAACCGGGGCCGGTGCGCCCAGCCCTGCCGCCTGCCCTTTTCCGCCGGATGCCCGGGCGTTCCCAAAGCCGGCGAGGCCGTCCTCTCCTTAAAGGACCTCTGCCTCATCCCCCGGCTGCCGGAGCTGGCGGCCATGGGCATCGAATCCTTCAAGATCGAGGGCCGGATGAAGCGCCCGGAGTACGTGGCCGCCGCCGTGGCCGCCTGCCGGGCCGCCCTGGACGGCAGAGAGCCGGACCTGGCCCCTCTCCAGGCCGTGTTCTCCCGGAGCGGCTTCACCTCCGCCTATTTTGACGGCCAAATCGACCGGAAAATGTTCGGCTTCCGCCGGAAGGAGGACGTGGAAGCGGCCTCCGGGGTCCTCCGGGACCTTCAGGCCTCCTTCCAGAAGGAGACCCCCCGGTTCCCCGCCGCCATGACCCTGACCCTGGAGCCGGACCGCCCCGCCTCCCTGACCCTTTCCGCCGACGGCCGCACTGTCACCGTTTCCGGGGAACTCCCCCGGGAGTCGGAGCATCCCGCCGACGAAGCCGCCGCCCGGAAATTCCTGGGCAAGCTGGGCGGCACCCCCTATTTCCTGGACCAGGTCTCCGTCCGGAACGCCGGAGCCCTCTCCCTCCCCGCCTCCGGCTTCAATGCCCTCCGCCGGGAGGCCGTGGAGCGCCTGGACGCCCTCCGCACCGCCGTGGAGCCCCGGTTCACCGGCGGAAAACTTCCTCCTCTGCCCGCGAAGAATCCCACATCCTCACAGGAGCTATGGGGAGAATTCCGCGCCTTTTCCCAAGTCCCCGTACAGGAGGCCCGCCGCCTGGCCCGGATTCTCCTCCCCGTCCCGGAACTGGAGGCCCATCTGCCGGAGCTTTCCCCCTTCCTCCCCAGGCTGGCGGCCTATCTGCCCCGATTCACCTTTTCCGGGGAGGCCGCCTGGCTCCCCCGCCTGCAAAAGCTCCGGGAGGCAGGTGTTTCCGCCCTTTGGTGCAGCAACGCCGCCCATATTTTTCTGGGCCGTGCGGCCGGTATGGAGCTCCTGGGCAGTCCCTGGCTCAACCTGACCAACTCCCAAAGCCTTTTGGCCGGAGAGCGGCTGGGCCTTTCCGCTGCAGCTCTGTCCATGGAGATCGCCCTCCCCGACGCCCTCCGATTGAAAAGCGAGATTCCTCTGGGAATGGCCGCTTACGGTGCGCTTCCCCTGATGTCCTTCCGAAGCTGCCCCATCAAGGCTCAGCTGGGCTGCGGAAAGTGCCGGAAACAGGGCTTTCTTACCGATCGAAAAGGGGTCAAATTCCCCGTTTCCTGCGATTTTGACGGCTCGGTGAGCTTCCTTTACAATTCCGTCCCCCTGGAACTTTCCGGACGCCTAAAGGAGCTTTCCTCCTTCTTCCTGGTCCTCTTTTTCACCCAAGAGACCCGGGAGGAAGCCGCCGCCGTTCTCCGGCGCTACGCCGCCGACCAGCCGCCCCAGGGTTCCTTTACCCGGGGATTACTTTATCGCGGGGTGGAATGACCCCGGAAAGGACGAACCTATGCCCCTTCTTTTTAAACGCCTCTCAGAAAACGCCTCCCTTCCCCGCCGCGCCACCCCGGAAAGCGCGGGCTTAGACCTCTGCGCCTGCCTTACCGAGGATATTGTGATCAAACCCTTTGAACGGGTTCGCATTCCCACCGGCCTTGCCATGGCTTTAGAGCCCGGGACCGTGGGCCTTGTCTACCCCCGCAGCGGCCTTTCCAGCAAGCACGGAATCACCCTCTCCAACTGCGTCGGGGTCGTTGACAGCGACTACCGGGGCGAGCTGCAGATTCCCATGACCAACCACTCGAATACTCCCTTTACCATCCACCACGGCGACCGTATCGCCCAGCTGGTGGTGACCCCTATCCTCCTCCCGGAGCCGGAGGAAACCGACACCCTTCCGGAGACTCTCCGGGGCGAAGGCGGCTTCGGCTCCACCGGCATGACCTTTTCCAAATAACCGCCACCCCGCGAAAATCGAGGCACAAATCGGAAAGGAGCGTGTTTTTCTTGAAAACAAAAGCCATCCTCCGGATCATCAGCCTTGCCATGCTGATTGCGGCAGCCGTCTTTGTTTTATGCGCCCTGTCCAATCCCGGACTGGGACGGGTCTTCTATATCGGCAGCATCAAAATCGGGGCGGACGTGAAGCGGATATTTTATGCGGCATATCTCATTGTCATGGCCGCCCTGTTCGGCATTTCCTTCTTTGTGAAGGACAAGAAGTAAGCAAATCCCGCGTCTGCCATCTACAATATCAAAAGGAGGAACCATCATGAAACGCACCTTGCTCCTATTCCTGTACCTTCTGGGCGGCATCCTTCTGGGCACGCTCCTGGGCGAGCTGGCCGGAAAGGTCTCCTTCCTCCGGTGGCTCTGCATCGGCAAGAACATCGGCGTGGATTCCTTTTCCGTGGACCTGGCGGTGCTCCAGTTCAGCGTCTCCTTCCACATCGGCCTGAACATCGCCATGCTTCTGTGCATCGCCGCCGCCATTGTCCTGTACGTCAAAACTGCGTCCAAGGTCCACTGACCGCCGCGCCCCGGAGGAATCAAACGCAAATGGAACACCTTCCCCCTCTCATCCTGGCCTCCCGCTCCCCCCGGCGGCGGGAGCTTCTTTCCCGCCTCACCGAAGCCTTCCGCGCGGAGACCTCAGACTTCGACGAAGCCCCTCTGATGGCGGCCTCCCTTTCCCCGGAGGACCTGGTCCTGGCCCTTTCCGAGGGCAAGGCCCGGTCCGTCCTCGCCCGGCCGGACACCCCGGCGGAGGCCGTGGTCATCGGCGGCGACACCGTGGTGGTCTCCCCGGACGGCGGGATTTTCGGCATCCCCAGGGACCCCGCCGATGCCGCCCGGATGCTCCGCGCCCTTTCCGGCCGGACCCACCGGGTGATCACCGGCGTTTCCCTGGTGAAAAAAGACGCCCTCCGCCGCTTTTCCATCGCCACCCAGGTGGAGTTCTACCCCCTGTCCGACGACATCCTCCGCTGGTACCTGGCCACCGGCGAGCCCTTCGACAAGGCCGGAGCCTACGGCATCCAGGGCAAGGGAGCCCTTCTGGTCCGGGGCATCTCCGGGGACTACTGCAACGTGGTGGGCCTCCCTTTGGCGGAGCTGGCCCGGCAGCTCGCCGATTTCTGCCAAAATTCTTAAATTCACAAAAAATCCCTTGTACAAATTCCCCGGTCAGGGTATAATAAAAGATGGCATGGCATAGACATCCATGCGGAATCCGCGGGCTTTCCCGCATAAAGGAAGTGCATACCAATGTTTTCAAAAGATATCGGCATCGATCTGGGTACGGCAAATACCCTGGTATACATGAAGGGCAAGGGCATCATCATCCGAGAGCCCAGCGTCGTGGCAGTGGACACCAAAACCGATAAGGTCAAATGCGTGGGCCAGGAAGCCAAGGACGTCATCGGACGGACCCCCGGCTCCATCGTCACGGTCCGCCCCTTGAAAGACGGCGTCATCGCCGACTTCGACGTGACCACCAGCATGCTGACGGAGTTCATCCACAAGGCCATCGGCAAGGGCTTCTTCTCCCGGCCGAGAGTCGTCATCTGCATTCCCTCCGGCGTCACCGCCGTTGAGCGCCGGGCCGTCCGGGACGCCGCCGAGCAGGCCGGCGCCAAGCGGGTCTCCATCATCGAGGAGCCCATGGCCGCCGCCATCGGCGCAGGACTCCCCGTGGCCGAGCCCCAGGGCTCCATGGTGGTGGACATCGGCGGCGGCACCAGCGAGGTGGCCGTGATCTCCTTAGGCGGCATCGTGGCCTCCAAGTCCGTCCGGGTGGGCGGCGACGAGTTCGACGCCTCCATCATCAACTTCATCAAGAAAAAGTATAACCTCCTCATCGGCGAGCGCACCGCCGAGAACATCAAGATCGAGATCGGCTCCGCCTGCCCCCTGGAGGACGGCGAGCTGTCCATGGAGATCAAGGGCCGGAACCTTTTAAACGGCCTCCCCGAGAACATCACCATCACCTCGGACCAGATCCGGAGCGCTCTGGAGGACCCCCTGTCCCAGGTCCTGGACGCCATCCGCCTTACCCTGGAGCGGACCCCTCCGGAGCTGTCCGCCGACATCATCGACCAGGGCATCACCCTCACCGGCGGCGGCGCGCTGCTCCGGGGCCTTGACAAGCTCATCCACGACGAGACCGGCATGCCGGTGAAGATTGCCGAGAACCCCCTGGACTGTGTCGCCACCGGCGCGGGCATGGTCCTGGACAACATCGACACCCTCACCGACGTCCTCAGCGAAGATGATTCCAACCGCTATTAAGCTCCATCGGCATCCAGGAAGGGGAGAACGGCTTGCGGGAATTTTTTAAGAGCCGGCGGTTCAAAATCATCCTGGCCGTTGTCGCCGTTCTTCTGGGCGGGATGCTGTACTCCGCCACCACCGGCGGCCTGGCGACTCTCCCGGAAAAAGTCCTTTCCTACGTGGTAATTCCGGTGCAGAAAGCCGCCGCCTGGGTTTCCGACGGTCTGACGGACTTTTTTACGGTGTTTTTTGACGCCCGGGAAAACTATGAGGAAAATCTCCGCCTGAAAGAGGAGATTTCCGATCTGCGCAAGCAGCTGGTGGATTACGAAGCCACTAAAACCGAAAACGAGCGGCTCAAGGAGATCACCGGCTTAAAAGAGCTTCAGGAGGACATCGAATTCCAGCCTGCCGGCGTCATCGCCCGGGACCCTGACGACCGCTTCGGCTCCTTCACCATCGATGCCGGGACCCTCCACGGCGTTTCCGTCCGAGACCCGGTCGTCACCGGCGAGGGTCTGGTGGGCTATGTCAGCGAGGTTGGGCCTCTCTACGCCAAGGTGGTCACCATCCTCAGCCCCGATTTAAACGTCGGCGCCATGGAGATCCGCACCAAAGACACCGGCAACGTCACCGGCAGCGTGGAGCTGGCCGCCAAAGGCCGGACCCGGCTGGAGCTCCTGCCCAAGGATACCCAGATCAAGGCCGGCGACATCATCGTCACCTCCGGCACCAGCGGCTTTTTCCCCCAGCGGATCCCCATCGGCACCGTGGAGGAAGTCGTTCTGGAAAAATCCGGCATCACCTGCACCGCCGTCATCCGGCCGGTCAGCGAGATCGATGCGATCAAAAACGTCTTTGTCCTCACGGATTTTCTGGGCAAGCAGACCGGCGACGACCTGGCCGGGAGCTTCGAGTCCCAGCCCTGAGAAAGGAACGCCATGACACTGGGGAAAACCGCCAAATCCGTCCTGAAATGGACCTTTTACAGTCTCCTGCTCCTGCTGCTCCACGCGCTGCAGACCACCCCGGCCCTTCTTTCCATCCACGGCGTCAAGCCGGTGCTGGTGATCCCCCTGGCCGTCTCCGTGGCCCTCTTTGAAAACGAGGTGGGCAGCGGCGCCTTCGGCCTGGCGGCGGGGCTTCTGTGGGATTTTTCCGCCGGAAAGCTTTTCGGCTTCTACGGCATGGTCCTCATGGTCTGCTGCGTCTGCGTGTCTTTGCTGTCCATGTACTTCATGAAGGTGAATCTGACCAACGCCGTGCTTCTTTCCGCAGGAACCGGCTTCCTGCTCAGCCTGTGGAACTTCATTTTCTACTACCTGATTTGGGGATACGGAAATGCCGTGCTCAGCTTTGCCAAGCTGATGCTGGTGCTGGTGTATACCGTGATTCTGGCCGGGCCCATCTACCTGCTGGTGCGGCTGGTGGCCATGCGGCTGAATCCGGTCCTTCGGGCATAACCTTATTTTTCACGGCAGGACCCTCCGATGCCTTCGGAGGCCCTGCCCTTTTGCGTTTCAAAGGAGGCGTCCAATGCTGCCAAAAAAACCGCCCAAGTCCAAGGAACGGGGCCGTCTCATCGTCCTGAGCTTCCTGGCCGCCGGAGTCTGCGCCGCGTACATCCTGAACCTGATGAATTTCCAGATCGTCCGGGGCGCGGAATTCCAGGCCCAGACCCAGCAGATGACCGTGAGCAAGATCAGCGTCAAGGCCGCCCGGGGCGAAATTCTGGACTGCAACGGCCTGGCCCTGGCGGAGAACAAAGTGGGCTACAACGTGGTCTTCTACTACTCCTTCTTCCCCAAGGCGTACCAGAACCGCATCATTGCCGGCCTCATTGAAATTCTGGAAAAAAGCGGCGAGACCTGGTACGACCCCCTTCCCCTGACCCTGGAAGCCGACCCCTCCTTCCCCGAGGGCCGGGACAAGGACGTGGAGACTCTCCGGAAAAAGCTGGGAGTCAACGTCTACGCCACCGCCTCCGACTGCATGTATAACCTCCGGGAGCTGTTCGGCATCGACGAAAGCTACGACGACCTCACCGCCCGGAAGATCATCGGCGTCCGCTACGGTATGGTCCTCTCGGACTTTTCCGTCAACAACAACCAGTACGCCTTCGCCGAGGACGTCTCCACGGACACCGCCCTGCTCATCAAGGAAATGTCTCACCTCCTCCCCGGCGTGGACATCGTGGACGAGGATATCCGGGTCTACCCCCAGGGCGACGTAGCCCCCCACATTGTCGGCGTCATCGGCAAAATGTACGCCGAGGAATATTACAGCTCCACCGATGAAAAAGGCAACATCCTCACCGAGGGCTACAAGGAAAAAGGCTACAAAATGGACAGCCTGGTGGGCAAAATGGGCGTGGAGCAGCTGATGGAGGCCGACCTCCACGGCGTGGACGGCGTCAAGACCGTGGAGCAGAGCAAGGACGGCTCCATCATCAGCGAGGAGATCACCACCCCGCCGGAATCCGGCAACAACGTGGTCCTGACCATCGACTCCGCCTTCCAGCGCAAGGTCCAGGACATCCTGGAGCAGCACATCCTCATGCTCCGGGAGCGGGAAAGCGACGAAAAAGGCGACCACGGCAACAAGGCCGAGGGCGGCTCCATCGTGGTCCTGGACGCCAAGACCGGCGGCATCCTGGCCGCCGCCACCTACCCCGGCTACGACCTGAACGACTACTTCACCGACTATAACGCCATCCGGGACGCGGACTTCGCCCCCCTGAACAACCGGGCCTTCAACGGCCTGTACCGCCCGGGCTCCACCTTTAAGACCGCCGTGGCCGCCGGGGCCCTCCAGGAGGGCGTCATCACCCCCAAGGAGACCGTCAACTGCCAGCAGGTCTACCGCTACTACGACATCCTCCCCGGCAACAAGTTCCGCCCCACCTGCCTGGGCTACCACGGCCAGACCAACGTCATGAAGGCCCTGACCGTCTCCTGCAACATCTTCTTCTACGACGTGGGCCGCCGCCTGGGCGCGGAGAAACTGAACGTCTACGCCAACCTCCTGGGCCTGGGCGTCTCCACCGGCGTGGAGCTGAACGAAAGCATCGGCGGCATCTCCGGCCCCCAACGCTCCGAGGTCCTGGGGAAAACCTGGGTCCAGGGCGACATCTGCCAGGCCGCCATCGGCCAGATGGACACCAACGTCACCCCCCTCCAGATGGCCGTCCAGGCCATGACCCTGGCCAACCGGGGCACCCGCTACCGGGCCCACCTCATCAAGGAGGTCCGGAGCTACGACGACCAGACCGTCCTCTCCACCACCCCCACCGAGGTCCTCTCGGAGTTCGCCATGACCGACGAGACCTTTGAAGCCATCAAGGAGGGCATGCTGGGCGCGGCCGCCCGGGTCCCCGCCCCCTACCAGCTCACCGACCTGGGCTACGACGTGGCCCTGAAGACCGGCACCCCCCAGAAAAACAACACCGAGTACCACTCCGCCGCCATCGCCTTCGCCCCCGCCGACGACGCCGACATCGCCATCAGCGTCATGCTGGAGCTGGGCGACAACGCAAACTATATCATCCGCCAGGTCCTGGACGCCTACTACGGTACGGATACCCCCGCCGAACCCACCGGTTCCTCTGCGGCGGAAGGGTGAAATTTCCAAAAAAATTGCGATTTTTCAAAGAAATTTCCCAATACCAGTAGAAAAAATTCCAGAAATATGCTAAACTAAAAGTATCTGGCGATTCCCGCATTATCCGAAAGGACGACCGGCATGGAAACAGAACGCGGCGCTTCCCCCAAAAACCAGGTGATCTCCCTGACCTCCGGCAAAGGCGGCGTGGGAAAATCCACCCTCTGCGTGGGCCTGGGACTGGGCTTTGCCCTCTGCGGACAGTCGTCGCTGCTCATCGAGTTCGACTCCGGCCTCCGGGGCATCGACCTGATGCTGGGCATCGCGGACCAGATCGTTTTCGACCTGGGGGACCTGCTGGAGGGCCGCTGCACCATCAGCAAAGCGGTGCTCCCCTCCCCCCTGAACGACAACCTCAGCGCCATTGTGGCCCCCCTGAGCCTGGAAGCCCCCCTGAACCTTGAGGACGTCCAGCTCCTCATCGGCGGCCTCCGCCCCCATTTCGACCGCATCATCCTGGATATGCCCGCCGGGCTGGGCACTTCGGCCCGGGTCACCTCCGCCGCGGCGGACCTGGCCCTTATCGTGGCCACCCCCGACCGCATCTGCGTCCGGGACGGCTGCCGGATGGCCCAGGAGCTCCAGCGGGCCGGCTTTGAAAATCACCGCCTGGTCATCAACCGGGTCAACGAACAGCTGATCCGGAAGGACATCATCACCGACTTAGACGAGGTCATCGACGGCGTGGGCTCCCAGCTCATCGGCGTCCTGCCCGACGACCCGGACATCCAGCTCCGCCTTTCCCGGGGCCTGGCCCTGGGGGAGCGCCACCGGATCACCCGCATCTGCAAGGCCATCGCCTGCCGCATCTCCGGGGAGTACATCCCCCTTCTCCTTCGCTAACGCACCCGTTCATGTTTACGATATAGACTATATAGAGGAGGAACCGCACCATGAACATCGCATTGATCGCCCACGACTCCAAGAAAGAACTGATGGTCCAGTTCTGCATCGCCTACTGCGGCATTATGAGCCGGCACAACCTGTGCTCCACCGGCACCACCGGCAAGCTCATTTCCGAAGCCACCGGCCTGAACATCAAGCGGTTTTTAAGCGGCCCCCAGGGCGGCGACCAGCAGATCGCATCCCTCATCGCCTGCAACGAGATCGACCTCCTGCTCTTTTTCCGGGACCCCCTGACCACCAAGACCCATGAGAGCAACGAGATGAACCTGCTCCGTCTCTGCGACGTCCACAACATCCCCGTAGCCACCAACATCGCCACCGCCGAGGTCCTGATCCACGGCCTGGAGCGCGGCGACCTGGATTGGCGCATCATCGTCAACCAGCGCTGAACCCCACCGAAAATTCACAGCAAAGGAAACTGATACCATGGCTCTGGAAATCCGTTCCATCAAAGGCACCCAGGACGTTCTCCCCGCGGACACCTACAAATGGCAGTTCGTGGAGCGCCTTTTCCTGGATACCGCCAAGCTCTACGGCTTCAACGAGATCCGCATCCCCACCTTCGAGGACAAAAGCCTGTTCATCCGCTCCGTCGGCGACACCACCGACGTGGTCCAGAAGGAAATGTACACCTTCACCGACCTGGGCGGCCGGGAACTGGCCCTCCGCCCCGAAGGCACCGCCGGCATCAACCGGGCCGTCATCGAAAGCGGCCTTATCAACGAAGCGCTGCCGGTGAAGCTCTGCTACAACCTCTCCTGCTTCCGTGCGGAAAAGCCCCAGGCGGGCCGCTTCCGGGAGTTCCACCAGCTGGGCATGGAGCTGTTCGGCTCCCACTCCCCCGCCGCCGACGCGGAGGTCATCTCCTTCGTCAACGACTTCTTCGCCACCCTGGGCCTCTCGAACATCTCCCTGGAGATCAACTCCATCGGCTGTCCCAACTGCCGCAAGCACTACCACGCCGCCCTGAAGGAGTACTTTGAGGCCCGGAAGGCCGACCTCTGCGACACCTGCCTCACCCGCCTGGACAAGAACCCCCTGCGGATTCTGGACTGCAAGAGCCCCGTCTGCAAGGAGATCGCCAAGGACGCCCCCATCGGCCTGGACTACCTCTGCGACGACTGCAAGGAGCACTTTGAGGGCCTGAAAAAGCGCCTGGACGCCCTGGGCATCGCCTACACCGTCAACCCCCGCATCGTCCGGGGCCTGGACTACTACACCAAAACCGTCTTTGAGTTCGTTTCCGGCGACATCGGCGCCCAGAGCACCGTCTGCGGCGGCGGCCGGTACGACGGCCTGATCAAGAGCCTGGGCGGCGCGGACCAGCCCGGCATCGGCTACGCCATGGGCGTGGAGCGGCTGCTCATGGTCCTGGAAGCCCAGGGCATCGAGATTCCCAGACCTGCCCCCTGCGACCTCTACATCGCCTCCATGGGCGAAGCCGCCTCGGTTTTCGCCATGAAGCTGGCCGCCGACCTCCGCAGCGAGGGCTTCGCCGCAGAATCCGACCTCATCGGCCGGAGCTTAAAGGCCCAGATGAAGTACGCCGACAAGATCGGAGCCAAATACTCCATGGTCATCGGCGACAACGAGCTGGCCGAGGGCCGGGCCAAGGTCAAGAACATGTCCACCGGCGAGACTGCCGACCTGGACCTCAACGGCGACCTGTCCAAGTTCTTCTACGACCAGGAGCTCTCCGAGCTGGCCGGCGCTCTGGAAACCGGCGACCTTCCCCCCGAGGCCCTTTCCGGCCTGCTGAAATGATCCTCCGTCCGCCCTGGGGCATCCGCCGGACCAGCGGAGCCGGGGCGGATTTCTTTGCAAAGACCCAAAATTGAACCAGAAAGGTTGTTTTGAAAATGGCAGACACCATGCGCGGACTGAAACGCACCTGCTACTGCGGGGAGGTTTCCGTCCAGGATATCGGCAAGGAAGTCGTGGTAGGCGGCTTCACCCAGAAACAGCGGGACAAAGGCGAGCTGGTCTTCATCGACCTCCGTGACCGCACCGGCATCGTCCAGCTGATCTTCGACGACTCCACCGACCGGGCCGTTATGGAAAAGGCCAAGGACGTCCGCTCCGAGTACGTCCTCATGGCCAAAGGCGTCGTCCGCCGCCGGGAAAGCGTCAACCCCGACCTTCCCACCGGCGAAGTGGAGATCTTCGTCACCGAGCTGCGGATCCTGGCCAAGGCCCAAACCCCGCCCTTCCACATCACCGACGAGACCGACACCAACGAGGAGCTGCGGCTCCGTTACCGCTATCTGGACCTCCGCCGCGCCAAACTCCAGAAAAACCTCATGATGCGGGCCAAGATCGTCAAGGCCGCCCGGGATTACTTCGCCGACAACGGCTTCATCGAGATCGAGACCCCCATGCTCATGAAGTCCACCCCCGAGGGGGCAAGAGACTATGTGGTCCCCTCCCGGGTCCACAACGGCAGCTTCTACGCCCTGCCCCAGTCCCCCCAGATCTACAAGCAGCTCCTGATGATCTCCGGCTTTGACCGGTATATCCAGTTTGCCCGCTGCTTCCGGGACGAGGACCTCCGGGCCGACCGCCAGCCGGAATTCACCCAGATCGACCTGGAAATGTCCTTCGTGGACACCGAGGACGTCATGGAAATGGGCGAGGGCTTCGTCAAATACATTATGAAGCACGTCATGAACGTGGACATCACCGAGCCCCTCCCCCGCTTAACCTACAAAGACGCCATGGAGCGCTTCGGCTCCGATAAGCCCGACATCCGCTACGGCATGGAGATCTGCGACCTCTCCGACCTGGTCAGGGACTGCGGCTTCTCCGTCTTCTCCGGGGCCGTCGCCGCCGGCGGCAGCGTCCGGGGCATCGTGGTCAAAAACGGCGCTTCCACCTACACCCGCAAAGAGATCGACAAGCTCACCGACCACGCCAAGGGCATCGGCGCCAAGGGCCTGGCCTGGGTCCGCTGGGTGGACGAAAAGCCCGCCTGCTCCTTTGCAAAATTCTTCTCCGAAGAAGAACTTGCCGCCCTCTTAGCGAAGCTGGGCTGCGAAAAGGGCGACGTGGCCCTGATCGTCGCCGATAAGGACCGGGTGACTCTCCCCGTCCTGGGCGCTCTCCGCCAGACCTGCGCCAAGCGGATGAACATCATCCCCGAAGGCTACGCCTTCCTCTGGATCACCGAGTTCCCCTTCTTCGAGTGGGACGACGAAAGCGAATCCTGGGTGGCCATGCACCACCCCTTCACCATGCCTCTGGACGAGTGCCTGCCCTATCTGGACAGCGACCCCGCTTCCGTCCGGGCAAAAGCCTACGACCTGGTGCTCAACGGCATCGAGCTGTCCAGCGGCTCCATCCGCATCACCGACTATGAGCTCCAGCAGCGGATGTTCGAGGCCCTGGGCCTCTCCGACGAGGAGATCGCCGCCAAATTCGGCTTCCTCGTGGACGCTTACAAGTACGGCGCGCCGCCCCACGGCGGTATGGGCATCGGCCTGGACCGTCTGTCCATGCTCCTCTGCGGAGCCGACAACATCCGGGACGTCACCGCCTTCCCCAAGGTGCAGAACGCCAGCGAGCTCATGAGCGGCTGCCCCTCCCCCATCGACACCAAGCAGCTGGACGAGCTGGGCATCGGCATCACCCATCAGGAATAACCCACATCCGGCGGAACGGCCCTGCACCGCTCCGCCGTTGTGCTGTATGAAAGAGGGATTCTATGGACTTTTCAAAGCTCCGGGATTTCGTGGACTATATGGCCGCCAAGCGCTCCCCGGGCTGCGCCGTCAAGGTCTGCGTCAACGGCCAGCCGGTCTTTGAGCACGCCGCGGGCTTCTCCAATCTGGAGGAAAAAATTCCCATGACCGGCCAGGAGTACGTCTACATCTACTCCTGCTCCAAAATCGCCACGGTGACGGCGGCGGCCCAGCTCCTGGAACGGGGAGCCTTTCTCCTCGGCGACCCCCTGGCGGAATACCTCCCCGCCTTCCGGGAAATGACCGTCCGCCGCCCCGACGGGACCCTTTCCCCGGCGAAAAATCCCATTACCGTGGGGGACCTGTTCTCCATGACCGCCGGGTTCGACTATGACATCCAGTCCCCGGCCCTCCTGGCGGCAAAGGAGCAGGACCCGGCCTGCCCCACCCTGCACATGATCCGAGCCCTGGCCGCCCAGCCCCTTTCCTTTGAGCCCGGGACCTGCTGGCAGTACTCCCTCTGCCACGACGTCCTGGCCGGTCTGGTGGAGGCCGTCAGCGGCATGAAGTTCCGGGACTATGTCCGGAAGAACCTCTTTGAGCCCCTGGGCATGGACCACAGCTTCTACCACCCCACCCCGGAAATCCTCGCCCGGATGGCGGAGCAGTACCAGTTCACCCCCTGGAACGCCGTGTCCACCCTGGACGACGACCTGGTGGCGCTCCAGAAAAACGGCTGCGCCGCCGACGGCTTTTTCCGCAACGTGGGCAAAGAAAACCGCTTCCTTTTCGGCCCGGAGTACGACAGCGGCGGAGCCGGAATCATCACCACCTGCGGCGACTACCTGAAGCTCCTGACGGCCCTGTCCATGAACGGCGGCGGCATCCTGGCCCCGGAGACCGTGGAGCTCATGAAAACCGACCGCCTGACCCCGGAGCAGCGGCCTTACCTGAACTGGCCCGCCCTCCGGGGCTACGGCTACGGCCTGGGCGTCCGCACCCATATCGACCGGGCCAGGTCCGGCTCCATCGCCCGGCTCGGGGAGTTCGGCTGGGGCGGCGCCGCCGGAGCCACCGCCGTCATCGACAGCGAGCTCCACCTGGCAGTCTTTTTCACCCAGCACACCCTCAGCCCCCGGGAGGAGTGGTACCAGCCCCGCCTCCGCAACGTGGCCTACGCCTGCCTGGGGGATTGAGCCCACCCTAAACCCTTCTTCCCAGTGCAGCCCCATCCGCCGCACCTTGAAGAAATGATCCGCCTCCATAGCATCACCCACGCCTACCCGACCACATGAACCGCCGTTCCAAAAACCATCCACCGTACCGTCTCAATTCTGCCGCCTGCAAATGACCTTCCGGCGAACCCGCCCGGCATCATCTGACCCCTTTGCCGACGAGCCAAGCGCCTACCCGAGGCAGCACCTTTCCCTTACCCAAAACGGACCTTCCCGAAGCAGCTTTTGCCTCGAAAAGGTCCGTTTTGTTTCAAATCCTACCTCAAAAGAATCAAATCAGCCGGAACTGTGTCCACTTCTGGGAACGGTACCGCCAGATGAAAATCACTCCCCGGAACACCAGGTCCATACTCATGCCAATGGCAACGCCGATGACGCCCCAGCCCAGCCACAGACCAAACAGCGCCGAAAACAGCAGCCGCGCAGCAACGGTCAGGGTGATGGAAACGATCATGGTAAACCGAACATCTCCTGCCGCTCGGAGCCCGCTGCCCAGAGAACCGGCAAAGGGATAGGCCAGCCCGTTGAAAATGTTATTGATCAGCACCAGCCAGATCACCAGATCCTTGGCCTCCGGAGAAATGGCGGAATATCGGACGATCAGCGGCGTAATGGCGAAAATCAGGGCATTCCACAGAATCGACAGGACCAGCGTGATCCGGTTCAGCTTCCGAAAATAGAGGTTGGCCGCGGCGACATCCCCAGCGCCCATACACTGGCCGATTACCGTGGTATAGACCGGGGTCATGGCAAGCCCCATAATGGCCGCCAGGGACCAGATGCTCTGGGCCACGCCGTTTGCCGCGATCTGATAGGTACCGAACAGCGCCACCATACTGGAAAGAGCGACCTTCACCAGCTGGTGCACCCCGTTCTCCACGCCGTTGGGAAGGGCGATGCCCATGATCTTTTTCAAAAGCCCACCGTCCCAGCAGAACACGTCGGCCATCCGATACCGCACCGAATTTTTCCGGGAAAAGCAGTAAACCGTAACTGCCGCGGCGGAAAGGACCCGGGAAATCAGCGAAGGGTAAGCTACACCGGCCGCCCCCATTTTCAGGGCGAACACGCCAACACAGTTTCCGACCACGTTGACCACGTTGGCTGCAATGGAGATATACATTGTGACATTGGTCTTTCCGATACTGCGGCACAGAGCCGCTCCGGCGTCATAAACGGCCAGGGCAGGCAGCGAAAAGGTCGTGATCAGGAGGTAGATATTGCAGGCGGCCATGACCTCAGACTCAATTTTTCCAAACAGAAGTCTCAGAAGGGGTTGGCGAAACACCACAATCAGCACCATCATTCCCACAGAGAGGACAGTGCTGATCATCAGAAGCTGCCCGGCAGTCCGGGACGCCGTTTTTTCCTGACTGCTGCCAATATACTGGCTGATGATTACCGCACCGCCGGAGGCAAGAGCCGTAAACAGAAAGATAAGTACCGTATTGAAGGAGGTGACCAGAGAAACGCCAGAAACGTCCGCTTCGCTGGAAAAGCTGACCAGAAAGGTGTCGGCGATGCCGACAAACATCAGGAGGAACTGCTCGATAAACAGTGGGACAATCATATCCCGCAGAGCCTTATTGGAAAACATAAAAGTTCGGTCCTTTACGAAAGCTCCGGCTTACACCCGGCAGTACTGGTCCATATAGCGGTCCATGCTTTTCAGAACATCGGCGTACTCGGGGCTTTCCGCCAGGTACTCCCGGATATCCCGGACGGTGACAATGGCGTGGACGTTGATGCCGAACTCGTCCATGACCTCGGCCACGGCGGTCTTACCGCCCTCCTTGCCCACCTCGCAGCGGTTGACGGAGATGAACATATCGGTGATCTTCACGTCGGCGGCGGCCTTGAGGATAGGCACCGTCTCCCGGACGGCGGTACCGGCGGTGATGACGTCCTCGATGATGATGACGCGGTCGCCGTCCTTGGGCTGGTAGCCCACCAGGCAGCCGCCCTCGCCGTGGTCCTTGGCCTCCTTGCGGTTGAAGAAATAGGGCTTATCGATGCCGTACTGGCTGGACAGGGCCCCCGCCGCCGCCGTCACCAGGGGGATGCCCTTATAGGCGGGGCCGAACATGGCGGTGAAGTCCGTGCCGCAGTTTTCCCGGATACAGGCGGCGTAGAACTTGCCCAGCTCCGCGATCTGGCTGCCGGTGCGGTAGTTGCCGGTATTGACAAAGTAGGGGGAGAGCCGTCCGCTCTTGGTTTTGAACTCCCCGAAGCGCAGCACATCGGCGCTCATCATAAATTCGATAAATTCCCGTTTCGCCTGTGTAAGCATACTGATCATCCTTTTCGGTGTTTTTTTCATTGTACCACAAACGGGCGGGGGATTCAAGGTATTTTGGGTGGGAGCGGGGGCGAGACTCGGGTGGGAGCGGAGGGGCAAGGCTTCGGGTGGGAGCGGGGGCAAGGCTTCGGGTGGGAGCGGGGCAAGGCTTCGGGTGGGAGCGGGGCAAGGCTTCGGGTGGGAGCGGGGCAAGGCTTCGGGTGGGAGCGGGGGCAAGGCTTCGGGTGGGAGCGGCGGATTGCCGCCGCTGGGGAACCCCTTGATAGGGTTCCCCTCGGCCGGACAGCCCACCGGGCTGTCCGGCCTTCCCTTCCTGATCTTGTTGGATCAGTTGGGGATTTCGCCCTCTGCGGAGGGCGAGGAAGGGGCGCCGCCCCTTCCATCCCTGCCAGCCTTTTGAAAAAGGCTGGATCGAAAACTTATTTCTGCCAACGCTGCGGAAAATTCCTCACGGGCCACCTGAATCGTCGCCGCGCAGCCTGTCGCGCGGCAGCCGAAGCCCGGCGCGAGGAAGGCAGCCGCGGCGACATGGGTGCGGCGGCTCGCCGCCCGCGGCGACATGCGCTTGTTTTTGGGGGTAGAATCCGGTATAATAGAGGAAACGGAAAGGAGGGAGGGGTTTCATGGACATTCCTGCGCATCTGGGACGAATGGGCGTTGCTCTTACCGCCGCCCAGCTTCAGGGGCTCTCTCTTTCGGAAGCCCCCACTCTGCTTCTGGCCGTCCCCGGCTCGGGGAAAACCACGGTTTTGGTGGCCCGGGCCGCCGCGCTGCTGGACGCCGGAGTCCCGGCGGAGGAAATGCTGAACCTGACCTTCTCCCGGAACTCCGCCAGGGATATGGAGGACCGGTTCCGGCGGCTGTTTGCCGGATGCTTCCCATCAGCACCGCGATTTTCCACCCTTCACAGCTTCTGCTACCGGCTCCTCCGGGAGTTCGGACGGCAGGAGGGCCGCCCGGTCCCCGGCGTGGTCGGAGCGGAAGGCGCGCCCTCCTCCGAGGTTCTGATCCGGAAGGCTGTGGAGGCTGTCACCGGGTCCCGGCCGGACCCCGACCTTCTCACGGACTTCGCAGGCTGGGTGGGCTTTGCCAAAAACCGGATGCTGGCCCCGGGCTCCCGGCCGCCGGGAGCCCCGCCGGTTTTTCCGGAGGTTCTGGCCCGGTACGAGGAGGAAAAGCGGGCCGCCGGGCTCATGGACTACGACGACATGCCCCTGTACGCCGCCCGGATTCTCCGGAGCCGTCCGGCCCTCTGCCAGGGCTGGCGGCAGCGGTTCTCCCGGATCAACATCGACGAGGCCCAGGACCTTTCCCCCGCCCAGTACGCCGTGCTGCGGCTGCTTTTTCCAGAGGGCCGGGGGCTGTTTCTGGTGGGGGACGAGGACCAGAGCATCTACGGCTTCCGGGGGGCCTCGCCCCAGGAGCTGCTCCGGTTCGCCCAGAGCTTTCCCGGGGCGGAGGTCCGGAAGATGGAGGAAAACTTCCGCTCCCGGCCGGAAATCCTCTCCTGCTGCGGCGGGTTCATCCGGCTCTGCCCGGAGCGGTACGCCAAGACCCTCCGGGCCACCCGGGAAAAAGGGGGACGGGTGGAGCAGGTCCTGCCCTCCTCCATGGAGGACGCTTACGTGGAGGCCGCCGCCCTGCTCCGGGAGCTGCCGCCGGGGCAGACCGCGGGGGTCCTCTACCGGAACAATCTCACTGCCGGGCCTTTGGCGGGGTTCCTCCGGGAAAAAGGGATTCCCTTCCGGCTGGAACCGGCTCCCGCCGGGATCTGCCGGGGGCCCATCGCCCTCCAGGACGCCTTCCTGCGGCTCTGCGCCCGGCCCGGGAATCTGGAGGCCCTCCGGCGGCTGCGGTTCCCCGGGGAGCTGGACGGCAGGCTCTTTGAGGAGATTTTTCTCCGGGCGGACGGGCGGCAGACCGTGCCCCAGCTCCTGCGGGACTGCGCCGGGCGCCGGGACCGCGGGGGATTCGCCCGGAAGCTGGCGGCCCTTCTGGAGGACTGCCGCCGCCGGACGCCGGGGCAGGCTCTGGAGCAGTTTGAACGCCGTACCCTTCTGGGGGAGCGGCTGGCCGCCCGCAGCGAAAAGGGGGACCCCGCCCTCTGTCTCCGGGAGCGGCAGTTCCGGTACCTATGCGCCAGGGCCGGGGATTACGGGGAACTGGAGGGGCTGCTCCGCCGGGCCGAGGCTCCGGAGCCCTTCCGGCCGGAGGAGGCGGCGGTCTCCCTTTCCACCATCCATGGGACCAAGGGGCTGGAGTTCGACTGGGTGCTGCTCCTGGACGCCTTTGAGGGCATCCTCCCGGGGCGGACGGCTCTGGAGGACCTGGCCGCCGGGTCGCCCCAGGGGTACTACGAGGAAATGCGGCTCTTTTACGTGGCCGCCACCCGGGCCCGGGAGCGGCTGGTGCTGTTTTCCGCCCCAAAAAGCTGGGCGCTGCGGGATTCCCGGTTCTTTTCCGACTTCTTCCGGCGGCGGGGGATGCCCCAGGTCTCCTTGCCGGAGGTGGGGATCGGGACAGCGGTCTCCCACCGGGTTTTCGGGGAAGGGGTGGTGTCGGCCCGGGAGGGGGACGCCTTGGTCGTCGCCTTCGCCGACGGGAATATGAAAAATCTCAGCTTGTCGTATTGCATTTCCAAGGGATTGCTCAAGGTCTTACACGGCGATTTCCGGTGATGATTCATCGGGAATCGCCGTGTTTTCTGTTTTTTACGGCATTTTCGTAAAAAGTGAACAATTCATCCCGCTGAAGCATAGAATTATTCGTCAGGACAATTTGCAGGATTTTTAAATAAATCTTGCAAAATCCTTCGGAATAGTGTATGATAGAAATAACGCCCCGCGGGGGCCGACAAACTTGGAGGGTGATTTCATGACGCCGTTGTCAAAAGAAATACTGGAAAACGAGTACCGGTCCGTGTGCGCTCAGGGCCTGAAGCTGGATATGTCCCGGGGCAAACCGTCTCCCGCCCAGCTGGACCTGTCCCTGGGGATGCTGGAACTTCCCGCGGCGGAGCTGCTCCGGGCGGAAAACGGCCTGGACACCCGGAACTACGGCCTTCTGGACGGCCTGCCGGAAATGAAGCGCATCTTCGGCGACCTGCTGGAGGTGGACCCCTCCTGGATTTTTGTGGGCGGGAATTCCAGCCTGAACCTGATGTACGACGCCGTGGCCCGGGCCATGCAGTTCGGCGTGGGCAATCATGAGACTCCCTGGGGAAAACAGGGGAAGGTGAAGTTCCTGTGTCCCGTTCCCGGCTACGACCGGCACTTCGGCATCACCGAGACCTTCGGCATCGGGATGATCAACGTCCCCATGACCCCCGACGGCCCCGACATGGACCAGGTGGAAGCCCTGGTCTCCGCCGACCCCGCCATCAAGGGCATCTGGTGCGTCCCCAAATACTCCAACCCCGACGGCTACACCTATTCCGACGAGACGGTCCGGCGGTTCGCGGCCCTGAAGCCCGCCGCCCGGGACTTCCGCATCTTCTGGGACAACGCCTACTGCATCCACGACCTCACGGACACCCCGGACCGGCTGCGGAACATCTTCGACGCCTGCAGGGAATTCGGCTCCGAGGATATGGTCTACGAATTCGCCTCTACCTCCAAGGTGACCTTCCCCGGCTCCGGCGTGGCGGTCCTCTGCATGAGCCCCGCTAACATGGCCTGGAATAAGGCCCTCATCGCCAGCCAGACCATCGGCTCCGACAAGCTGAACCAGATCCGCCACGTGAAATTTTTCGGCGACGCTGACGGCGTCCGGGCCCATATGCGGAAGCACCAGGCCCTGATTCAGCCCAAATTTGAGCTGCTTCTGTCCACTCTGGAAAAAGAACTGGGGGGCCTTGACATCGCCTCCTGGACCAAGCCCAACGGTGGATACTTCTTCTCCCTGAACGTCCTTCCCGGCTGCGCCAAACGGGTGGCCCAGCTCTGCAAGGACGCCGGCGTGGTCCTGACCCCCGCCGGAGCCTCCTTCCCCTACGGCAAGGACCCCGACGACCGGAACATCCGCATTGCGCCCACCTTCCCCTCCCTCTCCGACCTGGAGCAGGCGGCCAAGGTGCTGTGTCTCTGCGTCAAGCTGGCCGCCGCGGAAAAGCAGGGCTGACCCCTGGAAGCAACGGGACGGCGTCCGCCTGGCGGATACCGTCCTTTTGTGATTTTTTTGAAAACATCCCCCGGTTTCGTTGAATCCCCGGCGGGTTTATGGTACAATAAAAATATCTATGGGATCGCGAAAAGAAAGGAAGAACGCAATGTACAATACCTACGAGAGCCCCTTCGGCACCCGCTACGCCAGCGAAGAAATGCAGTACCTTTTCTCCGCGGATAAGAAGTTCAGAACCTGGCGGCTCCTCTGGATCGCCCTGGCCAAGGCCGAGCACCAGCTGGGCCTGCCCATCACCGCTGAGCAGATCGCCGAGCTGGAGGCCCACAAGGACGACATCAACTACAAGGTCGCCGAGGAACGGGAACGGCTGGTCCGTCACGACGTCATGAGCCACGTCTACGCCTACGGCGTCCAGTGCCCCAACGCCAAGGGCATCATTCATCTGGGAGCCACCTCCTGCTACGTGGGGGACAACACCGACGTCATCATCATGCGGGACGCTCTGCAGGTCGTCCGGCGGAAACTCTTAAACGTTCTGTCGAATTTTGCAAAATTCGCCGACGAGTATAAGGATTTGCCCTGTCTGGCTTACACCCACCTCCAGCCCGCCCAGCTGACCACCGTGGGCAAGCGGGCCACCCTGTGGATGAACGAGCTGCTCTACGACCTGGACGAGATCGACTACCGCATCAAAAACCTGAAGCTTCTGGGCTCCAAGGGCACCACCGGCACCCAGGCCAGCTTTATGGAGCTTTTTGACGGCGACACCGACAAGGTAAAAGAGCTGGAGCGGCTGATCTGCGAAGAAATGGACTTCGACGGCGTGGTTCCCGTTTCCGGACAGACCTACTCCCGGAAGGTGGACGCCCAAATTCTGGCGACCCTGGCCGGGATCGCGGAGTCTGCGTCCAAATTCTCCACTGACCTGCGCATCCTCCAGAATTTCAAGGAAATGGAAGAGCCCTTTGAGAAGAACCAGATCGGCTCCTCTGCCATGCCCTATAAGCGCAACCCCATGCGCAGCGAGCGGATCACCTCTCTGTCCCGGTATGTGATCATCAACTGCCTGAATCCCGCCTTCACCGCCGGGACTCAGTGGTTCGAGCGGACCCTGGACGACTCCGCCAACAAGCGGATTTCCGTGGCCGAAGGGTTCCTGGCCGTGGATTCCATCCTGAACATCCTCCTGAACATTACCCAGGGGCTGGTGGTTTATCCCAAAGTCGTCACCCAGCGGGTGATGAAGGAGCTGCCCTTCATGGCAACCGAAAACATCATGATGCAGGCCGTGAAAAAGGGCGGCGACCGCCAGGAGCTCCATGAGCGGCTCCGCCAGCACTCCCAGGCGGCGGCCCGGGTGGTCAAGGAGGAGGGCGGCGAGAACGACCTCATCGACCGGGTCTGCGCCGACCCGCTGTTCAACCTGACCCGGGAGGAAATCCTGGCCGAGATGCAGCCCATCGCCTTTGTGGGACGGGCTCCCCAGCAGGTCACGGAGTTCCTGCGGGACTGCGTCAAGCCCATTCTGGACGCCAACCGGGAGGTCCTGGGCGAAGGCGCGGAGCTGAAAGTCTGATTGTTCCATTCCACTGCATACAGGAGGTTTCTTCATGATCGAACTGGATTCCAACGGCGTATACCTTCTTGACGGCGAAAAGCTGATCCCCGCCGACGCCGGAGCGGACCTTCCCGCCCCCGACGCGGCCCGGGAGAGCACCATCGCCTACCAGGTCATGCGCGCTCACTCCAAATCTTCCGACCCTAAGAAGATGCGGATCAAATTCGACGCCCTGATGTCCCACGACATCACCTATGTGGGCATCATCCAGACCGCCCGGGCCAGCGGCCTGACCCGTTTCCCCATCCCCTACGCCATGACCAACTGTCATAACTCCCTCTGCGCTGTGGGCGGCACCATCAACGAGGACGACCATGTCTTCGGCCTGTCCGCCGCGAAGAAGTACGGCGGCATCTACGTCCCCGCCCACCAGTCCGTCATCCACCAGTACGCCCGGGAAGAAATGGCGGGCTGCGGCAAGATGATCCTGGGCTCCGACAGCCACACCCGCTACGGTGCCATCGGCTGCATGGGTGTGGGTGAAGGCGGCCCGGAGCTTGTAAAGCAGCTCCTGGAAAACACCTACGACGTGGACGCCCCGGAAGTAGTCTTGGTCTACCTCGCCGGCAAGCCCCGCCACGGCGTGGGCCCCCACGACGTAGCCATCGCCCTCTGCGGCGCGGTGTTCGCCCAGGGGTTCGTCACCAACCGGGTCCTGGAGTTTGTGGGCCCCGGGGTGAAGAACCTCTCCGCCGACTTCCGTCTGGGCGTAGACGTTATGACCACCGAGACCGCCTGCCTCTCCTCCATCTGGGAGACCGACGAGGTAGTGGAGCAGTTCTATAAAATTCACGGCAAGCCCGAGCGCTACCAGCGGCTGGCCCCCGGCAAGGTGGCTTATTACGACCGCATGGTGAAGATCGACCTGTCGGAAATCGAGCCCATGATTGCCCTTCCCTTCCATCCCTCCATCGCTTACTCCATCCGGGAGCTGCAGGCTGACCCCTACACCATCCTCGGAAAGATCGAAGAAGCCGGAAACAAGAAATTTGCCGGTCAGGTGGAGCTCCATCTCACCGATAAGATCAAAAATGGCAAGGTCTGCATCGATCAGGGCATCATTGCAGGCTGCGCCGGCGGTCTTTATGAGAACTTAGTGGAAGCCGCCGCCATCCTGAAAGGCGCTTCTACCGGAAACGGCTACTTCTCCCTGAGCGTCTACCCCGCCTCGGTTCCGGTAAGCATGGCGGTGACCCGCAACGGCGTGGCCGCCGACCTTCTGGAAGCCGGCGCTATTATGAAGACCGCCTTCTGCGGCCCCTGCTTCGGTGCGGGAGACGTTCCCGCCAACGACGCCTTCTCCATCCGCCACACCACCCGGAACTTCCCCAACCGGGAAGGCTCCAAGCCCGGTCAGGGGCAGATTTCCTCCGTTGCGCTGATGGACGCCCGCTCCATCGCCGCAACGGCCAAAAACGGCGGCGTCCTCACCTCTGCGGCGGACGTTGACTACACCGTCCCGGAGATGCCCTACTCCTACGATGGAGATATCTACCAAAAACGCTGCTACTACGGCTTCGGCAAGGCAGATCCGGATGCAGAGCTCCGCTTCGGTCCCAACATTGCCGACTGGCCCAAAATGCACCCCCTGCAGGAAAACCTCCTTGTAAAGCTGGCCGCTGTCATTGACGACCCGGTCACCACCACTGACGAGTTGATCCCCTCCGGCGAGACTTCCTCCTACCGCTCCAACCCCATCAAGCTGTCGGAATTCGCCCTTTCCCGCCGGGTGCCGGAATATGTGGGCCGCTCCAAGGCTGCCCGGGACTTGGCCGACACCGTCCGGGAAGGCGTCCTCCCCGATGAACTCACCTCCGTTATGGAAGCACTTTCCCTCCCCGCCGAAACGCTGAAGAACACCACCATCGGCTCCGGCATCTTTGCAAACCGCCCCGGCGACGGCTCCGCCCGGGAGCAGGCTGCTTCCTGCCAGAAGGTGCTGGGCGGCGTTGCAAACATCGCTTACAGTTATGCCACCAAGCGCTACCGCTCCAACTGCATCAACTGGGGCATCGTTCCCTTTACTCTCGACGAGTCCACCCCCTTTGATTACCAGCCCGGCGACTACCTCTTCGTCCCCGGCATCCGGGAAGCGGTGAAGAAGGGCACAGAGGACATTCCCGGTAAGATGGTCACTTCCTCCGGGGTCAAAGACATCCTCCTCCACGTCAAGGGCCTGACCCGGGATGAAAAGACTATCATCCTGGAGGGCTGCCTCATCAACTACTACGCCGCAGGCTACGGCAAAGACTGAGAAAGGACGGATTTCCATGGCGAAAATTCAGATGAAAACTCCTCTGGTGGAGATGGACGGCGACGAGATGACCCGGGTCATCTGGAAGCTCATCAAGGATCAGCTGATCCTCCCCTATGTGGACTTGAAAAGCGAATACTACGACCTGGGGCTGGTCCACCGCAACGAAACCGACGATCAGGTGACCATCGACTCCGCCAATGCCACCAAAAAGTACGGCGTGGCCGTGAAGTGCGCCACCATCACCCCCAACGCCGCCCGGGTGGAGGAGTACGGCCTCAAGGAAATGTGGAAATCCCCCAACGGCACCATCCGCGCCATGCTGGACGGCACCGTTTTCCGGGCGCCCATTCAGGTGGAGGGCATCCATCCCTACATCCCCACCTGGGAAAAGCCCATTACCATCGCCCGCCACGCCTACGGCGACATCTACAAGAACACCGAAATGCGGGTGGACGGCGGCTGCAAGGCGGAGCTGGTCGTGACCCATCCCGACGGCACCGAGACCCGGGAGCTGATCCACGATTTCAAGACCCCCGGCATCATCCAGGGCATCCACAACATTGACAAGTCCATCGAGAGCTTCGCCCGGTCCTGCATGAACTACGCTCTGGACCAGAAGCAGGACCTGTGGTTCGCCACCAAGGACACCATCTCCAAAAAGTACGACCACCGCTTCAAGGACATCTTCGCCGAAGTCTATGAGAAGGATTACAAGGAAAAATTTGAAGCCGCCGGCATCGAGTACTTCTACACCCTCATCGACGACGCCGTGGCCCGGGTGATCCGGTCCAAGGGCGGCTATATCTGGGCCTGCAAGAACTACGACGGCGACGTCATGTCCGACATGCTGGCCACGGCCTTCGGCAGCCTGTCCATGATGACCTCCGTCCTGGTCTCCCCCGACGGTGTCTATGAGTACGAGGCCGCCCACGGCACCGTCCAGCGCCACTATTACAAGTATCTGAAGGGCCAGCCCACCTCCACCAACCCGGTGGCCACCATCTTCGCCTGGTCCGGCGCTTTCCGGAAGCGGGGTGAGCTGGACGGCCTGCCGGAGCTGACGGCCTATGCCGACAAGCTGGAAAAGGCCACCATCCAGACCATCCAGGAGGGAGTCATGTCCGGCGACCTGGCCGCTCTGTCCACCCTTCCCAACAAGCACACCGCCGGGACCGAGGAGTTTCTGGACGCCATCGCCCAGCGCCTGGCCGTCCTCATGGCCTGACTTGCGTTTTCCGCCCGGGAGAAGGAGCCTTCTCCCGGGTTTTCCTTTGCGTCCTTGACTTTTCCCGTTTTTCTGCTGTATAATAAGAGTAGTACGTTTGTTACTTCACAAACTTTCGGGGTGTCTGCCCCTTCTGACATCAAGGATAGAAAGGACGAGCTGCACATGGCAAAAGGGAACGTTTCCCTCTCCGTTGTCCGCCGGCTGCCGCGGTATCATCGCTTTCTGAAAGAGCTTCTGGCCGCCGGGACCGTCCGGATTTCCTCCGCCGACCTCTCCGCACGGATGGGGCTCACCGCCTCCCAGATCCGCCAGGACCTGAACTGCTTCGGCGGCTTCGGCCAGCAGGGCTACGGCTACAACGTCAAGGACCTCTATGAGGAGATCAGCAAAATTCTGGGCCTGGACAAGCACCGGAAGGCCATCCTTCTGGGGGCGGGAAATCTGGGCCGGGCCATTGCTCTCCACATGGATTTTTCCTCCCGGGGCTTCGACCTTCTGGCGATTTTCGACGCGAACCCCGCCCTCATCGGCATGGACGTAGGCGGCATCCGGGTCAGCGACATCGCCCGGCTGGGGGCTTTCTGCAAAACCGCCCGCCCCGACGTGGCCATCCTCTGCATCCCCAAGGAAGCGGCCCAGAATCTGGCGGAATTCCTGGTGCAGAGCGGCATCCGGGGGTTCTGGAACTTCAGCCACTACGACCTGTCCCTGGACTACGACGGCGTGGTGGTGGAAAACGTCCACTTAGGGGACAGCCTGTCCACCCTGTGCTTCCGGCTCAACGAGCTGGAGCAAAGCGACGGGGCCCAAGAATCCTGAACGCCCGGCGCGGCGGGAGACCGGAAGGTTTCCCGCCGCGTTTTTTCTGAACCCGACACGAAGGGCCGTCCTTGTTGTTCTCTTTTCCCCGGGAACCTGGTAGAATAGAGACATCAAAACAAGGAGGTGTTCTTCATGAACACAGATAAAATTTACGCCGAACAGCTGGCCAACGAATACGCCCGGAAAAATTCCTCCAAAGTGGTAGCGCTCCGGAAGCTGGACCGGAAGGCCAAACTCCCCGCCAACGTCTTTGCCTACTCCCTGGGGACCGTCTCCGCCCTGGTTTTCGGCACGGGAATGTGCCTGGCCATGAAGGTCATCGGCCCGGGGTCCGTGGGGTCCTTTGCCGTGGGAGTGGTCCTGGGCATCGTGGGAATGATGGGAGTCGCCGTCAACTATCCCCTGCACAAGGAGCTGCTGGAACGGGGAAAGCAGAAATATGCGTTTGAGATCATCGAGCTGGCCAAAGAGATCAGCGAGAACAACGCCGGATGAAGGGACTGCTTACAAGGCTGCTGCACCCGCCGGGATGGTTTTTATGCACCGTGCCGCCTGCGGCTTTCGGGCTGCTCCTTTATCTCTTTGCAACGGACCGGGCGGAGGGCATCCTGGCCGACCTGGTGTTCGGGCTCTCCGCCTACTCCCTGACGGTCTGGTGCCTGGCCCTTCCCAGGCTCCGGAAATGGCTGGAGACCGCCGCGGAACGGTCCGCGCTGGTGCGCAGACTGGCCGCCAGCCCATGGGGCGGGGCCTTTCTCCGCAGCCCGGCCTTCCGGGGGAAGGTGGGGCTTTACCGGGGGATGTGCAGCAGCCTCCTTTACGGGGTCTTCTGGGGCGTGACCGGAATATGGTACGGATCGGTGTGGTTTCTCGCCATGGCGGTCTACTATCTGGCCCTGGGACTGCTGCGGGCCTATCTGGGGTTCTGCTGCCGCAAGGCCGGGGCCGCGCCCTCCGCCGCTTATGCGTATGCCTGCTGCCGGAATGCGGCCTGGATGCTGCTCCTGCTGGACATCCCCATGGGCGGGATGATCCTGCTGATGGTCCGGACCGATTCCGGCTTTGTTTATCCGGGTTATGTGATTTACCTGTCGGCCATGTATACCTTCTGGATATTCGGGCTTTCCGTCAAAAATCTCCTGGGGGCGGCGCAGGCTGGGCAGCTCCATTCTTTCCGCCGCAGCGGCCCTGAATTTCGCGGCGGCGGCCTTGTCGGTCCTGGGGCTGCAAACGGCCATGATCTCGCGGTTTTCCACCCAGGGGGAGCATTTTCGTCGGTTGATGAATTCCATTACCGGAGGCTGCGTTTACGTCACCGTCATCGCTGCGGCGGCGTATATGCTTTTCCGGTCCGCCAAGGCAATGAAAAAAGCAAAGGAGCGTTGTCCCAATGAACCGATCGGAGAGCAAATACTTCAACACTGCGATAAAAATCGATAAAGCCTTTCTCTCCTTGCTGGAAACGAAGGATTTTGCCTACATTACCATCAAGGAGGTCTGCGCCGCCGCCGGGGTGAACCGCTCCACCTTCTACCTCCACTACCAGAACACCCGGGAGCTGCTGGACGAAAGCCTGCTGTTCCTATACCGGCAGTTCCTCTCCTACTTTCAAAGCCGAAACGAGGACTTCATCAAGCGGCTTTCCCACTGCCCTCTGGAGGAGCTGCGGCTGATCACGCCGGAGTATCTCACCCCCTACCTGAACTTTATCCGGGACCACCGGCGGCTGTACGCCGCTTCCATGGAAAATCCCGGGAATTTTCAGTCGGAGGACACCTACCAGCGGATGTTCCGGCACATTTTCGACCCCATTCTGGCCCGGTTTTCGGTGCCGGAGGCGGAGCGGCCCTACTGGATGGCCTTTTACCTCCGGGGAATCGCCGGGGTGGTGTCGGAATGGGCAAAAACCGGCTGCACGCTGCCTGTGGAGTCCGTAGCCGGGATCCTGATGAAGTGCATCCCGGCGGGGCCTAGTTCTTCTCCCGCTTCCGGAACAGCGCTCCCAGCAGCGCCGACAGCACCGGCGCGGCCATAAGGTACCCGGCAACGGTCAGCACCTGGCGGCCGGTAAGGGCCACCGTCCGGAAAATGGGCTGGACCGGCGGGAAAAAGATGGCCGTCAGCGCAATGGCCGCCGACAGCAGCACCGCCAGCAGCAGCTTCCAGTTGTCGAAGGGGTTGATGGTGAACAGGGACCGCTCCTCGCTTTTGCACTCAAAGACGTGGAGCAGCTGGGCGAAAACCAGGGCGAACAGGGCTCCGGTCCGGGCAGCGTCCAGGCCGGCAGTCTGGTTCAGCCGGATGAACACCGCCAGGGTGGTCAGGCCGATCAGGCTCCCCCGGAACAGGATGGTGGTCAGCAGCCCCCCGGAAAAGACGCCGTCGGTGGACCGCCGGGGAGGGCGCTTCATTACCTTCCGGTCCGGAGGCTCCAGCCCCAGGGCGATGGCGGGCAGGCCGTCTGTCACCAGGTTGATGAGCAGGATATGGATGGGCAGCAGCACCACCGGCATCCCCATGAGAATCCCCAGGAACATGGTCAGCACCTCGCCGATATTGCAGGACAGGAGGTACCGGATGAACTTCCGGATGTTCTGGTAGATGACCCGGCCCTCCTCCACCGCCGCCACCAGGGTGGCGAAGTTGTCGTCCAGAAGGATGACGTCAGAGGCTTCCTTGGTCACGTCGGTGCCGGAAACGCCCATGGCCACGCCGATGTCCGCCTCCTTTACCGCCGGGGCGTCGTTGACGCCGTCGCCGGTCATGGCGGTGATGTGTCCCCGGCGCTTGAAGGCCCGGACAATCTTCAGCTTATCGCTGGGGCTGACCCGGGCGAAAACCGTGGTTTCGTCGATGACCCGGTCTAGCTCCGCTTCGCTCATGGCGGAAAGCTCCCCGCCGGAAAGGACCCGGTCCCCGGGACGCCAGATGCCGGTCTCCCGGGCGATGGCGCAGGCGGTGGCCTTGTGGTCCCCGGTGATCATCACCGTTTTGATCCCCGCCTTCCGGCTCAGGGAGACGGCCTCTTTGGCCTCCTTCCGGGGCGGGTCCATCATCCCGGCCAGGCCCGCGAAGATCAGCCCTCCGGCGGACCCGGCCTCCCCCTCCGTCAGGCTGGTCCCAGGGGACAGGGGCTTATAAGCGAAGGCCAGCACCCGTAAGGCGCTCTCCGCCATGCGGTCCATCTCCTTTTCCACCTTCTGACGCCGGGCAGGGGTCAGAGGGAGGGTCCCGACGGCGGTAAGGATGCTGCCGCACTGCCCCAGGACCACATCGCAGCCGCCCTTGACCAGCAGGAGCCGGTCCCCGGCGGCGTTTTCCACCACTACGGACATCCGCTTGCTCCGGCTGTCGAAGGGGACCTCCAGAATCCGCCGGTATTCCCGTTCCAGGTCCGGGCGGGTCAGAGAGGCTTTGGCCGCCATGATCAGCAAGGCGACCTCCGTAGGGTCCCCGGCGGCGGCGTACTCCCCGGGCTCCCGGCTGCCGGACCGGGAACGGGAGCTTCCGGCGCTGATGGAGGCGTTGCTGCAAAGCACCGCGATCTCCAGGAGCCGCCGGGTGGGCGGGAACCGGGCGGGGGACACGGTGCGGCCGTCCCCGGCCAGGAACTCCCCGGCCCGCTGATAGCCGCTGCCCGTCACCCGGACAGTTTCCTCAAAGGTGGCCAGCTCCTGGACGGTCATGCGGTTTTCCGTCAGGGTGCCGGTTTTGTCGGAGCAGATCACGTCGGCGCAGCCCAGGGTCTCCACGGCGTGGAGCCGCCGGATCAGGGATTTCCGCTTGACCATCCGCCCCACGGCCAGGGCCAGGGAGATGGTGACAATGGCCGGAAGCCCCTCGGGAACGGCGGCCACGGCCAGGCTCACCCCGGTGAGGAGCATATCCAGAAGGGGCTCCCCCCGGAGGATCCCGGCCCCGGCCACCACGGCGCAGATCAGCAGGCAGCCGATGGCGATGTACCGTCCCAGTTCGTCCAGCCGCTTCTGCAAAGGGGTGGGCTCCTCCGCGGCGTCGCCGATCATCCCGGCGATGCGGCCCATCTGGGTGGCCATGCCGGTGGAAACGATCCGGGCCGCGCCGTGGCCTGCCGTGACCACGGTCCCCATGTACAGGAAATCCGGCCGGTGAAGGGCGCTTTCCCCGGGGAGCGTTTCCCCGGAAAAGGCGCGCTTGGCCACCGGCTCCGATTCCCCAGTGAGGATGGATTCATCCGCCGACACCGCCGCCGCTTCCAGCAGGCAGACGTCCGCCGGGACCCGGTCCCCGGTCTCCACGGCAATGACGTCCCCCACCACCAGCTCCTCCCCGGGGACCTCCCGGAGGACGCCGTCCCGGTAGACCCTGGCCTTGGGAGCGGCCATTTTCCGAAGGGCCTCCAGGGTCCGCTCGGTTTTATACTCCTGGAAAAAGCCCATAAGGCCGTTGCACAGGACAATGACCCCGATGGTCAGCGCCTCGGTGTAATCCCCCAGAAACACCGTCACCGCCGTGGAGATCAGCAGCACCAGGGTGAGAAAATCCTTGAACTGGCTGACGAAAATGGCAAAGGGCCTGACCTTCTTTCCCTCCCGCAGGACGTTTTTCCCCTGCTTCGCCAGCCGCCGCTCCGCTTCCTCCTGGGAGAGCCCCGGGTAGGCCGCGGGGAGCGTTTCCCCGGTGGGAGGGGCCTGGTCCAGATAATCCAGCAGCTTCAAATCGCATCAACGCCTTTCCGTGGCTGCTTTTCCGCTTTCAGGACATTCTATGTTCCGGCGGGACCGGGTAGACCTCCCCCGCTCCCCGGGATTTTTTGAAAAAATCCCTTGACATTTCCGGAAAGCCATGCTATACTAGCAAACAGTTAGCCGTTTAATTATTAGCTGACATATTATTTAAAATCGAAAGGAGGAATCCAGTTGCCCATTACCTATCGCGACATTCTGGGGCGGCTCAACAAGCTGAACCTGCTCCACCGCATTTACATCCAGCGGGCCGCGGCCAGGAACCGGGTCTGCTTCGGGCAGATTCCCTTGCTGGAATACGCCATGGACCATGAAGCCTGCACCCAAAAGGACATCGCGGACTTTCTGCAGGTCTCCCCGCCTACGGTGGCCGCCGCCGTCAAGCGGCTGGAAAAAAGCGGGATGCTCCAGCGGACAGCGGACCAGAAGGACCTGCGCTGCAACCGCCTCACCGTTACCGAAACGGGAAAAGCCTATGTGGAAAGCTGCCGCCGGGCCTTCGACGACGTGGACGCCCTGGCCTTCCGGGGGTTCCGGGAGGAGGAGTGCCAGGCGCTGTACGACTACCTCCAGCGGCTGACGGCCAATCTGGAGACCGACGAGTTCCGGGAGCGGTCCTTCCACTCCCTGGTGGACGAGGAAAAGCGGCTCCACATTGCCATGAAACTGGAAGAAAAAAAGGAGGACGACGGGTGTGATTAAAAAGATTCTGCCCTACACCAAAAAATACGGGGCCTACGCCATTCTGTCCCCCCTCACCATTATCGGCGAGGTCTGGGCGGAAATCCAAATTCCCCGGCTCATGTCCCTGATCGTGGACGTGGGCATCCAAAACCGGGATATTTCCTATGTGCTGAAAATCGGCGGCCAGATGGTGCTGTACGCTCTGTTTGCCCTGCTCTGCGGCGCGCTGGCGGCGCGGTTCGCGGCTCTGGGCGGCCTGGGCTTCGGCAGCGAGCTGCGGCGGGGGCTGTTCCACAAGCTCCAGGACTTCTCCTTCAAGAACCTGGACCGGTTCCGCACAGCTTCTCTGGTGACGCGGCTCACCAGCGACGTCAACAACGTCCAGAACGCCTTTATGATGATCATCCGGGTGGCGGTCCGGGCGCCCTTCATGCTGGTCTGCGCCACCTTCATGGCGTATAAGATCAACCACAGCCTGGTGTCGGTGTTCCTGGTGGCCATCCCCATTCTGGGCACGGCCCTGGCTATTATCGCCTGCATGGCCTTCCCCCGGTTCACCGCCATGATGAAAAAGTACGACGGCTTAAACGCCTCGGTCCAGGAAAACCTCATCTCCGCCCGGGTGGTCAAAGCCTTCGTCCGCTCGGACTATGAGAAGAAGAAGTTCAAAGACGCCAACGACGGCCTCCGGGACTCCTCCATCCGGGCCGAGAAGGTCCTGGCCTTCAACGGACCCTTCATGCAGATCACCATTTACGCCTGCATCATCGCCATCCTCTGGTTCGGCGGGAATCACATCATCAACGGCACCATGCAGACCGGCGAGCTCATCAGCTTCATCAGCTACGTCACCCAGATTCTCATGAGCCTGATGATGATTTCCATGATCTTCGTCATGCTGGTCATGTCCAAGGCGTCCCTGATCCGTATCGTAGAGGTCCTGGATGAGGTCCCCGACATCCAGAGCGGCAAGGAAACCGCTGTGGCCGACGGCTCCATCGTCTTTGAAAACGTCTCCTTCCGCTACAACAACGACGCGGAGGAGGACATCCTTCAGAACATCGACCTCTCCATCCGCTCCGGCGAGACCATCGGCATCATCGGCGGCACCGGCTCCGCCAAGAGCTCCCTGGTCCAGCTGATCCCCCGGCTTTACGACGTCACCGGCGGCCGGGTCCTGGTGGGCGGCAAGGACGTCCGGGACTACGACATCCGGGCCCTTCGGGACGCGGTGAGCATGGTGCTCCAGAAAAACGTCCTGTTCTCCGGCTCCATCCGGGATAACCTCCGCTGGGGCGACGAAAACGCCACCGACGCGGAAATCGAGGAAGCCTGCCGCTCGGCTCAGGCTGACGGCTTCATCAAGAGCTTCCCCGACGGCTACGACACCGACCTGGGCCAGGGCGGCGTCAACGTCTCCGGCGGCCAGAAGCAGCGGCTCTGTATCGCCCGGGCATTGCTGAAGCACCCCAGGATCATCATCCTGGACGACTCCACCAGCGCCGTGGATACGGCCACCGACGCAAAGATCCGGGAAGCCCTCCGGGAGGACCTGAAGGGCACCACCACCCTGATCATCGCCCAGCGTATCTCCAGCGTCCAGGACGCCGACCGCATCCTTGTCCTGGATGACGGCCGGATCACCGACTTTGACACCCATGAAAACCTCCTGCAAAAGAGCGAAATCTACCGGGAGGTCTATGAATCGCAACAGAAAGGGAGGGATGACTGATGCCAGGACCAAGACCCATGCAGATGGCAAAGCCCAAAAGCGCCTCCAAGACCTTTTTCCGGGTCCTGGGGTATATGTTCCGGCAGAAATGGGTGCTGGCCATCGTTCTGCTGCTGGTGCTCCTCAACGCCGGGGCCGGCGTTGCCGGGACCTACTTCCTGAAGCCCATCCTCAATGATTACATCGTCCCCTTCATCGGCAAGGAGACCACGGCGGCGGACCTGTGGCCCTTTATCCGGATGCTGATGGTCATGGCGGGGATTTACCTCATCGGCACCCTGTCGGGCTACATCTGCAACCGGCTGATGATCCGGGTCTCCAACCAGACCCTGAACTCCGTCCGGGGGGACCTGTTCAACAGCCTCCAGGACCTGCCCATTTCCTTCTTTGACGCCCACACCCACGGCGAGCTCATGAGCCGCTTCACCAACGACGTGGACACCCTCCGAGAGGCCATCAGCCAGGGCGCGACCCAGCTGATCTCCTCGGCGGTGACGGCGGTCTCCACCTTCGTCATGATGGTGATTCTGAGCCCCGTTCTCACCCTTCTCATCGTGGTCATGCTGGTGCTGATGCTCTTTCTCATCAAGTTCATCGGCGGCCGCAGCGCCCGGCTGTTCAAGCGGCAGCAGAAGGCGGTGGGCGCCCTCAACGGCTACATTGAGGAGATGACCGAGGGCCAGAAGGTGGTCAAGGTCTTCTGCCACGAGCCGGAAGCCAAGGAGGGCTTCGACGCCCTCAACGAGGAGTTCCGCTCCGCCGCCACCGACGCCAACACCTACGCCAGCATCATCATGCCCATCATGGGCAACCTTTCCTACATCAACTACGCCCTGACGGCGGCGGTGGGGGCCATGCTGGTCATCAACGGGCGGATGGACATCGGCTCCATCGCCTCCTTCCTCCAGTACACCCGGTCCTTCTCCCAGCCCATCACCCAGATTTCCCAGCAGTTCAACGCCTTGCTGGCGGCTCTGGCCGGCGCTGAGCGGATCTTTGAGATCATCGACGCCAAGCCCGAGGAGGACAACGGTTACGTCCAGCTGGTCAATGCCAACATCGCCCCCGACGGAACCATCACCGAAAGCAAAAAGCCCACCGGCCACTGGGCGTGGAAGCATCCCCACGCCGCGGACAACACCGTGACTTACACCGAGCTCCGGGGCGACGTGGAGTTCGAAGACATCTCCTTCAGCTACGACGGCAAGAAGGAAGTGCTCCACCACGTTTCCCTCCACGCCCTGCCCGGGCAGAAGATCGCCTTTGTGGGCTCCACCGGCGCAGGAAAGACCACCATCACCAACCTGATCAACCGGTTTTATGAGCTAAGCGACGGCAAAATCCGCTACGACGGCATCAATATCACCAAGATCAAAAAGGACGACCTGCGGCGGTCCCTGGCCATGGTGCTCCAGGACACCCACCTCTTTACCGGCTCTGTCCGGGAGAACATCCGCTACGGCCGTCTGGACGCCACCGACGGGGAGATCGAGTCGGCTGCCAGGCTGGCCAACGCCGATTTCTTCGTCCGGCACCTTCCCCAGGGGTATGACACGCTACTGGTCTCCGACGGCGCCAACCTCTCCCAGGGCCAGCGACAGCTGTTGGCCATTGCCCGGGCGGCGGTGGCCGACCCGCCGGTGCTGATTCTGGACGAGGCCACCTCCTCCATTGACACCCGCACCGAGGCCCTCATCGAAAAGGGCATGGACAGTCTCATGGAGGGCCGGACGGTGTTCGTCATTGCCCACCGTCTGTCCACGGTCCGCAACGCCGACTGCATCCTGGTGCTGGAAAACGGCCAGATCATCGAAAAAGGCAACCATGAGGAGCTGATTGCCCAGAAGGGCAAGTACTATCAGCTGTACACGGGGCAGTTTGAGTTGAGCTGACTGCGGTCGGGCAAGCCAGCTGCACCCACGTCAGGGCGCCCGCAATATCGCTTCGCGATGAAAGCCCGCATTATCGCTCCGCGAAAATGCTTGGCCTTTTCCTTCGCGGACATCGTCCGCGATTTCCTTCGGAAACCGGAAAACGCCTGGTTGAGTACGCCTATTGGCACCTGGTCAGGCCGCCGCCTGCCCCCAAAGCCCATCGTGAGGGCATCAGCGTCCGAAAGTGGCAGCTGGATGCCTACTGTCCACGCACCAATTGCGGCGGCCGTGTCCACCGCGGGGTAGTATTTGGGGTTCTCCGAAGCCCAGGGCGCGACTTTAGGGGGTCTCGGGGGGCGGGAGCCCACCGAGCGCCCTTTTCTCCCCCTTCTTTTCCCGCGCGGGAAAAGAAGGGGTGCAAGAAATCACCTATCGATAACAATAAACATACGTAGCCGCATAGGCCGGTAGTGCTGCCGAAATCGAATCGGATTTGGCAGGTACTACTAGCCTATGCGGCTACTTACGTTTGTACAGATTTGTTTTGTCCTACCAGGGCACCCAATCTTTTTTACGGAAAAAAGATTGGGGAGAAAAACCGTTTAGGGGCTCCCGCCCCTAAAAACCCCAATGGCGGCAGGCGCTGGATAAACATATCCGCACACGACACTTCCCGCCGCCGCTATCGGTGCTCGGACAGTAGGCAACCGTGCAGCACTTTTGATCGCTTCGATTCCTGTATGAGGATTCGGAAATACGCGCCGGCTTGACGTGGGTTGTTGGGGCGGCTGGCCTGACGTGGTGCCAATCGGCGCACTCACCTAAGCGTTTTCCGGATTTCGGAGGATGTTTCGCGGCGATATTTCGGGTGGTCGTAGGGTGCGCTTTGGATGCTCTTTGGGTGCGGGTTGGGTATTCCTCGGGTCTTTTGTTGACTGGGAGGATCCGCCGTTAAAAGTGCAGCTGCACTTTTTCGCCGGGGGCACCGGTTACGGTTTGTTCGGTTCCGGCGTAGGCGGCGGTCAGGTGGCCGGAAAAGCCCAGGACCACCTCCGCCGACGTCAGCCTGCCGTCTTTCCAGGCCATGGACAGCCGGTGCCCGCCGGGGAGCCGCAGACCCTCCACGGAGCCCTCTGCCCACTCCCGGGGCAGAGCGGGCAGCAGGTGGGCCTTGCCGTCGTAGAAGCCCAGGACAGCTTCCAGGGCCGCCGCGACGGCTCCCAGGTTGCCGTCGATCTGGAAGATGCGGGGCGGGTGCAGGTCCAGCAGCGTCGCCGTGGCGAAATCCTTGATCAGGGCCGTGAAATGCTCGTAAAAGCCCTGGCTGTCGCCGGTCCGGGCCCGGAGGCAGGCCACCCACGCCCGGCTCCAGCCGGTATGGCCGCCGCCGTGGGACAGCCGGAAGCCCAGGGACCGGACCGCCGCCTGATACTGCTCCGGGCGGGTCTCCGGGGTGAAAAGGTCCGAGGGGTACAGGCCGTAAAGGTGGGACAGGTGCCGGTGGCCCGGCTCCCCCTCCGGGAGCTCCCGGTCCCACTCCAAAAGGCGGCCGTCCGAGCCGATGGAAAAGGGCGGCAAATGGTCACGGATGGTGCGCCAAAGGTCACGGTAGGGTGCATCCTTGTCCAGAATTTCCGCCGCCTCAATGGCATAGGTCAGGGCGTCATAGCAAAGCTGCACGTCCATGGCCGAGGACTGGCCCAGAAGCACCGGGAACTCCAGGCCGGTGATGAAATTCTCCGGAGACTGGCTGGGGAGAATCTGATAGGTCCCGTTTCCGTCCCGGACCAGGTAGTCCCCGTAAAACTCCGCCACGCCGGAGAAGAAGGGGTAGACCCGTTCCAGGTAGGCCCGGTCGCCGGTATAGCGCCAGTGGTCCCAGAGCTGCCGGGCGATCCAGGGGGCGGCCCCGATCCACACGCCCCAGCCGTAGGACTCCGGGGTGGAACGGCCCCAGGCGTCGCTCTGGAGGGGCAGATAGATGCCGCCGCAGCCGTAGAGCCGCTCCGCAGCCTCCCGGCCGCTGTCCAGGAAGCTCAGGACATAGCGGGTCAGGGCCTCGGAGCACTCGGGGAGACCAGCGGGCTCCGCCATCCAGTAGTTCATTTCCAGGTTGATGTCGAAGTGGTAGTCGCACTGCCAGGGCGGGGCCATAAGGTCATTCCACTTGCCCTGGAGATTGGCGGGCAGCTCCCCGCAGATGGAGGAGGACAGCAGCAGGTACCGGCCGAAATCGAAGTAGAGCCGGCAAAGGCCGTTGTCCACGCCCCCCTCCCGGACCAGACGGACCCGTTCCTCTGTGGGAAGGGCCTCCAGGGCCGGGTCCGTGGTCAGGTTCAGGGAAAGGCGGTCCATCCACTCCCGGAACCGCTTCCTGTGGGTTGCCAGGGATTTTTCAAAGTCCCCAGCAAAGCGGTAGGAGGCCAGTTCCTTCTCCAGGTCCTCATGGGAGGTGGCCATGTTGATCTCCGCGGTGATCCAGGAGGCGTTTTCCACCCGGACCCTGCCCTCTCCGGCAACGGCGGCGCGGCCGTCGGTGGTCAGGCGGACCTCCACGGCAAAATCAATGCCGCCGGAAATGGCTCCGTCCATGCGGATGGTCTCCGGGGCGGTGGAAAAGGTCAGGGCCGTGGCCTCCTGGGCCTCCCGGGAAAGGGTAAACTCCCCGGAAAATGGAGTCTCCCCCTGCCAGCGGCAGAGGATGGTGCCGTCGGTACAGCTGGTGAAAATCCGGGTCTCCACGGGGCCCCGGAGGGTCCGGGCCAGGCCGGTTTCCAGGTCCAGCTCCCGGCTGGAAAAGGCGGGGGCGCTGTCCAGGCGGAAGGTCAGGTCCCCGGCGGGCTGATAGGGGTCCACCCGGGTGGGGCGGCCGCTGATCCCGCCTGCGCCGCCGAAATAATGGTTGCCCAGCTCGGCGGCCTTGTTCCAGTCCTCCCGGCGGATGCAGTCCCGGACCTCTCCCAGGTGCTCCGCGGCTTCGGCGCAGCGGCGGTCCCGGTTCCGGCCCGTCCACAGCCATTCGTGGTTCAGGGTCAGCCGGTCCGTCTCTTTATCTCCCCAGACCATGGCGGCCAGGCGGCCGTTTCCCATGGGGAGGCCCTCCATCCACTCCTTGGCCGGAGTGAGGGCGTAAATGCGTTTCTGGGTCATGGCGTTCATCCTTTCGTAAAACGTTTTACTTTCCAGATTATTCTACCACACTCCCCGGCAGATGGCAAGGGGGCGGAAACGGTTTTGCACAAAAAAGGAAGCCCCACAGAAAACCGCCCCGGAAAACGCGGGGTTCTCCGGGGCGAAAGATCAATGGTGTTCGATTTTTACCTGCCCGGCCCGGGTCAGGGGGCGTTTGGTGAGGAGGATTTCCGACACGTTGGGGCCCCGCTGGCCGTCGGGGACGGTGAGCCGCAGGATCAGGGTCCCGGAGGCATAAGCTTCCCGGGGGAGCTTCAGGGAAACGGTGCAGAAGGATGTTTTCAGGGAAACCGGCCCGTGGAGAAGAATCTCCCCCGCTTCCCCGGCGTGGAGGGACAGGTCGGTGGTTTGGTAGCGGCCGTAGGCAGCTTGATACCAATAGTCCGATTCCGGGTCCAGGCCGCGGTAGGTGATCACCAGGGGCTTCTGGTAGAGGGTGTAGATGTTGCTGCGCCAGGCCAGGGGGACGTCGGTCTCCGCCACGGGGCTCTGCATCAGGAAGGACGGCAGGGGGACGTTCCAATAGGCGGGGTCGTTTTCGTAGTCCGGCTGTTCCGAAAGGCGCTGCCAGCAGCTGCCGAAGCTCTCGAAGCTGTCGTAGAAGCCGCCGGGGCCGGGGTCTGTGCGGTGGAGAAGGTCCCGGATCGCCTGGCGCTTTTCCTCCGGGGAGGCCAGGCCGCGGATTTTTTGAAAGCAGGTCCGGAGGTAACGGGAGTCGTTCAGGGGGACGTCCATGGCGTCCACGTAGGCTCCCCGCTCGTAGCCGTCGGCGTGGTGGCGGCTCACGGTGAGCTGGGCCCCGATGTGGGCAAAGAGCCGGTCGGCCAGGCCGTTGATCCGGTCCCGCCACTCCCGGCGGATGGGCTGCTCCCTGGCCCGGAGGAGGACGCGCTCTGCGGCGTCCACGTCCGCTCCGGCGGCGAGAAGGCGGCGGGCCTCCTGTTCCAGATACCGCTCATAGCAGAGGCGCTCCTGCTGGTAGGCGTCGTAGTAGGCCCGGATCAGGCCCATTTCCATCCGGTAGTTATCCCGGGCGAAGGGGCCGGCCTGGGTTTCCATGGCCTGCCACTGGGAGAGGGTGGTTGGGATGCGGGGGTTCTGGGCCAGGGGGCCCCGGAGGGCTTCCTCCTCCCCCAGAAGGCCCTGGGCCAGGTCGTCCCGGAGGTTCCAGTCGATGAAAAGGCCGCAGTAGTCCCGGAGGGTGTCCAGGACCGGGGTATCGGCGTTCCACTCCTGGTCCAGCCAGACGAATTTGTTCACGTCGTCGTTGATGCCCTCGGAGTAGCAGATGCTGCCGGAAAAGCAATGGGCGTAGCGGTTATGGATGCGCTTTTCGTCCACGGGGCGGGGGTTGGTGGCCTCCCGGCCCAGGGTCAGGGCCCAGGCGATGTCCCACTGGGGGACCGGGTACTGGCAGCGGATCAGGTGGGTGATGTCCGGGTAGTTGCGGATGGGGTACCGGGCGGGGATCCGGCGGCGGAGGGTCTCGGGAGGGTCCCGCTCCCAGGGGGCGAAGACGATGCCGGAAAGCCATTCCGGCTCCGCGGCGGTCAGGGCGTAGAAGCCCTCCACCCACTGGGCCGAGGGGGTTCCGGTCTGGGGGGAAATCCAGAGCTTTGCCGCCGGGTGGCGCTGGCGGAGAAGGGCTGCTACGTGCTCCGCCCAGGCGAACAGGGGCTCCGGGTCCAGGGAGCCCGGGTCGCCGCCGGGGATGAAGACGTGGTCCACGTAGGGGACGGTTCCGAAGAACTCCCGGAGGTCCCGGTCGGACCGGAAGGGGTTCTGGGGGCCGCCGTGAACTTCGTCTACGTGGGGGTACCAGACCCAGACGTCCATTCCGTAGGAATGGATGGTTCTGGAGAGGAACCGGGTCATCTCCATGCGGTCCAGCTTCATGAGGCTCTGGTCGGCGCTGGCGTCCACGCACGGGGGGATCAGCTCGATGCCGTTGGCGCCGAACAGGGCCAGCTCCCGGATGTACTGCGCATAGATTTCCGGGGTCCAGGCGTCGTAGGCGTTGGGGAGGGGTCGGTAGCCCAGCTGGTGTCCCCGGATGGAGGACCGGGGCGCGGAGGCTTCGGTGTGCTCCGGGAAGGCCAGGAGGCCCCGGCCCCACTTCATCCGCCGGAGAAGGCGGCCCACGGCGTAGAGGGTCCCCCGGGGGTCGCTGCCCACGGCGGCTCCCCATTGGCGGCGGAGAAGAAGGCGGAAGCCCTCCCTTCCGGGGGCGGGCAGGGCGGACAGCTCCGGAGCCAGAAGCTCCGGCACGGCGCTGCCCACATAGAGGAAGGGCCGCTCCTCCAGAGGGGCGGCCGTTGTGGGGAGGGAGATTCCCGTCCGTTTTTCGATTTCCTCCGCCAGGATGGCGGCGGCTTTTCGTTCCAGCTCCGGCGCATCGGGCAGGACCCAGATGCAGGCCCGGGAAAAATCTGCAGAACGTTCCATTTGCTTCCTCCTTTGACAATGGCGGATCAGTCCAGGGCGACTTTGACGATGAGCTTCCGGCAGGCGGGCGCGCCGCTCCGGCAGCACGGCTTGTGGGCGTCCTCCGGGAAGAACACGGCGAAGTCCCC
>CAKTCT010000011.1 GCA_934539585.1 uncultured Oscillospiraceae bacterium | reverse complement strand
CGATTGAGTGGAAAATTTGACTTTTACTTATCCATCGCACACGACAAAGGGCTGTGTGCCCTTGTCAAGCGATGTAACCCCCGCATAAACCCGCAGTAGGCAGGAAACGCAACTTCCGGCTCCGGAAGCTCCGGATGCCACTTTTTCTCCCACTCCAGGGAGTAGTACCCATCGTATCCGTCCTTCTGCAAGGCCGCAACAATGTCCCGGATGGGCACGTCGCCCTCCCCGATGAGGCAGAGGGTAAAGGTCCCGTCGTCGTGACGGTGGTAGTCCTTCACATGAACGTGCTTCAAACGGGGCCGAACCACCTGGTAAAAGGGCCGCCAGTTGTCGCCGTAGGCGCGGTCGCTGTGCTCGATGTCCCAGATGATCCCAAAGCAGCGATAGTCCTTGCAGGCGTCCATGACGCCGGAAACCGTCTCGATGGTGTTGAAATCCCCGTGGACCTCCAGGAGAACGCCGACGCCCTTGCCCTCGGCGTAGGCGCAGACCTCCGCAATGGCGGCTCCCACCGCCTTGACAATCTCCGCCGTTTTCTCCGGAGACGCGATAAGGTCGCCGAAAAGCCGCACGTTGGGAATCCCGGCGGCGGCGCAGACGTCCACCGCCTTTTTGGCCTCGTCCAGGCCCTTGCGCCGGGCTTCCTCGTCATGGAAGCTGGCGGAGGTCCCGAAGCTGACCAGCTTCAGGCGCCTCTTTTCCAGCTAGGCATGGGTCTCGGCCACATTCTCCGGGAAAAACTCCGGAATCTCCTCGGCCCGCATCACACCATTGACGCCTCGAATCTCGATGCCCTGAAACCCCAGGCGCTCCGCTTCGTCCAAAACCTTGTCAAAGCTCCACTCCGGGCAGCCAAGGGTCGAAAAGGAAAGCTTCATCTCCGCCCTCCCATTACGCCATGGTCGCCAGCATCGGCTCCGTGACTTCGCAGGAATCAAAGGGCTCCCCGGCCAGATAGTGGTCCAGCTGCCGGATCATGAAGTCCGAGAACATCAGTACCTCGTCCCGGGCGTACCCGGCGGTGAGGGGGAACAGGAACACGTTTTTCATCTTCAGGAACTCGTGGTCCGGCGCTACTGGCTCCGGATAGGTCACGTCCAGATAGGCGCTGCGGCCGGGTTTTTCCTTCAGGGCCCGGACCAGGTCCGGCTCCACGATCTGCGCGCCGCGTCCGGTGTTGATGAAGGACGCATGGTCCCCCATTCTGGAGAACAGGTCGTAGTTCAGCATCCCCACGGTCTGGGGGGTTGTTGGCAATGTGGTTGGAAATGGTCTGGCACTGGGAGAAAATCTCCTCCAGAGAAGTCCGGGTGACGCCCAGCTCCCGTTCCTCGGAGAGGAAGGGATCGTAGACCATGACCTCCATCCCGCTGCCCTTGAGCATCTTAATGACCAGGCTGCCGATGGCCCCGGCGCCCAGGATGCCCACCTTGGTCTGGTAACTGCCGGGATAAATTTTGTCCGGCAGCTCCCGGGCCACGGAGTAGCCCTTTTCCTTATAAAGGTCCAGGGTCAGCAGCGCGCCCTTGTTGGCCAGGGTGATCAGGGACACCGTAAACTGGGCCACCGGGACCGCCATGATCTTCCAGGAGCTGAGAATCCGGACGCCGCACTCCATAAAGGGCCGGGCGAAGTACCACACCGACGCCGCGCCGTAGAAAAGGACCTTCAGATTGGGGAAATACTCCTGAATCTCCTCTTTGGTAAACTCCGGCGTATCCCAGGTGGAGAAGGCCACCTCAACGTCCTTCAGAAAATCCCGGTTGGCCTCCAGGTTCTCCTGGCAGATAATCTCGTCGCAGACCTGAATCCGCTTCCGGATCCGGTCCATTCTCCCCTGGCCGAACACGTAAGGAAAGCGTCCGCCCTTTTTGCACAGAAAACAACCTTTTATCATGGCTAATTCCTCGATTCTATTCCGTATAGAAGCTGTTGCGGTAGGCTTCGTCGTAGGCCGCCAGAATCTGCTCCGGCGGAACGTCGCCCATGATGTTGTGGACGGGGTGGAAGATATATCCGCCGCCGGGCTTGAAGCCCAGCACGTTTTTCCGGACGTCCTCCCGCACCTTTTCCTCGCTCTGGAAGCCCAGAACGTGCTGGGTGTCCACGCCGCCGCCCCAGAAAACGATCTTGTCGCCGTATTTCTCGTTGAGCACCACGGGGTCCATACCGTTGGCAGAGACCTGAACGGGGTTGATGATGGTCAGCGTGTTGGTCAGAACGCGGGTGAAGTAGTAAGACTGAAAGAATTTGATAAAATGTTCAAAGCCGTGGCTCCCCGCCCAGGGGCTTCCGAAAATGCCCTTTCGGGGAGAAAAGTTCTTGAACGCAATCACGATCCCGAACATGGGCTTGTAGCAAAAGATCAAGTAATACAGCAAAACGGGAAGCAGCATCAAATAAGCCCCGCGGTATTGACGGAAATCCTTTGCGAGACGTGTTTTAAAGCTCGTTTTCCGCTGGTCAGAGACTGCGGCTTTTCCCATACACAATTCCTCCTAACCCTTATAGCAGGACACGGCGGCGATTTTTCGCCGCCGTGATCCTTGGGAATTTCTTATTTGTTGTAAGCGTCGTAGGACTGCTGGATGATCTCCATCAGACGATCCATGCCCATGGATTTCAGAGTATCCATGTAGGAATCGAACTCAGACAGAGGCTGGGTGCCGGCGATGAACTTCGCGGTGTTCTCGCTCATAAAGGTAGACACGTCGGCGTACAGAGCAGCGTACTCGTCGTTGAGGTCCGGCAGGATGCTGGCGTTGACGATCTGGTACTTGTCCACGTCGGTGTCAGAGCAGACTTCATAAGCGTAACGCTGGCTCTCCAGGGGGAAGCGCTGCTCGCTCATCTCGATCTTCTGGATGCCGGGCCAGTTGGTCAGACCGTAAACACGGAGCATCTGGTCCAGAGAGTACTCGGAATTCTTGGTGATCAGGTCGGTCAGCACGGGCTTGCCGTCCACCATCTCGTAGGACTCGCCTCCAATGCCGAAGTTGTACAGCATGCTGCCAGCCTCGGTATGGAGGTAGTTCAGGAACTTCACAGCGGCTTCGGGGTTCTTGCAGTCGCCGGTGACGTAGGTGGTGTAGTTGGTGGAGAAGTAGGGGTCAGACAGGCCCTACATGGGACGGTCGCCTTTTTCCTTGACGAGGTTTGGCAGCGCCACCATATTGAAGTCGTCCGCGTTGTCGGCGGCGCTCTTCAGGATAGCGAACCGGGAGTTGCTGGCGACGATAACGCCGGCATCGCCCTGAACAAAGGTCGCCTGGATGGTAGGACCATCGGTAGCGGCATAGTTGTTGTCCATGAGCTTCTCGGTGTACAGCTTGTTCATGAACTCCAGGAAGTCCTTGTACTCAGGCTGATACGCACCCCACTTCACCGTGTCCCCGTCATGATAACGGTCGGTGGAGGCCAGGCCGAAGGGCGAGGTGAGATAGCCTTTGGAGAAGGCGTTGTTCATGCACCAGGTCTCGCCGATCAGAGGAGTTTCCACACCCAGCTGATCCTTCATGGCCTTCAGGAAGTCATAGAACTCATCCACAGTGGTAGGAACTTCCATGTTCAGCTGATCCAGGTACTCCTGACGGGCAACCATGCCCTGCCAGCTGCGGTAGGGGGAGTTCAGCTCGAAGCCGTAGCCCTCGAAGGTGTAGACGTTGCCGTCCACTTCGGTAGCGGCGATTTTATACTGATCGCTGCTCTCCAGAAGGGCTTTGTAATCCGGGCACCAGTCGTCCATGTGCTCGCTGAGGTTGATGGCCAGGCCGTCTTCCACCATCTTCATGGTGCCGCCGGGGTAGATGTTCTTGTTCATGCAGACGATGTCGGGCACGCTGTCGCTGGAGAGCATCAGCAGGATCGCGGCGCTGTCCGCAGGCTCAACGATCTCAGCGGTGACGCCGGTCTGTTCCTGCCAGGCTTTGAAACCGGGGGTCTCGCTGTAAGAGGTGTAGCCCGCTTCAGAAGGAGAAATGTCTCCGACCTTGGCGATGGTCAGCTTGGGATTGCCGGGGATGGGGTACATGGCCTCAGTCTCTCCGGTGGAAGCAGAGGAGGTGGTTCCAGTGGAAGAGGAAGCGCTGCTGGAGCTCTCGCCGCCATTGCCGCCGCAGGAAGCCAGCAGCTGAGCTGCGGCCTACATGGCGACCAGCACTTTCACGCACATTGCTTTGGTGCTTTTCATGAGTGGTAACCATCCTTTCAAGAATAAAATGTTACAAACAACAGCAGCAAAGGGAACGGACAGCGTTGCAACGGCTGCCGGGGCTTTCCTGCCGCTGAACCCATCATATCAGGAAACAAGTCCCCCTACAAGGGACGAACCGGGGAAAATGCGGGTCAAAAAGGCCCTTTTGCCCTGTTTTCGCCTTTTTATTCCCTCCTGGTGGGCAGAATTGTCCCTTTTTTCCCAAATGGTCCCATGCGTATTTTGACACAACCTGTGCATTATTTGACACGGCGATTGATTTTCGTCACAAAAAATGGTATAATGATTTGTACATTCCAAGTAACTTGACGAAAAATTGGGTAGATTTACAAATCCTTACCGACAGAGGTGATTCTGTGCCGAAGTTTTTGCACCCTCTTTCCATTATAAAGACGCGGAAAAGTGTCCTGCACCGGTGGATGCTGACCTACTTTCTGGTGCTGCTGATCCCCCTGGCCCTTTCCGGATACAGCTATTTCGCCAGCTACCGCATTATTGAAAGAGAGGTCCAGACCTCCAACGCCACCTCCCTGAAGCTGATGTCCTCCACCCTGGACCAGCAGGTCGAAACGGCCTCCAATATCGGCAACCAGCTTCTCTCCGAGCAGCGCCTCAAGCAGTTCATCAATATGCAGACCCCCGAAAACTATCGCACCACCTATCAGACGGAACTGATCAAGCTCCTGACCTCCTATTGCCGCAACGCAGCGATCTCCGACATCACGCTCTATCTCCCCGAGCTGGATTACTGCATCACGGCCCGTTCCGCCGACTCCCTGAAGCGGCTGTACAGCGGCCTGGAGTTCACCCGGAAAGACGAGATTCCCCTGAATGAGTGGCGTTCCCTCCTTTCGGAGCTTCCCGCCATGCACATCACCTCCTTCCCCTACCTTTCCTATAACAATTTCGGCAGCAAGTCCTTGGTCTATGCGGTCAGCAACCAGGGCTCCTACTCCAAAAACTCCTACATCGTCAACATCTTCATCTCCATCCGCCTGGACTACCTGGACGAGATCCTGACCGACAAAAACGTCTCCTCCCTCCTGATCATGGAACGGGACGGCACCCCCATCGAAAACCTGGGCGCTCCCCTTTCCTCCGCCTTTACTCCCTCCTTCGATCCGGAAAACTCCTACCAGACCCTGGACGACGAATCCGGGGAGTTCATCTGCTCCTACGTTCCCTCCGCCATCAGCGGCCTAGTCTACGCCGCCATCGCCCCCAAGCACCTGTACTGGAACGCAAAATACTCCTTCACCACCGTCTGCGTCATCAGCATCACCCTGGCCTGCATCATCGGCATCAGCCTGTCCCTCTACCTGCTTTACAAGAACTATCTTCCTTTAAATAGCCTGCTCCAGAGCATCGCCGACACCGAAACCGCCGGTCCGGCCAGCCTGGACGAATACGACCTCATCAGCCAGCGTTTCCAGAAGATCAACCTAGAAAGCGTCAGCATCAAGGACCAGAACCTCAAACAGCACAGCCACCTGGAGGAAGCCTACCTCCGCACCGTCCTCATGGGCACCAACTGGGAGACCCTGGACGACGTGGGCATGACCGTGGAAGAACGCATGGAGGGCAAGACCCTGGCCCTGGTGGCCGTTTACGCCATGAATAAGGACGCTTCCCTCCTGGCCAGCGAAGACGGCCGCCGGGTTTCCCTGGCCTTCCTCTTTGACAATGTTCTGGACGAGCTTCTCCAGTTCCGCTTTGCCCACGAAAAAACCGGCTTCCAGGACGTCACCGTTTTCCTCTTTACCCTGGAACCCCAGGAGGTCAAGGACTTCGAGGAGCAGATCGCCCCCGCCCTTACGGAGCTGCGGAACTTCTTCGCCCAGAACCTGGCCCTCAACGTCCAGTCGGTCATCGGCAATTACGCCGTGGACTCCAGCCAGCTCTGCGACGTCTACCAGCAGGTCAAGCTGACCCACGCCCAGGATTCCGCCGGGACCGCCGTGCTCTGGGCCTCCTCCAACGACCGGCCCAGCGTGGAAAACCTGGCCATGGACGCCTTTGTGGAGCCCCTCCGCGAGGCGGTGCGCCAGCTTTCCTGGAACGACGCCCGGTATATCTCCGACGCCCTGTTCCGGACCCTCTATGAAAGCAGCAAATCCTACACCGAGCTTCAATTCTACATCATCGCCGCCGTGGCGCGGCTCCAGGACATCCACGCGGCGGCCGGAAACGGCGGCCCGGACCAGGAGCTCCTGGACGAAATGCAGCGCCTGGCCCAGTGCCGGGACCTGGAGAGCCTCCGCGCCTCCTTCCAGTCCGTCCTGAAGCTCCTCTGCGACCGCCACACCGACGAAAACCCCGCTGCGGACGAAGGCGTCTACCTCCGGGTCCAGCGCTACGTCCACCAGAACTACTCCGACGTGAACCTCAGCCTGGCCAAAATCTCCGAGGACGTGGACCTGAGCCCCAAGTACCTCTCCCGGCTCTTTAAGATTCAGACCGGAAAGCGTCTGCCGGACTACATCGCCGAGGTGCGCATCGCCAAAGCCAAGGAGCTCATCGCCCAGGGTGACCTGACCCTCAACGCCATTGCGGAGCAGGTGGGCTTCGGCAACATCAAGACCTTCCGCCGCACCTTCCAGAAGATCGAAAACATGAACCCCAGCGATTACGAGTTGTCCTCCGACGCCGACCAGGAATAATCCTTTCCCCGCAGCGCCTTGGGCGGAATCCCGAACTTCTTCCGGAAGCTCTTGCTGAAATGAAACTCATCATAAAAGCCGTAAGCCAGGGCAATCTCCCGAAAGGACCGGTCCGGATAGGCGGCGATCTCCGAATAGGCCATTTGCAGCCGCACGTCTATCTGATATTGGTGGATGGTCTGCCCCGTGACCTTCTTGAACTCTCCGGAAATGGTCCGGGGATGCAGATGCACCATCTCCGCCAGCTCCGGAACGGATAAAAACCGCTGTGGATTCTCCCGGATGGCCTTGGTCACCGCCGCCACCCGGTCCGTTTCCGGGACCGCCGACGCCTCCGCCCGGCCCAGCATGCAGAAAAGCTGCTGGACCCGTGCCGAAAGCTCCACCTCCCGGTCCGGAACGTCAGACCAGAACAGCCGGACGATCCCCTCGAACATCCGCCGGACAGACGGCGCGTTCCTGCAATCGACCAGCGCCGGCAGCCGGACGGCATCTCCGGCGTCCCCCGCCCGTTCCTCGGGAAAACTCCCGATGTGCAGGTAAATGGTCCTGGTCTGCTCCTTGCAGGGCAGTTTCCCATAGTGATGGACCCCGGCCGGCAGGATCAGCACATGATCCGGCGTCAGCAGATAGGGCGTCTGGTCCAGCCAGATTTCCCATTCCCCCTCGGTGAGATAGATCAGGTCGTGGGACGCCATGTTCCGGCCCGGATGGACATACCCCGTGGGAAAATAGCTGCGGTTGGCCTGCTCCACCGGATGCCACGCCCATTTCAGAAAGTTTGCCAAAAGGCTCTCCCCTTTCAAGACTTCCGTTTTTTACATGTATTATACCATTTTCTCCATTCTAATTCAACCCTTCTTTCTTTATACTGAAAGCATCCCAACCAAAGAAAGGTGAAGAATCATGAATCGAAAATTGAACGTTGTGTTGGTCGGCCTTGGCTTCGGCGGCGCTTTTGTCCCCATTTATAAAGCCCATCCCGACATCGCCTCCATCGGACTTTACGACACCAATCCCGATGTGCTGAAGAAATTTGCCGACCGCTACGGCATCCACAAGACCTACAACAGCTATGAGGAAATCCTCAAGGACCCTGACGTAGACGCCATCCACCTGATCACCCCCATTCCTCTCCATGAGGAGCAGACCATTCAGGCCCTCCGCGCCGGAAAGCACTGCGCCTGCACCGTCCCCATGGCCACCACCCTGGACGGCATCCGCAACATCATCAAAGCCGTCAAAGAGACCGGCAAACGCTACATGATGATGGAAACCTCCGTTTATACCACCCGCTTTTTCCATGTCCGCGGCATGCTCGCCCGGGATGAGTTCGGCAAAGTCCAGTTCCTCCGGGGCTCCCACTACCAGGGCATGGAGAACTGGCCCAGCTACTGGATGGGCCTGCCTCCCATGCACTACGGCACCCACGCCATCGCCCCGATGGTCATGGCCGCCGGCAAAAAGATCACCCGGGTCCACTGCTTCGGCTCCGGCGTCATGGCCGACTGGCTCCACAAGCAGTACCACAACCCCTACCCCATCGAGTCCGCCCTCTTTGAGTTCGAAGGCGGCCTGAAAGGCGAAGCCACCCGTTCTCTGTTCAACACCGCCCGGCAGTACACCGAGAGCTTCAACGTCTACGGCGAAAAGAAGACCTTCGAGTGGCAGTAGCTGGAAAACGACGAAGACCCCGTGATCTTCACCCGCCGTCCCAGAGGACCCCAGGACACCGGCCGCGGCGTGCCCATCGAAGTGGAACGGGTCAAACCCGCCAACCGCGACGACCTCCTCCCCGAGGAAATCCGCAAATACACCATCAAGAACAAATACTACGACGAAACCAACCCCCAGGTCACCTTCGAGGAAGGCGGCGGACACGGCGGCTCCCATCCCCACCTGGTCCATGCCTTCATCCGCAGCATCATCGAGGACCAGGAGCCCTGGTTCGACATGTACACCGCCGCCAACATCACGGCCGCCGGCATCTGCGCCCACGAGTCCGCTATGAACGACGGAAAGGAAGTGCTGGTCCCCGATTTCTCCAAAGAGTGATAACGCCCCCGGAAGATTGACTCTGCCCGGACGGCTTATCCAATAGAATACCCTATGGAAAGGATGTCTTTATGGACTTCAAAACCCGTGCAAAAGAACTGGTCGCCCAGATGACCCTGGAAGAAAAAATGAGTCAGCTGCGCTACGACGCGCCTGCCATTCCCCGGCTGGGCATCCCCGCCTACAACTGGTGGAACGAGGCCCTTCACGGCGTAGCCCGCGCCGGTGCGGCCACCGTTTTCCCCCAGGCCATCGCTATGGCGGCCAGCTTCAACGATGAGCTTCTCCACGAGGTGGCCACCGCCATCTCCGACGAGGTCCGGGCAAAGTACAACGAATGCAAAGCCTTCAGCGAGGACGTCGGAATCTACCGGGGCCTGACCTGCTGGTCCCCCAACATCAACATCTTCCGCGATCCCCGCTGGGGCCGCGGCCATGAGACCTACGGCGAAGACCCCTACCTCACCGGCCGGATGGGCACCGCCTTTGTAAAGGGCCTCCAGGGCGACGACCCTATCTACCGCAAAACCGACGCCACCCTGAAGCACCTGGCCGTCCACAGCGGCCCCGAAGGTCTCCGCCACGGCTTTGACGCGGAAGTCGGCAAAGAGGACCTCTACGAAACCTACCTGGCGGCCTTCCGCTACTGCATCGACAACGCCCACCCTGCCGCAGTCATGGGCTCTTATAACTGCGTCAACGGCGAGCCCGCCTGCGCCAGCAAGACCCTCCTCCAGGACATCCTCCGGGACGAGTTCGGCTTCGACGGCTACGTGGTCTCCGACTGCGGCGCCATCCGGGACATCGACCAGTTCCACAAAATCACCTCCGGCCCCGAAGAAAGCGCCGCCCTGGCCGTGAACAACGGCTGCGACCTGAACTGCGGCGGAGCCTACACCTACCTGCTGGTGGCCTACGAAAAGGGCCTCATCAAGGAGGAGACCATCACCCGGTCCGCCGAGCGCGTAATGGAAGCCCGGTTCCGCCTGGGCATGTTTGACTCCGACTGCCCCTACGACAGCATCCCCATGGACGTGGTGGAATCCCCCGCCCACATCGCCCTGAGCCGCGAAATGGCGCGTCAGTCCATGGTCCTGCTGAAAAATAACGGCATCCTCCCCCTGAAGGGCACGGAAAAAATCGCCGTCATCGGCCCCAACGCCGACTCCAAGAGTGTCCTGCTGGGCAACTATAACGGCACCCCCTCCAAGTATTCGACCTTGCTCCGGGGCATCCAGGATGCGGCGGAGGGACCCGTCCGTTACGCCCGTGGCTGCCACCTCTACCGGGACACCCTGGGCAATTGGGAGGAGCAGCCCCTCCAGGAAGCCATCATGGCCGCCAGGAGCAGCGACGTCGTGATCCTCTGCATGGGCCTGGACCCTACCCTGGAAGGCGAACAGGGCGACTCCTTCAACTCCTTCGCCAGCGGCGACAAGATGGACCTGGAGCTCCCGGAAGTCCAGCGGCAGCTCTACGCCGAAATCGTCAAGACCGGCAAGCCCATCGTTTTCGTCAACGTCAGCGGCAGCTGCATTAACCTCACCGAGCAGGACCGGGACTGCGCGGCGGTCCTCCAGTGCTTCTACCCCGGCGCCGAGGGCGGCGACGCTCTGGCGGACATCCTTTTCGGCAAAGCCTCCCCCAGCGGACGCCTGCCCGTGACCTTCTACCGGTCCGCCGACGACCTGCCGGAGTTCACCGATTACTCCATGAAGAACCGCACCTACCGGTTCTTCCAGGGCAAGCCCCTTTACCCCTTCGGCTACGGCCTGTCCTACACCAGCTTTGAGGAAAACTGGCTGGACGACACCACCGTCCAGGTCAAGAACACCGGCTCCATGGACGCCTGGCATGTCGTTCTCTGCATCGAGAATACCCCTCACCCCACCCTGACCGGCTTTACCAAGGTCTGGGTCCCCGCCGGACAAACAGTCGAAGCCAAAGTGAAAAAAGGCTGATGTGCCGCTGCGGCCCAGCACCTCGCGTCAGGCTTCAAAGGCCGCGCGGAGACGGATTTGAGCCGCCTTGAAATCCATGCAATTTTAAAAAATGGGAAGGGCTCCCCGGTTTTATGATCCCGTCGACGCCCTTCGCAAAAAGGTAGGTTATATCAATGAAAATCACCACTCTCGGGACAAGCCACGGCGACTCCACATACTGCCGCTTCAATTCCTCTACCCTTTATGAAGTGAACGGAGCCTTGTATCTCATCGACTGCGGATCGCCCTGCGAAGCGCTCCTCTGCCGCAAGGGCAAGGACAACTCAAAGATCCGCACGATTTTCTGCACGCATATGCACGACGATCACGTCGGCGGTGTGACCGAAATGGTCAAGATTCTCGAAAAATATCCCAAGCCGGGCCAGCATACGGAGATTTTCTTCCCCGAAAAAGGAGCGGCCGAGGCGTTGATCCCATGGCTCGGCGCGCTTCATCTGGAAATTGATCCAAATCTCATCGGCTTTTCGCTGACTGTACCGGGTGAGATTTACTCGGACGAGAACATCACTGTCGAGGCCTATCCGACCGATCACATTCCTTCGTCTCCGGTAAAGCCGGTGACCTTTGCCTATATAATCACCGACAAGTCGACCGGAAAAAGGCTTCTCCACACCGGGGATCTCCGGGGGGATTTTCAGGATTATCCGAAGATCCTGTTGAAAGAGCACTTCGATCTTCTCATCTGCGAGGCGACACATTACCAGCAGGAGACCGCGTCTCCGTTTTTCAAGAAGAGTCTTGTCGACCGCCTGATCTTCACCCATATCGGGAACAGATGGCACGGCGAAAACGGCGAGTCCGACCTTCTGGGTTACTGCAAGGATTTTCCATATCCGGTGTCCATAGCCCACGACGGCGATGAGTTTGAACTCTGATGCGGTCTGCGGCCGCCTTTCCTGCGCCCAGGGCTCCGCAAGATGGATTTCGACCCCGGCGGATGACGGGGAGAGCCCTGCCCCGCCGCCATTTTGAGAAAGGCCGGACCGAACACTACCTTTCCAGCGCTTTGGAAAAAATCCTGCGGCCGCTCAGATCGCCGCTGCGCAGCCTGCTGCAAGGTACAAGGCCGCAGCGAATTTTCCGGTATACGGAATACAGGAGATGATGACCATGTTTCGACCCATGCGAAGAACCAAACGCCAGCTTTCCGATGCAGACGCCAAAGAACTGCTCCTCCGGGAAAAACGCGGCATTTTCGCCGTCAACGGCGACGACGGCTACCCCTTCGCCGTCCCCGTCAACTACTTTTACGAACGGGGCGCCGGAAAAATCTACTTCCACGGGGCCAAATCCGGCCACAAAATCGACGCCCTGAAAAAAAGCGACAAGGTCTGCTTCACCGTTTACGGAAACCAGCGCTTCGTGGACGGCGACTGGGCCCCCTATGTCCAAAGCACCGTAGTCTTCGGCCGTTGCCGCCTAATCGACGACCCGGCTGTCACCGAAGCCAAGGTCCGGGAGTTGGCCATGAAGTACTACCCCGCCGCCGACGAAGCCGAGGAGGAAATCCGGAAATCCCTCCAGGCCGTCCAGCTCTATGAGATCACCATCGAACACCTCACCGGCAAACAGATCCACGAAAAATAAGCAAATTCTGCCGCGCGCCCCCACCGGCAGAAAAATCGGCCATGCCCCCTTCCCCAAACATAACCCTATACATACCCAAAAGGTACCAAAACCGCCCCCTTCCGGACGGCTTCGGTACCTTTTTTTCCTGCAAAAATCAGTGGAATCGCCCGCCCAGCTCCTGGCGGATTTCTTCAACGGAACTGGCGCTGCGCTGAAGGAGCTTCTCCCATTCCGGGGTGACGGATTCCCAGGTGGTCTGCAGGAACCCCAGCAGCCGCTCATGGGGAACATTGTCCACACAGTACCGGGCCAGACAGGCCAGGTTCTGGTCCTCATATGCCAGACTCCCGGAGGCCATGATGTCAAACCCAGCCTCGGCCAGAGCCTTGTAGGGCCGAATACGAATCTGATTGGCGTAGGGCAGCTCCCCCTCAAAGAGGGTGAAGTAGTACCAGACGCACTGGACGATGGACTTGGGGCACTTCTGGATGAACTCCTCGGTGTGCTCCCGGGCGAAGTCCGACCACATCATAGCCCGGGCACCGTTGGCCTCCACATAGCCGCTGATCCGGCGGAGGTCCTCCCACCACTGGTCGTACTGGCGGATCACCACGTAGTCGTATTCCTTCTGGTTCTCATAGACCTCCTCGTCAAAGCCGATGTGGAAAAACCGGGGATGAAAAATGGCGCAGACATCGTCGATGAGCTCCCGGCAGACCTGATAATACTCCGGGGTGGAGACCCTCCGGGAGTACTCCCCCATCCAGGCGTCGTGGGTGGCAGAGAAGTTCAGCTTTGGCACCGCCTCCACGCCCAGGGACTTGAGGGTCTCAATCTCCCTGGCCATCCGCTCCGGCGTCCATGCGCCTTGAGACGCCAACTCCGGATGAGAGGGGTACACAAGCCCTTCTCCCAGGTCAAATAAGACCATGTTGACCCCGGCCCGGACCAGCTCCTCCCGGTACTTCTCCCAGGTTTTTTCGTCAAAGCGCATCACCGGGGAGGCGGGAGATTTCCATATTTTTCCGGTATCCGCAGGATCGCCATGCTGTCCCCGGCTGTTACCTTCCTCATACCACATGTTGGTGCCCAGATGCACCAGAACGCTCCAAAGCTTTTCCATAGCACTTCCCCCAATTTTCAAGATGATGGATTCTGGCCAAACGCTTGGCCGATGTCACATATGCCCCTCGGCATGCCCGTCAGAATTGTCCCGGATGCGGACTGTGCGGTCCTCGGGGATATACTCGTCGGGGAAATGGACCATAACGTCCGCCGCCTCCAGACGCTTTTGCAGCTCCGGGATCGCCACATCCGCCGCCGGACAGCCGGTCTCCAGAGCCAGAGCCGCCGCTTCTCCCGCAGCCTGCCCCGTAAGGATGGCCGGAGGGATGACCCGGAGGATATCCCAGGCGTAACCCTGGGCGGCGGCGCTGCGGCCCGCTGTCAGCATGTTGTCGAAGCCCCGGCGGGTCAGGGTCCGCAGGGGGACCTCGAAAAGGTAATCCCGGTGGTCAAAATCGTTGATGGCGCAGACGGAATCGTCAAAGTGCCGGTAGCAGTCAGACAGAGTCAGGGTGTAGTCGCCGTCGATATGGCAGGTGGTGCGGAAGTTGGGCATCATGGTCAGGGTGGCCACATCCCGCTCCTTCCGGGGCTGGGATTTCAGGCTGTCCAGCATCCTTTTCTGGTTGTGAATCAAATAGGCGGAGACGTCCTCCACCGTAAGGCCGGACCACAGGGGCACGCCGGGAGTCTGGTTGTCCCCGTAAAGGCTGGCCCCTCCGCCGGAGACCACGCCGTAAGCCAGACGGATGTCCCCGGCCTCCACGGCGCGGCGGCAGCCCTCCAGGGTGATGGTCTTGCCGAAATAGGAGTCAAAATTCTGTCCCGGAACCACCGGCATCCCGGAACGGCGCAGCAGGTCGGCGTCGCCGGTGGTGTCGATGAGCATCTTACAGCCCCGGAACTCCAGGCCGGACTTGGAATCGGTGATCACGCCCTTGCAGACCCCGCCCTCCATCTGTGGATAGACGGCGGCGCAGTCAAAGAGCAGGTCGATGCCCGCGCCGGTAATGGCCTCCGTCAGCTGCATGGCGAAGATGTAGGGGGAAAAGAAGTCGGTATACCGGACCTTGGTGGGTTCCTTGGGCGGGCCGCCCTTCCACTCCGCCGGGATGGAGTCGTAGCCGTAAAGAGCCGAGGCCCGGAGCCACTTTTCCGCCAGGCCGAAGATGATCTGCTTGCCCCGGCCGTTGCACATGGGGACGAACAGGTTCACCAGTCCCAGGGTGGCCAGGCCGCCCAGAATGTTGGATTTCTCGATAAGCAGGACCTTTCTCCCCCGCTGGGCCGCGGAGAAGGCCGCCGCGCAACCCGCCACGCCGCCGCCTGCCACAATGACGTCGTAGGAGCCGCGGATGGGAAGGTCCTGTTGAAAGCGCATGGTCTCGTTCATGATAACGCTCCTTTTAAGAGGAAAATGGCCGCCGGAGCGGTAGACAATCCGCCGCCGGTATGGTAAAATAAGGCTATCCTGTTGTCATTATAGCCCGGAATCCCAGGCTTTCGATACACAGAATCTATCACATCATCCGAAAAATCTATCATTTGCGAAAGGACGGGAGCCTATGGCCATCCGCAGCAGCGTCCCCATGACCTTCGGGGAAAAGGCCCAGGAGGATTTCAGCGTTTCCCATCTTCAGGGGGAGGCGGCGTACCGGTGCGGCGCCCACTGGCACGACTGCTTTGAGCTGATTCTGGTGCAGAAAGGGATCTTCACCGTTATCCTGGACGGGGTCCCGGTGGGGCTGGCGGCAGGAGACCTGGCGGTGATCCCGCCCCACATGCTCCACGCCACCGCCGGGGAGGCCGGAGCCTACGACGTTTTGGTCCTGGGCTACACCGAGGAGCTGATCTACTCCCCGGAAATCTCCATTGCCAATCTGAAGTTTCTCCTCCCTTTCCGGTGGGCCCGGCCGGCGGAGCAGTGGCGGATCCCGGACCCGGGCGGCCTCCGGAAGCGGTTCCTGGACGCGGCGGCTGCGGCATCCAAAAGCGCCTTCCACCAGTCCCTCATCGCCCGCAGCGCCATCCTGCTCCTTCACGCGGAGCTCTATGCCTACTACATGCACGACGGCGCGCCGGAGGAGAAAACGGAATACTCCCTGGCGGTGGAACGGTACATCGAGGAGCACATTACCGAGGACATCTCCCCCTACGCCGTGGCGGAGGCCCTTCACATCAGTTACAGCCACCTGGCCCGGCTCATCAAGGGGGATTTCGGCTTTCCCCTGGGGGAGCTGATCTGCCGGATGCGGGTGAACTACGCCGAGGAGCTGATGATGGAGCATCCGGAGCTGCCGGTGACTGAAATCGCCATGCGGCTGAGCTTCAGCAGCACCAGCTATTTCATCCGGCGGTTCGAGGAGCTCCGGGGCTGCACGCCGGGGAAGTTCCGGAAGATGCTGGCGGCGGAAAGCGGGGGAAATTTTTGATTTCTTCTCCAAAAGAAATTGACGAAACTGCTGTGAAGTGCTATACTGATAAAGTAACACTTTCGACAAATGTTAATTGCAGAGGAGAATTCGATGAAGAAGAAATTAAGCCCCCGGGAGTCCCTTTCCGTGGCCAGTATGCTGTTCGGCATGTTCTTCGGGGCGGGAAACCTGATCTTCCCCGTGGCCGTGGGCCAGCAGGCCGGGAGCCAGCTCTGGGCTGCGGCGGCGGGGCTGCTTGTCACCGGCGTGGGGCTGCCCCTTCTTGGGGTGGCGGCCCTGGGAATCAGCCGGAGCAGCGGGCTGTTTGACCTATCCAGCAAGGCGGGACGGCCTTACGCCATGTTTTTCACCTGCCTGCTCTACCTGACCATCGGGCCGTTTTTCGCCATTCCCCGGTGCGCCACCACCTCCTTTACCATCGGCCTGGAGCAGCTTCTGCCGGAAAGCGGGTGGACGCCCCTGTTCCTGCTGCTGTTTTCCCTGGCGTTTTTTGGGGCGGTGCTGTTTTTCTCGCTGCGGCCGGGAAAAATCCTCATCTGGATCGGGAAAATCCTCAATCCGGTCTTTCTGCTGTTTCTGGGGATTCTGGTCGTAGTGGCCCTGCTCTCCCCCGGAGCCAGGGTCTCCCAGGTGGAGCCTTTGGGGGATTACGCGGTCAGCCCCTTCTTCACCGGATTCCTGGCGGGCTACAACACCATGGACGCCCTGGCGGGACTGGCTTTCGGCATCGTGGTGGTCCAGGTCATCCGGGGGCTTGGCGTGGAGGAACCCGGAGCAGTCGCGGCCAACACCGTCCGGGCCGGGGTGTTCAGCTGCCTGTTCATGGGGATCATCTACCTGGCCGTCACCATTGTGGGCGTCCAGAGCCGGGGGCTGTTCCCTCCTGCGGAAAACGGCGGCGTGGCCCTGGCCCAGATCGCCCAACACTACCTGGGGACCACCGGACTTTTCGTCCTGGCCGCCACGGTGACGCTGGCCTGCCTGAAAACGGCGGTGGGATTGGTCACCAGCTGCGCCGAGACCTTCTCCGCCATCTTCCCCAGGGGACCCGGCTACCGGGCCTGGGCGGTGATTTTCAGCGCGGGATCGTTCCTTTTTGCCAACCTGGGGCTCAGCGCCATTATCGAGTACTCCATCCCGGTGCTGATGTTCCTGTATCCCCTGGCCATTGTGCTGATTCTGCTGGCGCTGTTCGGCGGGCTGTTCCGGCACGACCGGGCCGTCTACGGCTGGACCATCGGCCTGACCTTCGTCAGCGCGGTCTACGACCTGCTGCTGGCGCTTCCAAAGAATGTCCGGGGATTGCTGCGGCTGGATGCGCCCTTGAAGCTCATCGGAAAGGCGCTGCCCATGTCCTCCATGGGCCTGGGATGGGTCTGCCCCGCCGCCCTGGGCGCCTGTATCGGGCTTGCCGTCTATTTCCTGAAGCGAAGACCTGCAAAAAACTGAAAACCAGACTCCCCGCCGGATGCGATGCCTTCCATCCGACGGGGAGTTTCATTTTTCCTTCCGCTCCTCTGTGGGGGAAATCCCCATGACCTTGCGGTAGAGCTGGGAAAAGTAGGAGAAGTTGTCGTACCCCAGCTTGGAGGCGACGACGCCGATGGGCAGATTGGTAGTGGTCAGCAGCGTCTGGGCGGACTGCATCTTTCGCCGGATGATGTACTCCTTTAGCGGAATCCCCCGCTGGGCCCGGAACACCCGGGAAAGGTGGTCCGGATTGACGTAAAAGGCGGCGGCCACCTCGCTGACGTTCATCACCCGGTCCACGTTGCTGTCGATATAGCTTTCCGCCTGCTTCACCAGGCCCTCGGGGGTCTCGTCCGGGCCGTCTTTCTGGCCGAAGCGCTCCGTGACCCTTTGGATGGCCGTGTGCAGCTCGTCCAGGGAAGCCGCACTGTGGCCCCGGTCCAGATCGGGGAACAGCGCCGGAAGGTCCAGCCCCACGGCCTGGGCCGCGTCCAGGACGGTCTTCTGGAACTGAATCCAAAAGCTCCGGAGGTCGTCAAAGCGCATGTTCTTTTCCTCCGCCATGGCGTCCAGATAGCGGACGGCCTCCTTGCACACGGTCTGGCCGCAGCCGTCTTTCAGAAGGTTTTCCCAACGCCGGAGCTGGGAGCTGTCCAGAAAACGGATGATCCGGACCTGATTGGGCTGGGTCAGGGGGCAGAAAATCCCGCTTTTCAGCCGGATATTGTCCTGCTTGGCGCTGCACAGCCGCCCGGCCTGGGCGTTCAGCTCCTTCAGCGGGACCGCCTGGGTCACATAAAAGGCAAAATCGCTGGGGAAATATTCCGCAGCGGCCAGATAGCCCTGGTTCAAAGGAGCCAGCACGGCTTCCGGGTCGGGGAACCTCCCCTCCTTCGCAAAGACAAACCACCCCAGGGAAAGGCTGTCGATGGCGAAGGGGAGAATCCCGAAGCCCTTTGCCTCGTAGACCTCGGTGAGCATGTTGTTCAGGGCGTATTCCCAGTCCTGGGAGGACCAAGGCTCCCCGTGCCAGCGGAGGAGCTGGCCCCAGATGATGAAGCAGTCCGTCTCCGGCGTCAGCTCCGTGCCCAGGGCGGACAGGGCCCCGCAAAGATCGGGCACAGACAGCCCCTTGCCGGAGATCCAGCCGCTGAACAGGCTCTGGAAAAGGCTGGCGGAATTTTTCTGGGCAAAGTTGCCGTACTGGGCCAGCTTTCGCTCGGTATTGCGGTTCTGGACCCGGCGGATGGCCTTGGCCACTGTGGCCTGGATGTCGCTGTAACGGGCGGGCTGGAGGATGTAGTCAAAGCAGTTCAGCTGCATGGCCTCCTGGGCGTACAGGAAATCCGCGTGGGAGGTCAGAAAGACGCAGACGAATTCCATCCCCTGGGCCCGGGCCCACCGCAGCAGAGACAGGCCGTTTTCCCGGGGCATTTCGATGTCGCAGAGCAGGATGTCCACCGGTTCCCGCTCCAGAATCTCCCGGGCCTTCCGGGCGCTTTCCGCCGTGAGGATGGAGGTCACGCCCAGGGCGTTCCAATCCAGGCCGGAGATGAGCCCGCTGAGGATGTGAATCTGGTCGTCCACCAGCAAAACCGTCAAGTGTGCCGCCTCCTTTTTCAGTCAATGGGAAGAAACAGATCCACGCAGGCCCCGCCGGAAAGGTTCCGGAAGGACAGGGTCGCCCTCCCCTGATACAGGGTCCGGAGCCGGTGGTGCAGGTTGGAAATTCCCACGTGGCGGGCGGTGTACAGCCGGTTCCCCAGGGTCTGGAACTCCTCCAGCGCCTCCGGGGAGAAGCCGCCGCCGTTGTCCGTCACCGTGATGTTCAGGTACGCCCCTTCCGGGCTGCGGAGAACCTGGCACTGCACCGCTATCCGCAGCGGAGCGGCCCCGGCGTGCTTCACGGCGTTTTCCACAAAGGTCAGGACGCTGATGGGCGGGACCATGGCCTTGGCGGCCTCCGCGCTGACAAAAACGTCCAGCTCCGGCGGCGGCTCCATGCCGATGCTCCGCAGGCGGACGTAGCTTTCCACCGAGGCGATCTCCTCGCTGAGGAGCACCAGCCGGGCGCTGTCCTTGAAGGTGCTCCGGAGGTACACCGACAGGTCCAGGGTCAGCTCCTGAAGGGCCCCGTACTTCTTCTCCCCGGCCAGGGAGTAAATCACATTGAGGCAGTTCAGGAAGAAGTGGGGCCGGAGCTGGAGCCGGAGGTACTGGACCTGGGCGTCCTGAATCTCCAGCTGCTGTTCGTAGGCTTCGATCTTCTGCTTCTGGATGGTGTCCAGCATGATGTTCACTGTTTCGGCGATGGTGTTCATCTCGTGGATCACGGAGTTTGCCGGGACTCGGGTGTCCGTGCTGCCGTCCTGGATGGCCTGGGTGGTGGCGGCCAGGCTGCCGATGGGCTGGAGCAGAAGGTTCCGCAGCAGCAGCCAGCAGGCCGGAATAGACGCCAACAGCAGCAGCGTCACCGTCAGCAGAATCCACTGGGTCCGGCTGAGCTGGGCGAAAAAGCTCTGCCGGGGCACGGCGTAGACGATCTCCCCCCGGTCCTGGGATAGGGCCATCCGGATTTCCTGCGTCTCCGGCCCGGAGACGGCGGGGGCCGCGGCCATCGGCGTCCCGTCGGGGAGGTTGTAGTAAATCTGCCCGCCCTCCACCAGCTCCGAATAGGTCTGCCGGGAGGGGTCCACGACCACGGCAAAGACGGCGTCCCGGTTGTTCACGGCGCAAAGGAGCACCGTCCGGTCCGACAGGGCCAGCGGAATCCAGCCGGTGGCGCGGTAGGGCGCGGGCTCCATGGCGCTGAGAACCTCCCGGACCACCGCGGCGTCGCGGTAGGCAAAGGCGTTGGCGCAGGAGGAGTGATGATAGTCAAAGCGCTTGGAATAGATAAAGAAGCCGCCCAGCATTTCGTGGTCCAGAAGCAGCAGCTTGCTGCGGTCGGCCAGGCTCTTGGCGGACAGGTACGCCTGGGTCTTGCTCCGGGCGTAGACGATGGACTGGAAATCCAGATCGTTGACCGAAGCGTCCACCACATACTGCTCCGCCGTGTCCAGGGTGTCCTCGAAAAGGGCCGCGTAGGCCGACAGGGTGTTGCGGTACGCCTCCTGGACCGCCGCCTGCTGCCTGGTGACGGTGTACCAATCAAACAGGATCACGGCGATGATCAGCGGCAGCGCGATGAACCCCAGAATCAACAGCGCCATCTTCCGAAAGGAAAAATCTTTCCGTCTGGTTTGCGTATCCACCATGCCGCCCTCCCCGATTTCTTTCCTTTTTATTATAGCGCATTTTCCGAAAAAAGTGGAGAGAAAGTCGGATTTTCAACAATAATTCGTCGGATTATTGACAATTCAGACAAGGAGCCTGGCGAATCCGTCGGATTTGTGACAATTTCTCCGGGAAAATTGATAGAAATTCCCGCCGGAATCCGGTAAAATGAGAATCACAACGTTCCCGTGAAAACGGGCAAGTCGAAAGGAGAATTTCTGTGAAAAAGATGAAACGAGCCGTCGTCCTTCTTCTCGCTGCGGCCATGGCAGGTTCCGCCCTGGCGGGGTGCGGCGGAGGCGGCGCCGCCGAAAGCTCCAAGACCCCGGCCAGCACGCCGGAATCTTCCGCAGCAGCGCCTTCCGGTGAGATCGTCACCCTGAAAGTCTGGGGATTTGTGGATGGGCAGCCGAAAACCGAAGATGTCAACGAGGTGGCAGAAGCCGTCAGCAAGATCACTCGGGACAAAATCGGCGCAGAAGTCGAGCTGACCCGGAGCAACGACCCGCAGAAGTTGAACCTGGCCCTGACTGCCGGTGAAAAATGGGATCTGACCTGCTACCACGGCTATCCCGGCGGACTGGCCTCCCTGGTTGCCAACGGACTGGCCACTCCTCTGGACGACCTTCTTGCAAACTACGGCAAGGACATCCCCAGCGTGGTCAGTGAGACCGAAATGAAAGCCGACCGTTTTAACGGCGTTCTCTACGCCCTCCCCAATCAGAAGGACAACGCCGCCGGTACGGCCTTTGCCATGCGGCGGGACGTGTTGAGCGAGATCGGCGTGGACGAGTCCACCATCAAGGATTGGAACGACATCCACGAAGTGCTCCAGAAAGTTAAGGAAGCCCGTCCGGACCTGTACCCCATGGTTTCCTCCTGGGGCGGCGGCGGAATGAGCACCCCCATCGCCAAGGATGATCTCGGAAACTCTCTGGGCGTTCTGGACCTTTCCGCTGATCCCAAATCCACCACCGTGGTCAACTACTTTGCGACCGACGCCTACCGGGAATTCTGCGAACGGATGTATCAGTGGAACCAGGAGGGCCTGATCATGCCCGACATCACCTCTGCCACGGAGTTTAACCTCCTGGGCACCGTAGGCTTCTCCATCCTCACCGGCACGAAACCCGGCAAGCACCAGGAGTGCATCAACGCTTACGGCGTGGACTGCGCCTTGATTGAACTGGTGGCTCCCTACCGGTGCAACGGAAACATTCAGGGTTCCTCCTTCATCATCCCCACTACCAGCGAGCATCCGGAACAGGCCATGGCCCTGTGGAACCTGATGTACACCGATGTAGAGGTCTCCAACCTCTTTATCAACGGCATTGAAGGCAAGCACTGGGTCTACACCGACGACACCAAGACCTTCATCACCGTGCCGGAAGGCGTGGACACCACCGCTTCCCCCTACCCCTCTCAGGAATGGGCCTGGCCGAACCAGCGCATCACTCCGCCTTACGCGGGCAACGACACCGACGTGTGGCAGCAGATGCAGACGTTCTGCGACGAAGCCCTTCCCAGTCCTGCCCTGGGCTTCTCCTACGACAACTCCAACGTCCTCAACGAGGAGACCGCCTGCCAGAACGTGGTCAGCAAATATGACCTTGGCCTCCGCTGGGGCATCCTGAACCCCACCGAGACGATTCCCCAGTTTATCAGCGAATTGGAAGCCGCCGGCATCAACACCATCATCACCGACAAACAGGCGCAGATGGATGCGTGGCTGAAAGCAATTTCCTAAAACGCCGCAAAAAAAGACGGGCCGCTGACTTCCCGGCCCGTCTTTTGCCGTTGACGCAAGATGAAGGAGAACGGACAAATGAAACACAAACTGCGCAAGATCGCGGGATACTGGCCCCTTTACCTGATGATGCTGCCGGGGTTCCTCTATGTGGTCATCAACAATTACATCCCCATGGCCGGGATCGTCATTGCATTCAAGCGGTACAACGCCCTCCAGGGGATCTGGAAAAGCCCCTTCTGCGGCTTCAAAAACTTCGAATTTCTTTTCCGGACCAGCGATGCCTGGCTCATCACCCGGAACACCATCCTTTACAACCTGGCCTTCATCGTTCTGGGAACGGTCCTGGCCATTGCCGTGGCCATTCTGCTGAGCGAGATTCAGAGCAAGGCGGCCAAGCAGCTGTACCAGACGGTGCTGCTGATTCCCTTCCTGATCTCCATGGTGGTGGTGAGCTTCCTGGCCTTTGCGTTTTTGAGCTCCGCCAACGGCTTTCTCAACAAAAGCGTCCTTCCCCTTTTCGGCATGGGCCCCATTGACTGGTACAATCAGCCCAAATACTGGCCCTTCATTCTGGTTTTCATCGGATTGTGGAAATCCCTGGGATACAACACCATCCTTTACTACGCCACCATCTGCGGCATCGACCGGAGCCTTTACGAAGCGGCCATTGTGGACGGTGCCAACCGCTGGAAGCAGGTCTGGCATGTGACCATCCCCTGTCTGAAGTCCACCATCATCATTCTGACGCTGATGAGCATCGGGAACATCTTCCGGTCGGACTTCGGCCTGTTTTACCAGGTGCCCATGAACTCCGGCCCCCTGCAGAACGTCACCAACACCATCGACACCTACGTGTTCCGGGGGCTGATGCAGACCAACAACATCGGGATGTCCTCGGCGGCGGGGGTCTATCAGTCCGTGGTGGGATTTGTTCTGGTGCTGACGGCCAACCTGGTGGTGAACCGGCTGGACAGCGACAGCGCGTTATTCTGAAGGAGGGATTCCTATGGTCGGAAAAAACAAAGGCTTTCAAATCGCCGCCAACATCATTCTGGCGCTGCTGACACTGGGGTGCATCGCGCCGTTTTTCCTGCTGGTGATCTCCTCGTTTACAGCAGAAGCCGCGCTGACGGCAAACGGGTACTCCTTTTTCCCCAAGGCGTGGAGCCTGGACGCCTACCGGTATGTGTTCCTGGACTCCGGCTCCATGTTCAACGCCTATGGAGTCTCGATTTTCATCACCGTGGTGGGGACTGCGGCGGCGCTGCTGATCACCACGCTGTTCGCCTATCCCCTGTCCCGGAAGGACCTGCCCGGGCGGAAGTTTTTCTCCTTCTTCCTGTTCTTTACCATGCTGTTCAGCGGCGGGCTGGTCCCCTCCTACATCATGTGGACCCGGACCTTCCACATCCGGAACACGATTTTCGCGCTGCTGATCCCGGGGCTGCTGATGAGCGCCTTCAACGTCATCATGACCCGGACCTACTTTTCCGCCAACATCCCCGATGCCGTCATTGAGGCGGCCCGGATCGACGGCGCCAGCGAATTCTGCATCCTCCGGCAGATCGTGCTGCCCATGGCGCTGCCCATCCTGGCCACCCTGAGCCTCCTCATCGGCCTGGGGTACTGGAACGACTGGACCAACGGCCTTTACTACGTCACCGACGAGCGGCTGTTCAGCATCCAGGTCCTCCTGACCAACATCCAGCGGAACCTGGACGCATTAAAGCAGGCGGCGGCCTCCGGCGGAAGCGTTCACGTCTCCAGGCTGCCCTCCACGGCGGTCCGCATGGCCCTGACGGTGCTGGGAATCCTGCCGGTGATGCTGGCCTATCCCTTTTTGCAGAAATACTTTGTCAAGGGAATCTCCGTGGGGTCTGTGAAGGGATAAACCTTTGACAGATGCAAAACAAACAAACCGACCTTCTTCTGTCTGCTTGACAAAAGGAGGTCGTTTTGCTATAATTACAGTGTAATCAAATACAATGTAATCAAACAAAGGGAGGTGCATATATGGCGCTGAGAGACCATTCGTTAGACGACAAGATCACCGCCGCCGCCCGGGAGGAGTTCGCGCAGAAAGGCTACACCGGCGCGTCCCTCCGGAAAATCGCCGGGAAAGCAGGCGTCACCGTCGGAGCGATCCAGACGCGGTATCCGTCCAAGAACGCGCTGTTCGCGTGTCTGCTTCAGCCGTTTCTGGAGGAGATCGGGGCCCTGTTCCGGGATACCAGGGCGGACTACTATTCCGGCGCAGGCGCGGATTTCCTCCAAGGGCTGAACGCCTCCATGCAGCAGGAATCCGCAGCGATCCTCCGCCTGATTTTCGACCATTATGAGGATGCGGTCCTGCTGCTCTGCCGCAGCGCAGGAAGCAGCCTGGAGCATTGCTTTGACGGAATCGTCCAGAGGAAAATCGACGAAAGCATCGCGTTTTTCCGCCAGGCGGGATTTACCGCCATCGATGAAACGCTGCTGGGGCTTCTGATTTCCGCGCAGTTTGACTGCTACCGCAGGATCGTGCTCGACTGCCCCCAACGAGAAACCGCAGAAAGGTATATGGCGTCGCTGATGACCTACCATTTCGGCGGCTGGACGGCCCTTTTTGATTCTGCCACTCATGTACAGGAGGATATGAGATGAAATACAACGGTTTTTACTTCTGGATGTTCAAGGCCCCGATGAGAAAGGTCCTGGCGGAGAACTACGGCAAAGCCTATGCCGCCCAGATCATGAAAAAAAGCAAAAGCGTCTACCGGAAGCTGGTGGAGCAGGCGGACGACATTGGGGACGATAACCCCATGGCCTACAATGAGCTCTTTGCCCTGGCCTTTGTCGCGCCCTATGTGGCAAGCGAAAAGAAAATCCCGCCCAAAACCGTGCAGGAAATGATGCGCCGCTCGCTGTACCACATCCGGTGGTACTTTGCAAAGACCGACCTGAACACCGCCAAGGGAAAGGCGGAGAACCAGAAAAGCGTCGTAAAGTACGCCAAATGGTACACGCCGGAAAAGGAAAAGCTGTACCCGACCTCCTTCAAGGTGGATTTTGTGGGAAAGCCCTATGAAGGCGCCTGCTACTACCGCATCACCCGCTGCCCCATCTGCGGCTATGCGGAAAAGCTGGGCGTTTCGGAGCTGATGCCCCTGTTCTGCGAGCTGGACCAGGTGATGATCACGCTCCAGCACGGCGTCCTGCACCGGGAGCAGACCCTGGCCAGCGGCGGTCCGTACTGCGACTACTTTATCACGGGAGACCGCGAGTGACAAACCGTCCCGGAAGCGCCGCCCTTCCCCGGAAACCGATACAAAAACAGGTCCAGCGGATCAACCGCCGGACCTGTTCTCTGTTTTATGTGGTTTACGCCTTGCAGAACTCCACAAACGCCCGATAGGTGGAGTACACGTCGATCTTGGAGGTCATCTCGTAAGGCGCGTGCATGGAGAGCACCGGCACGCCGACGTCGATGGTGTCCACGTCCAGCTCGGCGATGTAGGCCGCAACGGTGCCGCCGCCGCCCTGGTCCACCTTGCCCAGCTCGGAGGTCTGCCAGAGGACGTTGCCCTCGTCCAGAATCTTCCGGACCCAGCCCATGAATTCCGCAGAGGCGTCGGAGGAGCCGCCCTTGCCCCGGGAGCCGGTGTACTTGCAGATGGACACGCCGTAGTTCACAAAGGCGTTGTTCTTCCGCTCGTAAACGTCGGCGAAGGTGGGGTCAAAGGCCGCGCTGACGTCAGCGGAGAGGCACTTGGAGTTTTTCAGCACCGTCCGGCCCTCGATGCCGTGGGCCGCCGCCAGGTCCTCAATGAAGTGCCGCAGGAAGGCGCACTTCATGCCGGTGCTGCCGCAGGAGCCGATCTCCTCTTTATCCGCGAAGATGCACATCACCGTGGTATCCGGCACGCCGCAGTCGAAGACGGCCTCCATCTCGGTAAAGGCGCAGACCCGGTCGTCCTGGCCGTAGCCGCCGACGAAGCTCCGGTCGAAGCCCACGTCTCCGGCCTTGAAGGCGGGGACCACTTCCAGCTCGGCGGAGAGGAAGTCCGCCTCGGTGACGCCGTATTTCTCAAAGAGGGTCTTCAGAAGGTTCAGCTTGACCCGCTCGCTGGCCTCGTCGTCCCGGAAAGGCAGAGAGCCGACCACCAGGTTCAGCTCCTCGCCCCGGATGAGCTCCGCCGCCGGGCGCTTCATCTGGTCCGCGGCCAGGTGGGGCAGCAGATCGGTGACGCAGAACACGGGGTCGCCCTCGTCCTCGCCCACCCGCACGGTGACGGTGGTGCCGTCGTTCTTCACCAGCACGCCGTGGAGGGACAGGGGGGTCGTCACCCACTGGTATTTCTTGATGCCGCCGTAGTAGTGGGTCTTGAAGTAGGCCATTTCGCCGTCCTCATACACCGGGACCTGTTTCAGGTCCAGCCGGGGGGAGTCGGTGTGGGCCGCCAGGATGTGGACGCCGTCGCAGAGGCAGTTTTTGCCCACGACCGCCAGGATCAGGGCCTTGCCCCGGTTGTTCAGGTAGACCTTATCCCCGGCCTTATAGGCGGTGTTGGGGTCGAAGGGGACGAAGCCCTGGGCCTCCGCCCGGGCCACGGCGTAATGCACCGCTTCCCGCTCGGTCTTGCTGCAATTCAGGAAGTTTTTGTACTCCTGGCAGAAATCCTGGGCCTTCTGGAGCTCCTCCTCGCTGAGGACCAGGCCGCCGTTCTTCTTGTGAAGATACAGCTTTTCTTTCCATTCTTTTGCGTTCATTTTACATTCTCCTTTTCTGTCTCCGCGCTGAGGCGGTATAATTTGGCGTAAACGGATTTGGCGGACAGCACCCGGTTCACATAGGTATCCGTGGTCTTGCTGGGGATGGCGTCCAGGTTCTCGCCGTCGCCGCTGACGGATTCGTCGGCCAGCCAGCGCTTCACCTGGTTCCACCCGGCGTGATAGGCCGCCAGGGCGCTTTTTTCGCTGCCGAATTCCTGGAGGAACCGGCTGAGCAGGTAGGTCCCGTAGCGGATGGCGGTGTCCGGGTCAAAGAGATTGTCATAGACGTCTCCGGCCGCCTCCTCCCCCATGCCGCTTTTGGCCCATTCAAAGGTCTCCTGGGTGATCTGCATCAGGCCGATGGCCCCGGCAGAGGACACCGCGTCGGGCTTGAAGCTGCTCTCGCTGCGGATAACGCCGTAAATCAAGGCAGGCTCCACGCCGTACTTTTCCGCGTATGCGGCGACGGAATCCTGATATTTCAAGGGGTACTGGAGCTGGATGGTCAGCCGGTAGCCGCCCCAGATCACCAGCAGGAAAACGAGAAATCCCCCGCAGGCCATGAGAATGGACCGCCACTGGGAGTCCTTCTTCTCCAGATTCCGGACCAGCTGCTCCCCCTGGGAAAAAAGCTGCTCCGGGGTGCCGTTGTTCCGCAGGATGTAGTCGCAGCGCTTGCGGTAAAAGCCGTCGGGGTGCTGGGCGGCGATGCGGGAGGCCGCGGCGTCCGGGGTCAGCTTGTCCCGCTTGATGATCCGCTCCTTCCGGAGGGTCTCCTCGGCCAGGACGGCCACGGTCTTGTCGCAGAGCCTGTCCGCCCCGCTTTCAAACAGCGTCGGCGCATCCAGGAGGATGTACCGCCGCCCCGCCGCCGAAAGCTGCCGGATCTGATTTTCGATGCGGGAGACGATGATGGGATATAAGGTCCCGTCCAGCTTCTGCAGCTCCGCCGGGTCGGAAAAGACCCGGGCCCCCAGGGCCTTCCGGTCCAGGGCCCCGTCGGGCAGGAGGATTTCTTCCCCGAAAAGCTCCGCCAACCGGGCGAGGACCTCCGGCTCCGCCGTCACATCCCGGGCCACCTGATCGGCGTTGATCACCGCGTAGCCATGCTTGGCAAAGGCTTCGGAAACCGTGGTTTTCCCCGCCCCGGTCTGGCCGGTCAGCCCGATGACCAAGGGTTTGCGTTCCGTCATCGGCTCTCTCCTTTCTGCAAGGGCAGCTCCATCTGAAGGGTTTTCTCCTTCATGCCCATTTTTTCGTAAAACCGCAGGGCTGCTTCGTTAAAGCTCCAGACCTGCAGCTCCAGGGACGTCGCTCCCCGTTTCAGAGCCTGCTCCTTCGCCGCCGCAAACAGCGCCGTGCCGATGCCCTGCCCCCGGAAGCGCTCCCCTACGGAAAGCTCCTCCAAAAAGGCGTAGAGCCGGGGCTTCAGGATGGGATTTTTGGGCTGCCGGAAGGTGAGGAGCGCCATTCCTGCCAGCTCCCCTTCTTCCTCCGCTACCAGCAGGACCGAATCCGGGCAGGAAAGGGTATCCGAAATCTCCTTCCGGAACCGCTCCGGGTCAAACTCCCCGTACACGTCCGGCCTTGCTTCCCGGTGCAGCTCATGGACTTCGGCGGTCAGGCGGGAAAGCTCCTCCCGATCCGCCAGGGTTGCATTGCGAATTTTCATAGCCCGATCACCTGAAATCCTGCCGCCCGCAGCAGCCGGTTGTAGACCGCCAGCCCCACGCCGTCCTTTTCCGGCATGGGAACATAAACGGTGGAAGCGCCCTTTTCGTCGCACTCTCGTAACTGGTCAAAGAGCACCCTCGCCTGGGAAAGCCCGTCCCCCCGTTTTCCGAAGGGCAGCGTCGGAACCGAAAGCGCCCCTTCCTCCCCTTCAAAGGCCATGGCCCAGACGCCTTCGCCGCCGTGGGCGTTGACGTACTCCGCAAAAGCGTCGGCGTCCCCGTCCAGGATAATGACGTTGGCCTTGGGGGAATAGTGCTTGTATTTCATTCCCGGGGAGAGGGCCTTCTGCCCCTCCGCCAGCTTGTGGAGGACGCCGTCGTCCACCTCCACCCGGCAGTACCGGGAGAGCATCTCCACGGTAATCCCGCCGGGCCGCAGCAGCCGCACCGAGTCCTCCCCCACGGAGATCACCGTGGATTCCACCCCCACGGCGCACTCGCCGCCGTCCAAGATCAGGGGGATACGCCCCTGCATGTCCTGGTAGACGTGCTCCGCCCGGGTGGGGCTGGGCAGCCCCGAAAGGTTGGCGCTGGGGGCCGCCAGGGGCAGTCCGCTTTCCCGGATGAGCTTCGCCGCCACCGGGTGAGAGGGCATCCGGACGGCCACGGTGTCCATGCCCCCGGTGGTGGCCGAGGGCACCCGGTCCGCCTTGGGGAAAATCATGGTCAGCGGCCCGGGCCAGAAGGCTTCCGCCAGGGTGTAGGCCAGCTTCGGACGGTAAGTGGTCAGAGGCTCCAGCATGGCCAGGTCCGCGATATGGACGATGAGGGGGTTATCCGACGGACGGCCCTTGGCGGCGTAGATTTTCGCTGCGGCCTGGGGATTCAGCGCATCCGCCGCCAGGCCGTAGACCGTTTCCGTGGGCATTCCCACCAGCTCCCCGGCCCGGAGGAGGGAGACCGCCAGAGTAACGCCCGCTTCGTCGGGCTTCAGCAGTTTGGTTTCGTAGTTCATGTCGTTATTCCTCGCCTTGCGCCGCCAGAAGCTCCGCCTGCCGCGCCGTGATCAGGGCGTCGATCATCTCGTCCAGATCGCCGTTGAGGAAGGCGTCCAGGCTGTACAGGGACAGGCCGATGCGGTGGTCCGTGACCCGGCCCTGGGGGTAGTTGTAGGTCCGGATCCGCTCGGAGCGGTCGCCGGTGCCCACCTGGCTTTTCCGTTCCGCCGCAATGGCGGCGTTCTGCTCCCGGACCTTGGCGTCGTAGAGCCGGGAACGGAGGACCTTCATGGCCTTTTCCTTGTTCTTGATCTGGCTCCGCTCGTCCTGGCACTCCACCACCACGCCGGTGGGGATGTGGGTGATGCGGATGGCGGATTCGGTCTTGTTGATGTGCTGGCCGCCGGCCCCGCTGGAACGGAAGGTGTCGATCTGAAGGTCGGTGGGATTGATCTCAAACTCCACTTCCTCGGCCTCAGGGAGGACCGCCACCGTCACCGTGGAGGTGTGGATGCGTCCCTGGGTCTCCGTCTCCGGCACCCGCTGGACCCGGTGGACCCCGCTTTCGTATTTCAGCCGGGAGTAGGCCCCGTCGCCGCTGATGGAGAAGGAAATTTCCTTATACCCCCCCAGCTCCGTGGGATTGGCGTAGACAACCTCGGTCTTCCAGCCCCGGGCCTCGGCGTACATGGTGTACATCCGGTAGAGACTGTTGACGAACAGGGCCGCTTCCTCGCCGCCTGCCCCGCCGCGGATCTCCAGGATGACGTTTTTGTCGTCATTGGGGTCCCGGGGGAGCAGGAGGATTTTGATCTCCTCGGCCAAGGTCTCCATGGAGGCTTTGGCGGAAGCGTATTCCTCCTCCAGAAGCTCCTTGAAATCGTGGTCCAGACCGCCGCCGTCCAGGAGGGATCTGGCCTCCTCCAGGTCCTCGGCGGCCTTTTTGTAGGCCCGGAACTTTTCCACAATGGGGGTCAGGTTCTTGTATTCCTTCATCAGGTCCCGGTAGGCGTTCTGATCGGAGACCACGTTGGGGTCCATGAGCCGCCGGTTGATTTCTTCGTAACGCTCCTCGATGAGCTGCAATTTTTCAAACATAAGGTGGTTCCTTTCCTTCTGATTTTTGTACGTTCAGAAGGCTTCGCTAATCCTCGCCCTTGGACTCCACCCGCTTGACTCTTTTTTCAGCCTTGGACCGGGGGAGCATCATTTCCCGGCCGCAGCCCTGGCACCGGAGCTTGAAATCCGCGCCGATCCGCAGCACAAGAAAGCGGTTATCCCCGCAAGGATGGTTCTTTTTCATGACCAGAACGTCTCCTACGGCGATGTCCACGGTCCATTCCTCCTTTATTTTTTCACAGCCAGGTAGCAGCAGGTCCCCGCCGGAGCCTCCATGGGCTTCTGGGGATTGGCCCGGTCATACAGGGCAAAATACCGGTCCGCCAGCTCCCCGGCATCCAGGTGCTCGTAGATGCGGAAGCCCCGGTCCGACAAAAGCCGCTCCATCTCCCGATAGGAGTACCGGGCGTCCATGGGCTCCCCCGCCCCGCTGGCCAGGCTCCGGAGAAACTCCGGCTGGTCCGGGGAGGGATAGTCGAAGACCAGGCTGCTCCCCTGGGGCAGCAGGCCGTTCAGGGTCCCCAGCAGCGCGCCCAGGTCCTCCCGGGAAAGGTAGTGGCTGAGCCCCATAAAGCTGACGAAGGTGGTCTTCCCCGGGTCAAAATCCGGTCCCAACGCCTGGGGCCACTTTGGGTCCCGAAGGTCGCCGGGGGCGTACCGGAGGTTTTGGGGCATGGAAAAGCCTGCTTCCTCCAAGCGGCGCCGCTGGTCGGCCAAGACCTCCGGGCGGTCCAGCTCGAAGATCGTAAGCGTTTTCGCCCAAAGGGGCTGACGATACGGGAAGGTGTCGTATCCCGCGGCCAGGATCAGGTACTGCTCCGCCCCCAGGAGGGCGGCGGTTTTCAGGGCCTGCTCCCCAAAAGCGGCCCGGGCCAGAGGGGCCGGGGCCAGACGGCGGCGCATGATCTCCTCCACGGCGTCCTCCGGCGGACCGGAAAAGTCCGGCAGGAAAAAGCCCGCGCCCTTCTGCAAGGCCGCCTCCATACCGGAAAGCTCCTCCCGCCGGAATAGGGTGAAGGCCGCCGGGTCCTCAAAAACCCGGACGGCGTGGCGCTCCCAGTGCCAGGCGCGGAGAAAAGCGGACATCTGCGCGGTGTTGACTGCATGATTCATTGCATCATCTCCTCTCTATATTTCATACCAGAAATCCGGAGAAAAGAACAGACTTGAAATTTTCCCGATTTTGTGGTATAATAGAGACAGAAACGATGCAAAAGTTTACAAATCCGTCACATTTTCGTGGACGGATTTTTGTTTTTCAGGCGCTGGCAGAGAACTTCCAGCGGCGTCCCACGCCTTTGTTTTGCACAAGATTTTGAGGCCGCGATTCCACGGCCGCATACCCGTCAGGATACCGTCCGCGCCAGCGGACCGGATGCGATACAATGTTCCCGAGCGGAGCCGCCAGGCTCCCGAAGGCCACGAAGCGGGCTTCGCTTCTGCTCTGCAAAAGGCTTCGGGGTTATTATACCGCAGCCGCCGAAACCGAAGGGTTCGGAAGACGGCGCAGCCGCCGCAGTTTTGCCCCAGGCAAAACCGGGTACGATACAATGTTCTCAAAGACTTTTGCTCTGCAAAAAGTCTTTGAGGTTATTATACCACCTGCCAGCGGAAAAAGCAAATCTCCGCTGGCAGGATTCACACATTCTTTACGGTTTATTCCCGACGGTATGAGCCCGCCGGAGCCGGGGCATACTTTTCGCGGAAGCAGCTCTTCCCGAAAGGAGAATCCCCATGAAGATCACCGCCAGCTTCGCCTCCATGGACGAGGCCGAAAACTGCGCCCGCCGCCTGAAGCACACCTGCGGCGGAATCAACGCCATCCGCATCCGCTACCGCTCCGCCGATGACCCCGAAATCGAACCGGTGGCCGCGCCCCCGGCCATGAACGGCCCCGGGACCATGGACACCACCACAAACAACGTCGCCAGCGCCCCGTACTCCGCCTTTTTCGCCCTGGAGCTGGGCCCTCCCAAGGAAAACGACGGCCCCGACCGCCGCCGGGACTGCCTCATGGACGTGGACGCCGACCCCATGTACCGCCGGGAGGTGGAAGCCATCCTCCTAAACGAGCACGGCAACCGTCTCCACACTCAGGAATAGAGGGCCTGGCCGTCGGGCATGGCCTCCCGCTTCTTCATCAGCCGGTTGAACACCAGCAGGAAGGTGGTGGTGGAGCTGATTCCGCTGACCAGGTCGGCGGTGGGCTCCGCGTAAAAAGCCGCCTGCGCCCCCAGGAAAATCGGGAACACCAGGGTCAGCGCAATCATCAGAAGCTTCCGGAACAGGGACAGGGACACCGCCACCCTGGCCACGCCCAAAGCCGTCATTCCGTCCACAAAGGTGTACTGGAAGGCCATGGGGATGATGCAGGCCGTCATGACCCGGATTCCCCAGACCGACAGGTCCATGTACCGGGCATCGTTGGAGAAAATGGTGACGAACTGCCCCGGAACCAGCTGGGAAAGGGCGAACATGATCACCGCGAAGCCGACGCACATCAGCAGAATGTGCTTTTCTCCCTGGCGGATGCGGTCCACCTTTTTGGCCCCGTAGTTGAAGCTCAGAATCGGCTGGGTCCCGCCGGTAATCCCGGCCATGGGCATGGTGATCAGCTGCATGTAGCTCTGGACGATGGTGGCGCAGGTCACAAGCATGTCCCCCTGCTCCGCCCCGCCGTACCGCTGGAGGGAGCTGTTCAGGGCGATGATCACCAGGCTGTCTGTGGCGATGATGAGGAAGGGCGACAATCCGAAGGTCAGCACCTGCCGCATGATTTTTGCCGAATACCCCTGGAAGGTGATCCGCACCGGCACCTTTTTGGACAGCAGCACCGCCGTCACAAAGGCGCAGGACGCCGCCTGGGAAAGGACGGTGGCCGCCGCGGCTCCCGCCACGCCCATGTCCAGCGCGAAGATGAAAATCGGGTCCAGGATGATGTTCATCACCGCGCCGATGACCACCGTGGCCATGCCCAAGGTGGAGAATCCCTGGCAGATGATGAACTGGTTCAGCCCCGCCGCCAGCACCGAAAACACCGTCCCGCAGACGATGATGGTCAGGTAGCTTTCAGCGTAGGGCAAGGTGGCGGTGCTGGCCCCGAAGGTCAGGAGCAAGGGCCTCCGCAAGGCGAAAAAGACCCCGGTCAGCACAGCAGCCATGCCAAGAAGCAGCACCGCGCAGTTGGCCAGAATCTTCTCTGCGCCCTTCTGGTTCCCCTCCCCCATCCGGATGGCCATCAGCGGCGCGCCGCCCAGGCCCACCCAGCAGGCAAAGGAAGAAATCAGCGTCACCACCGGGCCGCAGACCCCGGCACCCGCCAGGGCCAGGCCGCCTACCTCGGGGACATTGCCGATGTAAATACGGTCCACAATGCCGTAAAGCACGTTAATGAACTGGGCCAGCATGGACGGAAGTGCCAGCTTCCACACCAACCGGCGTACCGGGTCCTCGCCCAGACGATTCGCTTTTCCCATGGAGTCGGTTCCTCTCCCTTTCTGTCATATAGAGTTCCACAGGCTATTATATTCCCTTTTTCCGCTTCATGCAAGCGTCAGAATCTCACAAAAAACCGTCGAAAAACGGTCTTGCTCCGTAAAAATTCGAAGCAAGACCGTTTCTTTTGGATGCGCTGGAGAAAAGGAGTTATTTGGTGCCGAAAATCCGGTCGCCGGCGTCGCCCAGGCCGGGGACAATGTACTTATGCTCGTTGAGCTTCTCGTCCAGGCTGGCGGCGTAGATCTGCACGTCGGGATGGGCCTCGCAGAGGGCTTTCAGGCCCTCGGGGGCGGCGATGATGCAGAGGAACTTGATGTTGACGACGCCCTTGTCCTTCAGGAGCTTGATGGCGTCAATGGCGCTGCCGCCGGTGGCCAGCATGGGGTCCAAAACGATGACTTCCCGCTTGCTGATATCCGGGGGGAGCTTGCAGTAGTACTCGTGGGGCACGAAGGTCTCGGGGTCCCGGTAAAGGCCGATGTGGCCCACTTTCGCGGCGGGAACCAGGGAGAGCATCCCCTCCACCATGCCCAGACCGGCGCGGAGGATGGGAACGAAGGCCAGCTTGCGGCCGCTGATGACCTTGGTCTTGGCGATGGCGACGGGGGTCTCAATCTCGACTTCCTTCAGAGGAAGGTCCCGGGTAGCTTCATAGCACATCAGGGTCGCGATTTCCGCCACCAGCTCCCGGAAGTCCTTGCTGCCGGTGTTCTTGTCCCGGAGCAGAGAAATCTTGTGCTGAATCAGCGGATGGTCCAAAATAACAGGTTTGCTCATAATACGTCCTCCTAATCCTTTTCTCGCGTGTTTATTTTTCTAAGGCCATGACCTTATCGATCCGTTTTTGATGGCGGCCGCCTTCAAAGGGCGTGTTGAGGAAAACGTCCACCAGCTCGATTGCCAGCCCAGGGCCGACCACCCGGCCTCCCAGGCAGAGGGCGTTGGCATCGTTGTGGGCCCGGGTGTATTTTGCGGAGAAATAGTCCGAGCAGGCCGCCGCCCGGATGCCCTTGATCTTATTGGCGGCCATGGAGATTCCGATGCCGGTGCCGCAGAACAGCAGCGCCTTGTCGCACTCCCCCGCGGCCACCGCGTCGCAGGCCAGCTTGGCCATATCCGGATAGTCGCAGGACTCGGCGGTGTGGCAGCCGAAATCCTTGTAGGGAATCCCCTTCTCGTCCAGATACTTTTTCACCTCGTTTTTCAGCTTGAAGCCGCCGTGGTCACTTGCCAGTGCCAGCATTTGCATCATCCTTTCCAATGGGGGAAGCCCCCTCTTTTTTCCGAAGTTCCCGTTCCGCCTGGGGCAGACGGAGATAGACCGGCATCAGCTGGGCCGGCGTCAGGGGTGGAGAAGTCTCCAGGGCCGCCTGGGCGGCAAATCCCACGCTGGACCCCCGTTGAATCCGCAGCTGCGGCGGTGCCAGCCGGAGCCCCGGGACCTTTTCCCGGAGCAGACCGAAGCAAAGCTCCGCGCCGTCCCCGACCAGAACCGCCGGAGCCGGAAGCTCTGCGAGCTTTTCCCCCAATTCATCGATGGAAATCGCCTGATCCGGCCATTCCCGAAGCAAATTTCCCTCCCTGCCGCAGAAAAGCGCCGTATAGACCTGGCGGCAGCGGGCGTCCATGACCGGGCAGACAAAGCCCTCCAGGCCGTGGAAATTGTAGGCCAGCGCCTCCAGGGTGGACACGCCGAAGCAAGGCCGCCCCAGCCCCTGTGCCATGCCCTTTACCGCGCCGATGCCGATGCGGATGCCGGTAAAGGAACCGGGACCGTAGCTGACGGCGAACAGGTCCATGTCCCCCAGGGCCATCCGCGCGGAGGAAAGCATCCCGTCCAGCATGGGCATCACCGTCTGGGAGTGGGTCAGCCCCACGTTGACGCAGCTTTCCGCCAGGATGCGGTCCCCCTCCACAATGGCGGCGGCGGCGGTTTTGGCAGAGGTGTCCAGGCAAAGAATTTTCAAAAGCGGCCGTCTCCTTCCACTGTGATTTTCCGGGACTCGTCGCCGGTGGGTTCGATGGTCACGGTAATGGTCTCCGGCGGCAGAGCGTCGGCGATATTCTCGCTCCATTCGACCGCAAGAATCCCACCGGCATCCAGATAATCAAAGAAGCCGGTGGAATACAAGTCATCAAAAGTATGAATCCGATACATATCGAAATGATAAAGGGGCGGCGTTGCGGCGTACTCATGGACCAGAGCAAAAGTGGGGCTGGAGACCTCCCCTTCCCAGCCAAGGCCCCGGGCCAGGCCCCGGACAAAGGCCGTCTTCCCCGCGCCGAGCCCGCCGCGAAAGGCCAGGACGTCCCCGCTTTTCAGCCGGTGGGCCAGGTCCGCCGCAAAGGCCTCCGTCTCGGCAGGCGAGTGGGAATCCAATGAAATCATGTTCCAATGATTTCCTTTCCAAGAAATCCGCGCGATGTCTGCGCTTTTTCTATTATAGTACAATTCCCGGCATTTTTCAATAGATTCCGGCGTTTTTTCCAAATTCCCCGAAAAAGCGGAAAAATCCCTCCCGAAAGCGGGCCGAATCGGGCCGATTTTGGGTGCAGTTTGGGTGCGGATAGGGTGCGCTGTGGGTTGGTTGGGGGTCAATCAGAGGTGTCCCTGGTCAGGCTGCCGTTTTGGTCTGGGACGGCGGTCGCCGGGTGAAAGTTGCGGCTGTGAATTTTTCCGCAGTACGAATAGAATCACCGCTTGGCAGTTCACTGTTCCAAAACGATTTCGAAATGGCCCGTTTCGGGATATCCCATTATTCCGTCACGGATTTCAAAGAGCAACTTTCCGGAACACTTCGTTGATTTTTTTACGGCTTTCAAACGGAATGTTTCAAGCAGGCTCCACTCATCTCGTTGGGCGGGTTCAACTGCTGCGTTCCCGGTATACGATTGAGGTTTCCATGAGTACACTCTCGGAATACTCCATTGATTCCCAAATGGTACGCTTATTGGTCCGATTTGGGTAGAGAGGTGCGCTTAGGGGTGCCTGGGGGCAGTCGGCGGGGTCCTCGGTCAGGCCGCTGTTTCAATTCGGGGCGGTGATTTCTAAAGGGGCTGTCAGGAGCGGAAATCGTGGAACCTGGCGGACTTCGGTTTTAAAGGGCAAGGGCTGTCCTTTACGAGTTTTGGTACTTAAATCCCCGAAAACGCAAAAAATCCCCCCGCAGTGGGGCTGGAGCGGTCTCACTGCAAAGGGGAAAGTATTGGGGCTGCTGGGGTCAGTCGGCGGAGTCCTCGGTCAGGCCGCCGTTCCAGTCAGGGGGCAGCGGTTTCGGGGAGGTCACCGGGGTGGAGCTGTGACCGTGATTTTGCCGCAGTCCGAGGCAATGAGGAAGGTTCGGTCGTCTACGGATTTCGCAATTGGTTTCGGATGGTAATTTTAGGAGGTGTCGGGGTAGAAAAATTGGGTCCGGCAGACTGCTGCGGACTTCGGATTGCAAAAGGTGGCTTCCCGACGGGGTTCTATAAGTTCGGAATTCAAACGATAATGCCCGGATTGGTATTCTGCGGATTTTTGGGCACAAAATTTCTTGGAACGCCAAAATCCCTCCGCAGTGGGGCTTGAGTGGTCCCATTGCGGAGGGGAAGTTTTGGAGCTGCTGGGGTCAGTCGGCGGGGTCGTCGGTCAGGCCGCCATTCCAGTCGGGGGCGGCGGTTTCGGGGAGGTCGCCGGGGCGGAAGCCGTTGCCGTGGATCTCGCCGCAGTCCGAGGCGATGATGAAGGCCCGGTCGTCCACGGACTCCGTGACGGTTTTCAGGCGGTAATAGTCCCGGCTGCGGATGGCCACGATCAGGACGTTGCTGGGGATGCCGGTATAGGCGCCCTTGCCGTTCAGGATGGTCACGCCCCGGTGGCACTCCAGGATGATGCGGCGGGCGATCTCCCTGCCCTGGCGGGAAATGATGAAGATCACCTTGCCGCTGCCCTTGCGGTAGAGGACAAAGTCTACCACCCGGGTGTACAGAAAGATGGTGATCCCGGCGTAGAGCACCGACTCGATGCGGCCGTAGACAAAGCCCGAGGCCAGGACCACGCAGATGTCCACCACCAGGATCAGCTGGCCCATGGGGAGGTCCGGCCGCCGGGTCTGGACCAGCCGGGCCACGATGTCGCTGCCGCCGGTGGTGAAGTCCCGCATAAAGACCAGGGCCAGGCCCACGCCCATGAACACGCCGCCGAACACGGCCCCCAGGATCATATCCCCCCGGTAGACCGGGACGTGGACCAGGACCAGGTCCATGAACACCGAGATCAGCCCGATGGAGATCAGGGTCTTCACCGCGAACCGCCGGCCCACGAAGAAAAAGGCCAACAGCAGCAGCGGGATATTGATGGCCAGGGTCAGCACGCCCATGGGGATGTCCGTCAGGGCGTTGATCATGGTGGAAATGCCGCTGACCCCGCCGGGAGCGATCTCGTTGGGGGCGGTGAAACAGTAGACTCCGGCGGCGTACAAAAACGTCCCCGGCAGCAAATGCAGCGCGTCCAGCGCCAGCTCTTTCCTCTTGCCTTTCAGCACAAACGTCACCTTTTCCGCAGGCCCGCCGGACCTGCCGGGGACCGTTACTTAATCAGGCTTTTCATGAGGACCGAGGCGTCGGGTTCATAGTTCCCAGCCGCTCTGGCGGTGGATTCGGTGAAGCTGGCGACCCCCGGATGCTTTTCCCGGCTGTCGTAGATCAGGTACGGCACCGGCTCTGAGGAATGGGTCCGGATGGCCAGGGGCGTGGGATGGTCGGGGAGCACCAGGATGCGGTAGTCGCCCTGGGCCTCCAGGGCCTTCCGCACCGGCCCCAGGATTTTCCCGTCGATGAGCTCGATGGCACGGACCTTATTGGCCGTTTCGCCCCGGTGGCCGCACTCGTCGGGGGCCTCCACGTGGACGTAGACCAGGTCCTGGCCCCGGGCGAAGGCGTCCATGGCCGCCTGGGCCTTGCCGTCGAAGTTGGTGTCGATGTAGCCCGTGGCCCCGGGAACGTCCAGGACCTCCATTTTGGCCAGGATGCCGATGCCCTTGATCAGGTCCACGGCGGAAATGACGCTGGCATTGAGGCCGTAAAGCTCTTTGAAGGGCCGCAGCGCCGCCTTCCGGCCCTGTCCCCAGAACCACATGGAATTGGCCGGGCGCTTCCCTTCCGCCACCCGCTTCTGGTTCACGGGATGGTTCTTGAGAAGGTCGAAGCTCTTTTCCATCAGCTCCAGCAGGACCCCGGCTTTGGCGGGATCGGGCAGGCGGCCAGTGATCTTCTGGCCGGAGATGTCGTGGGGCGGGGTCAGCTCGCCGATGTCCTCCGCCGGGTTTTTCCAGACCAGGCAGTGGCGGTAGCTGACGCCGGGATAGAGCCTGACCCCCTCCGGCAGGTGCTCCGCCAGGAAATGGATCAGCTCCGTGGCCTCCGCCGTGGAGATGTCCCCGGCGCAGTAGTCCACCATGGACTTGTCCGCGTAGGCGGGCTCGTCGCTGAGGGTGACCAGGTTGCAGCGGATGGCGTACTCGTCCGGGGCCAGGTCAACGCCGATGCTGGCGGCCTCCAGGGGGGAACGGCCGGTGTAGCAGTCCGCGGGATGGTATCCCAGGGCCGAAAGGTTGGCCACGTCGCTGCCGGGCTTCATGCCGTCAGGGACGGTTTTGGCGGTTCCCACCAGGGCCTCCCGGGCCAAAGCGTCCATATTGGGCTTCTGCGCTGCTTCCATAGGGGTCTTCCCGCCCAGTTCGGGGACGGGGGTATCCGCCATGCCGTCGCAGAGCAGTACCAGATATTTCATGAATCCACCTCATAAAAATCCGTTCCTTATTATAGCAGATTTTAAAGTGTACGTCAATAGAAAGCACATAATTTATTTATGTATTTCCTATGCACACACATGTCAGTCTGCCGCGTAAGTCATGGACGGATTGCCGCTTTTGTTTTTCCATCAAACACATTCGTATTTGAACAGAATACGGTACTTTTATCATAGCACAACCGGTGCGGATTGTCAATCCGGCGAAAAAGCGGACGTCCGAGGAGGTCGGACGTCCGCTTTCGGGGTTATTTCTGGGAATTCAGCACGGTGATGGCCTTTTGGAGCTGGGGGTCGGTGTTTTCGTCCAGGGAGAAGATGTTCAGTTCCTGGTCGGCGGTGAGCTTGACCTCGTAGTCGGGCTTCAGTCCCACGCCGTGGAAGTTGATGCCGGAGGGCGGGTTGTAGTAGTCGGTGGTCAGGCTCAGGGCCGAGCCGTCGGCCAGGGTGTAGGCGGTCTGCATGATGCCTTTGCCGTAGGTGTTGACGCCCACCAGCTCCGCTTTTTTGTAGTCCCGGAGGGCGGCGGAGAACAGCTCGCCGGCGCTGGCGGTTTCGCCGTTGCAGAGGACGATCATGGGCAGGTCCACGGAGTTTGCGTCGGACTCATAGAGCACCCGGGTCTCGCCTTTCTTGTTGGTGGCGGAGACGATGGGGCCCTCGGGGAGGAGGTAATCCAGGACTTCGGCCACACTGTCCAGAAGGCCGCCGGGGTTGTTCCGGACGTCGAAAATCAGGCCGGTGGCGCCCTGGGAGCGCAGGTCGGCTACGGCGTTTTTGAAGTCGGAGGCGGTGGTCTCGTTGAACTTGGAGATGTGGATATAGCCGTCCTCGCCGATCATCCGGTAGCTGATGGTGGTGGATTTGATCAGCTTCCGCACGGCTTCCAGCTGGATGTCCTCGTTATCCCGGCGGACGGTGAGCTGGACCGTGGTCCCCTCCTCGCCCCGGACGGCGCTGACCGATTCGGAATAGCCTGCTGTGAGGACGTCCACGTCGCCGACCCTGATGATCAGGTCTCCGGCCAGGATGCCGGCGTTTTCCGCAGGGGAGCCTTCCTCCACGCTGTCCACCAGGATGTAGCCGCTGTCGTCCATCCGGACGGTGACGCCGATGCCTACAAGCTCGCCGGCGTTGTCCATCTGGTAGGCTTTATACTCCTCCTGGTTCATGTAGCGGGCGTAGGGATCGTCCAGGCCCGCCATGTAGCCGTCGGCCACGGAGTCCATCAGCTGGTCCTCGTCGATGGGGTCCAGGAAGTTGTTGCGGACGATGGTGTCGATCTCCTCGATCTTGTCGTAGAAGTTGTCCCGCTCGGTGACGTTGGCGATTTTGGAGTTGAAGATGTTCAGGGAAAAATACATGGTAATGGTGAAGGTAACGGCTGCCGCTATGGCCATAAAGCAGATCGCCGCCCCAAGGGAAACCTTCTTGTTCATGGATGCCTCTTTTCTCCTCTGCGTCAATTGTGCCGGAGACGTTCCGCAGCGGAAAAACGTCCCGCAAAAACAGGAGCGAATCCACTCGCTCCTGTTTTTATTCTCTACAAAAATATGAGCATTTTTTCGGGGTGGGTGAAAACATTTTCTGAACTTTCTCAGACAAAGTTCCGGGGGTTCTGGGTCTTGCCGTTGATCCGCACCTCAAAATGGAGGTGCGGGCCGGTGGACTGGCCGGTGGAGCCCACCAGGGCGATCTTTTCCCCGGCGGCTACGTTCTGGCCCACGCTGACCAGCAGCTTGGAGCAGTGGGCGTAGAGGGTGGTGTATCCACCGCCGTGGTCCACGATGACGTAGTTGCCGTAGCTCCAATGGGTGGCCGCCCGGATCACGGTGCCGGAGGCCGCCGCAACGATCCCCGCGCCGTAGCATCCGCCGCCGCTGATGTCGATGCCGGTGTGGGTGGAGCCCCAGCGGGCGCCATATCCGGAGGTGATGTAGGTGTATCCCGGCAGCGGCCAGATGAACTTGCCGTCCTTCATGGTGGAGCTGCTGGAGCTGCTGGCGGCCAGGGCGGCGTAAATGGCGTCGATCTCGCTCTGGACCTGGGCGGCCTGCTTGTTTTTCTCCGCCAGGTTGGCCTCGTACTGCTGTTTTTCCAGCTCGATGTCCTGCATGGCGGTCTTGCTTTCTTCATAGGCGGTCTGGAGCTGCTGGTTGGTCTGCTCCAGGTCGGCTTTGCTGGCCGTGACCTGGGCCTGCTGCTCCTGAATCTCGGCTTTCAGCCGCTCCACCTGGGTCTTCTGGTTGGTAATGCTCCGCTTCTGGACCTCCAGGGTGTCCAGGAGCTCGGTGTCGTGGGCGGTGATGGCCTTCATCATCTCGATATTGGTGAGGAAATCCGCGAAGCTGTCGGCGGCGAAAAGCATTTCCAGGGTGGAGGTCTCCCCCGCCATGTACATGACCCGCATCCGCTGCTTGTACTGCTCGTAGGTGCTGTCGATCTCCTGCTCCTTCTGGTCCAGCTCCTGGGAGGTCTCCTCCAGCTCCAGCTCCTTCTGGTCCAGTTCTTCGCCCAGGATGGTCAGCTCCTGGCTCATGACCTCCACCTTCTGGAGGTTCAGCTTGATCTGCTGGGACAGGGACGCCTGGTACTGGGCCTCTTTGGCCAGGTCGTTTTTGGCTTCCTTCAGTTCTTTGGTAACTTGGTTGATCTCTGCCTGGAGCTTCTGCTTTTCGGTTTGCAGGTTGGAAAGGGAGGCCGCGTGGACCTCCGCCTCCGGCGCGGAGTAGGTGACGGCCGTCAGGGCCACCACAAAGGCGGCGGTGGCGGCGGCGATTTTCCGGAATTTCATAAAAACGCTCCTTTCCCAAGGGTCAGTACCGGATCAGTCCGGCGGGATTCTGGCGAACGCCGTTATAATAGACTTCAAAGTGAAGGTGGGGGCCGGTGACGTTGCCCGTTGCACCCACCTTGGCGATGATTTGACCCTGGGTCACGGTGTCCCCGGGCCTGACCAGCAGCTGGGAGCAGTGGGCGTAGAGGGTGACATAGCCATCGCCGTGGTTGATGACCACATTGTTGCCGTAGCTCCAGTGGGTCATGGAGCTGACCACTACCCCGGACTTGGCCGCCACGATATTGGCGCCGTAGACCCCGGAGCCCCCCAGGTCCAGGCCTGTGTGGAAGTCCGAGTTGTCCCAGCGCCAGCCGTAGCCGGAGTTTACGTTGGAATATCCCGGCAGGGGCCAGAGGAAGCCCTGTTCGGTGATGATGCCGCTGCCGGTGTTCTGCCGGGCGATCTCCGCCAGGATGCTCTGGATCTCGTTGTCGATCTCCTTGGCTTCCTTCTGGCGCTGGGCCCGGTTGGCTTCAAAGTTTTTCCGCTCCTGTTCCAGGTCCTGGGTAGCGGTCTTGCTTTCCTCATAGTCGGCCTGGAGCTGCTGGTTGGCGGCTTCCATCTCCGCGCGGCTGGCGGCGACGGCGGCCTGCTGCTCCTCCAGCTCGGCTTTGGTCTGCTCCAGGTTGGTCCGGGCGGATTGCAGCTGGGATTTCTGGCTTTCCAGGGAGTCCACCAGGTCCGCGTCGTGGGCGGCGATGGCCTTCATCATCTCGATGTTAGTGAGGAAATCCGCGAAGCTGTCGGCGGAAAAGAGCATCTCCAGAGCGGAAGTCTCCCCGGTCATATAGGTGACGCGCATCCGCTGCTTGTACTGCTCGTAGGCGTCGGAAATCTCCGCTTCTTTGCCGGCGATCTCCGTTTCCTTTTGGGCAAGCTCGGCTTCTTTTTCGGAAAGCTCCTCGGAGAGGGCGGTGAGCTCCTGCTCCATGACGGTCAGCTTGTCCTGGTTCAGCTTGATCTTCTGGGCAAGGGCGGCCTGGTACTGCTCCTGCTCCGCAATGCTGTTTCTGGTGGCTTTCAGGTCGGCCTCGATCTGGGCCAGCTCCTTCTGAATCCGGGCCTTCTGGGCTTCCAGGTCGGATTTCTGGGAGGTCAGGGTGGCGCTGACCGTGGGGACTTCCCTGCCGAAATCGGAGTAAAGTCCCGCCGCGGCTACCAGCAGGGCCAGAAGCAGGGCGGCGCTTCGTTTTCCGCGCATACTGCCGCCTCCCGTCAGACCTTCAGGTGTCCCCGCATACTGAAGGTGCTGCCCAGGCCGCCGGTAAGCACGCCGGCCAGGAGGAAGCAGCCCATCAGCTTGGCGGAAACGCTCTGGAAAGGCACCACATGCTGGGTGATGGAGGCCAGCCAGGAGGTGGACTCCGTGGACATGGCCCGGAGGAACACCGTATAGCCGCCCCAGATGGCCAGGTAGGCCACCAGGGCCGCGATAATGCCCAGGAGCACCCCCTCCACCAGGAAGGGAATCCGGATGAAGGTGTTGGTGGCGCCCACGTATTTCATGATGTTGATCTCTTTCCGGCGGTTGAACACCGAGGCCCGGATGGTATTGGTGATGATGACCAGAGAAACGGCCACCAGGGCCGCAATGACGGCTCCGCCCAGGGTGTTGACCATCCGGCGGATGCTGACCAGGGTCTTGGCCAGGTCCGTGGGGGCCTGGACCTCGTCCACGTAGTCCATCCGGCGGATGGAGGTCATGAGGACGTCCACCTTCTCCGGGTCGGCGATCTTGGCGCGGAAGCTGGCGGGGAGGTAATGGTTATCCTCCATGCCGTCCAGGATGTCGGCCTTGTCCCCCAGCTTGGCCTTGTACTCCGCGAAGGCTTCGTCCCGGGAGATGTAGGTGATCGCTCCCAGGCCGTCCAGGGCCGCCAGGTCGTCTTTCATAAGGGTCATGTATTCGTCGGGAGTGTCCAGGTCCATGAAGACCACGATCTCGTTCTGCTGGCCCATGTACTCCACGATGCTGTCCACGTTGATGCTGAACAAAACGGCGAAGCCCACGATGAGGAGGCAGGCGATGAGGGTGCCCACCGAGGCAATGGTCATCATCCGGTTGTTCCAGAGATTTTTCACGCCGCTTTTTACTAAGTACCGAAAACTACTTGCTCGCATTGGCTCCTCCTATGTAATCGTCAAAGACCACGACGCCGTCCTCGATGTTGATGGTGCGTCCGCCGAAATATTTGACCATTTCGTGCTCGTGTGTGACCATTACAATGGTGGTGCCGCAGCGGTTGATGGCCCGGAGCATCTCCACGATCTCGTAGGAGAATTCCGGGTCGATGTTGCCGGTGGGCTCGTCGGCGATGATCAGGGGCGGGTCGTTGACCAGAGCTCTGGCCAGGGCCACCCGCTGCTGCTCGCCGCCGGAGAGCTCATAGGGGTACTTCCGCGCTTTATCCTGGAGCTCCATAAGCTCCAGGGTGTAGGGGACCTGCTGACGGATCAGTTTGGTGGAGGCGTCCGTCACCCGGAGGCTGAACGCTACGTTGTCGTAGACCGTCATATTGGGAATCAGCCGGAAATCCTGGAACACCACGCCGATGCTCCGGCGGAATTTGGGAATCTGGCTGCTTTTCATCCGATTCAAGTTGTAGCCGTTGACAATGACCGTGCCCTCGGTGGCCTGGGTCTCCCGGAGGAGGAGCTTGATAATGGAGCTTTTGCCCGCGCCGGAGGAGCCGACGATAAAGGCGAATTCTCCGTTATCCACCCGGAGGTTGACGTTGTGCAGCGCCTCGGTCCCATTGTCATAGGAAAAAGAGACGTCGATCAGATCAATCATGTACCCGCATCCTTTCTCGCGCCCATGGATTTTGCTGCAAAAGAAATCCGGGGCCCTCTCTTTCTTTAGGCGGAAACCGCCGAGGGCCCCGGCTGAACCGGCGGAAGCCGCCGGGATTCATTAGAACTTCATCGGATTGGAGGTCAGGTATTTCTTGACCATAAGGGCGATCTTGAAGATGATCGCATCGTCAAATTCCCGGAGATCTAGGCCGGTGAGCTTTTTGATCTTCTCCAGGCGGTACACCAGGGTGTTCCGGTGGACAAAGAGCTTCCGGGAGGTCTCGGAAACGTTCAGGTTGTTCTCGAAGAACCGGTGGATGGTGAACAGGGTTTCATGGTCCAGGGAGTCGATGGAGCCGGTCTTGAAGACCTCTTTCAGGAAGGTCTCGCAGAGGGTGGTGGGCAGCTGGTAGATCAGCCGGGCGATGCCCAGGTTGTCGTAGCTGACGATGGATTCGTCGGTATCGAAGACCTTGCCGACTTCCAGGGCGATCTGGGCCTCCTTGAAGGAGCGGGCCAGGTCCTTGACGCCGACCACGGAGGTGCCGATGCCGACCACGGCTTTGGTGTAGAACTCGGAGCTCAGGGTGTCCACGATGGAGCGGGCCAGCTTTTCCAGGTCCTTGGACTCGATGCCGGCTTTGATCTCCTTGATGAGGACGATGTCGTTTTCGCTGATGTTGAAGACGAAGTCCTTCTGCTTGTCCGGGAAGAGGTTCTGGATGACCTCATAGGCGGAAACGTCGTTGGTGGAAACCACCCGGATCAGCAAGGCCACCCGGTTGACGTCGATGTTGAAGTGAAGCTCCCGGGCCTTGATGTAGATGTCGCCGGGGAGGATGTTGTCCAGAACCACGTTCTTGATGAAGTTGTTCCGGTCGTATTTTTCGTCGTAGTACTGCTTGATGCTGGAAAGGGAAATGGCCAGGATGGAGGCGTAGCGGGCGGCCATTTCATCGGAGCCCTCGACAAAGACGGCGTAATCCGCCTTGATGTGGGGTCCGAAGGGCTTATAGGTATAGCCGTCCCGGACAAAAACATCGTGGGAATCACCGAAATCCGCCGCATAATAATCGCTGTTGGTTCCGATCTTGGACAGGTCGCTGCACGCGATGATGGAGGCGGTTTCATCGATCACGCCGATGACGCGGTCGATGGTGTCGCGCATCTGATGGACGACGCCCTGAAAAAGACGATTCGACATAATATACTACCCCTTTTGTTCAAATGATGTGATTTCGGGTATTCTTCCGCAGGCGATACCGGAAATGCCCGCAATGACCCCAAGTATACACTTATTATATTAGCGCATTTTTCGAAAAAAAGCAAGGAATTCCGGCATTTTTTTGGAAGTTTTTCGTCGAACCCCAAAAGTTACAAATGATTACAATTTCTATTACAAATAGTAACAGATTCTTTCGGGAAAAGTGTTACTATTTTTTGAACAAATTCGGAAATTTCGTCTTTTCTGCCTGGATTTTCCGGAAATTCAAAAAAATCGCGGAAATCTCTTGCAATCCGGGCGGCGGTGTGGTATACTATTGCAAGATAGAATATGGAATGATAGAAAGGCTGGGAACTTCCCGGTCTTTCGTTTATGTTGGGGACTTTTCTCCCCGGCAGAGGATTCCGCTGAAAATCAAGAAAGGTGGAAAGCATGAGCAAAAGCAGCATCATCGCAAAGGTCTGGGATCTGGCCGAGCCCGTTGCCAGGGAGCTGGGACTCTCCCTCTGGGACGTCCGCTTCGAAAAAGAGGGCGCCAGCTACTTCCTCCGCATCCTCATTGATAAGGAAGGCGGCGTGGACATCAACTCCTGCGAGGCCATGAGCCGGAAAATCGACCCCTTGCTGGACGAGGCCGACCCCATCCCCCAGAGCTACTATCTGGAGGTGTGGTCCGCGGGAATGGACCGGACCCTGGAACGGGACTTTCACTTTGAACAGACCCTGGGCCAGAAGGTCACGGTGGGCCTGTTCCAGCCTCTGAAGGGGGAAAAGGAACCGGTCTGCACCTTGAAGGAGTACAAGGGAAAGACCATTGTCGTCACGGATGCCGACGGCGAGGACCACGAACTGGTCCTTTCGGAGCTCCGCTTCGTCCGCCGCAAGGATGATATGCCGTTTTAAAAAAGCCGTTCATAAAATTGGAGGGTCAACATGAACACCAAAGAAATGAAAGATTTTTTCGACGCGCTCCAGCTCCTGGAAATGGAAAAGGGCATCAGCGCGGACTACCTCATTGAAAAAATCACCAACGCCATCGTCATTGCCGTCAAGCGGGATTACCAGGTCACGGACAACGTCAACGTGGTCATCAATCCCGAAAAGGGTCAGTTCACCGTCTCCATCACCAAGATGGTGGTGGACGAGTACGTGGAGGACCCGGAGACCGAAATCCTCTTAGACGAGGCCGTCGCCTACGATCCCGCCGCCCGGGTGGGCCAGCCCATCGAGATGCAGCTGGACACCAAGCAGTTCGGCCGCATCGCCGCCCAGACTGCCAAGCACGTCATCCGGCAGGGCATCCGGGAGGCCGAGCGCTCCCAGCTGGTGGCCCAGTTCCAGAACAAGGTCTACGAGGTCGTCACCGGCGTGGTCCAGAAGGTGGAGCCCGCCACCGGCAACGCCACCCTGGAGATCGACCGCAACGAGGTGCTGCTCTTCAAAAATGAACAGCTCCCCAACGACAACCTCAAGGAAGGCGACCGGATCAAGGTCTACGTCGTGGACGTGGTCAACCTGGAGCGCCGCTGCTCCTTAAAAATCTCCCGGACCCACAAGGATCTGGTCAAGCGGCTCTTTGAGCGGGAGGTTCCTGAAATCTTCGACGGCACCGTGGAAATCAAAGCCATTTCCCGAGAGGCCGGCTCCCGGACCAAGATGGCCGTCTGGAGCAAAAACCCCGACGTCGATCCCATCGGCGCCTGCATCGGCCCCAAGGGCAGCCGGATTTCGGCGGTGGTGGCCGAGCTCAAGGGCGAAAAGATCGACATTGTGAAATACAGCGAGGACGACGCCGAGTTCGTCACCCAGGCCCTCTCCCCCGCCACGGTGCTGGGCGTGGAAATCCTGCCCGGCGACGAGCGGGTCTGCCGGGTCATCGTCCCGGACAATCAGCTGTCCCTGGCCATCGGCAACAAGGGCCAGAACGCCAAGCTGGCCGCCAAGCTGACCGGATACAAGATCGACATCCGGCCCGAAAGCGGTCCTCTGGATACCGAGAAAGCCGCGAAGGAACCCGCCCCCGCCGAAGCTCCGGCGGACGAGACGCCCTCCGCTGCGGAATAAGAGCCTTTGATTCAGGAGAAAGGAGACTGTCATGCAAGTGAAACGTGTCCCGCTGCGGATGTGCGCCGGCTGCGGAGAGATGAAGCCCAAAAAGGAGCTCGTCCGCGTGGTGAAGCCGCCGGAAGGCGAGATTTCCATCGATCTCACGGGGAAAAAGGCCGGACGCGGCGCTTATGTCTGCCCTTCTCCCGAGTGTTTGAAAAAGGCCCGGAAAAACCGCCGGATCGAGCGCTCCTTCCAGTGCAGAATCCCGGATGAAATTTACGACGCCATGGAGGCGGAGCTGGAAAATCACCAGAACTGACCCGCCCCCAATGAACTATGGAAAGGAAGATTTGAAAAATTTGAACCGGTTTGATTCCACCCTTTCCCTATGTATGCGCGCAAAGCGCCTTGCCTACGGATTTGACACGGTGAAGGCCGCCGCGGAGCGCGGGGAGGTTTTTCTCCTCCTCACCGCCCGGGAGCTTTCCCCGAAAACCGTCAAGGAGGTCCGCTTCCTTGCCGAGAAGCTGTCGGTGCCCTGGCTCCCCCTCCCCCACACCCTGGAGGAAATGCCCCGGGTCATCGGACGCAAAACCGGAGTCATCGGCGTGACCGATCAGGGATTTGCCGCGAAGCTGACGCTGGCCCACAACGAAACGGAGGAAACGATTCTATGACATTGAAATATCGCGTACACGAAGTCGCCCGGGACCTGAACGTCCCCAAAAAGGACATCATCGACCTGCTGGACAACTATTTCGGCGGCGAGCCCCGGAAGCACGCCACCGCCCTTAGCGAAGAAGAACTGAACGTGGTCTTCGAGCACTACACCCAGGGCAAGCAGGTGTCCAACTTTGACCAGTATTTCGCCGACAAGGAGAAGTCTCCGGTGCTGGTGGAAAAGGCCAAGTCCGACGCCGAGAAGAAGGCCGCCAAGGCTGCGGAGAAGAAGGAAGAACCCAAAGCGGCTCCCGCTCCCAAGGCTCCCGAGGTGAAGGCGGAGGAAGTCAAGGCCGCTCCCGCGCCTAAGGCTCCCGAGGCGAAGGCGGAGGAAGTCAAGGCGGCTCCCGCGCCTAAGGCTCCCGAGGCGAAGGTTGAGGAAGTCAAGGCGGCTCCGGCTCCCAAGGCTCCCGAGGCGAAGGCGGAGGAAGCCAAGGCGGCTCCCGCTCCCAAGGCTCCCGAAGCGAAGGTCGAGGAGCCCAAGGCGGCTCCTGCCCCCAAGGCTCCCGAAAACCGCACCGCTCCTGCCGGGCAGCCCGCCCGGAACGGCTTCGGCGACCGGAACAGCCGTCCCGCCCAGAACGGCGGCGACCGGGGCTTCCGCAATGACCGTCCCCGGAACGACGGCTCCTTCGGGAACCGGAACAATGACCGCAGCAACGACCGGAACAACGGCCGTCCCCAGAACAACGACCGCTTCGCCCGGCCCAATTTCGACCGGGACAACCGGAACGGCCGCCCCGACAACCGGGATAATCGGAACAACCGCCCCGGCCAGGACCGGAGAAACGCCTTCAATTCCGCTCCGGCCAAGCCGCCCGTTCCCACCGCTCCTGCCGAGCCTGTGGAGAAGGAGCGCACCGTCCGCCACGTGGACACCCGCACCGGCGACGTCAATCTGGACAAATACAACGAGCGCTATGAGACCATCGCCCCCCAGACTCCCGGCGGGCGGGACTCCCAGCAGCGCAAACAGAAGATCAAACAGAAATCCCAGACCAAGAAGAAGGACCGCTTCTCCACCAAGCGGGAGACCGAGGCCGAGAAGCTCCAGCGCCTGGCTCTGGAGCGGGCCCGGAAGCAGCAACTCAAGGTGCTGATCCCCGATGAGATCACCGTCTCCGAGCTGGCCTCCCGGCTGAAAGTCACCGTCTCCGACGTCATCAAGAAGCTGATGATGATGGGTGTTATGGCGGCCCAGAACGAGGTCATCGACTTCGACACCGCCTCTCTGGTGGCCATGGAATACAACGCCAAGATCGAAAAAGAGGTCATCGTCACCATTGAGGAGCAGCTGATCAAGGACGAGGAGGACGCCTCCGAGGACCTGGTGGAGCGCAGCCCCGTTGTGGTGGTCATGGGCCACGTGGACCACGGCAAGACCTCCCTTCTGGACCGGATCCGCAACTCCCACGTCACCGACACCGAGGCCGGCGGCATCACCCAGCACATCGGCGCTTACCGGGTCAAGGTGGGCGACCGCTACGTCACCTTCTTAGACACTCCCGGCCACGAAGCCTTCACCGCCATGCGGGCCCGGGGCGCGGCTGTCACCGACATCGCCATCCTGGTGGTGGCCGCCGACGACGGCATCATGCCCCAGACCGTGGAAGCCATCCATCACGCCAAGGCCGCCGGTGTTTCCATCATCGTGGCCATCAACAAGATGGATAAACCCCACGCCGATCCCGAGCGGGTCAAGCAGGAGCTCACCGAATACGAGCTGGTCCCCGAGGAATGGGGCGGCGACGTCATCTGCGTCCCTGTTTCCGCCGTTACCGGCCAGGGCGTTGACGAGCTGCTGGAGAATATCTGCCTGGTGGCTGACGTCCAGGACCTGAAAGCCAATCCCAACCGTCTGGCCAAGGGCGCGGTCATTGAAGCCCGTCTGGACAAGGGCCGCGGCCCTGTGGCCACCCTGCTGGTCCAGAACGGCACCCTCCACTCCGGCGACATCATCATCGCCGGCACCTCCGTGGGCCGTGTGCGCCAGATGCGCAACGACCGCGGTCAGGTGGTGGAATCCGCCGGTCCCTCCATTCCTGTGGAGATCACCGGCATGACCGAAGTTCCCGCCGCCGGCGACATCTTCAACGCCGTCGAGGACGAACGCCTTGCCCGGGAGCTGGTGGAACAGCGCCGCGCCGAGCAGAAGGAAGCCATCTTCAAGACCTACCAGAAGGTCACGCTGGATAACCTGTTCAGCCAGATCGCCGAGGGCGAGATGAAGGAGCTGCCCCTGATCGTCAAGGCCGACGTGCAGGGCACCGCCGAGGCCGTGAAGCAGTCCCTGGAGAAGCTCTCCACCGACGAGGTCCGGGTGCGGGTCATCCACACCGGCGTCGGGGCCATCAACAACTCCGACATCATGCTGGCCAACGCCTCCCACGCCATCATCATCGGCTTCAACGTCCGGCCCGACCCCAACACCAAGGCCGCCGCTGAGGAGCAGAACGTGGAGCTTCGGCTGTACCGTATCATCTACGACGCCATTGACGACGTCAAGGCCGCCATGAAGGGCATGCTGGCCCCCAAGACCCGGGAGGTCGAGATGGGCCGCATCGAGGTCCGCCAGGTCTACAAGATCACCAACGTGGGCACTGTGGCAGGCTGCTACGTCCTGGACGGCAAGATCGCCCGCAACGCCCAGATCCGGGTGGTCCGGGACGGCATCATTATCGCCGTGGACGCCATCGCCTCTCTGAAGCGCTTCAAGGACGACGCCAAAGAGGTGGCCCAGGGCTACGAGTGCGGCGTCACGCTGGCCAAGTTCAACGACATCAAGGAAGGCGACATCTACGAAGCCTTCACCGTCGAGGAATACCGGGACTAAGGTCCCCTACCGGACGGGCGGGCTGACAGTCCGCCCGTTTCGCCTGTTTTGAGAAAGGAAAAAGCTATGCCAAGTTATAAGGTCGGACGTCTGTCCGAAGATCTGAAACGGGAACTCAGCGTTCTGCTCCGGGAGGTCAAGGACCCCCGGGTCTCCCGGATGCTCAGCATCATCCGCTGCGAGGTCTCCGGCGATCTTTCCCACTGCAAGGTCAACGTCTCCGCTCTGGAGGGCGAGGCGGCCACCAAGGAGTCCATCAAGGGCCTCAATTCCGCTTCCGGCTTCCTGCGGAAGGAGATCGCCAACCGGCTCCACCTGCGGAAGTGCCCGGAGCTCCACTTTATCGCCGACGGCTCCATTGCTTACAGCGCCAAGATCAACGAAATCCTCCACGAGCTGGACGAAACCGATTCCGGCGAGGAAGAATAAGAAAGGCGGTTTCCCTATGGAAATCAACTGCAAAGAAGCGGCGGCGTTTCTCCGGGGCGCAGAGGACGTGCTCATTCTCTGCCACCGGAACCCCGACGGAGACACCCTGGGCAGCGGCGGCGCTCTCTGCCGGGCGCTGCGGAGCATGGGCAAGCGGGCCCGGCTCCTGGTCAACGACCCGACTCCCCGGAACCTCCTGCATACAACGGAGGGCTGCGGCGGGGATTTTGCGCCCAAAACCGTCGTTTCCGTGGACATTGCCGACGAGCAGCTTTTCGGTGAGGCCCTGGACCCCTACCGGGGCCGGGTAGAGCTGGCCATTGACCACCACCCCTCCAACACCCGCTTTGCGGAGCGGCTGTTTCTGGACCCTGACGCCGCCGCCACCACGGAGCTGATCTACGCTGTGATCCGGGAGCTGGGGGTCCCCATGACCCGGGACATCGCCGACTGCCTGTACACCGGGCTGGTCACGGACAGCGGCTGCTTCGCCTACACCAACACCACCCCCCGGACCCACCGCATCGCCGCCGACCTGATTGAGGCCGGGTGCCGCTACAAGGAGCTGAACCGCATCCTCATCGAGGTCAAGTCCCTGCCCATGCTGGCGGCGGAACGGGAGGCGCTGAACTCCTTGGAAATGCACTTCAACGGCCGGGCGGCTCTGATCCTGGTCTCCCTGGACATGCTGGCCCGGACCGGTCTCATGGAATCCGAGCTGGGGGGCATCGCCGCCATTCCCCGGAAGATCGAGGGCGTGGAGATCGGCATCACCCTGAAGGAGCGGGGCCCCCGGGAGTACAAGGTCTCCCTTCGGACGGCGGAGACTGTAGACGCCAACCTCATCTGCCAGAAATTCGGCGGCGGCGGCCACGCCCGGGCGGCGGGCTGCACCATCGAGGGCAGCCTGGACGAGGTCAAGGCTCTGATTCTGGGGGCGGCGGGACGCGCTCTGGAGGGAACGGAATGACCCAAAACGCCACCGCCTTCCAGGGCGTTCTCTGCGTCAACAAGCCCCAGAAATTCACCTCCTTCGACGTTATCGCCAAGCTCCGGGGGATGACCCGGACCCGGAAGCTGGGCCACTCCGGCACCCTGGACCCTATGGCCACCGGGGTCCTGCCGGTGTTTTTCGGCGGGGCCACCAAAGCCTGCGACCTGGTCCCCATTACCGACAAGCGCTACCGGGCCGGGGTCCGTTTCGGCCAGACCACCGACACCCAGGACATTTGGGGGACGGTCCTTCGGGAGGACCCCCGTCCGGTGAAGCGAGCCGCCTTGGAGGACGCCCTCCGAGGCTTCCGGGGAACCATTTCCCAGCTTCCGCCAATGTATTCCGCTGTACAAATCAACGGCCAGCGGCTTTACGACCTTGCCCGGAAAGGCGTGGAGGTGGAGCGGACGCCCCGGAAGATCACCATCCACTCTCTGGAACTGCTTTCCTATGAAGAATCCACCCGGGAGGCGGTTCTGGACGTTTGCTGTTCCAAGGGAACCTACATCCGGACCCTCTGCCACGACCTGGGGGAAGTCCTGGGCTGCGGCGGCATCATGACCTCCCTGACCCGGACCGAAGCCGCCGGATTCACCCTGGCCGACTGCCGGACGCTGGAGGAAATCCAGGACCTGGTGGACGAGGGGCGTCTGGGAGAGGCCCTTCTGCCGGTGGAGAGCCTGTTCCGGGGGCTGCCGGTCATCCGGCTGAGCCCGGTCCAGTCCCGGATGTTTGAAAACGGCGTCCGCCTGGACCTGAACCGGGTGCGGCACCAGGAGGTTCCCGGCTCCCACGCCGTGTACGGCTCCGACGGGGCCTTTCTGGGGCTGGCCCGGTGCCGGACGGAAACGGCGGAGCTGGTCCTGGAAAAACTTTTCATCCAAAGGAGCTGACTATGCGCTATACCACGGATATTCCCAAGCTGGACCGGCCCTCTGCCGTGGCCCTGGGCCTGTTTGACGGGCTCCACCGGGGGCACCGGGAGGTGATCCGCCAGGCGGTGGCCTGCGGGCCGGAGCTGTTCCCCACGGTGTTCACCTTTACCTTCGACGACCCGGACCGCATCACCAAGCCCCACTTCGCCGCCATCCTCTCCCCGGAGCGGAAGCGGGCGATCCTGGAAAATCTGGGGGTGGAGCTGGTCTGCGAACCGCCATTTTCCGCCTTTCGGGACCTGGAGCCGGAGGCGTTCTTTGCAGAAATGCTCCGGGACCGCCTGAACGCCCGGGCGGTATTCTGCGGCCCGGATTTCCGCTTCGGCCGCAATGCCCGGGGGGACGCGGCGCTGCTGGGGGCTCTCTGCAGGGAGGCCGGTATCCGCTTCGAGACGGTCCCGGCGCTGCTGGAGGACGGCGCGCCGGTGAGTTCCACCCGCATCCGGGAACTGCTCCGGGAAGGGGACCCGGAGGGGGCGGCACGGCTCCTGGGAGAGCGCTACGCCATTGATTTCCCCGTGGTCCACGGCCGCCAGCTGGGCCGGAAAATGGGCTATCCCACCATCAACCAGCTCTACCCCGCCGGGAGTCTGCTGCCCCGGTTCGGGGTCTACGCCACCCTGGCCGCCATCGACGGCAAGGAATGGATGGGCGTGACCAACGTGGGGGTCAAGCCCACCATTGCCGGAGGCGACGCGCCCTCTGCCGAGACCTATCTCCTGGACTACCACGGGGACCTCTACGGGAGGCGGGTGACGCTGTCCTTTGTCTCTTTCCTCCGGCCGGAGCGGAAATTCGGGTCGGTGGAGGAGCTTTTCCGCCAGATCGCCGCCGACGCGGACACGGCGAAAGCGCGGCTCACTCCCCTTCTGGGATAATTTTTTCCCCGGCGGGATTCGACGTTTCTCGCCGGGGAAAGGTGCTATACTGAATCCAGCAGCACCCGTTGCATGTTTCCCGGCGCCTGTCCGCGTTTTGACAGGCGTTCTTTTTTTGCATGGCAAAATTTGCAAAAACCCTTGACAAGCCGGGGACTGTCTGCTATAATTGTTCTGTTACTGGTTCGTCCGGTTAACACATTCCTTGCTCCGGACCTGAACGTTCCGGGGCCATATGTCCAAAAGGAGGTGCTTTTTCATGGCAAAAGCAAACGAGAATTACGAGGCGATGGTGGTGCTGAGCACCAAGCAGGGCGAAGACGCGATCAAGGCTCTGATTGAGAAGTTCACCGCTGTCATTCAGGAAAACGCGACCCTGGAGTCTGTTGACGAGTGGGGCAAGCGGGTCCTGGCCTACGAGATCAACGATGAGACCGAAGGCTACTACGTGCTGTTTAACTTCAACAGCGTTCCTTCCTTCCCCATGGAGCTCGAAAGACGTCTGAACATTACCGACGGCATCCTGCGTTCTCTGGTTGTCGCCAGAGTGTAAGGAGGTACCGCAATGCTGAACCGTGTGATCCTGATGGGACGGCTCACCGCCGATCCCGAATTGCGCCAGACTGGCAGCGGCATTTCCGTGGCGACCTTCCGGGTCGCAGTCGACCGCAATTACCAGGCCAAAGGCAGCGCCGAACGTCAAGCGGATTTTATCCCTTGCGTCGCCTGGCGCCAGACTGCTGAATTTATCAGCAAGTTCTTCAGCAAGGGCCGCATGATCGCGGTGGAGGGTTCCCTCCAGTCCCGGAATTACGAGGACAAGACCGGTGCAAAGCGGACCGCCTATGAGGTCATTGTCGATCAGGCTTATTTCGCGGACAGCAAGCCGTCTGGCGGCTCCGGAAACGACCGCAGCGGCATTCCCTTCCCCACCGAACCCCCGCAGTTTGACGAGCCCCAGAAGGGCGGCAGCCTTTCTGTCGGCGACTTCGGAAAGTTCGAGGAAGTGGACACAGACGACGGCGACCTGCCGTTCTGATCAGCCCATTGGAGCTACATGTAAAGAAGGAGGATTTCCATCATGATGGATCGTAATAACCGCGGCGGCAGAAAGCCCCGCAGAAAAGTCTGCGCGTTCTGCGTGGACAAAGTCGAGAACATCGACTACAAGACCATTGGCAAATACAGCCGCAAGGTTCTCTCTGAGCGGGCGAAAATCATTCCCCGCCGTGTGACCGGCACCTGCGCCCGGCATCAGCGCCAGCTGACCGTGGCCGTGAAACGCGCCCGTCACGTTGCGCTTCTGCCCTTCGTGAACGACTGATTCACAGGCACAACGGCAAAATGCATCCCGTCGGTTCCCTTTGGGTCCCGGCGGGATTTTTGCGTGATAGAAAACCCGCGGCTGCTTTCGGGCGGCCGCGGGTTTCGTTATACGTAATAGACTTTCTTTTTGGGAACCACCGGCGGTTTGCGGACAATGTAGAGTTTGCTTGTATCGATCGTCCTGGGCGTGGTTACGGTTTCAACTTTTCCGTTGACCGTTCTCGTTGTGGTGATATAGGTGTTATCGCTGGAGGTGTAGGTTTTGTGCTCCCACTGATAAGTATAGTCCGTCAGACCGAGATCAGCAATCAAGCGTTTCGCGACCATCTCCAGATCGCGGACATGGACCTCGCAGCCGTTTTCCCGTTTGTAAGTCAATTTATACGCGCCCAGTATGCGCTGCGCATCCTTGGGCTCATAAATGTACCGGTCATCGGCGACCACTTGCTCAATCAGCAGACCATCGGACTGCACTCCCAGTTTGACGATCTGATCGGGGCGAATCCTGGCGGCGGACAGTCTTTCCAGCAGGTCTTTGGCCAAAAGACCGCAGACCTCCCGGATGATCCGGGCGCTGCGCCATTTCGGGATCCGGCGGATCACGATGATCAGCGCGATCAGCACCGAAACTCCTAGAATAAAATACGTCATCGTTTTTTCTCCTTACACTCGATTACAGATAATAGTCCCTTCCCATTTTTGTATACTGTATTCAGTATACCAGAAAATGGAAAGGGACGCAAGAGAAATTATGGAGAAACGCAGCTGCGTTTCTTTGTTCAGTCTTCCCCGCCGCCGTTTCCGAAGCTCACCGGGAACTCCACGGGGCGGACCTGGCCGCTGGCCAGCATGTCCTCGTACTCCGCCGCCAGGGAAAGGGTCTTCTGCCGGGCGGTCTCCAGAATCTGGGGGACGCTATCATGGCGCAGGACCTGGGGATGGTCCGGGTTCCGCCAACCCCGGCGGCGGAGGTTCAGACAGTCCCACTCCGGCTTGGAGACCTTGGCGTGGGAGACGAAATCGCTCCACGCCGGACGGATGAGCCCCGCCGCAAAGGCAATGTGGGCCAGTCCCCTTCCCCGGCGGTAGAGCTGCTCCTCCACAAACAGGGTGTCGCCGAAGGACGCCGCGGCCTCCTCCTCGGGGAAATTCTCCCCGTAGACCTGGAGAATCACCGCCGAAAGCATCCGGGCGATCTGCTCCTTCTGCTGCCGGGGGAGCCGGTGGCCGTCGGCGGGGGCGAAGTCCGAGATGTCCCGGCCGCCCCGGACGGCATAGAGGGCGATGTCGATGTCCGTTTCGATCTGACAGTGGATGGTCCCGTCGGAGACCCCGGGGTTCCGGGCCTCCCCCTGGCGCTGAAGGTAGTAGACGTAGGGGTGGATTTCGCTGTCCAGGGAATAGTGGCAGAGGAACCCGTCCAGATAAGCGCTGCACACCTCCCGGGCCCAGCCTTTCAGCCCCGTCACGTATTGGGCCATGGCGGTGAACAGCCCGGCGGTATCCTGGGTGTGCATCCGGTTGGCCAGGGGGTGATAGGGGCCGCCGCCCTCCCACAGCCGCCGGAAAAACAGCGGGTCCGGACCCTGGCAGCCCCAGCGGAAGGCCTCCGGGTACTCCTCCAGCCGCTCCCGGATGCGGGGGGGCGCGGACCGGATGACCTCGGTGCCGAGCATGTCGTGGGTGAGAAAATCTGCCATATCGACTCCTCCTAAAGGCCGGAACGGGGATTTTTCGGATTCCGGCGCAAATTTTACCAGTATTTTTCTTTATTATACACAAAAAGACTTTACAAAGAAAGCATTTTCTTGTAAAATTAAGAGTGTGTTCAAAGTAAATTCACAGGAGGTACCCTTTCCATGGCTGAAAAACTGACCAAAAGCGAAAAAAGCTGGATCCTGTACGACGTGGCGAACTCCGCATTTACGATGCTGGTGTCCACCACCATCCCCATTTTCTTCCACAACCTCACCGAGGCGGCCGGCATCTCCGCGACCCAGTCCACCTCCCTTTGGGGCAACATCACCTCCATCGCCGTGCTGATCTTAGCCGTCCTCTCCCCCATTCTGGGCGCTGTGGCGGATTACAGCGGCATGAAAAAGAAGCTGTTCGTCCTGTTCCTGATGCTGGGCCTGGCCGGGCTTTTCTCCCTGTCTGTCACCACGGAGTGGAAAGCGTTTCTGATCCTCTTTGTAGTGGCAAGGGTAGGGTACTCGGCCTGCAACGTGTTCTACGACTCCATGCTCACCGACGTCACCACCGATGAAAAAATGGACATGGTCTCCTCCCACGGCTTCGCCTGGGGCTACATCGGCAGCTGCGTGCCCTTTATCCTGGGCATCGTCCTGATTTTCACCAAGCCCTTCGGAATATCCACCATGCTGGCCACCCAGCTTTCCTTCCTGGTCACGGGCCTGTGGTGGCTGCTGCTGACCATCCCGCTGCTTCGCAACGTCAAGCAGACCTACTGTCTGGAGGACCGCAAGGGCAAGGTCCTGGACGCCTTCCGCCGCCTGGGCCAGACCTTTAAGAAAATCCGCAGCCGGAAGGACCTGCTGTTCTACATCCTGGCCTACTTCTGCTACATCGACGGGGTGTACACCATCATCTCCATGGCCACCACCTACGGCAACGAGGTGGGCATCGATTCCACCCAGATGATCCTGGCGCTGCTGCTGACCCAGTTCGTGGCCTTCCCCTGCGCCATCCTCAGCGGCAAGCTGGCCCAGAAATACGGACCCCTGAAGCTCATCAAGATTTTCGTCGTGGCCTACGCCGGCATCTGCGTTTTCGGCTTCCAGCTGGACAAAGCCTGGGAGTTCTGGGTCCTGGCTGTGGCCGTGGGCATGTGCCAGGGCGGCATCCAGGCCCTGTCCCGGTCCCACTTCGGCAAGCTGATCCCCAAGGAGGAGTCCAACGAGTACTTCGGCTTCTTCGACATCTTCGGCAAGTTCGCCGACTTCCTGGGGCCGCTGATCCTGTCCTTCTGCGCTTCGGTTTTCGGCGCGTCCAACTACGGCATCCTGGGGCTGATCCTGCTGTTCGCCCTGGGCTATGTCCTGCTGATCCTGTCCCAGCGGGCCGCCAAGGCGAAATGACCCTCCGAATCCTCCGTATGGCCGCCATACGGAGGATTTTTCTGGCCTTTTTCCGGAATTTGTGGTACACTATAAAGAGATTCTTTGGAAATGAGGCCCCCTATGGATACCAAAAACATTGACTGCGCCGCCCTTCTCCCCCGCCCGGAGATCTGCCTGCCCCTTCCCCACAGCCTGCTGGACGGGAAGCGGGTCCTGGTGACGGGAGGCGGTGGCTCCATCGGCTCCGAGCTTTGCCGGCAGATCGCCGCCGCTCCCATCCAGGAGCTGACGGTGCTGGATATCAGTGAAAACGGCGCATACGCCTTACAGCAGGAGCTCCTGGCCCGCCGCGACGGTCTGCCGCTGCGGGTGGAAATCGCCTCCATCCGGGACCGCAGCCGGATGGAGCAGCTGCTTTCCCGGCTCCGGCCAGAGGTGGTCTTTCACGCCGCTGCCCACAAGCACGTTCCCCTGATGGAAGCCTGCCCCGGCGAGGCCGTCAAGAACAACGTCTTCGGCACCCGAAACGTCCTGGAGGCCGCCGCGTCCGCCGGAGCGGAGCGGTTCCTGCTGATCTCCACCGACAAGGCCGTCTGTCCGTCCAGCGTCATGGGGACCACGAAATTTCTGGCGGAGCAGCTCACCGGTCAGGACTGGGGCCCGATGGTCTGCTCCACAGTCCGCTTCGGCAATGTTCTGGGGTCCGCCGGGTCGGTGGTGCCGCTGTTCCAGAGCCAGATCGACGCCGGAGGCCCTGTGCGGGTCACAGACCGCCGGATGACCCGGTACTTCATGACCATCCCCGAGGCGGTGTCCCTGGTCCTGGAGGCCGCCTCCCGGGCCGAAAACGGACGGCTCTATGTCCTGGACATGGGGGAACCGGTGCCCATCGTCTCCCTGGCGGAAAATCTCATCCGCCTCAATGGCCGGGAGCCCTACACGGAGGTGCCCATCCTCTTTACCGGCCTGCGCCCCGGGGAAAAGCTGGAGGAAGCCCTCCTGACTCCGGAGGAAGCGGCTCTGTCCTCTCCGATCGGTCGGATGCGGACGGTCCCGCCCAGGCCGGTTCCGGCGGCGCTGCTCAAGGAGGAGCTGGACCGGCTTTGGACGGCGGCTTCCTCCGACGACGGGGAAACGGTCCGCCAGGCGCTGTTTGAGGCGGTCCGGCGGCTTTCCCGGGCCAAAAATTCCTAGATTTGTATGCAAAAACCTCCCCATGCCCGCTTGGACATGGGGAGGTTTGCAGTTCCACTTATTTCATCGTTTCAGGGCAGGATGCCGCCGGACGATCTGGGCGGAGGCTTTGCCCTCCACCACCTCCGGGGTGATGATGACCTTGGCGATGCTGTCGTCGGAGGGGATCATGAACATCAGGTTCAGCAGGATGTCCTCCATGATGTTCCGCAGGCCGCGGGCGCCGGTTTTGCGCTTGATGGCCTCCCGGGCCACGGCACGCATGGTGTCATCGCCCATGACCAGCTCTACGTCGTCCAGGGCGAACATGGCGCTGTACTGCTTGAACAGGGAGTTTTTGGGCTCCACCAGGACCCGGACCAGCTGGTCCTCGGTGAGGTCGTCCAGGGTGGTGATCACCGGAAGACGGCCCACCAGCTCCGGGATCAGGCCGAATTTGACCAGATCGTCGGGGAGCACCTTCTGGTAAAGGGCGCTCTTGTCGTCGTCCAGCTTCTTGCGGATGGTGCCGTTGAAGCCGATGGTGGAGGAATCCAGCCGCCGGCCCACCACCTTTTCGATGCCTGCGAAAGCGCCGCCGCAGATGAACAGGATGTTCTTGGTGTTCAGCTGGATGCACTCCTGGTGGGGGTGCTTCCGGCCGCCCTGAGGCGGGACGTTGGAGACGGTGCCTTCCAGAATCTTCAGCAGCGCCTGCTGGACGCCTTCGCCGCTGACGTCCCGGGTGATGGAGGCATTCTCCGATTTCCGGGCGATCTTGTCGATTTCATCGATGTAGATGATGCCCCGTTCCGCGGCTTCGATGTCGTAGTCCGCAGCCTGGATCAGCCGCACCAGGACATTTTCCACGTCGTCGCCTACGTATCCGGCCTCGGTGAGGGTGGTGGCGTCGGCGATGGCAAAGGGCACGTCCAGGACCTTGGCTAGGGTCTGGGCCAGCATGGTCTTGCCCACGCCGGTGGGGCCCAGGAGCAGGACGTTGCTCTTCTGGAGCTCCACGTCGTCCTCGCCCTGGGGAGCCATGTAAATGCGCTTATAATGGTTGTAAACCGCCACGGACAGGGCGATCTTCGCCTTGTCCTGGCCAATGACGTACTGGTCCAGGACCGCCTTCATCTCCATGGGCTTCAGCAGCACCGGAGCCTCGTCGGAGTGGGCGGATTTTTCCCCGTGGGAGTGGCCGGGTTCCGGGAAAATCCCTTCCTCCACCAGCATATCGTAGCAAAGGGCCACGCAGCCGTCGCAGATATTGGCCCGGGCCGAGTGGAGCATCCGCTCCACGCTCTGCTCGGGTTTGCCACAGAAGCTGCACCGCACCTCGTTGTTATCCGGCATAAATCAATGCCTCCTTCGTAAAAACGCGGGTCAGAATTACTCATGATGGGTAATGATCTGGTCGATGACGCCGTATTCCAGGGCCTCCTGGGCGGACATGAAGTGGTCGCGCTCGCAGTCGGCGGCAACGGTCTCATAGGGCTTGCCGCAGTTGTCGGCCAGAATCTGGGTCAGGTTCTTTTTCATCCGCAGGACCCGTTCCGCCTGGATGGCGATGTCGGTGGCCTGGCCCTGGGCGCCGCCGGAGGGCTGGTGGATCATGATCTCGCTGTTGGGCAGCGCGAACCGCCGTCCCTTGGCGCCGCTGGACAGCAGGAACGCACCCATGGACGCCGCCATGCCCACGCAGATGGTGGACACGTCGCATTTGATGAACTGCATGGTGTCATAAATGGCCATGCCGGCTGTAATGGAGCCGCCGGGGCTGTTGATGTACAGGCTGATCTCCTTTTCGGCGTCCTGGCTCTCCAGATAGAGCAGCTGGGCCACCACCAGGGAGGCAGAAGCGTCGTTGACTTCCTCGCAAAGCATGACCACCCGGTCGTTCAGAAGCCGGGAAAAAATGTCGTAGGACCGCTCGCCGCGGCTGGTCTGTTCCACTACCATTGGGACCAAACTCATAAATAAGTCCTCCATTCTTCGTTTTGCCGTAGAAATGCGAACAACTATTGGGCGGCACACTGCTGTCCCACACCAATAGCTGCACGCGATACAATTTCAGTATAACCCCGAAACATGAACGGCAAACAGACCTTCTGCAACCTTTTCATGAACGGTTCCACGGGCAGCGCTTATTCGGCGACAGCGCTGTCCTTGATCAGGTCGATGGCCTTGTTGACGGCCACGTCCTTCTTCACGTCCTCCGCGGAGATGACGGGTTTCAGCTTCTCCACGTCCATCTTGTAGGCGTCGGCCAGACGGGCGTACTCGGCTTCCACTTCCTCATCGGTGGGGGCGATGCCCTCCACTTCCACGATCTTTTCCAGAGCCAGCCGGACCTTGACCTGGCGCTGGGCCTGGGCTTCAAAGGTCTTGCGGAAGGAATCTCTGTCCAGACCGGAGTACTGGAGGTACATATCCAGGTTCAGGCCCTGGGACTGGAGACGGTACTCGAAGTCCCGGATCATCTCGTCGATGCGGACCTCGTACATTTCCTGGGGGATTTCCCCTTCCATGTTCTCGATGACGGTATCGATGAGCTTGTTTTCAAAAGCGTCGGCAGCCTTCTTCTCGTTGGCTTCTTCCAGATGCTTGCGGATGTCGGCTTTCAGCTCGTCCAGGGTGTCGAACTCGCTGACGTCCTTGGCGAACTCGTCGTCGGCCTCGGGGAGTTCCTTGGTGCTGATGCTGTGGAGCTTCACCTTGAAGGTGGTGGGTTTGCCCTTCAGCTCCTCGGCGTGGTAATTTTCGGGGAAGGTGACGTTGACGTCGAACTCATCGCCGATGTTGTGGCCGATGATCTGCTCCTCAAAGCCGGGGATGAACTGGCCGGAGCCGATGGTCAGGCTGAAGTTCTCGCCCTTGCCGCCGTCAAAAGGCACACCGTCCAGGAAGCCTTCGAAATCGATGTTGACGATGTCGCCGTTTTCCACAGCGCGGCCTTCCACGTCCACGGTGCGGGCGTTGCGCTCCCGACGGCGGTCGATCTCCGCGGTGATGTCCACGTCGGTGACTTCTTCCACATCCTTGGAAGCCTTGATGCCCTTGTAATCCTTCACGGTGACTTCGGGCTTCACGGTGCAGGTGGCCTTGAAGGTCACGCCTTTTTCTTTCGAAACCTCGGTGACTTCCACCTCGGGACGGCAGACGATTTCCAGGCCGGCTTCTTCCACGGCGGACTGGAGAGCGCCGGGGTACACGTCGTTGACAGCGTCCTCGAAGAAGATGCCCTCGCCGTACAGCTTCTCAATGGTTTTCCGGGGAGCGTGGCCCTTCCGGAAGCCGGGGACCTCGATGCGTTTGCCTTTTCTTTTATAGACCTGCTCGCAGGCTTTTTCGAAATCCTCCGCCGGAACCTGAATCTCTAACTCAAACTTATTGGTGGCCACATTGTTTTTCGACACTAAGCTCATGAAACTTCCTCCTGTTATTCCGTCCCAAAGGCAGAACGCCCCGGCGGATCCTTATGAAAGTCCGTTTTTCCAGACTTTTCAGACTAATTTATTATAGCACAACTCCATGGGATTTGCTAGTTTTTCTGATGAACTTTTTAGCTTTTTACGAATTATACGATTTTAATCGGGTTAAATTGGATATAATCACAGGAAATCAACCGGAAATCGATGCCGTTCCGGATTCCGTTGATGGCGTACCCCGCAGAATAGCCGTGGATGTGGCCGTAGTAGACCCTTTCGATGCCGTATTCCAGCAGCACGTCCAGAATCTCGTAGCACTCCCCGCCGCCGTAGACCGGCGGATAATGGAGGAACACCAGGGGCTTTTTCCCCAGCTTTTTCCCGGCCTCCAGAGAGAGCCGCAGGCGGCCGCACTCCCGGAGAAGGACCTTTTTGTCGGTCTGGTCGTTCATCCAGCCCCGGGTGCCGCAGATGGCGTAATCCCCGTATTCATAGGCGTTGTTGAACAGGATTTTCAGGGTGGAAAAGCCGTTTTCCTCGAAAAAGCGCTCCACTTTGGTCTTGGTGGAAAACCACAGGTCGTGGTTGCCCTTGAGCAGGAGCTTGGTCCCGGGAAGGCTGTCCAGAAAGGCGAAATCCTCCTTGGTCTCCCCGATCTCCAGGCCCCAGGAGATGTCCCCGGCGATGACCACCGTGTCCTCGGGGCGGACGTTTTCCCGCCAGTTCTTTTCCAGCTTTTCCACATAGCCTGCCCAGCCGGGAAAAATGTCCATGGGCTTATCGGCGCCCAGGGAAAGGTGCAGGTCTGCAATTGCAAATAAGCTCATATCTCATCCTTTTCGTGGGTTACAAAATTTTCCGGGCATATCCGGACTGCTCCGGCGGAAACTATGGGTGGGCCGGAATCCGGCCCCTTCCAAAATACTGTCAGCGCCTGAGAGGAGGGCCTTTTATGTCCGAAGCCGTCATCCCCTGCGTCAAATGCGACGTGACCAACTGCATCCACAATAACCATGAATGCTGCTGCACCGCAAAGGACATCAAGATCGGACCCCACTTCGCCAACTGCTGCTCCGACACCGTCTGCCAGAGCTTCGCCTCGCAGAAATAACGGCTGCGGCTCACGGGAGCAGGCGCCTGCGGAAAGCGGGCCGCTGCTCCCGGAAAGCCGGGTCAGCGGAGCATTTTCAGGACCTGGTCCACCATTTCTTCCTTCTTCACGCTGCCGGTGAAGCGGACGGGCTTGGCCTTCAGCTCCAGCAGGGACGCAGGGGGCGTGGTGCCGGAAAGTTCCGCCAGCAGCTCCACCTGCCGGAAATCGTCCTCGGGCAGCGGGTCCTTGGTGATGGCCCTGAGAACGCTGCCGGTAAACTTATACGGCGACGCCGTGGAGGCCACGATGGTCTTGGCCGTATCGCCGGTGGCCTGTACATAGTCCTCGTAGACCTTGAGGCCCACCGCCGTGTGGGTGTCGCTGAGGTAGCCGTACTCCCGGAAGACCTTGCCGATGGTGGAAAGGGTCTCCTCGTCGGTGCAGTAGCCGCCGTAGAAGCCCTCCCGCAGCTTGGCCAAAACCCCGGGGGTCACGGAGTACCGGCCCTCCTTGGCCAGAGCGCCGAACCACTCCCGGATCTGGGCGTCGTCCTTGCCGCAGAGGTCATAAAGGAGCCGTTCCAGGTTGGAGGAAATGAGGATGTCCATGGACGGCGAAGGGGTGGTGTGGAACTCCCGGTTCTTGTCGTAAACGCCGGTGCGGAGGAAGTCCGTCAGGACCTTGTTCCGGTTGGAGGCGCAGATCAGCTTGGCCACCGGCAGGCCCATGCCCTTGGCATAATAGGCCGCCAGGATGTTGCCGAAGTTCCCCGTGGGGACCACCACGTTGATCTCCTCGCCCAGGGAAATCTCCCCCTGCTCCACCAGGGAGGCGTAGGCGGCGATGTAGTAGACGATCTGGGGAACCAGCCGGCCCCAGTTGATGGAGTTGGCGGAGGAGAACATCTGGCCGTTCTTAGCCAGCTCCTCCAGGACGGCGGGGTCAGTGAAAATCCGCTTGACGCCGCTCTGGGCATCGTCGAAATTGCCCTCGATGGCGCAGACCGCCACGTTTTTGCCCTCCTGGGTGGTCATCTGGAGCTTCTGCATATTGCTGACCCCGTGGACGGGATAGAACACCAGCATCTTGGTGCCGGGAACGTCCTTGAAGCCCTCCAGGGCCGCCTTGCCGGTATCGCCGGAGGTGGCCACCAGGACCACGATTTCCTTGCCCGGGACGGTCTTTTTGGCGGAGACCGTCAGCAGATGGGGCAGCAGCTGCAGGGCCATGTCCTTAAAGGCGCAGGTAGGGCCGTGCCACAGCTCCAGGAGGTAGGCGGTCTCCCCCACCCTGGCGATCTCGGAGATGTTGGCGCTGTCGAACTTCTCATCGGTGTAGGCGCTGTCCACGCAGTCCGCCAGCTCCTCTGCGGAAAAGTCCGTCAGGAACCGGGACAGGATGAACTTGGCCTTTTCGTTGTATGTTTTCCCGGCCAGGCCGCCGATCTCCTCCAGGGAGAGCCTGGGCAGCTCCTGGGGGACGAACAGGCCGCCCTCGGCGGAGATTCCTCTGGAAATGGCCTGAGCCGAGGTGACGCGGCAGGAATTATCGCGGGTGCTGTTGTAATACATAGTGTTTCCCCTTTGGCAGCAAGATTATTTCTGGTATTTTTCCGGCAGGATGGCAATGTCCCGGATCATGTCGCCGTTGACCAGGCGGACCCGGTTCTTCTCCTCCACCTTGACCCAGTTGTCCTCCACGGCGGCGATCCGGCCGGTGACGCCGGAAAGCTCGTTGAACAGCGTAATGGCGCAGACCTTGCCGAGAAATTCTTTCATCAGTTCCGTAGGCATTTTTCGGTTCCTCCCCTGTTTGCGCCGCAGAATCCGGTTGCGGATCTGGCGGTCGTTTCGTGCCTGTGCGTAAAAAAGCAGCAGGATAACAATCAGAATCATCGAGGTCTGTATGGCAATCCCCTCCCCTGGCGGCTACCGGTTTTCCCGGAAGAAGCGCTGGGCGTTGCCGAAGGCGATCTTCTCCGCCAGCTCCGGCCCGAAGTGCTTCCGCAGGTTCTCGTGCCACTCAGGGATGCGCTCGATGTGCTCCAGCCGGGAGGGCATGGCCGCGCCGTCGAAATCGCTGCCCACGGCTACCACATCCTCGCCGCCCAGGGCCAGGATGTGGCGGATGTGGCGGCGGATTTCCTGGAAGGAGGCGTCGCTTTCCCCGTTGATGAAAATGGGATAGAAATTGATGCCGATGAGCCCCTTCCGGCGGATGATTTCCTGAATCTGCAGGTCGTCCAGGTTCCGCTTGTGGGGGCAGACCTCAAAGCAGTTGGAGTGGGTGGCGATAAAGGGCCGCTCCGCGATCTCGCAGAGGTCCCAGAAGCCCAGGGTGTTCAGGTGGGAGACGTCGATGATGATGCGGTTCTTTTCCAGCTCCTTCACCGCCTCCCTGCCCAGAGGGGTCAGTCCCAGCTCGCTCTGGACGCCGCCGGCCAGCTCGTTTTCCCCGTTCCAGACCAGGGAAAAGACCTTGACGCCCAGCTGGGCGAACTCCCGGATGCGCTCCAGCTTTCCGCCCAGAGCCGCGCCGTTTTCCACCGTCAGCATGGCGCTGCAGACGCCCTTTTCCAGGTGGTCCGGATCGTAGGAAACGATGGGGCCGCCGGATTCCAGGGCCTTTTTCAGGACCTCCGCCTGGGCCTGGAAGGCGTGGTACGCCCTGGCTCCCCGCAGGTCATCGTTGATGAACACCGCAAACGCCTGGACCCAGTAATCAGAAAGGGGCCCGCGCTCCACGGAAATGTCAAAATTGTTGGACAGCAGCGACGCCTTTTCCGCCGCGCAGCGGCTCAGCGTATCGCAGTGCAGGTCAAAATGTCCCATACCCGTTGCCTCCATTCATTGCTCCGCCGGGAAGGCGTTCTCCAGGTGCTCCACCGAGAGGACGGCCCCCTCCCCGCAGGATAGGGTGACTTCCATGATATCAAACCGGGGCTGCAGCGCCGTGGGGTGCCCCGAAAGGTAGCAGAGGGCCGTTTCCGTCAGCTTTTTCCGCTTGGAGCGGTCCACCGCCTCCCGGGGAGCTCCCAGGCTGTCCTCCCGCCGGGTCTTGACCTCGCAGAAGACCAGATGGGTCCCGTCGGCGGCGATGAGGTCGATCTCACCGTAGCGGCTGTGCCAGTTGGTTTCCAGAATCCGGAAGCCCTTTTCCGCCAGCCGCTGGGAGGCCGCCGCTTCGCCCCGCCCGCCGTCGTTCAGGGGGCCGGGCTCCGATTTTTTCTCATAGTACTTTTTCAGGAAGGACATCCGGTGGATGGGGGACGGTCCCAGCCGGTCGATGCAGTCGTAATGGGCCTTGCTGCCGTAGCCCTTGTGCTTGGCAAACAGGTAGCCGGGATACTTCCCGTCCATCTCCGCCATGTACCGGTCCCGGGAGACCTTGGCCACAATGGATGCCGCCGCGATGGACGCCGAGGTGGCGTCGCCGTGGACCAGGCACCGGGAGGGCACGGACAGCGGCGGGTTTTTGTTCCCGTCCACCAGAGCCAGGGCGGGCTTCACCGGAAGGGCCTCCACCGCCCGTTTCATGGCCAGCATGGCGGCCTGGAGGATGTTGATGTTCTCAATCTCCTCCACCGTGGCCACGCCCACGGCCCAGGCCACCGCCTGCTCCGTGATGAGGTCGTACAGGGCGTCCCGCTTCTTTTCCGACAGCTTTTTGGAGTCGTTGATGCCGGGAATCTCCGCGTCCAGGGGCAGGATCACCGCCGCCGCGTAAACGTCTCCGGCCAAAGGGCCCCGCCCCGCCTCGTCCACGCCGCAGAAGGGCGGCAGGGCCAGGGAACGGTCGTATTCGTAGAGGGTCATGCGTCCTCCCCCTTCCGGTCCGGCGGCGCTTCCAGGGAGAGCTTCCCCAGCTTGCCGCCCCGGTACTCGTCCAGGACCATGGTGGCGGCCCGGAGGGTGTCGATCTCGCCGCCGCTGACGAGCATCCCCCGCTTCCGGCCCACCAGCTCCAGGAGCTCGTAGTCCTCCCGGTCCTGGGTGTCCGCCGGTGTCAGCTTATACCGTTCCAGCAGCAGCTGGGGATACTCCTCATGGAGCCAGGCCAGGAGCCGGATGGCCAGAAGCTCCACATCCACCACCTGGTCCTTGACGGCGCCGGTAAAGGCCAGCCGCTCCCCCACCGCCGGGTCCTCGAACTTGGGCCAGAGAACCCCGGGGGTGTCCAAAAGTTCCACATCCCGGGCCACCGTGACCCATTGCTTGCCCACGGTGACGCCGGGGCGGTCCTCCACTCTGGCCCGGCGCTGGTTGGCGGCCCGGTTGATGAAGGAGGACTTCCCCACGTTGGGAATCCCCACCACCATCATCCGCAGGGGCCGCCCGGCCATGCCCCGCTGGTCCCGGCGCTGGATTTCCTCCGCCAGGACCTCCCGGACCGTGGGGAGAAACTTCTCCATCCCCCGGCCGGATTTGGCGTCCACGGCAATGGCGGGAACGCCCTGCTCCCGGTACCAGGAAAGCCACCGGGCGGTGATCTTCGGGTCGGCGGCGTCGCATTTATTCAGGATGATCAGCCGTTTTTTCCGGCCGATCCACTTGGGCAGCTCCGGATTCCGGGAGCTCTGGGGGATCCGGGCGTCGGTGATCTCCACCACCAGGTCCACCAGCTTGACATTTGCTTCGATCATCCGGCGGGTCTTGGCCATATGGCCGGGGAACCACTGGATTGCAGGTGCTTGTGCCATGGATGACTCCTTTAACGTTGTTTTATCGGACCGGCCCCATCTGATTCAGGGGCAGCAGCCGGAAAATCACCCGGCCCAGGACCTCGTCGGTATCGATAAGGCCCACGCTGGAAAAGCGGCTGTCCGTGGAGTGGTTGCGGTTGTCCCCCATGACAAAAATCTGCCCTTCCGGGACGGTCAGGGGGTAATCCTGGTCCCCGCGGTGAGCGCTGTCGATGGTCTCGGCGATGTAGGGCTCGGAGAGGACCTTGCCGTCCACCAGGACCTCGCCGTTTTCGTTGATGTCCACGGTCTGGCCCGCCACAGCGATGACCCGCTTGACCAGGGCCTCGTTGAGGCCGGTGTTTTCCGAAAGAATGACGATATCCCCGTAAGAGGGGGTGTAGAACAGGTTGGAGGTGATGAGCCGGTCGCCGTTATGCAGGGTGGGCACCATGGAGCTTCCGTCCACCGACACCACCCGGATCAGGAAGTGGAATACCACAAAGACGATGACGCCGGCGAAGACGATGGCCTTGAACCACTCCCACAGCTCTTTTTTCAGATTGAAGGGCTCCCGCTGACCGCCTTCCGGCTGCTGGGGCTCCTTATCCGGCTGTTGGGTTTCCTTGATTTCTTCCATAGAATGTCCTCCTTGTTTATCAGACCGGACCCATCCGGTTCAGGGGTCGAAGCCGGAACAGCACCCGCCCCAGAACCTCGCCGGTACCGATGGGGCCCAGAACGCGGCTGTCCGTAGAATGATTGCGGTTATCCCCCAGGACAAAAACCGTTCCCTCCGGGACGGTCAGGGGATACTCCTGGCTCCCGCAATGAAACGCATCGATGGTCTCGGCAATATAGGGCTCGGAAAGGACCTTTCCGTCCACCAGGATTTCGCCGTTTTCATTGATGTCCACGGTCTGGCCCGCTACGGCCACCACCCGCTTGATCAGGGAGTCGTCCAGGCCGGTGTTTTCCGAAAGGGTCACGATGTTCCCTTGCTTCGGGACATAGAACAGAGTGAAGGTCAGAAGCCGGTCCCCGTCTGCCAGAGTCGGCGACATCGACATACCGTTCACCGTCACCGCCTGGATCACAAAGCGGAACAAAACGAAGACGATAAGCCCCGCGATGGCAATATCCCGAAGCCATCCCAGCAGTTCCTTTTTCCGGGGTTCCGGCTTTTGCCGGAGCTCCGTCTGTTCTTCCATCGCTTGACCTCCTTATCTGTCAATCTGCCCGAAGCGTCCCAGGGGCAGCAGGCGGAACAGCACCCGCCCCACGATCTCCTTTTCCGCCACGCAGCCGATGGTCCGGTAGCGGCTGTCTGTGGAGCGGCTCCGGTTGTCGCCCATGACAAAGACCTGGCCCTCCGGGACCGTCAGGGGATAGCTCTGCTCCCCCGGGCCGGTGGAAACGCCGGTCAGATAGGGCTCCTCCAGCTTCACGCCGTCTATGAAAACCGCGCCGTCCACGATGTCCACAGTCTGGCCGCCGGTGGCAATGACCCGCTTGATCAGGCGTTCCTTCAGGCCGTTTTTCGCGGACAACACCACGATGTCCCCGGTTTTCGGGGTGTAAAACAGCCCGGAGACCGCCAGGAAGTCCCCCTCGGAGACGTTGGGCTCCATGGAGCGGCCCTTGACGCTGACAAAGGCGATAACGTAATGGAACAGCAGCAAGGCCGCAATGGCGGCGATCCCCAGACTGCGGAGCCATTCCCACAGCTCCCGCCGCCAGGAGGACTTCGCCGGGCTCGGGGCCGGTCCCGGGGCCGATTCTGGTTCCGGCTCCGGAGCGGAGGGGTACTGTTCCAGTTCCTCCAGGATGCGGTCGATCTCCTCATCGGAGTGATAAGACGTGTTGGAAGCCTCCGCCAAAGGGACCGCCTCCCTTCCAAAAAATGTCCGTAATAGCGGAAAAAGGGACGGTACCCGTCCCTTTCCACGCCGCACTTATTAAAGTTTCTCTTTGATCCGGGCTGCTTTGCCGACTCTGTCGCGGAGGTAGTAGAGCTTCGCTCTTCTGACATGGCCGTGACGGAGAACTTCCACGCTGACTACGTTGGGGGAGTGGATGGGGAATACCCGCTCCACGCCGCAGCCGTAGGAAACGCGGCGGACGGTGAAGGTCTCGGAGATGCCGCCATGCTTCATGGCAATGACGGTGCCCTCAAACATCTGGTTTCTTTCCTTGTCGCCCTCGCGGATGCGAACCGCGATGCGGACGTAGTCGCCGATCTGAACGGCAGGCTTTTCCGCCTTCAGGCTGGACTGGCTGATGATTTGCAATGCGTCCATAGTATGGATCCTCCTAAATTTTCAGACATTCATGCATGCAGGTGCGGCCTGTGCAGAGGACTGCCCGCTTTAATGTTGCGCTGACGCGCAGGTAACATTAATCCCCACCGTTGCGCCTTTCGGCACGCAGGCGGAACAATATCTAGTATATTTTAGCATACCTTTCCGGAAAAAGCAAGGGTTTTTTCACAGAAATCAGGAATTCTTTTTCTCCTGCTCCGCCCGGTAGGCCATGTAGTCGGTATAGAGCTTCTCCGAGGACGGGTGCCCGGCGAAGGCCCCGGTCCCGGGCCTGTTGAACAGGCCGGGGTACTCATAGATGAGAATTTCATCCACATAAGGCGAAACCGCCTCCAGCTGCTTCCGGAGCCGCTCAAAAGGCGCGGGGAGCAGTGCGGAATGATAGACCTCCCCCTCGAACCGGAAGGCCTCCACGTCGGCCCAGAGCCTGGACCGCCCGGCCTTGTCGTGGACCCGTTTCAGCGCCTCGTAAAAGCCGGCGCTTTCCTCCACCCTGGTCTTTTCCACGCCGATCTCGTCCTGATAAGCGGCAAAGTCCACGTCCAGTCCTTCCAGGTCCCGGATGTAGCGGTCGTCGGCGATGACGTCCCGGGTGCCGTAGGGGCCGATGAGGGTCTTGAAATGGGCCCCCATTTTGTGGACCTCGGCGGAGGACAGGTTCACGTACCGCATGAATTCCTCGGACATGTGGCCGTTGATCCAGGCTTCGTCGGGGTAGTACCAGCCGTAGAAGCTCCTGTGGTGGCCGTAGAGGGCCGCCAGCTCGTTGATGGCCCGGAGCATCCGGGAGAGGACCGCCGGGTCCTTCATGTTGCCGTCGGCGTCGGTCCAGTCGCCGTAAAAGCCCGTGCCGATAAAGACCCGCAGGTCCAGGCGTTCGGCCTCGTCCAGGAGGACCTCGATGGGGTTGGCGCAGCCGATCTTCCACTCCGGGAAGATGTCGGTTTTGAAGTAGGCTTTGGAGTACAGCGCCGTGGCCATGAGGACCACGTATTTCAGCCCGGCCCCCTTCATTTCCCGGAGTTTCAGCCGCCACTGCTCCTCGGTAAAGGCGGTGAGGGCCTCGTTCCAGTACTTCCCTTCCGGGGTGTTGTGGTGGAGAAATTCGAACCAGGAGCCGGTGATGGGTTTTGTTGCGATCATTCTGCGTTCCCTTCCTTTTCAAAAGCGTCCCGAAGCTCCAGGGCCAGGGCCGCATCGTTGGAGATGATGTTGTCCACATGAAGTTCCAGCATCCGGCGGATGTCCGCGGGCTGGTCCACGGTCCAGACGTTGACGGCGATCCCAAGGCTGTGGGCCTTTTCCACCAGCGCCCGGTCCACCAGATGGTAGTCGGCGTGGAGGGCGTTGAAGCCGTTGGCGGCGGCGTATTCGGCCATATCCTTGCCCAGGGTGAAGCCGTAGAGGGCCCCCACCGGCAGCTCCGGCGCCCGCTTCTTGATGTTGGCCAGGACGAAGTGGTTAAAGGAGGAAATGATGCAGCGGCCCTCCATCCGGTACTCCCGGAGCATGTCCACCACGGCGTCCTCCACCCCGGTGAGAAAGCCGGTGTTGGACTTGATCTCCACGTTGAGGACCAGGTCGTTACCCTGGAGGAACTCCAGAAGCTCCCGGAAGGACGGCACCCGCTCGTCCCGGTACGCCGGGGAAAAGCCCGCGCCTGCGCTGAGCTCCCGGAGCTGCGCAAAGGTGTAGCCGTAGATGGAGCCGGTCCCGTTGACCGTCCGGCCCAGCTGGTCGTCGTGGTGGACGGCAAGGCTCCCGTCCGGAAGGAGGTGGACGTCCATCTCGATGCCGTCGGCGTGGAGCTCCTCCGCCCGGCGGAAGGCCGCCATGGTGTTCTCCGGACGCTCCTTGCTGGCCCCGCGGTGGGCCTGAATGTTTGTCATACGCTCTCCCCTTTTCGCTGTTTCTGCCTTCATTATAGCCGCTTTCGGGGCAAATAGCAAGAAAATCCCCACGGAACCGCAAATCCGGACCACACGGTCCTGCCGATTCGGACGATTTCCCGGCAAAAGCGCCCCCGAGCCTTGACAGCCCGGCGGAAATCGGCTATAATAAACAGGCTGAGAAGACTGTGTGGCAGCGTGGAGCGATCCATGAGGAAAGTCCGAGCATCACAGGACAGGATAACTGCTAACGGCAGCCGAAGGCGACTTCAGGGAAAGTGCAACAGAGAGATACCGCCGGGGTTTCCCCGGTAAGGGTGGAAAGGCGAGGTAAGAGCTCACCGG
>CAKTCT010000010.1 GCA_934539585.1 uncultured Oscillospiraceae bacterium | reverse complement strand
AAGTCGCAAAGCGACTTTGCTAGCATTTTCCATCACAAGTGATGAAAAATGCTTGATTAAAAAGGCTCCCGCCCCCCGAGACCCCCTAAAGTCGCGCCTGGGACTCCGGAGAGCCCCAATACTACCCCGCGGTGGACACGGCCGCCGCAATTGGTGTGTGGACAGTAGGCATCCGCACACCACTTTCGAACGGTATCGTCCTCACGATGGGCTTTGGGGGCAGGCGGCGGCCTGACCAAGTACGATCAGCGTACTCACCCAGGCGTTTTCCGGTTTCCGAAGGAAATCGCGGACGATGTCCGCGAAGGAAAAGGCCAGAGCTTTGTTGCGTAGCAACATTGCGGGGCAGGCGTCGGCCTGACCAAGTACAATCAGCGTACTCACCCAGGCGTTTTCCGGTTTCCGAAGGAAATTGCGGGCGTTGCCCGCGAAGGAAAAGGCCAAGCAATTTCGCGAAGCGATATTGCGGGCTTTCTATTGCGGAGCAATAATGCGGGCGGCCTGACGTGATACCATTCTGCTAACCGCACTGCCGCTCCGCGCAGTGCGGCTTTTCGTCAGTGGACGAACCAGAGAACTCTCTCGGCGTCTCCCATCCATTTGCCGGTTTGGAAATTCCGGCTGCGGATGCGGATGCAGGAGGCGGAGACCTCCACCAGAATCCCCTGGCTGCCGGACTTGGCTTTGCCGGTCCCGGACAGGCTGAAATCCCACAGGGCGCTGACGCTGCCGCTATGGACCATGCTGGCCCCGAAGCCGCTGCCGTCGTAAACCGGCTTCTCGCTGTTCAGGGCGGCGTGGCTGTGGCCCGAAAAGACCACCGCCTGGGGGTATTGGTTCAGAATGGCCCGGAGGGCATCGTTTTCCAGAATGGCGCTGGTCTCCGTGCCGGTAAGGGTGTTCTGCAAGGGCTGATGGAGAAAGACGAAGATGGGGCTCTCCGGATCCGATTGGGCGGCGTCCGCCAGCTGGGCCGCCAGCCACTCCAGCTGCTGGGCGCTGAAGGAAACGGAGTCCATGTCCCCGGCGGGGACCTCCGCCCCGGAGCCCAAGCACAGGGCCGTTTTGCCGCCGATGGCGAAGCGGTAGGAGGTGCCGGGCATGCCGGTGTACTCCAGGAAGTAGCCGATCTGCTCCGCCCAGTCCTTTTCGTTCAGGGCCACGTCGTGGTTGCCGGGAATCAGGTATTGGGCCGGGAGCCTGCCGCCGTACTGCCGCAGAAGCCGGGCCAGGACGGCGTACTCCTTGGCCTTGCCGTTATGGGTCACGTCGCCGCTGTAAACCACCGCCTGGATGCCGGGCATGTTCTGGATCACGTCCTGGATGGCCCGGACGTAGTTGCGGTTGTTGATGTACTGGCTGTTCTGGCTGATATGGATGTCGGAGAGGACCACGAAGGAGGACTCCGGCTCCTGCTGGATCCGGCAGGAGGGGGGAATGGCAGCCTCGGCCAGGAGCTGGCTGCTCCGGGGGGATTTGGCCGTGCCGGCCCGGAGGACGATCCGGGTGGCCTCCGCCGGAGGGGTGATATGGCTGGGCATGGCAAACCGCAGCGGGGCTTCCCCGTTGGAGGGGATTTTGCCGATTTCGGTGTAGTTTTCCAGGATTCCCTGGTTGTCGGCCCAGTAAATCCAGTAGTATTCAGGTTGTTTTATACCGGCAGTAATAGTCAGCGTGCCCTCCATGCTGCCCTGGACGGCGGTCTGGGACGGGGTGAAGGTCAGGCGGTCCCGGGGGTTCCGGACCACGGTGAAGGGGAAGGACGCGCCGGGGGTATAGCCGCCCTGGGGGAACAGGATCAGCTGGTACTCGCCGATGGGGAGCTTGGAAAAGGGCGTGCCCTCCCGGGGAGAATCCAGGTCCGTTGGGGTATCACAGGGTGCGGTCCAGGTTATCCAAGGGTCCGTTCCGGGGACGGCGTCTGCGGCGTAAATGCCGATCCAGGCGTTGTCATCGCAGGTGCCGGGTTGGACTGCGGCAAAAGCCCGGCCGCCTTCTTCATAAGAGGTCCGGTCCAGATAGACGGGGCTGTCCGTCACCGTCAGCGAGCAGGTGGCCGCGGGGGTCCCGCCGAAGCGGTAGAGGGCCAGCTGGTACTCCCCGGCGGGGAGGGCGGCGATCTCCGCCGTGCCGGACTCCTGGCCGTCCAGGTCGATGCGGAGGAGGGGGTCCGTGAGCTCCGCTCCGGCGGGGTAGACCCCCAGCCAGCTTTTGGAGACGGCGCCGGTGTACTCCACGGAGAAGCTCCGGCCCGGGGCCAGGACCTCCGGGGCTTCCAGGGTGCTGGAGGCGGCAAGGGCTCTCTGGGGGAATAGGATCAGGATTCCGATGAAAAGAAGGGCCGCCAGAATGATCCGGGGGCTGGTGGTTCTGCTGGGCACTGGGAAGTCCTCCTGTTTGGTCGTTTTTTTCCAGTGTACCATATCTTCGGGGGATTTACAAGGGGGAGTATGTTTACTTATAGTATAATGTGTCGCCAATTATACGGATATTATTGGATTTTGGCGGATTTTGGGGCCGGTTGGGGGTGGAATCGTAGGGCAGGTGGGCGGCGGTAGGTGGCGGCTCCGGGAGGATTTTGGGGAAGGGGGTGTGGAGTGTGGGGTGAGGGATAGGAATGGCGGGATTTTTGGGCAATTACGGGCTGAATGGCGGCTAGGATTGGGCGGGCGGTCCAGTGAGCGAAATTTGGAAGGGGGTTGCAGGAGGGGAAACGGGGACTGCGGGATTCGAGAGACGGCAGGGACGGGCGGTGGGGCCCGAGTGGTGGGGATAGGAGTGGGAAGTTGGTGGGATGGTTGACCAGGGCGGTCAGCGGAGGGATGCAGGCGGCGGGCGGGGATATATAAAGGGCTCCGGACGGGAGATTTAGGTGTTGGCTGCGGGAAGGGTGTGGAAGGGATTACGGGGGAGCCGGGGTGGCAGTGTGCTCTAATGCAAGGCTGTCTCGGGGCGGAAACTTGGTGGGATGGCTGGCCGGGGGTTAGCCGATGGACGTAGGGGCGGGGGGGATAATGAGGGCTCCGGGGGCGGAAATTTGGGGAGTTGGCTGCGGAATTGGGTGGGAGGGCCGGCAGGCCGGGGGCGGAGAGATGTACAAGGGCTGACGCGAGGGGGAAGCGGGTAGGGTTGTTATGGGGAATGATTGACGGACGGAGGGCGGAATTCCGGATGGTAAGCCGGGCTGAAATGGGGGCGGGCCAGGCAGTGGGTGGGATTCGATTTGCGGCGAAAAACCGGACGGCTGGTGGGAATAAATGGAGGATGGGGCCGAATGGTGGTAGGCCGGTGACGGTGAATCTGGATGGAGGGTGGGCTGTACAGTGGATTGGGTTGGACAGCGGGGAGTCTGAAAGGCGGGGCTTGGATAGTGGATAGGGCTGGGGTGGTGCCTGACGGTAGGCGGGTCTGAATGACGGACGGGGATTTAGGGCAGAAAAAGGCCGCCCCTTTCGGAGCGGCCCCTTCGCATGACTTTTTTACCGTTCCGAACCGGGGGTTTCCCGATCCGGGCGGTATTCCAAAACGCATAAAAAGCTGTCATGATCCCCAACTACGCCTTTTATGACAGAAGATTGCTGATTTTGCCGGACCCAAATGTCCAGGGTGTCTCCAAGCCGCGCCTCGTGGGCGAAGTTGACCTGGTAGGCGGAAATCTCCCGGCGGAGGGTGTCCTGGGGGAGGAAATCGCAGGCGATGCCGGCGTAGACCGCGTTATAAACGTGGCCGTTGCCGTCCAGGTCGGAGTAGACCACCTTCCGCTGGCCTGCCAGGACGCCGTCCTCCCACTTGATCTTGCGGCAAGGGGGGCAGTCGGCTGGGATGCCGGTGGGGTGGGCATTGGGAAAGTCTCCGGGGCGGCGGATCTGCCGGGTGGACGGGTCCACCAGCATCCAGGCGCTGTCGGCCCGGAGAACGGGGCGGTCCTTCTGGTCCCGGACGGAAAACGCCCGGTAGAAGGCCGCGCCTTTAATCTCGCGCTCCCAGGTGGAGACTGTGAGGATTTCCCGAGGGGCGGGAAGGCGGTCAAACTGGATGCTGACCTTGGAGAGCAGGAACACAAAGCCGTGGTCCCAGAGCCAGCGGTGGGACATGCCCTTCCGGGCGTAGTCCTCGTCGGCGATGTCGGCCAGGGTCTGGTTCACCGCCGTCAGCTTCATCCGGCCGTAGAGGTCGCAGTCATAGAAGTGGACCTCGGTCTTTTTGGTAAAAACGCCTTCCAACGAAATGCCTCCAGGAAACGGTTATTTTTTCGGGACCAGCTTGTCCTTGCCGCCCATGTAGGGACGGAGGACCTCCGGGATGCGGACGGTGCCGTCGGCGTTCAGGTTGTTTTCCAGGAACGCGATGAGCATCCGGGGCGGGGCCACAACGGTGTTGTTCAGGGTGTGGGCGAAGTACTTGCCGTTTTCGCCGTTGACACGGATTTTCAGGCGGCGGGCCTGGGCGTCTCCCAGGTTGGAGCAGCTGCCCACCTCGAAGTATTTCTTCTGACGGGGGGACCAGGCCTCCACGTCCACGGATTTGACCTTCAGGTCCGCCAGGTCGCCGGAGCAGCACTCCAGGGTCCGGACGGGGATGTCCATGGACCGGAACAGGTCCACGGTGTTCTGCCAGAGCTTATCGAACCACATTTTGCTGTCCTCGGGCTTGCAGACCACGATCATCTCCTGCTTTTCGAACTGGTGGATGCGGTAAACGCCGCGCTCCTCCAGGCCGTGGGCGCCTTTTTCCTTGCGGAAGCAGGGGGAGTAGCTGGTCATGGTATAGGGGAGGTCTTTTTCCTCCAGGATGGTGTCGATGAATTTGCCGATCATGGAGTGCTCGCTGGTGCCGATGAGGTAGAGGTCCTCGCCCTCGATCTTATACATCATGGCGTCCATTTCGTCGAAGCTCATGACGCCGGTGACGACGTTGCTGCGGATCATGAAAGGGGGCACGCAGTAGGTGAAGCCCCGGTCGATCATGAAATCCCGGGCGTAGGAGATCACCGCGGAATGGAGCCGGGCGATGTCGCCCATGAGGTAGTAGAAACCGTTGCCGGCCACGCGGCGGGCGCTGTCCAGGTCGATGCCGTTGAAGGATTCCATGATGTCGGTGTGGTAGGGAATCTCAAAGTCCGGGACCGCGGGCTCGCCGTAGCGCTGGACTTCCACGTTTTCGCTGTCGTCCTTGCCGATGGGGACGCTGGGGTCGATGATATTGGGGATGGTCATCATGATCTTCTGAATCTTTTCGGCCAGCTCCGTTTCCTGCTTTTCCAGTTCCGCCAGGCGGTCGGCCTGCTCGGCCACTTTCTTCTTCATGGCCTCGGCCTCGTCCTTCTTGCCCTGGGCCATGAGGCCGCCGATGCTCTTGGAGATTTTGTTCCGCTCGGCGCGGAGGTCGCTGGCTTCCTGCTGGGCGGCGCGGCTCTGGCGGTCCAGTTCAATGACCTCGTCTACCAGGGGGAGTTTCCGGTCCTGGAATTTTTTGCGGATGTTTTCTTTGACAAGCTCCGGGTTGGTCCGGAGAAATTTCATATCCAGCATGTTGTTTGCTTCCTTTCTTTATTTCACGGCTTGCTCCTCGCCGGCCAGGCGGTAGGCGATGGAGCGCAGGTCCTCTTGGTCGAAAAAGGCGATCTCCACGGTGCCGCCGCCGCTGCGTCCCGGGCGGATGCGGACCTTGCGGCCCAACTCGGCGTTCATGGCCAGCTCCAGCTCCTGGTAGAAGGAGGGCTCCCGGGCGGGGTCCTTTTTCCCGGCGGTTTCCCGGGAGGGCTGGGAGGTCTGGGCGGCCTGGCGCTCCACGTCCCGGACGGAGAGGCCCTTTTCCGCGGCGTTTCTGGCGATGCGGACCATTTCCTGGCGGTCTTCCATGCCGGCCAGGGCTTTCACATGCCCTGCGGACAACTGTCCGCTGCGGAGATACGGCTGAATTTCCTCCGGCACATTGAGGAGGCGGAGGCAGTTAGCCACGGCGGACCGGGATTTTCCCACCCGCTTGGCCACCTGGTCCTGGGTCAGGCCGTAGGTGGTCATGAGTTCCCGATAGCCGGCGGCTTCTTCCAGGGGGTTCAGGTCCTTGCGCTGGAGGTTCTCGATGAGGGCAAGTTCCATGACTTCGGTTTCGGACATTTCCCGGATGACCACGGGGACCTCGGCCAGGCCCACCATCCGGGCGGCCCGCCAGCGGCGCTCACCGGCCACCAGCTGGTAGCCGCCGGTTTCCAGGGGACGGACCAGCAAGGGCTGGATGACGCCGTGCTCCCGGATGGAGTCGGCCAGCTCGGAGAGGGCCTGCTCGTCGAAGTCCTTCCGGGGCTGGTTGCGGTTGGGCTCGATCTCGCTCAAACGGAGCATGACGCCGTTTTCGTTGCCGGCTGCGGTATCGTTATCCGCATACAGTGCGTCCAGGCCCCTTCCGAGGCCGGATTTTTTCGCCATCTTATCCTTCCTTTCCGGAATTTGCCTTGAGAAGCTCCTTGGCGACCTCCTGGTAGGCCACGGAGCCCTTGGACCATTTATCGTAGTAGTACACCGGCAGCCCGTAGCTGGGGGCCTCGGAGAGCCGCACGTTCCGGGGAATGGTGGCCTTATAGACCTTTCCGGGGAAGTGCTTTTTCACCTCGGCCACCACCTGGGTGGTCAGGTTCAGGCGGCCGTCGTACATGGTCAGCAGGACGCCCTCGATCTCAATGGAGGGATTGTAGAGCTTTTTTACCCGACGCACGGTGGACATCAGCTGGGTCAGGCCCTCCAGGGCGTAGTACTCGCACTGGATGGGAATGAAAACGCTGTCCGCAGAGGTCAGGGCGTTTAAAGTGATGAGGCCCAGGGAAGGGGGGCAGTCGATGAGAATGAAGTCGTAGATCTCCCGGATCGGAGCCAGGGCGATTTTCAGGCGGTTGATCCGGTCCTCCATCTCCACAAGTTCCACTTCAGCCCCGGCCAGTTCGATGCTGGAGGGGATGGCATCGACATTTTTGAACTCCGTGCCCACCCGGACGTCCTCCACCCGGGCTTCGCCGATAAGGAGGTCGTAGGAGGTCTGGGCCACGTTCTTTTTTCGGATTCCCAAGCCGCTGGTGGCATTTCCCTGGGGGTCGATGTCAACCAGCAGGACGGTCTTTTTCCGCGCGCCGATGCATGCCGCCAGGTTCACGGCTGTGGTCGTTTTGCCGACGCCGCCTTTCTGGTTGGCAATGGCGATTACTTTCCCCATGAAACACCCTCACTTGCCTGATTTTGGCCCATCGGGGGCCATTGTTCTTATTATAGCACACTTTTTTCCATTTTAAAAGCCTTTCTTAAAAAAAGTTCCACGTGAAACAAAAAACCGGACGTTCCACGTGGAACATCCGGTCGGTTTCAGGCCCGAATGGGGATTTTCACCAGGTACTCGATGCAGCCGTTTTCCTCCCGGCGGGTGGCTTCGGCGGGGATTCCGGCGCTTTTCATGGTGTCGATGGCTTTGTTGATGGTGTTCAGGAAGACCCGCACGTCCTTGACCACCAGGACCCGGCGCTTGGCCGGTGGGGGCGGGGCCTTTTCGCTGCGGGCGATGTAGGCTTCCAGCTGACTGACGTTCAGGTGGCTGCGGATGGCGTATTTCAGGGTCTCCATCCGCTTTTCCGGGGTCGGGACCTTGAGAAGGGCCCGGGCGTGGCGCTCGGTAAGGCCGCTTTTGACGATGAGCTGCTGCTCGGCGTCGGTGAGGGCCAGGAGCCGCAGCTTATTGGCAATGGTGGACTGGGCTTTTCCCAGCTTTTGAGCAGCTTCCTCCTGGGTGACGCCCCACTCGGTGATAAGGCAGCGGAGGGCCCGGGCTTCTTCAAAAACGGACAGGTCCTGGCGCTGAATATTCTCCAGAATGGCGTAAATGGCTGACTGCCGGGCGGTGGTGTCGATGACTACCGCCGGGATTTGCCGGAGGCCCGCCTCTTTGGCGGCCCGGAGACGCCGCTCGCCGGAAACCAGTTCGTACTCCCGGCCGGGGTTCTTCCGGACGGTGATGGGCTGCAAAACGCCGTTTTCCCGGATGCTGGCCGCCAGGCCCGCCAGGTCCTCCTCCTGAAAGCTCTGCCGGGGCTGGGCGGGATTGGGGAGAATATCGTCCACGTCCAGCAAAACGACTCGATTGATGGTCTTTTCCTTGGTAAAAATTCCCGCCATGGTGCTTCCTCCGTTCCCTTGTCTTAATTGGAGTATAGCACATCCGGGAAATAATTTCCAGAACTTTTCGCCGCAGGAAATCCGGGGATTCGACGGGTTTCAGCGGCCGATCAGGGGCGATTTCTTGATTTTTGCGGAAATCCGGGGGTATTTTGCGGAAACCGGTCGAACTTTTTTGATCAAAACAATGGCCCGGGAGGCGTCCTCCCGAAGGCGGAACTTCCGGACGTCCTCCACCTGGCCGCCCAGCTGGGAGATAGCGTAGCGGGCTTCGTCCAGCTCCTGGTCCACGTCGTAGCCCTTCAGGGCCGCGAAGACGCCGCCGACCCTGACAAAGGGCAGGCAGTACTCGGCCAGCTCCCGGAGGTTGGCCACGGCCCGGGCGGTGGCCAGGTCGAACTGCTCCCGGTATTCCGGCTTTCGGCCCGTCTCCTCGGCCCGGCCGTGGACGCAGTCCGCCGGGAGGGAGAGGGCGGTGCAGAGCTGGTTCAGGAAGGTGATGCGCTTTTGCAGGCTGTCCAGGAGGGTCAATCGCAGGTCCGGGCGGGCCAGGCATACCGGCACCGAGGGGAAGCCGGCGCCGGTGCCGACGTCAATGATCCGGGCGTTTTGGGGAATGTCGCAGGCTTTCAGAAGGAGCAGGCTGTCTGCGAAGTGCTTCACAGCAATGTCGCCGGGCTCCGTGATGGCGGTGAGGTTGATTTTTTCGTTCCACTCCACCAGCATTTGGGCGTAGCGGTCCAGTTTTTCCGCCAGCTCCGGGGAAAAAGGGAGCTGTTGGGCGTCGCAGATGCTTTTCAGATAATCGAAATCAAGCATGGGTTCCTCCGTTCTGTTCCAGCCAGATGAGCAGGGTGGAAATGTCCGCCGGGTTGACGCCGGAAATGCGGGCGGCCTGGCCCACGTCCCGGGGCTGGACCCGGTTGAGCTTCTCCCGGGCCTCCAGACGAAGGCCGTTGATGGCGGAATAGTCCTGGTCGGCGGGGAGTTTTTTGCTTTCCAGGCGCTTTTGCTCCTCCACTTCCAACTGCTGCTTTTTGATGTAGCCTTCGTATTTCAGCTGAATCTCCACCTGCTCCCGGACGGGAAAGGGGAGGTCGGGGCGGCCGGGGTCGAAAGGGGCCAAGTCATCGTAGGTCAGCTGGGGACGGCGAATCAGTTCTTCCAGCTTGGTGCCGGTATTCAGCGGCGTTGTTCCACGTGAAACAAGCAGCTCGTTGAGTGCGGGGGAGGGCGCTACGTTAATTTTCGCCACCCGGCGCTTTTCCTCCTGAATCTGCTCCATTTTCTTCTGGAAGCGCCGGTAGCGGTCCTCGGAAATCAGGCCGATCCGGTATCCCAGGGGAGTCAGGCGCTCGTCGGCGTTGTCCTGGCGGAGGAGCAGGCGGAATTCGCTGCGGGAGGTCATCATGCGGTAGGGGTCAGAGCAGCCTTTTGTCACCAGGTCGTCGATGAGGGTGCCGATATAGGAGGAGGACCGGGCCAGCACGAAGGGGTCCTTGCCCTGGACCTGCCGGGCGGCGTTGATGCCGGCGATGAGGCCCTGGGCCGCCGCTTCCTCGTAGCCGGAGGTGCCGTTGAACTGGCCCGCGCCGTAGAGTCCGGCGATTTTCTTGAACTCCAGGGTAGGGCGGAGGTCCAGGGGGTCGCAGCAGTCGTACTCGATGGCGTAGGCATTGCGCATGATCTCCAGGTTTTCGAAGCCCTCAATGGTCCGGAGGAACCGGAGCTGCACGTCCTCGGGAAGGGAGGAGGACAGGCCCTGGAGGTACATTTCCTGGGTGTCCATGCCCATGGGCTCCACGAAAAGCTGGTGCCGGGGCTTTCCGGCGAAGCGGACGATCTTGTCCTCAATGCTGGGGCAGTACCGGGGGCCGATGGCGTGGATGCGGCCGCTGTAAATGGGGGATTTGTCCAGGTTGTCCAGGATGATCCGGTGGGTCTCCTCGTTGGTGTAGGCCATGTAGCAGCTGACCTGATTGATCAGGGGCTCCTCCGTTTCAAAGCTGAAGGGGACCACCGGGTCGTCGCCTTTCTGCTCCTCCAGCCGGGAAAAATCGATGCTGCGGCGGTGGACCCGGGAGGGAGTGCCGGTTTTGAACCGCCGGAGGGTGATGCCGTGATCCGCCAGGTCCGCCGTCAGGCCGGTGGCCGGGGCGATGCCATCGGGACCGCTGGAATAGGAGACCTCGCCCACATGGATGACGCCGTTCAAATAGGTTCCGCTGGCGATAATAACGGCTCCCACGGCGTACTCTGCGCCAAGGCGGGTGCGGAGGCCGGTGATCCTGCCGTCCTCCGTCAGGATACCCACCACCTCGTCCTGCTTGATCCGCAGGTTTTCCTGGGATTCCAGGAGGGACTTTACGTAGGTGTGGTAGGCCCGCCGGTCGATCTGGGCCCGCAGGCTGTGGACCGCCGGGCCTTTCCCCAGGTTGAGCATCCGGCTCTGGAGCATGGTGTGGTCCGCGGCCACCCCCATGACGCCGCCCAGGGCGTCCACCTCCCGGACCAGGTGGCCCTTGGCCGTGCCGCCGATGGAGGGGTTGCAGGGGAGGTTGGCGATGCCGTCCAGAGTCAGGGTGAACAGGATGGTCCTGGCCCCCAGCCGCGCCGCCGCCATGGCGGCCTCTACACCGGCGTGGCCGCCGCCGATCACCGCTACGTCATAGCGGCCCAATTCGTATCCCATACTGATCCTCCTACTTTCCGACGCAGAACCGGGCGAAGACCTGGTCCACTACGGCGTCGGTGACTTTTTCTCCGGTGAGCTCCAGCAGCGCCGAAATGACGCTTTCCACGGCTACATCCACGGCGTCCAGGGTGTAGCCGGACTCCAGGGTGGAAATGGCTTCCTTCAAAAGGCTCCAGGCCCGCTGGGCGCAGTCGAACTGCCGGGCGTTGGCCAGAATGGCCCCGTCGGCGGAAATGCCGTCCAGCTCCAGCAGGCCGATGATCTCCTGCCGGAGACGGTCCAGGCCGCTGTTTTCCCGGGCAGAAATTTCTACGATGTGTTGAAAGTTACTATTTATAAACCCAACGTCATATTTTACGTTCAGGTCCGCCTTGTTGCAGACGGCGATGGTGGGCAGGCCCTTCAGCCGTTCCACCAGGGCGTAGTCTTCCTGGGACAGGGGGACCGACTGGTCGAAAACCGCCAGGACCAGCCCGGCGGAGTCCAGCCGCTCCAGGGCCAGGTCTACGCCGGCCTTTTCCACGGCGTCCTGGGTGGAGCGGATGCCGGCAGTGTCCGCCAGGCGCAGGACCACGCCGCCCAGGTCCACGGTTTCCTCCACCACGTCCCGGGTGGTGCCGGGGATGTCGGTGACGATGCTTTTCTGGCGGCCGGCCAGGAGGTTCATCAGGGTGGATTTGCCCACGTTGGGCTTGCCCACGATGACGGTCTCCACGCCCTCCCGGAGAATCTGGCCCCGGTCGAAGGTGTCCAGAAGGCCCCGGAGCTGGGACTCTGCCCGACGGAGGGTCTCCGCAGTCTCCTGGGACTCCACCGGGTCAATCTCCTCGTCGGGGTAGTCGATATAGGCGGCGATGTGGCTGCTGACTGTGAGGAGGTCATCGGTGATGCCCCGGATTTTCCGGTAAAGAGCGCCCTTCATGGCGCTGCGGGCGGCGCGGAGGGCCTGGTCGCTGGAAGCGGAGATCAGGTCCGTCACCGCCTCGGCCTCGGTCAGGGAGAGCTTGCCGTTTAGAAAGGCCCGCTTGGTGAACTCTCCAGGCCCGGCGGGAGCCGCTCCTTCCGCCAGGGCCGCCCGGAGGACCCGGCGGCAGACCAGCAGGCCGCCGTGGCAGGAAATCTCCACCACGTCCTCGCCGGTGTAGCTTTTCGGGGCCCGGAACACCGTGGCGATGGCGTCGTCCACCGGGCCCTGGCCGTCCCAGACGGAGCCGAAAGCCGCCGTATAGCCCTTCCGGGCGGTGAGGGGCTCCCCGGAGACCGGCCGGAAAATCCGGTCGGCCAGGTCGATGGCCCCGGTGCCGGAAATGCGGATCACCCCGATCCCCCCGGGGGCGCAGGGGGTGGAAATGGCCGCGATTACTTTTTCTGCCATAAAAAATTCCTTCCATGCTTCAAAAAACCTCTCCGGCGGTCCGGCCGCGGAGAGGTTTTCCGACTTAGAGTTCGATTTTGGAATAGAGCTTCACGCCGTCCAGGGCCTTGGTGTCCACCTTGGGCTCCTCAACGGGAGCCTCGGGCTGTCTGGGGGCTTCGGACTGCTCCGGAGCGTCGGCGGGCTGGGGAGCCGGAGCGTTGTTCCGGGGGGGACGGTTTCCTCTGGGGGGACGTCCGCCTTCCCGGCGGGGGCCGGAGGGGCCGCCGGAACGGGAGGTGGGCTTAATGACCACTTTCCGGTTGGGCTCTTCGCCGGTGGATTTGGAATAAACGCCGTCGATTTCCGTGACCACCGCGTGGATGATCCGGCGCTCGTAGGGGTTCATGGGCTCCAGGGCGGCGGGGCGGCCGGTCTTCAGGACCTTCCGGGCCATGCGCTGAGCCAGGGCGCGGAGGGTCTCCTCCCGCTTTTCCCGGTAGTTTCCGGCGTTGATGGTGAAGCGGACGTACTCGCCCTCCTGGCGGTTGGCCACCAGGGAGACCAGGTACTGGATGGCGTCCAGGGTCTCGCCCCGTTTGCCGATGACGGTGCCGATGTCGCCGCCGTCGATATGGATGAGGACCGTCCGGTTCTCGGTCTGCTCAAAGCGGACCTGAACGTCCTTGAGGCCCATTTTGTCGAAGATTTCCAGGAGGTATTTCTCCGCAGTGTCGATCTTGGGCTGGAGGTCTTCCTGAGAAACGGGGGGCTCCGCCGGAGCCGGGGTTTCCGGGGCCGGGGCGGGAGCGGCGGGCTCCTCCTTCTTCACCGCAGGAGCGGCGGGAGCCTTGGCGGGCCTGGGCTCTTCCTTTTTGGGGGCGGGAGCCGGTTTTTCCCGGACGGGAGCCGCAGGCTTTTTCGCCGGGGCGGGGGAGACGGGCTCCTCCTTCAAAAGTTCTTCCTCGCTCTGCACGGTGATGCGGACCTCCGCGGGGGTCTTTTTAAAGAAGCCCTTTTTGGGGAGCTTCAGGATTTCCGGGGTCACATCCAGGGGAGAGACGCCCAGTTCCCGGCAGGCATTTTCGATGGCTTCTTCCACCGTAGCGCCGGTGGCCGTATATTCGCGAATCATAAGAAACCTCCTCAAAGAAAATTGAACCGTCTAAGTTGTTACTGCAGGTCCTTGTCCGTGACCTCGGCGTATTCCTCGCCGTACTTTTCCGCGTCCTGCCGGCGGGCCTCCGCTAAGCGGCGGCGGTTGATCTCCTTGGCCGTGAGGTATTCCTCCTTGGCGCGGTCCTTGGCCGCTTTTTCCTCCTCGGCGGTGCGGGCGGAGGACTTTTTGGCCTCGTTGCGGCGGCGGAGCTCGTCTTCCTCTAAATCCTCGTCGGAAAGCTCCTCGCCCCGGGCCAGTTTTTTCTGGCGGCGTTTTTCCCGTTCCTGGCGGCGTTTGGCTTCCTCGGCTTCCAGCTGGGCCTGATACTCGGCCTTGTATTTTTCCGGGTTATAGAGCTTGAAGAGCACCACGGACTGAACGCCAGAAAGGAGGTTGGAGATGATCCAGTAAATACCCACGCCTACGGGCAGAGAGAAGGCGAACAGCACGGAAAGCAGCGGCATCCCGTACATCATGCCCTTCATCATGCCGCTTTGCTGCTGCTGGGCGGAGGGGCTCATCTTGGTGGAGATGATGGACACCAGCAGAGAGGTCAGGCCGGAGAGGATGGGCACCAGCATCAGCCAGTTCCAGCCCAGCTTGGGAATCTGGCCCAGGTCCAGGCCAAACAGGGAGTAGTTGAAGCCGGAGACCTTGTCCATGAATTCCGTGCCCAGGCTTGCGAACCACTGGGCGTGCTCGGGGTTGTGCATCTCGGAGATGATCTGGAGCTGCTGCTGGCCCACCACCTGGCCCAGGGCCTCGTAGTTGGTCTTGAGGATTTCCGCTGCGGCGTTCATGGTGTCCTTGGGAATCCGCAGCAGATGGGTCAGAGGCTTATAGACCACGTCGATGATGCCGAAAAGGATGGGGAACTGGATCAGGAGAGGCAGGCAGCCGCTCATGGGGTTATACCCATGGGCCTCATAGAGCTTCATCATCTCTTCCTGCTGCTTCTGCTTGTTGTTGGCGTATTTTTTGTTGATCTCGTCGATCTTGGGCTGGAACACCGCCATTTTCGCGGTGGATTTCTGCTGCTTGATGGAGAGGGGGAACAGCGCGGCTTTGACCAGAATGGTAAAGAGGATCAGAACGATGCCGTAGTTGGGGATCACCTTATAAAGGAGCCACATGATCCAACCAAGAGGGATACCGAAAAGCTGTGACATGAACAAATTCCTTTCTTATCGGGAAGGGGGCTGGGAGTCCGTTCCCGTCTTCTTCCTGGGGTAATGCCAGCGGAACTCCTCCGGCACCGGATCGATGCCGCCGCGGCAGAAGGGGTTGCAGCGCAGAATCCGGCGGATGCTTAAAATTCCGCCCTTCAGCGCGCCGAACCGCCGGATGGCTTCCAGGGCGTAGGCGGAGCAGGTGGGGTAAAACCGGCAGCACGGGGCCTTCATCTTAGAAAAGGTCCGCTGGTAAAGCCGGATGCAGGCCATGAGAAACCGCCTCATCATCCCGGGTTCTTTCCTTTGGGCGGGGAGGGCTTTTCCAAATCCTTGAAGCAGCCCTTCATCATAGCCGCCACCTGGTAGGACTTGGCGGTGAGAATCCGCTCCCGGGCCACGAATACGTAGTCGAAGTTGTCGCCCATCCGGGGCTCCACCGAGCGGATGGCCGCCCGGAGCAGACGGCGGGCGTGGTTCCGGCTGACGGCGTTGCCCACCTTTTTGGAGGTGGTCAGGCCGTAGCGGAGACCCTGTCCCCGGTTCTTCACCCGGTAGCAGATGAAATAGGGGGTCGCCTTGCTTTTTCCCTGATAGTAGGCCCGCTTGAATTCCTTGTTGAGCTTTAAGGTGGAAAGGGAGCCTTTTATCCGAAGCGGAGCGCCGGGGCTCCGCTGATTTTTTTCTTCCATAAACGATCCTTTAAAGGCAGCCGCCTCCGGATTTTAATAGGAAACAGAGGAAGCCATGCCTCCGAAACGACGCATGGCTCCCACTCCTTTTGCGGAATGCAGCTGGTGCAGATCCGAAAAGCTTCTCTTAATAAGACAGTCTCGCTCTGCCTTTATCGCGTCTTCTTTTCAGAACCTTCCGGCCGTTGGCGCTGGCCATTCTCTTGCGGAAGCCATGGACCTTCTGGCGGTGCAGTTTCTTGGGCTGATATGTCCGTTTCATTTTATACCCTCCTTTAAAGTGCGAAGTGTGGGTCCCTGCCGGTGATCTTGTCTCCAAAATCCAACAAGCCGTTGATTTTACCAGTCAAATCAGCAGACACCTTCAAGATAATAGTATAAAGGAGAACCGGCGGATTTGTCAACTGTTTTTTCGGAAAATTCACATTTTTCCGGGCTTTTTTCCCGGAAACTTCTCCGGGCGGCGGAAGCGGGGAAGAAGGGGCGGAAAACGCGCTCCTCCTCCGGAAGAAAAATTCCGGTTTTTTTCAGAAATCCAAGGGGGAAAACTTGTAAAAAAAATTCGGGTATGGTATAATGAAAAGCGTAGAAATAGAAGTTTTTCGATTTTTTTCAACAGAATACCGAAAAAACTCACATGGTTCACGCAGTTATTCTCCCCACGCGGTGAAATTTTCCCGAATGACTGTGTGGCGTGTTTTTTACGCATTTTGCCACGGCAGATATCCTACTTATTCACTTTTCTCAACATTTTTATGTGGAAAACCTGGAGCTATCCACATTTTACCTTTCACAACGATTCACATTGGAGGAATTTCACCATGCAGTCGTTTTCCGACGTGTTAAACCTGGTAAAAGAGTACTTTCAGGAGAAGGTCCGGGCCAATGAACTGACGGAAACCGCCTACACCTGCTGGATCAAAAACATCCAGCCCGGCCGGTTCGAGAACAACACCGCCTATCTGGTGGTGCCCTTTGAGTTCCACCGCAGCATCTTACAGGACCAGTATCTGGAGCCTCTGAAGGAAGCCTTTGCCCAGGTTCTGGGGTTCCCTGTGAAGGTGGAAATCCTCTGCGCGGCGGACACCATGAAGCCGCCGGTCCAGGGGGAGCCTGCCCCCGCCCCGGTCTATCCGGAGCCGGTCCAGCAGGCGCCGGCCTTTTCCGCCGGGGAGCCGGAGCTGCCGGAAATCTCCCGGCCCATCAGCGAGGCCGACATGGGCATCGGGGAGTACGAGTACACCTTCGACACCTTTATCGTGGGCAGCAAAAACGAATTTGCGTACACTGCCTGCAAGTCCGTGGCCAACTCGGTGAACCTCAGCGCGTCCTCCATCAAGCCCTACAACCCCCTGTTCATCTACGGCCCCAGCGGCCTGGGGAAGACCCACCTTCTTATGGCCATCAAAAACGAGGTCAAGAAGAACAACCCCAACATGAATATCATCTACACCAACTCGGAGACCTTCTCCAACGAGCTCATCGTGGCCATCAAGAACCAGACCACCAACACCTTCCATCAGAAGTACCGCCACTCCGACTTCTTCCTCATTGACGACATCCAGTTCCTGTCGGGGAAGGACGCCTCCCAGGAGGAGTTCTTCCATACCTTCAACGAGCTTTACCAGTGCGGCAAACAGATCGTCATCACCTCGGACCGGCCCCCCAAGGACATCAACATCATCGCCGACCGGCTGAAATCCCGGTTCGAATGGGGCATCCTGGCGGACATCGGCGTGCCGGACCTGGAGACCCGGATCGCCATCATCCAGCGGAAGGCCGAGCTTCTGCAGCTCCGCATCCCCGACGACATCACCAACTTCATCGCCACCAAGCTGAAAAGCAACATCCGCCAGCTGGAGGGCGCCGTGAAGAAGATCAAGATGTACAAGCTCTATACCGGCTCCGAGCCCACCCTCAGCGTGGCCCAGAACGTGATCAAGGAGATCCTCAACGACAACCAGCCGGTGCCCATCACCATCGAGCGGATCATTGACGAGGTGGCCCAGACCTATCACGTCTCCCCGGCGGACATCCGCTCCAATAAAAAGAACGCCCCCATCTCCCAGGCCCGGCAGATCGCCATTTACATCGTCCGGGAGATCACCCAGTCCACCATGAAGGAGATCGGCCAGGAATTCGGCGGCCGGGACCACACTACCATCGTCTACACCCTGAAAAAGGTGGAGAATCTCATCAAGACCAACCCCCACGACAAGGGCATCATCGAGGACATCATCAAAAACATCCGGGACAAATAACAGCGGGTAAATCCGGAAAAAACGGCCCAATCCCCTGAAAATGGGGAAAACTTCCGGGAAAAAGCCCCGGTTTCCGGGACGCAGAAAAATCTCCACGAAATTCACCGGGAAGTTTTCCACACAAAATTGTGGAGAAAAGTGAAAAAGTCCGGCCGGAAATTCCTCCCCGAAATTTTTCACCTGTCCACCGGAGTTCACCGGAAATCATCCACACTCCGGTGAACGAAAAATCCGCCATCCACAATCCCACAAAAATCCCACGGCGGATTCACGCGGAGAAAAGACCCGGTTTGTCCAGGTTTTTCCGGGGATTACAGGGCCTCGTCCCCATTTCCACAGGCCCTACTACTACTACTGTTTTTATCTTATTCTTTTCTATCTTTCTATTGCAGTAACAAAAATAGTTTGCTGCATTTTCTGCAGGCGGGGACCTAAGCTCCTGCAACGCCGTTTATACTCTCTGTAAAACAAATAAAATGTGTCTTTCTCAGGCGCACAGCCTGTCAAATCGTCTGATAGGAGGTTCTCTATGAATTTTTCTTGTGAAAAAGCCGTTCTCTGCGAGGCGGTGAACAACGTTTCTCCCGCCGTGTCGGCCAAATCCACCCTGATGGCCCTGGAGTGCGTCCTGCTCCGCTGCAAAAGCGGCCGGCTGACCGTCATCGGCTACAATCTGGAGCTGGGCATTACCAAGGAGATCGAAGTGGATTCCCGGGAGGACGGGGAAATCATCCTGAACGCCCGGCTTTTCGGGGAGATCATCAACCGGATGCCTGCCGGGACCCTTTCCCTGACCACCGACGACAAGCTGCTGACCATCATCCGCAGCGGCGGGGCCCAGTTCACCATCCTGGGCATGAGCGCCGAGGAATACCCGGAGATCCCCGTCATCAGCGAGGAGCGCTCCTTCCGGCTCCCGGCGGAGACGCTGCGGAGCATGATCTCCCAGACGCTGTTCGCCGTTTCCCAGGACGCGGCCACCCCGGTGCTGACCGGTACCCTGTTTGAGATCAAAAACGAGGTCCTGTATCTGGTCTCCGTAGACGGCTGCCGGCTGGCGCTGCGGAAGGAGCCGGTGAGCTGCCCGGAAAACTTCAAGTTCGTGGCCCCGGGCCGGACCCTTTCCGAGCTTCTGAAGCTCATCGGCAAGTTCTCCGACGGCGAGGACCGGGAGGTCCTTCTCAAGCTGGGCAGCAAGCACATCGTCTTTGAGTGCGGCGGCTACACCATCCTCTCCCGGCTGCTGGAAGGGGACTTCATCGACTACAACGCCGCCATCCCCAAGGAGAAGAAGACCCGGATCGTGCTTTCCGCCCGGGAATTCGCCGAAAGCATCAACCGCGCTTCCATCATTATCAGCGAGAAGATCAAAAACCCGGTGAAGGCCCTGTTCGAGGACGGCCAGGTCTCCATTTCCTGCGAGACCTCCATGGGCAAGGTCAACGACTCCATCCCCGTCCGGCTGGAAGGGGAGCCCGTCCGCATCGGGTTCAACAACAAATACATGACCGACGCGCTGAAAGCCAGCGAACAGGACGAACTGGCCATCGAGATCAACACCGCCTTTTCGCCCATCAAGCTCCTTCCTCTGGAGGGCGACAGCTTCGTGTTCCTGGTCATGCCCATGAGGTTGAAAGATGACAACTAAACGTGTAAAGATCAAAACCGGCTTCATCAAGCTGGACCAGTTCCTGAAATTCACCGGCGCCGCGGAGACCGGCGGCCACGCCAAGCTCCTTGTCAAGGAGGGCCTGGTCAAATATAACGGCGAGACCTGCTCCCAGCGGGGGAAAAAGCTCTTCCGGGGAGACGAGGTCCAGGTAGAGGATACCCTTTATATCATCGATTGACGGCCCGGGAGGGATTTCGTGATCATCCAGTCGCTGCGGCTTGCCGATTTCCGGAACCTGGAAGCCGCGGAAATCGCTCCTTGCGAGAACATCAATATCATCCTGGGCCAGAACGCCCAGGGAAAGACCAACCTCATCGAGGCCGTCTGGCTGCTGACGGGGAACCGCAGCTTCCGGGGGGCCCGGGAAAGCCAGATGATCCGCTTCGGGGCGGAGGTCTTCCGGGTGGAGGTTTCCTTCCGGGACCGGGAGCGGGAGCAGTTTTTAAGCTTCACCGGCGGGGAGCGGAAGCGGAAGATTCTGTTGAACGGCGTCCCCCTGAAGTCCCCTTCGGAGCTTTTCGGGACCTTTCCGGCGGTGATCTTCGACCCCACGGGGCTTTCCATCGTCCAGGACGGTCCGGGGGAGCGGCGGCGGTTCCTGGATACGGCCATCAGCGGCCTGAAGCCCGCCTACGGCCGGTACCTGGCCCAGTATAACGCCGTGCTGGAGCAGCGGAACTCCCTGCTCCGGGACGCGGGCCGCTACGACCGCTTCGCCGATACTTTAGACGTCTGGGATTTGCAGCTTGCCAAGCTTGGGACCATCCTTTCGGTGTTCCGGGAGGACTATGTCCAGAAGCTCCGGCCGGTGGCGGCGGAAATTTACGGCGGCTTCACCGGCTTTTCCGAAGCCTTTTCCGCGGAGTACGAATCCTCGGTCTTCCCGGCGGAGACCCCTCTTACCGCCTATACCGAGGAGCTGATCCGGAGCTACCTTGCCGTTCTGCAGGGGGAGCGGGAAAACGACCGCCGGATGCGCTGCACCACCCGGGGGGCCCACCGGGACGATCTTTCCCTGAATATCGACGGCCGGCCGGCCCGGGTCTACGGCTCCCAGGGCCAGAAGCGGAGCTGCGCCGTGGCCCTGAAGCTCAGCGAGGCCAACCTCATCCGCCGCATCACCGGGGAAAATCCCGTGGTTTTGCTGGACGACGTCATGAGTGAACTGGACCAAAGCCGTCAAGACTATATACTGAACCGGATCCGGGATTTCCAGGTGTTCATCACCTGCTGCGACGTTTCCAACACCCTTCGGATGGAAAGCGGCCGGATCTTTACCGTCACAGGGGGTCGGGTGGAAGAAGCCTGACCCGGAAAGGCGTGCTATGTACCTGCATGTGGGAAACGAAGTGATCCTCAACGAAAAGGACGTGGTGGGGGTCTTTGACATCGAAAATGCGTCCATCTCAAAATTCACCAAGGAATTCCTGAGCCGCTCCCAGAAGGCCGGGGAGGTCGTCACCGTTACCGGGGACATCCCCAAGTCCCTGGTGGTCTGGGAAAAGAACGGGGAGCGGAAACTCTTTCTCTCCCAGCTGGCTCCGGCCACCCTCCGGAAGCGGCAGCGCCGGGGCATCGGCGTCTGAACCGTCCGGGGAACATCCGCAAACCAATCCGAAAATGGAGGAACCGAATCGTGAGCAATCAACCAGTCAATCACAGCCAGTACGACGAAAGTCAGATTCAGGTGCTGGAGGGCCTTGAGGCCGTCCGGAAGCGCCCGGGTATGTATATCGGCTCCACCGGCATCAACGGCCTTCACCACCTGGTCTATGAGATCGTGGACAACGCCATTGACGAGGCCATGGCGGGCTTCTGCGACGAGATTCACGTGGATATCTTAGAAAATAACGTCGTCCGCGTCACCGATAACGGCCGGGGCATCCCCGTGGGCATCCACCCCAAGGAGGGCATCTCCGCCGCCACCGTGGCCTATACCATCCTCCATGCCGGCGGAAAGTTCGGCGGCGGCGGGTACAAGGTCTCCGGCGGCCTTCACGGCGTGGGCGCGTCGGTGGTCAACGCCCTCAGCGAGTGGCTGGAGCTGACCATCTATAACGGGGAGCACGTCTACTTCCAGCACTTCGACCGGGGCCACTATACCGAGGAGCTGAAAATCATCGGCGATACCGATCGGACCGGCACCACCGTCACCTTCCGCCCTGACGCAGAGATTTTCGAGGACGTGAACTTCGTCTATGACACCCTTCTCACCCGGCTCCGGGAGCAGGCGTTTCTGAACGCCGGCATCAAGATCATCTTCACCGACAACCGGGACCCGGAGAACATCCAGCAGGAGGTCCTCCACTACGAGGGCGGCATCCGGTCCTTCGTGGAGTTTTTGAACCAGAACAAGGACCCCATCCACCCCGCCCCCATCTACCTCTCCAAGGAGGAAAACGGCGCGTCCGCCGAGGTGGCCCTGCAGTACAACACCAGCTACTATGAGGTCATCAAGTCCTTCGCCAACGACATCCACACCATCGACGGCGGCACCCACGAGACCGGCTTCAAAAACGCCCTGACCCGGGTGTTCAACGACTACGGCCGCCGCCATAAGCTCCTGAAGGACAACGACCAGAACCTTTCCGGCGACGACGTCCGGGAGGGCATCACCGCCATCATCAGCGTCAAGCTCACGGAATGTGAGTTCGAGGGCCAGACCAAGGGCAAGCTGGGCAATACCGAGGCCCGGCCTCTGGTGGAAAATATGGTTTACAGCGGCCTGGACGCTTATTTTGAGGAAAACCCCGTCATCGCCAAGATGATTTTCGAAAAGGCCATCGGCGCCCAGCGGGCCCGGGAGGCCGCCCGGAAAGCCCGGGACCTGACCCGGCGGAAATCCGCCCTGGATTCCGGCGGACTCCCCGGAAAGCTGGCCGACTGCACCTCCAAGGACAACACCCTGACCGAAATCTTCATCGTCGAGGGCGATTCCGCAGGCGGCTCCGCCAAGGAAGGACGGGACCGGCGGTACCAGGCTATCCTCCCTCTGTGGGGCAAGATGCTGAACGTGGAAAAGGCCCGGCTGGATAAGGTTTACAGCAACGAGAAGCTCATGCCGGTGGTTCTGGCCCTGGGCTGCGGCATCGGCGAGGACCTGGACCCCGCCAAGCTCCGCTACGGCAAGATCATCATCATGGCCGACGCCGACGTGGACGGCTCCCACATCCGGACGCTGCTCCTGACCTTCTTCTTCCGCTATATGCGGCCCCTGGTGGAGCAGGGACACATCTACTTCGCCCAGCCGCCCCTGTTCCGGGTGGCCCGGGGGAAGAAGTTCTACTACGCCTTCAGCGAAAAGGAGCGGGACAAATACATCGCCGAGCTGAGCAGCGGCACCGACGCCAAGGTGGACGTCCAGCGGTACAAGGGCCTCGGTGAGATGGACCCCTCCCAGCTGTGGGAGACCACCATGGACCCCTCCAACCGCACCATCGTCCGGGTAAACCTGGAGGACGCCGCCCAGGCGGACACCACCTTCACCATCCTCATGGGCGACAAGGTGGAGCCCCGGAAGGAATTTATCGAACGCAACGCCCGGTTCGTCCGGAACCTGGACATCTGACGGAGGACTTTCCATGAACGAAGAAGAAAAAAAACTTCCGGAGGAGCCGGAGACCCCTTCCGGAAAGCCTGCCGACATCTTTGACCAGGCGGCCCCGGAGGAAACGGCCGTCGGCGATGAAAAGGACATCGTCCCCGACCAGGGCCTGGACCTGGACAACTACGAAAAGACCGCCCCCTTCGTCAAGGGCGAGCGGGTGGAGGATTCCATGTCCGGCATCCCCATCGACTACGACCTGACCCCGGAGGAGACGGCCAGGGCCCTCCGCTACTTCCAGAAAAAGACCCTTTTCAGGAAAAATATCATCTACACCGTGATCCTGGGGATCATCGCGGTGTTCTACCTTCAGGCGGTCATCGTCAAGCCGGACTACGCCATGGGATACCTGCTGGGGGCCCTGGCGCTGATTGTCATCGGCTTTATGTGGTACCTTCCCGCCAAGCACGTCCGGTCGGTATCCCGGGCGGTGTCCCTTTCCCGGGATACCTATCACCTGGAAATCTGCCCCGACGGCCTGCTCCTGCCCCAGGAGGAGGGGAAATTCCTCCTGGGCTTCGATGCCCCTGCGGTTTCCGCCACGGAATTCCCCGATCTTTTCCTGATCATCGTCAGCCGGGAGAAGATGTTCGCCATCCCCAAGCGCTGCGTGGACCCGGAAACGCTGCCGCAGCTGACGGAGCTTTTGAAAAACGCCCTGGGCGGACGCTATGAGGTCCGGCAGGACGAATCCCGGAACGGCGCGGCAAAGGAGGATTAACTCTTGGATAACAATTTTGAAAACAACGAAGGCACCAAGATTCTGGAGGTGGAAATCGACGAGGAGATGCGGAAATCCTTTCTGGATTACTCCATGTCCGTCATCGTCTCCCGGGCCCTTCCCGACGTCCGGGACGGTCTGAAGCCGGTTCACCGCCGCATTGTCTATACCATGTACGAATCCGGCATCACCCCGGATAAGCCCTTCAAAAAGTGCGCCGCCACCGTGGGCGACGTGCTGGGTAAATACCACCCCCACGGCGACGCATCGGTCTACGACGCCCTGGTCCGCATGGGGCAGGACTTCTCCCTCCGGTACCCGTTGGTGGATAAGCACGGCAACTTCGGTACCATCGACGGCGACCCCCCTGCGGCCTACCGTTACACCGAGGCCCGGATGAGCAAAATGGCCCTGTACATGGTGGCCGACATCAACAAGGACACCATCGACTTTGAATCCAACTACGACGACTCCCGGAAGGAGCCCAAGGTCCTGCCCTCCCGGTTCCCGGACCTGCTGGTCAACGGTTCCTCGGGCATCGCCGTGGGCATGGCCACCAACATCCCGCCCCACAACCTCACCGAGGTCATCGACGCCTGCATCGCCACCATCCACAACCCGGACATCAGCCTGGAAGGGCTCATGGAATACATCAAGGGCCCGGATTTTCCCACCGGCGGCATCATCATGGGCAAAAGCGGCATCCGCGCCGCCTACGCCACCGGCCGGGGCAAGCTGGTCCTCCGGGCGAAAACCGCCATCGAGGAGGACAACCGGGGCCGCCCCGCCATTATCGTGACGGAAATCCCCTATATGGTCAACAAGACCCGGATTCTGGAAAACGTTGCCTCCCTGGTCAAGGAGGGCCGCATCCCCGGCATCTCCTACATCCGGGACGAGTCCGACAAGGACGGCCTCCGCATCGCCTTTGAGCTGAAGCGGGACGCCATCCCCCAGGTGGTCCTGAACCAGCTGTTCTCCTACTCCTATTTACAGACCACCGTGGGCGTGATCATGCTGGCCCTGGTCAACAACCAGCCCAAAATCCTCACCCTGAAGGAGTGCATCCAGCACTACCTGGAGTTCCAGGGCGAGGTCATCACCCGCCGGACCCGGTTCGACCTGAAAAGGGCCCGGGAGCGTGCCCACATCCTGGAGGGCCTCAAAAGGGCCATCGACATCGTGGACGAGATCATCGCCACCATCCGGGGCTGCAAGGGCGGTCAGGCCGAGGCCAAGACCGCCATTATGGAGGCTTTCGGCTTTGACGATCCCCAGGCGTCGGCCATCGTGGCCTACCGTCTGGGCCAGCTGGCCGGCCTGGAAATCCTCAAGGTGGAGGAGGAGCTGGCCGGACTTCTGGAAAAAATCCACGAGTACGAGGAAATCCTCTCCGACTACAACCTGGTCATGGAGATCGTGGCCAAGGAGCTCACCGAGATCCGCAACAAGTTCGGCGACGACCGCCGCACCGAAATCCAGGCCGTCTCCGGGGAGATGGACATCGAGGACCTGATCCCTGTGGAGGACGTGGTCATCACCCTCACCGAGCGGGGCTACGTCAAGCGCCAGTCCGCCGACGTGTACAAGACCCAGCGCCGGGGCGGCCGGGGCATTTCCGGCATGAAGCAGCGGGAGGAGGACATCGTTCAGGAGATGTTCTTAGCCTCCACCCACGACGCCATTCTGTTCCTCACCTCCAAGGGCCGGATGTTCAAGCTCAAGGGCTACGAAATCCCCGAGGGGAGCCGGGGCTCCATGGGCGTGAACATTGTAAACCTCCTGGCACTGGAGCCCGGGGAGCAGATCAACTCCCTGATGCGGGTCAGCGAGTTCGACCCGGATAAGTACGTGGTCCTGGTGACGAAAAACGGCATCATCAAGCGCACCAGCCTCAGCGCGTATAAGAACCTGCGGAAGAGCGGTTTGAACGCCATCCTGCTGGCCGAGGGCGACGAGCTGGTGGCCTCCCGTCTCACCGACGGCGGGGAGCAGCTCCTGGTGGCCACCCGCAACGGCATGGCCATCCGCTTCTCCGAAACCGACGTCCGGGAGATGTCCCGGGCCGCCATGGGCGTGAAGTCCATCCGCCTGAAAGCAGGCGACGAGGTGGTGGGCATGGCCGCCGTCCGGGAGGGCGCCACCGTCATGACCGTCACGGATAAGGGCCTGGGCCGCCGGGCCGCTGTGGAGGATTACCCCCTCCAGAGCCGCAACGGACTGGGCAAGGTCAACTACAAGGTCAGCGACCAGCGGGGCTTTGTCTGCGGCATCAAGGTGGTGGACGACAACGACGATCTGATCCTCATCTCCAACGACGGCGTGATCATCCGCATCGCCGTGGCCGACGTCCGGGTCATGAGTCGGTACGCCGGGGGCGTGAAGGTCATGCGCCTGGGCGAAAACGACCGGGTCGTCACCTTTGTCCGGGCCGACCACACCGACGACGAGGAAACGGAGAAGATCGACGAGGCCCCTGAGGACTCCGCCGAGGACCTTTCCTCCCGGGAGCTGGACGAAGAACTGGAATCCGAAGAAGCCGCCCTTCCCGCCGAGGAAGAGCCTTCGGACGAGGAATAATCTCTTCAGAAAAGAGGCGGGCAGGCGTACTGTCCGCCTTTTTTCTGAAAATGGGACGGGCAAAATATCCAAGTGGACAAGGGACCGGAATTGCCCTCCTTTTACAAATATACAAAAGTTAGCTGAATATACAAATCGTTACCTGTCCGTGGTTGACTTGACATGGGCGGCGTACTATAATTTTGGTAAATAAACCAAAAGGCTGAAACCGTTGACGAAGGGGGCTGATTGACATGAGAAAGCGCAAAACCGACTCCGTCGATCTGCCCACGACGGAACAGATCGAAGGGGAGCTGGTCCGCCTGCGGTACAAGAGCCGTTACAGCCGGACCCTGCGCAGCACCATCGCCATCCTCATCGTGGTGGCGGCCCTGGCGGTCCTGGTGGCCACCCTGTGGATGCCGGTGCTGCGGATATACGGCAGCTCCATGTCGCCCACCCTGGTGGACGGTCAGATCGTCATCAGCGTGAAGAACGCCAGGTTTGAGCCCGGCGACGTGGCGGCGTTCTACCACGGCAACAAGCTCCTGATCAAGCGCTATATCGCCGGTCCCGGCGATTGGGTGGACCTGGACGCCGACGGCAACGTCTCCGTCAACGGCAGCCCCCTGGAGGAGCCGTATCTCACCGAAAAGGCTTACGGCGAGACCAACATCCAGCTGCCCTATCAGGTCCCGGACGAACGGTATTTCCTCATGGGGGATAACCGTTCGGTCTCCGTGGATTCCAGAAACACTACAGTGGGCTGTATTTCCCGGGACCAGATCGTAGGAAAAGTGATTTTTCGAATATGGCCTCTCAGCGAATTCGGCCCAGTGCGATAGAAAGGGGAGGAAATGGTCATGCAGATCAGTCTGCCGGAACGAACGGAACGGTATGTGAAGGCCCACGCCCGCAGAAATGCGTGGCGGAAGCTGGTCACGGTCCTGTCCTGCATCGTTGTTTTCTGCACCACTTACGCGTTGATCCTTCCCGCCATCACCATGACGGGAGATACCTTCTGCGGCAAGACGGAACACGTACACGGCGGCACTTGCTACGATAATTACGTTCTCTCCTGCGGCCAGGAGGAAAGCCAGGGCCACACCCACTCCGACGAATGTTTCGACGAAAACGGCCAGCTGGTATGCTCGCTGCCGGAGACCCCCGGCCATACCCATACCGAGGCTTGCTATACCGGAAATCTCATCTGCCAGAAGGAGGAGCACACCCACACCCTGTCCTGCTACGCCGACCCTGACGCGGACGTGGAGGACGCCGCGGTCTGGGAGCGGACCCTTCCTGCCCTTACCGGGAACTGGGCGGAGGACGTGGCCGCCATTGCCCGGAGCCAGATGGGCTACACCCAGAGCCTGCACAACTACCAGGTGGCCGAGGACGGCACTGTCCTTTTTTACAGCCGCTACGGCCAGTGGTACGGGGAGCCCTACGGGAAATGGGACGCCCTGTTCGTCTCCTTCTGCCTCCATTATGCCAATGTGCCGGAAACCGCCTTCCCCCAGTCCGCAGACTGCGCGGCGTGGGTGGAAGCCCTCCGGGACCAGGGCCTCTATTCCGTGGCCTGGACCCCGAAGTCCGGCGACCTGATCTTTTTTGACGATACCGTCGGCGTGGTCGTTGACTGCTCCGGCGAAACGGTGACGGTGATGTTCGGGGAGACCGCTGTCTCCGCCCTGACCCTCTCCCTTTCCGACCCGGAAATCCAAGGCTACGGCACTTTGCCGGAAAACACCCCGCCCAGAGAGCCGAAATGCGGCAAAGAGGAGCACGTCCACACCGAGGACTGCTTCGATGAGACCGGCGCGCCGGTCTGCGGCAAGGAGGAGCACACCCATACCGAGGACTGCTTCGCCGACGCCAGCCAGGAATTCACCTACGAGGACCACGAAATTTCCGTGACCCTCCGGGTGGAGGGCGAAGCTTTGCCCGAAACCGCGGAAGTCGCCCTGTCTCCGGTCAGCGAGGACCGTCAGCAGGCCGTCTCCGGCTCCGTCCAGGACGCCTACGGCGAGGACCCCGGCATCCTGGTGCTGCGCAGCGTCACCCTCACCGACAACGGCCAGGAGCTGGACCTTTCCGGCCATCGGGTCTACGCCGACGTGGCGATGAAGGAAAGCACCCTGGCTCCCCTGACAGAGCAGCTGGCGGCCATTGCCGACGCCGCCCCCGAGGCCGACCTGGGCATCCGGATCGCCGCCCTCCAGGTGGACGAAGAACAGCTCACCGAAACAAACAGCGTCTACATGCCCCTGAACGCCCAGGTCCCCACCCTTACCGCGGAGCTGGACGGCAGCGAGCTGGTCCTCCGGGCCTCCACCGCCAACCCCCATTATACGGTGCAGTATTACGCCAATATCCCGCGGTTTACCACCAGCGGCGATAAACAGCTGACAGTTTTTGATACCAGCGCTGTGGCCAACGAGGGAACAGCCAAGACGCCCGAAAACAACAAGCCCAATCCTACAAAATTCCTTTATCTTGTAAAAACCGGCGGGCAGACCCAGAAAAACGCCGGCGATAAGACCAACCTCTATACAGTCGATACCGCGGACGAACTGACCGAGATGTACACCGGCAACGCCTTCGAGTACATCAAGTCCCCCAACCCCTCCTACGTCAACAAGCTCATCGACAGCGACAGCTACACCCTGTCGGAGGTCTGGGTGCTCAAGGACGGCAGAAGCGCCGCCAGCACCAGCCGGGACGACTGGGACATCTACGGCCCCAACGTCCACTTCACCAACCGCAGCGACATCACCCGGGACGACGTGATCTACATCAAGGAAAACAGCGTCCTGCGGATGGTGTACAATGTGAAGAAAGCCGACTTCACGGCCCCCGCCACCTTCTATGATTACGATATTTCCAGCGGGAAGAACAGTGCAGGCAGATGGAAGACCGGCATTACTGGTATCAATATAGAGTCTAACTACGGCACCAGCCGGAACGGTGTGCGGACCTGGAGGTCCTACTGTGATGTTCTCGCCTTCGGCAACGCTAACTGCGGCACCGGCATGGCAAACTACAAATTTGGCGGCGTATATCTTAATAAGGCAAGCGGCGATGGAGGGAGCAATAAGGGTAACTTTGGATGCACTTTTGGGCTGGTTAACAGTCTCTCCGAAGGAAAAATCGTCTATAACGAATATCTTGTTGCACCCAATCTTTTCAACGAAGGCACCGCCAATGGGAAGCACACCTACGAAAACAGCAGTCTGACCTTCTCCCGTGTCGGCGACACCTACACCCTCTCCTCTGCCTACGTAAACGGCCTGGGCACCATTGATGGCTTACAGGAATTCTTCCATCCCTCTCCTAAAGAAGGCAGAATTTGGGATGGTGTGAATAGCGGTCTTTCATGGCAGAACAGTATTCTTACAAATGACTTCTGGCCCATGGATGCGGCCAAAGATAAGACCGACCCGAATTTTGGCAGCATTTCGAATCCTATTTATTATCAGGGCTTTAAAAGCAGTGATGACATTGGTGGAAAATGGAATGATTCAGCTGACAACGCTGAATCCACCGATTTTCCCGTCAGCGACGACGGAAACGCCCACAACTCCTTCTTCGGCATGCAGTACGCCGTGAAATTCCACCTCACCGCGGACTACGTCGGCCCCCTGGAGTACTACTTCTTCGGCGACGACGACATGTGGGTCTTCCTGGATAATCAGCTGGTCTGCGACATCGGCGGCGTCCACTCCTCCGTGGGCGAGTACGTGAACCTCTGGGACTACCTGAATGATAAAGAGAATAAGATCGGCGAGCACACCCTGACCTTCTTCTACACCGAGCGGGGCGCTTCCGGCTCCACCTGCTACATGAACTTCACCCTCCCCTCCGTCTCCGGCGTGAACATCGAGCAGACCACCGGCGACCTCATCGTGAAGAAGGAGGTCGTGGGCGACGATGACTCCGATAAGGAATTCGGGTTCGAGATCCGGTTTTACAGCCAGAACGGCGAGGAGATTGTGGACGACTACGCCTACACCAAGTACACCGCCAACGGCACCGAAAACGACCTGGTCCTCCACGACGGCAGCGAGTTTACCCTGAAAGCCGGGGAGTCCATCAAGATCGAATACCTCCCCATCGGCCTCCGCTACAAGATCACCGAACTGGACACCGGCGGCTACACCGTGACCAACACCGTCAACGGCGTGGTCAGCACCGGGACTAATGCGGTGGGCACCATCATCAAGGATTCGGCCAATTCCGTGCTCTATACCAACACCCTGAACTCCGTGGGCCTGAAGCTGCAAAAGCTCACCGCCGACGGCAAGGCCCTTTCCGGCGCGAAATTCTCCCTGAAAAACGACCAGGAGGAAACGGTCCGCTTCGTCAGCAACGGCGGCGGCAGCTACACCGTCCCCGCCTCCGCCAGCGAGCTTATCGACTTTGACGAAAACGGCGTCTCCACCCAGCTTTACTACATCGCCCTGGCCGGGAATCCCGACTGGGTCCTGGGCAAAGACTCCGGCGAAAACGCCGTCCTGCGGCCCAGAAGCGTGGATAACGCCGAAAAGCTCCGGATTTACCGCAACGACGACGGCTCTTACAGCTTCCTTAGCGATTCGTTGAAAAAGTGGCTCGACCTGGACTCCAACGGCAAATTCGCCAACGGCACCACGGTTCATTTCTACCGGGACACCTCGGAAACCCCCGCCAACGACTACCAGAAGTGGTACCTCTCCGTCAACGGAGACGGCACCCTTAAAATCAAGCCCCGCATCGCGGCCCTCAGCGACGATAAGGACGCCCAGAACCGCGTCCTGGACCTGAATGGGGCCACTGTCCAGGACGGAACGAAGATTCAGTTCTGGGACGACAACGGCAGCCCCGCCCAGAAGTGGAACATCGTCCCCGTTGATCCCGCCGCGGAGCAGTCCACTACAACGGAGCTGGTGGTCAACGACTCCGGCCTCCTCACCCTCTCCGGCCTCCTCCCCGGGACCTACACCCTGACGGAAATCGCCGCCCCCGAGGGCTTCGTCCGGCTGGAGACCCCCATCACCCTCCATGTGGATGCCCAGGGCAACGTCACCCTCCCTGATGGGGCCGAAAACCCCCTGATCTCCCTGGACGGCTCCACCCTCCAGGTGAAAAACAACCACACGGACCAGAAGCTGACCCTGACCAAACTCCTTCAGAACAGCACCGTCACCACCAAGTTCCCCTTCCGCATCTCCTACACCACCAAGGACGGAAAGACGGAGGAAAAGACCCTCTCTCTGGCTGGCGGAGAAACCAGCGAGCCCATTGAGATTCCCTACGGCGCCACCGTGACCATTACGGAAACGGCCCACGACGGCTTCCAGCTCACCTTCAGGCAAGGCGACACCCTCCTGGAAACCGACGCAAACGGCGCGTACACCTTTACCATCACCCAAGATGTTACCATCCAGGCGGTAAACACCGCTTGTTACGCCTTGCCCAACACCGGCGGACCGGGCGTTCAATGGTATGCAGCAGGCGGCCTTCTCCTTACGGCGGGCAGCCTGATCCTCGGGAATCGCCTGAGGCGCAAACGGGAAAGGAGGTCGTCGTCATAACCTCAACCGCTTCCACCCCCGGCGCACCCGAAATAAAAACGGAAGGAACCTGTTTATGAAAACCGTAAGAAAATTCCTCGCAACCGCTCTTGCGCTGATCATGACCTTCGCGCTTGGCACCACCGTTTTCGCGGCGGGAGAAACTTACTCCATCACCATCAACAATGCAACTGCCGGCCACACCTATGAGGCCTACCAGATTTTCGCCGGAGACCTGTTTGAGAAAGACAACACCAAAGTCCTGTCCAATATCGTCTGGGGCACTGGTGTGGATTCTGCAAGAATCAAAGCAGATAAAGTGTTTGGCGACCAGACTGCGGAGCAAGTCGCAGCTACCCTGACTTTGGAAGACCTTGTCAATGATTTTGCCAAAAAAGTGGCTCCTTACCTCAAGGATCATACGGACAGCACCTTTGCTGACGGCAAATACACCATCAGCGGCCTGGCAGCCGGTTACTACCTGGTAAAGGACAAAGACAACACCCTGGACAATGCAGACGATTTCTATACCGCCTACATCATGGAAGTCGTCGGCAATGTCACCGCTTCCCCCAAGGGCAACAAGCCCACCCTGGATAAGCAGGTTAAGGAAGGCCAGACCTGGGGCAACGCCACCGGCAAGCAGATCGGCGACACCGTCGAATTCCGCACCGTTTCCACCGTTCCCGATACCACCAACTACACCAGCTATACGTATACCATCAGCGATACCATGTCCGCTGGCCTGACCTCCAACGTGAGTGACAAATCCACTGTGACCATCAAGGTCAACGACACCACCGTCCTGGAAGAAAAGTACTACACCGTCACCGCCACCGGCAACACCTTCTCTGTCAACATTGACATTCTCAATGCGATTAAAGACGGCAAGATGCAGGCGGGCAACGAGCTCTACACCTACTACTCCGGCGTCCTCAACGAAAACGCGGAAGTCTATGACGACGGCAAAGAAAACAACGCCGCTCACCTGGAATACAGCAACAACCCCAACGATTCCAGCGACAAAGGCACCACTCCTCCCAGCAACACCTACGTCTGGACCTTCAAAATGAGCATCAACAAGGTCGATGGAAATAAGAACTCCCTGACCGGCGCCAAATTCGTCCTCTCCAAGAACGGCGCTCTCAAGGTTTCCGACCTGAACTGCAATGACGAAGGCATCCCCGCTGTGACCACCGACCTCATCGGCCTGGTCAAAGAGTCCGAAGGCGTATACCGTGTCGCCAAATCCGGCGAAGCCAACGTAACCTATGTCATCGACGCCGGCAACCCCACCATCAAGGACCTCGACGACGGCGTGGAATACTACCTCTACGAGACCAAAGCCCCCGCAGGCTTCAACCTCCTGAAGGCCCCCGTCAAGTTTGTAATCAGCGCCACGTACAGTGAAAGCGGCGCGCAAGTGACAGCGGTCACTGTAAAAGTCAACGACGGCGAAGCGTCCACCAATCTCACCACCGACGTCGTCAACAATGCGGGCTCCACCCTGCCCTCCACCGGCGGCATCGGCACCACCATCTTCTACGTGGTGGGCGGCCTGCTGGTCGTGGTGGCCGGCGTGCTGTTCGTCACCAAGAAGCGCATGAGCCGCTCCAAATAATCGACACGCTGCCAGGGGCGGAGGGTACGGCCTTCCGCCCCGCAGCAGCAAGGAGAATGCTGCATGAAAAACCGGATTGTCAACCTGCTGCTGGCCGCGGCGTTTCTTGCAGGACTGTCCTTGCTGCTGTACCCCACGGTAAGCGATTACTGGAACTCCCTCCACGCCTCCAAGGCGGTGGCGGCCTATGACCAGGAGGTCCGGCAGCTGGACCAGGGCCGCTATGACGCCCTTCTGGACGCCGCCCGGGAGTACAACCGCACCCTTCTGGACCGCTCCAGCGGCTACTACCTCACCGATGATCAGAAGGCCCGGTACGACAGCCTTTTAAACGTGGACGGCGGCGGGATCATGGGCTATATCGAGATTCCCACCATCAAGCTCTCCCTTCCCATCTACCACGGCACCGAGGAGGACGTCCTCCAGATCGCCGTGGGCCACCTGGACTGGTCCAGCCTTCCCGTAGGCGGCGAGAGCACCCACTGCGTCCTTTCCGGCCACCGGGGACTCCCCAGCGCCAAGCTGTTCACCAACCTGGACCAGCTGGTGGAGGGGGACGCCTTCGTCATCCGCACCCTGGACGAGGTCCTGACCTATGAGGTGGACCAGATTCTCATCGTGGAGCCCGACGACGTCTCCGCCCTTTCCATCGAGGAGGGGAAGGACCTCTGCACCTTAGTCACCTGCACCCCCTACGGCGTCAACTCCCACCGGCTCCTGGTCCGCGGGCACCGGGTGGCCAACCAGTCGGAGGCCATCCGCGTCACCTCTGACGCCATTCAGATCGAGCCGCTGCTGGTGGCCCCGGTTCTGGCCATCCCCATGCTGCTGGCGCTGCTGCTTTTGCTATTGATTCCGGGCCGCAAAAAACGGCCAACCGGAGGTAATGAACATGAGAAAACAGAATAACCGTATCGTCGCCCTGCTGGCGTGTCTGGTTTTGGTTTTCACCCTTTTCCCGGACTACGCCGCGGCGGCCACTGCCATCGACCTGAGCCGGAAGGTCAGCCTCACCCTGAACTACACCGACGACGGCCAGCCGGTCCCCGGCGTGGGCTTTGACCTCTACGACGTGGCCGACGTCAACGAGTACGCCGAGTTCACCCTGACCGGGGACTTCGCCGCCTATCCCGTCCAGGTCAACGGCCTTTCCGCCGAGGAGTGGAAAAGCCTGGCCGAGACCCTGACCACCTACGTCTACCGGGACGGCCTGACCCCTCTGGCCAGCGGGAAGATCGGGGAGGACGGCCTCCTGACCTTTGCGGACCTGAAGCCCGGCCTTTACCTGGCCGTGGGCCGCCTTTTCGACGGCGGGGATTACCTGGAGCGCACCGAGCCCTTCCTGATCTCCCTCCCCAACCTGGACCAGGAAACGGACCATTGGGTCTACGACGTCACCGCCGCCCCCAAGCACACCCGGGTGGACGTTCCGCCCAAGGACAAAACCGTCCGGATCCGGGCCGTCAAGGTCTGGAAAGGGGACGAGGAATCCCTCCGCCCGGCGGAGATCACCGTTCAGCTGCTGAAAAACGGCCAGGTCTACGACACCGTGACCCTGAGCCGGGCCAACAGCTGGCGGCACACCTGGTATAAGCTCCCGGCCTCTGAAAACGGCGCGGCCATCACCTGGACCGTGGCCGAAAAGGAGATTCCCGACTATACGGTCCTGGTCCGGGAGGAGGACGGGGTCTTTATCCTGACCAACACCTACTTCCCGGGGCATACTCCCACAGGGGACGTCACGGCCTGCCGGGTCCGGAAGGTCTGGGACGACAAGGGCAGCGAGAGCAAGCGCCCCGACGGCATCCAGGTTACGCTGCTCCAGAACGGCGCGGATTATGAGACCGTCACCCTCAACGACGCCAACGACTGGCAGTACGCCTGGACCGATCTGCCCCGGTACGATAAAGACGGCGGGGAGATTCAGTGGACCGTCCGGGAGACGGCCGTCCCCGGCTACACCACGTCCATGACCCACCAGGGCGATACCTTCCTCATCACCAACCACCGGGAGACCACCCCCGGCCTGCCCCAGACCGGCCAGCTCTGGTGGCCGGTGCCCCTTCTGGCCGCCGCGGGACTGGTGTGCCTGATCCTGGGCGTTCTGTCCCGAAAGAGGAGCCGCCATGAGTAAGGGCGGAAAAGTTTTTACCACAGTAGGGCTGCTGCTTCTGGCGGCGGCCCTTTGCCTTACCGGGTATAACCTCTGGGCCGACGCAGCGGCGGGCTCCTCCGCCAAAAACGCCGCCAAGGAGCTGCAAAGCGCTATTTCCCGCACCGCCGCTCTGGAGCAGGCCGGGGAGGACACCGTCCCCGACTACCTCCTGGCCCCGGAGGTGGACATGCCCGAGACGGAGCTGGACGGGGAGCGCTACATCGGCGTTCTGGAGCTTCCCAGCCTTTCCCTGACGCTGCCGGTCCAAAGCCAGTGGAGCTATCCCGCCCTGAAAGTTTCTCCTTGCCGGTACGCCGGTTCGGCCTACCAGGGGGACCTGGTGGTCGCCGGGCATAACTACCGCAGCCACTTCGGCAAGCTGGCGAATCTCTCCCCCGGGGACCCTGTGACCTTCACGGACATGGAGGGCAGCACCTTTTCCTACACCGTAATGGAGCTGGAGACCCTCCCCGCCGACGCCGTGGAGGAAATGACCTCCGGGGACTGGGACCTGACCCTTTTCACCTGCACCCTGGACGGCCAGTCCCGGATCACAGTGCGGTGCGTCGGGACCGATGCCGGTCTCTCCTGAACCGGGAATGCAAAAGCAAGCACTTTCAGCAGACGGGAAACCGCCCGCTGTCTTTTTGTTCCCAAAACCGCCCCTGCAACCCTCGGTTGCGCACCTTCCAGACCGGATTGGTGGAACGCAACCGGGTTTTGTGGTAGAATAAAGGCAGTAACGGAGGTGCTTTTATGACGTTTGGAGAAAAATTGCAGAAGCTGCGCCGGTCGTCCGGCCTGTCCCAGGAGCAGCTGGCGGAAAAGCTGGCCGTCACCCGCCAGGCCGTGTCCAAGTGGGAGCTGGGGGATTCCCTCCCCGACGCCGGGCGGATTCTGGATTTGAGCCGGCTTTTTGACGTGTCCACCGATTACCTTCTGAAGGATGAAACGGAGGAACCGGCTCCGGCGGGCCCGGCCCCGGCTCCCCCAGCGGAAAAGAAGCGCTGGGGGAAGGGGCTGCTCATCTCCGCGGCCATTACCGGGGGCCTGGGGGCCCTGGGATTCCTGGTGGTGGCCGTGCTGTCCACCATGATCCTGTCCAATGTGGCCGCGACCTATATCGACGATAACGGAAAGAGATGGTACACCACAGGCGTCGGCTATTCCTTTACCGGCTTTGTGGAGAAGTACCGCTTGCAGGCGCTTCTGTGGGTCTTCGGCGGGCTGCTGGCTGCAGCGGCGATTCTGGTGTTCTTGTGGTGGCTTTTCCGGGAGTGTGATCGGGAATGACAGGGCGGCTGTTTGAAGCAGGCCCGGGAGGATGTAAAGCACTGGCTGGCGACGCTGGGGCCAGTGGTCCAGCGGTACGCAGACGTGTTGGAGGCCGAACTGGCGGCCTCCATGTAAAAAGAACCCGCCCTCTGCTGCATTGGACAGCAGAAGGCGGTTTTGCGGTTATTTCCGGATATCGTTCCAGAAGGAGGCGCCGAACAGGGCGTTTTCCACGCCGAAAGCGTCCAGGACGGTCTTGCCGATGTCGGCGAAGGTGCTCCGGGTGCCCAGGTTCACCCCGGAGCGGATGGGGGCCCCGTAAGCGATCATAGGGGTGTGCTCCCGGGAGTGGTCGGTGCTGGGAGTGGAGGGATCGCAGCCGTGGTCGGCGGTGATCAACAGCAGGTCGTCCTCCTTCAGCAAGGGCAGGAACTCCGCAAGCCAGGTGTCGAACCGGGTCATGGCGGCGGCGTAGCCCTCCACGTCGTTGCGGTGGCCGTACTTCATGTCAAAGTCCACCAGGTTCACGAAGCAGAGGCCGCGGAAGTCCTCTTTCGCCAGAACGGCGGTCCGGGCCATGCCGTCGGCGTTGTCCACAGTGTGAAACTCCCGTTTAATGCCCCGTCCGGCGAAGATGTCCCAGATTTTGCCCACGCTCAGGGTGTCCAGCCCGGCAGCGTAGAGAACGTCCAGAAGGGTCTCCCCAGGAGGGGTCAGGGAAAAGTCCCGGCGGTTGGGGGTCCGGGTGAAGGGGTACTCCCCGGTGAAGGGACGGGCGATGATCCGCCCCACCCCCAGCATCTCCCGGGCAATGGCGCAGTATCCGTAAAGCTGCTCCACCGGGACCACGCTTTCGTGGGCGGCAATCTGGCAGACGCTGTCCGCCGAGGTGTACAGGATCAGGTCCCCGGTCTCCATGTGGCGGCGGCCGTAGTCCCGGATGACCTCGGTGCCGGAGTAGGGCAGGTTGCAGAGGAGCCCTCGGCCGGTGCGCTTTGAAAACTCCCGGCAGAAGTCCTCCGGGAAGCCGTCGGGGTAGGTGGGGAGGGGGGAGTCCGACCGCAGGCCGGCAATCTCCCAATGGCCGATGATGGTGTCCTTTCCGCAGGAAGCTTCTTTCATCCGGGCCACAGAGCCGGAAAACGTCGATTTCTGGCCGGGAAGGGGCTCCACGCCATCGATGTGGAAAAGGCCCAACCGGGCCAGATTGGGGGCGGAAAAGGCCGGGTGCCGCCGGATGGCCCCCAGGGTGTCGCTGCCTTCATCGCCGTAGCTTGCCGCATCGGGCAGCTCGCCGATGCCGAAGCTGTCCAGAACAATGAGAAAGACCCGTTTCATGGAAGTGCTCCTTTCAAGTTTGCGATTGGCCGCCCAGGCGGTTCAGAACGGCGCACATGGCCGGCCCGGACAGGAGAGCGGACAGAACGGTGCCCACGCCCAAGGACCCTCCCAGAAGGCCGCCGACCACGACGCAGAGAATGTCAAAGCCCACCTTGAACCAGCGGAGGGACAGGGGCGTGCGGCTCTGCATCCAGAGCATCAGGCCGTCGGTGGGGCCGCAGCCCAGGTCCGCGTGGAGGTAAAAGGCCATGCCGAACCCGCCGGAGACGATCCCCAGGCCGCAGAAAAGAAGCCGCAGGACCAGGGAGTCGGGAATAGCCGGGAAAAACCGCAGCAGCAGGTTCAGAAGGGGCCCCACCACGATCACAATGGCCAGGGTGCCCAGGCCGATGCGCTTCCGGTCCAGGAAAAACAGCAGCAGGAGAAAGGCGGCGTTGGTCAGAAACAGCGCCGTGCCCAGCCGGGTGCGGGTGAAGGCGGCAATGCCGCTGTACAGCACGGATAAAGGGTCCATGCCCAGGCCGGATGTGGCATAGAAGGCTCCGGCCAGAGAAAGCAAGGCCACGCCGCCCAGGAGAAAGGCCAGGCGGCGCGGCGAAAGTTTTCCGGTCATGCCCGGGCCTCCTGCTCCGCGCGGATCATCCGGCGGATGGCCTCGATGGCGGTCTGGATGGCGGGGGCGGTGTCATGGAAGTCCTTGTCCTGGTAGCCCAGCTTCTCCCGGTCCTTGTTGGCGCAGACCAGGAGGACGGTCCCGGTGCGGACGCCCCGGCAGGCCCCCAGGATAAAGAGAGTGGAGGACTCCATCTCCGAGGACAGGCAGCCGCCCTTGATCCAGGCGTTCCACCGGCGGTGGAGGTCGTCGGCAACGGGCTGGGCGTCGGGCTCGTGCTGGCCGTAGAAGGAGTCCTTGCACTGGACCACGCCGATGTGATGGGGGAGAGCCAGGCTCTTGGCGGCCTCCTCCAGGGCGCAGGTGACGGTGTGGTCGGCCACGGCGGGGAACTCAATGGGGAGGTACTCCCGGCTGGTGCCCTCGGCCCGGATGGCTCCGGTGGCAATGACCAGGGAGCCGGGGACCACGTGCTCGTTCATGCCGCCGCAGGTGCCCACCCGGATAAAGGTGTCCGCTCCGCACTTGACCAGCTCCTCCACGGCGATGGCGGTGGAGGGTCCGCCGATGCCGGTGGAGGTGACGCTGACCTTCTGCCCCAGAAGGGTGCCGGTGTAAGTCTTGTATTCCCGGTTGTAGGCCACCAGCTTGGGGTCGTCCAGGTAGGCGGCAATCTGCTCGCAGCGGCCGGGGTCCCCGGGGAGGAGGACGTAGCGGCCCACGTCGCCGGGGCGGATGTTCAGGTGGTACATGAGTTCATTGCTCAGCATGTTTTATTCTCCTTTTCTTCCCGGACCAGGCGGATGAGACGGCTGGTTCCCAGGCGGTCGGCTCCCAGGGAGAGGAAAAGCTCCGCGTCGGCCAGGCTGCTGATGCCCCCGGCGGCCTTGACCCTGACCTCCGGAGCGGATTGCTCCCGCATCAGGCGGACGTCCTCGGCGGTGGCACCGGCCTTGGAGAAGCCGGTGGAGGTCTTGATGAAGTCCGCGCCGGACTGGCTGACGATCTGGCAGAGCCTGATCTTTTCCTCCTCGGTGAGGAGGCAGGTTTCGATGATGACCTTGAGGATATGCTCCCCGGCGGCGGCCTTCAGCTGGCGGATCTCGTCCAGGACCGCGTCATAGCGGCCGTCCTTGACCCAGCCGATGTTGATGACCATGTCCACCTCGTCGGCGCCGTTGGCAATGGCGTCCTTGGTCTCCATGACCTTGCAGGCGGTGGTGTTGTAGCCGTTGGGGAAGCCGATGACGGTGCAGATGCAAAGCTCCGGGAAGGCTTCCCGCACCGGGGCCACGTAGCTGGGGGGGATGCAGACGGAGGCGGTGCGGTACTCCTCCGCTTCCTTGCAGAGGGCTTCGATCTGGGCCCAGGTGGCCTGGGGGGCCAGAAGGGTGTGATCGACCTTGCTTAGCAGTTCTGAACGGTTCATGTTATCGACGCTCCTTTTTCTTCCGGGCGTCCAGTAGGGCGCGGACCATGCGGGCCCGGACTTCTTCGTAATCGGCAGGATCAAAGCTATACTGAGAGTTATCTGCTTTGTAGAAATTCCACTTTGTAACATCCGGCTGGCGGAAAATCAGGGTCAGGGCCTCGTCCACCAAGGCTTCGCCGCCGGGGCACTCCGCCTTGACCATCTGCATCAGCTCGTAGTCCCCGATGCCCCGCTTCATGGCGAAGTACCGGAGGGACAGCACCGGGTACCCGTCCTTCCCGGGGTAGACCAGGTAGGCGTCGCCGTAGGGCCAATCCATGACGGCGGCGTCGGCGTAGGGGTCCGCGGGCCAGCAGGTGTAGGCCCACCGGAGGAAGCCGTCCATTTTCAGCCACTCCGCCAGCAGGCCGTGGATGCGGCCCTCCAGCAGGGGGGAGCGGAGGAAGGTGTTGGGGGTCAACGGCCAGCAGCAGGTGGACCAGCAGACCTTTCCGGTGCAGCGGGCCATGGCCTTCCGGGTGGCGCCGGGCTCCTCCGCTTCGCTGTTGGCGATGGCGTCGATGGCCGGGGTGTAGCTGTCAAAGTGGAGCTCCGGCCGCTGGTTGATCAGGGAGGGCGGGATGTCCAGCTGGGTCTTCAGGTCCGGGGCGGCCTCCCGGAGGATGGCCAGGGACCGGTTGTAGGCGTCCATATCCGGGGGCTCGTCGGCGGAAATGACGCAGAACTCCGCCCAGCCCTTTTCCTTGAGCCAGCGGTACAGGGCGGAAATGTAGGCTTTGATGTCCGCAGTCTTCCGCAGGAATTTCCCGCAGCCCCGGGCCTCGTCGGTGTAGCGCAGGCGGATGGCGTCGGGGTAATCCTCGGTGATGTTGCCGTAGGTCTCGCTGGTCCAGTTGCGGATGAGGCCGAAAAGGTAGATTTCCCGGGTCATGTCGTACTTTTTGCAGAGGGTTAAGTACCGGTCCAGGATGGAAAAATCGTAGTGGAAGACCCCGTCCCTGTCCCGGGTGATCCGGACCAGGTTGTATTCAAAGAGGTCCGAAAGGGGGTCATACTTATTATAGCAGAATTGTCCCGCCCAGGGAATATCCGCCACGGTGACAGAGGAAACAACGCAGCCCATATCGGCCAGGGAGCGGATGTAGTGCTCCAGAATCTCGAAATGCCGGTCGGAGAACAGGGCCGTGCCGTGGTGCCGGGCGATGTTGGCGGGGTGGTGCCAGATGCCCAGATGGAATTTCCGGTCCGGGCCTGCGGGCATGACCACATCGGCAACCTCCACGGTGAAGGGCAGGACCTTGGCCAGCTCCTCATCGTCGAACATCCGGTGGAGATAGACCCGCACTTCGCCGGAATAGACGCCGGGGGCGGTCCCGGCGGGGACTTTTACCTCCAGAAACAGCTGGATGGGGTTCCAGGTGTGATAATACTGGCTACCGTTTTCGAAAAGGGGGTCGGTTTTATAGACCTGGTCGTCGTCCAGGACCATTCCCGCCCGGTAAAGGGTCACGTCTAATCCGGGGCAGACCGCTTGGGGGCGGATGGTGACAGCGGGGTTGCCGGGAAGGCGGTTCATTACAGGTGTAAAGTCCGCCCGGTCCTCCAAAACCAGGACCACCGGGCCGGTGTACCGGACGGCTACGGAAGCCGCCGCCCAGTCGCCCCGGCAGCAGGACAGGGTGATGGATTCTTTGTCGAATACCGGGTCCTGGCCGCCTGCGGCGCGGAAGCTCTCGTGCTGCCAGCCGCAGTAGAGGCTGTTTTCATAAAGCATCGGCATGGAAAAAACTCCTTTCGGTCAGACGTTGAGAAGGGCGTTGATCAGGGTCTCCCGGACGGCGTCATAGTCGGCGGGGGTAAGGCTGTACTGGGCCTCGGTGGCTTCGCCCCAGTTCCATTTGGCCATGTCCGGCTCCCGGATCAGGGTGGACAGGGCTTTGTCTACCAAGGCTTCGCCGCCGGGGCAGCGCTCCTTGACCATCTGCATCAGCTCGTAGTCTCCCTCGCCTCGTTTCAGGGCGAAGTACCGCAGCGAGAGGATGGGCCGCCCTCCGGCGCTGGGATAGACGAAATAAGCGTCGCCGACGGGCCACTGCATGGCCTTCCCGTCCCGGATGGGGTCGGCGGGCCAGCAGGTATAGGCCCACCGGAGGAAGCCGTCCAGCTTCAGCCATTCGGTAAAGGGGCCGATGAGACGGCTTTCGATCAGCGGGGAGCAGAGCAGCGTGTTCAGGGCCCGGGGCCAGCAGCAGGTGTACCAGGCGTGGGAGCCGGGGCACTGGGCCATGGCCTTCTGGGTGATGCCCTTTTCCTTTTCCTCCCCCCGGACAATGGTGTCGATGAGGGGAATGTAGCTTTCGATGTGCAGCTCCGGGTGGGCGGTGAGGAAAAAGGGGTCGTAGTCCGCCTGAATTTTGAAGCCGGGAGCGGCCTCCCGCAGCACGGCAGTGGAGCGCTCCAGGGCTTCCATGTCCGCAGGCTCGTCCGGGGAGACCAGGCAGTAGGGGAGCCAGCCTTCCGCGTCCAGCCAACGGTACAGGGCGGAGATGTAGGCCTTGATGTCCGCGGCCTTCCGCATGTATTTTGCGCAGCCGTCCGCCTTGTCCAGATAGCGCAGGCGGATGGCGTCGGGGTAGTCGTCGGTGATGTTGCCGTAGTCGCACTCCGGGCGGGTCCAGTTGTAGACCAGGCCGAAGATGTGGATTTCCCGGGTCATGCCGTACTTGCGGCAGAGGTTCAGGTACCGGCTGAGGATGGAAAAATCGTAGGAAAAACTGCCGTCGGCCTCCCGGAAAATGCGGACGAAGTTGTACTCAAAGAGATCGGAAAAGGGGTCGGTCTTCAAAAAGCACGCCTGGCCCACCCAGGGGATGTCGGAGACGGTGACGGTGGCCGTCACATTGCCCATTTCGCTGAGGGTCCGGGTGTAGTCCTCCAGGATGGCAAAGTGGGCGTCGGAGAAAAGGGGGACCTGGTGATGCCTTGCGATGTTGGCGGGGTACTGCCAGATGGTCAGGAGGAACTTCCGGTCCTCTCCGGCGGGAAGGGCCACGTCCGCCACCCGGACGGTGAAGGGGAGGGTTTCGATGAGCTCCTCGTCCTCAAAATGCCGGTGGGCGAAGAGACGGACCGCGCCGGAATAGGTCCCGGCGGCGGTATCGGCGGGGACGTTCAGCCGGAGAAACAGCTGGATGGGGAGCCAGGGCTCCACGATTTCGCTGCCCCAGTCGAACAGGGCGTCGGCCTTTTCCACCCGGTCGTCGTCCTGATGCATCTGCACCCGGGAAAGGGTCAGGTCCGGCAGGCCGGGGCAGTCCACCTCCGGCCGGATGACCAGAAACTTCCCCCAGGGGAAATTCCACTGGGGGTAAAATTCCGCGTGATTTTCCAGCTGCAGGACAAAACGCTCCCCGTTCTGCAGAACAAGGGACGCGGCGGCGAAATCGTTGCGGCAGCAGGTCATTTCCATGGCCTTTTTGTCGTAAGAGGGGGGTGTGCCGCGGATCAGGCGGTAGCTCTCCGGCTCCCATCCGCAGAAAAAGTAGGTTTTGTCCATACGCAAATGCTCCTTTTGAAATTATTTCCAGCGTTCCAGATTCCGTTTCTGCTTGGCCCGGAAGCTCTCGCTGACTTCCTCGGGGGTGATGCCCAGGCAGAGGAGAAAATCGGTGAGGTGCATGAGCACGTCGCAGACCTCCTCGGTAAAGTGGGACCGGACAGCGCCGTCGTTCATGATGGCGTCGCAGCCCTCTTTCTTGATGACGTCAATGACCTCGCCCACCTCGCCTATGGTCCAGAGGAGGCTTTCCATGGCCACGTCGGGGCCCAGCTCGCCCCAGTCGTCTTCATAGACCCGGTGCAGCTCCTTTTGCAGGTCCTGCATTTCCTGTACAGAGAGGGAATCCATATTGATTGCTCCTTTTTCTTTCCGGCGGACCCAAAAGCCCCGCCGGGATATTTTACTCAGCTTTGAACGACAGGGGGTTCTTCTCCATTTCCCGCCGGGCGGAGGCCGCAGCCCCCAGCACCCCGGCGTCGTTGCAGAACTCCGCCAGACAGACCCGGATGCCGGAATAGTACTTCCGGTAGCTTTCGTGGCGGTTCAGCCCCGCCCGGATGGCGTCCAGAAGGAAGTCTCCGGCGGCGCTGATGCCCCCGCCGATGGAGATGACGTCCGGGAAGAAAATGGCCATGAGGCTGATGAGCCCCACGCAGACTTCTTCGATGTAGCTTTCCCAGATGGGGAGGACGGCCGGTTCCCCGGCCCGGACGGCGTCCAGGATTTCCCGGGCGTTCTGGTACCCCGGGGCCCTTCGGACCAGTGCCGCCGAGGAGGCGTAGCGCTCATAGCACCCCCGTTCGCCGCAGGGGCAGAGCTCGCCGCCGGCGTGGGTGATCATGTGGCCGAATTCCGAGCCCGGGCGGCGGATCTCCCGGTAGGGGCGGCCGTCCAGAATGGCTCCCCCGCCGACGCCGGTGCCCAGAGTCAGGTAAAGGGCGTTTTTCTCGCCTTTCAGGGAGCCGTTGGCCCATTCCGCCATCATGGCGGCGTGGGTGTCCTGCTCCAGGCGGACGGGGCGGCCCAAGGCCGCTTCCAGAAGGGAGCCCAGGGGGACCTGGGTCCAGCCTAGGTTGTCGGCGGTGACGATGCCGGTTTCCGGGTCCACGTCCCCGGCGCAGCCCACGCCGATGGGGAGGGCGCTCCAGTCCGGGCAGTTTTCCCGGATGAGCCCTGCCGCCGCCTCCGCCAGAGCGGAGGGGTTCCCCACAGGGGTGGGGGTCTGGGCCCGGAGGAGGATGGTCCCGTTCTCGCCGATCAGGGCCAGCTTTATGGCGGTGCCGCCGATGTCGATGCCGATGGCGTTCAATGGGCGGCCTCCTTTTGGTGGATGTGTCCCCCGGCCAGGGTAAAGAGGGGGGTCAGGTCCTCCGTCCAGCCGGTGAGGTTGGCTTCCGCGCCCAGGCGGATGCCGGAGTCCACCTGGAGCCACCGGGCGGCGTTGGCCGCTCCGGCGTTGAGGGCCTGGTCCGCGGGGATTCCAATGGAGACCAGGTTCCGTACAGCCCCCGGCAGGTAGGTGCCGCCGCCGGTCAGGCCGCCGCTTTCTTCCGTTCGGGATTGGCCGTTTTTGACCACGACCCAGATGCCGTTGTCGAAATAGCGGCCGTCGGGGAGGTTGGTGGTGCTCACGGCGTCGGAGATGAGAATGAGCCGGTCCGGGCCCTTGCACTTCCACAGCAGGCGGACAGCGCCGGGGTCCAGATGGACGAAATCGGTGATCATTTCGCAGTAGATGTCCGGCGTCACCAGGGCGGCGGTGAGGAAGCCGGGGTCCCGGTGGCGGATGGGCCGCGCGCCGTTGAAGAAGTGGCAGATGGAGCCCACTCCCCGGCGGAAGGCGGCTTCGCCCTCCCCAAAGGTGGCGTCGCAGTGCCCGGCCTGGACCCGGATGCCCTCCCGGAGGAGCAGATCGACCAGGTCCCCGCAGCCGGGGACCTCCGGGGCCAGGGTCATTTCCCGGATGATGGGCTCGTAGCCTTCAATCAGCTCCCGGCAGGCTTTTTCCGTGGGGGGCTGGATGTACTGCGTTTCCATGGAGCCGGGGCGCTCCATGCTGATGAAGGGGCCCTCCAAGTGAGCGCCCAGGAGCCTGGCCCCGGGCGCGCCCTCCTTCTGCCGCTCCATGACGGTGCGGATGACGGCGAGGGAATCCCGCATCTGCTCCGTGGGGGAGGTGTAGGGGGAGGCCAGGACGGCTCCCACCCCGGACTTTGCCAGGTCCGAGAGCCAGGCTTCCATGCCCTCCACCGTGGCGGACATGACGTCGAAGCCGCTGCCGCCGTGGAGGTGGGGGTCAATGAGGCCGGGGGCCACGATGTCCGCGGCGTAGTCCGCGGTCCGGCCGGAGGCGATGCGGGAAATGCGGCCGTCCCGGATGTCCAGGACCTGATTTTCCGCCCAACCGTTGGGGGTAAGCAGGCGCTTTGCGCCGATGAGACAGTTCATAGAATCATCCTTTCAGAGAGCCCACCATGACGCCCTTGACGAAGTACTTCTGGGCGAAGGGGTAGACCACCAGGATGGGCACGGTGCAGACGACGATGTTGGCGTACTTGACCAGGGTCTGGACGGCTTTGTTTTTGCTGGTATCCATCTTGATCTGGACCTTGCCCGCGCCGGCCATCATCTGGGCGTTGCTGTCGATGAGGATTTCCCGGAGCACCGACTGAATGGGGTACTGGGAGCGCTTGGTCAGGTAGATCATGGGCTCGTACCACATGTTCCAGTAGCCCACGGCGCTGAACAGCACCAGCACGGCGATGACCGCGCCGCTTAACGGCAGCAGAACCCGGAACAGAATGGTGAAGTCGCTGGCCCCGTCGATGGTGGCCGCTTCTTTCAGCCCGTCGGGGACGCTGACGAACTGGGTCCGCATGATGATGATGTCCCAGACGCTGCAGGCGCCGGGGAGCAGGATGGCCCAGCAGGTGTTCATGAGCCCCAACTGGTTGATCAGCAGGAAGGTGGGGATCAATCCGCCGCTGAAGTACATGGTGATGGAAAAGTAGATCATAATGGGCTTTTTCAGCATGGCGTTCTTCTTGGAAAGAACGTAGGCCGCCGTCACCGTGGTCGCCAATTGCAGCACGGTGCCCACAAGGATGTAGAAGATGGAGTTTTTGAAGCCGGTGGCAATGTTTTTATTGGAGAACACCATTTTATAGGCGTCCGTCTGAAAGCCCTCGATCGCCAGGAGCATACCGTTTTTCCTCTGGACGATGCTGGGATCGCTGAAGGAAACGACCACCACCTGGTACAGCGGATACAGGCAGATGAGGGCCAGAAGCGTCAGAAGAATGTAGATGATCACGTCCAGGACGACGTCGCCCTTGGTCCGTTTGATGCGGTTGCGGTTGGCCATGTGACGATCCCCCTTACCAAAGACTTGTTTCGGTGGTCTTGTTGCTGAACCAGTTGGCGAAGATCAGCAGCAGGAAGTTGATCACCGTCTGGAAAAGGCCCACCGCCGTGGAGTAGCTGAAGTCGCCGCCCTGGAGGCCCCGGCGGTAGATGAAGGTGCCGATGACGTCGCCGGTCTCATAGGTCAGGGGGCTGTACAGAAGCAGGATTTTACCGGAGTTTGCGCCAAGGAGGCCGCCGATGCTCAGAATCAGCAGCGTGATTATGGTGGGAACAATGCCCGGCAGCGTGATGTGCCACATCTGCCGGAGCCGCCCGCACCCATCGATGTGGGCGGCTTCGTACAGGTCGGGGTCGATCCCGGCCAGGGCAGCCATGTAGATAATGGAGTTCCATCCAATGCACTGCCACAGGTCGGAAAAGACGATTACGCTGGGGAAAAGGGCGGGGTCGCTCAAAAAGCTCTTGGGAGCCATGCCGAACATCGCAGTGATCTGGTTGAACACGCCGTCATAGGACATGAAGGATTTAATCATGCCGCAGATTACGACGTTGGAGATGAAGTAGGGCATGTAGGAGATGGTCTGCACCGTGCGCTTGTATGCTTGGCACCGGACCTCGTTCAGAAGCAGCGCCAGAAGAATGGGGCAGGGAAAGCCCACCAGCAGGCTGTATACGCTGATGAAAAGGGTGTTCCGTATGACGTTCAGGGAGTGGGGAGAGGTGAGGAAGTCCTTGAAGTGATAGAGCCCCACCCACTTGCTCCCCAGCACCCCCAGCTGAGGACGGTAGTTCTCGAAAGCCATAAGGATGCCGTACATGGGAATATAGGCGAAGATGAAGATCAGAACGATGGACGGCAGGACCATCAGGTAAGCCTGGTAATTGCGCTGGAGATCCAGCTTCAGTCGGCGTAACACGGTGCAATCTCTCCTTTAGCGATGAGGATTATTCGGTCATGTCGTCCAAGGCGGCCTGGGCCAGCTCCTGGGCTTTGTCCATGCCGAGCTTCTTGCAGGTTTCTTTGAATTCGTCGAATTTGTCCAGAGATTCCTCGCCGATGATGAACTTCAGCACCATGGGATCGGCGTAGGTGGCGGCGTCGTTGTAGGCGGTGTCAAACTGTCCCCAGCCGTCGTCGGAGAAGGTGACGTAGGTCCAGACGGAATCCCAGTCGGCGTTTTCCTGCCAGGTCATCATGGTCTCAGCGGCGGGAGAAACTTCGGTTTCCTGGTCGGGGTTGTGCCGCATAAAGGCGGCCCGGAGGCTGGCGTAGCTGGAGCTGTTGGGGAAGAGCACGCAGCTCCAGAGGTAATCCTGCACAGTGCTGTTGACGAAATCGTCGGTGAAGTAGGGAGCGCCGTCCCGAATCTCATAGGTCTCGCCTTCGATGCCGTAGTTGGAGTGGAGGATGCCTTCCTTGGTGAAGCCCACGTTGAGCCAGGCCGCGGCGATCTCCGGGTGCTCGCAGGAGGTGGTGATGACGGTGTTGTTGCTGGGAACGCTCATGTAGTGGTTGCACCAGTGGAGCTGCTGGTCCTTGGACTGCCGGGGCAGGGTCATGGCCGCGACCTCAAAGTCCGGATCGTTGCCGGTGTAGTAGGCTTCCAACTGATCCGGGGTGGACCAGCTGCCGCAGTAGACGCCCAGCCGGTCGTCCAGGAACATGGCCAGGACGCCGTTGTCGTCCCGGTTCATGAAGTCGGGGTCGATGTAGCCCTTGGAGTACCAGCTGTTCATCAGGGTCAGGTAATCCTTGAAGGCGTCCTGGGTGTAGGCGTGGGGTTCAACCTTGGTGGCGTTGTCGCTCATGGTCCAGAAGTTGGGGTACAGGCCGAAGGCGCTGACGATAGCACCGTCGTTGCCGTTGTAGCCGTAGGCGCCCAGGTTCATGGGAACCACATCGTCGCCCCGGGCCTTGAAGGCTTCCAGAACGACTTCCAGCTCCTCCAGGGTCTCAGGAACCTCTAAGCCCGCCTCGTCCAGCCAGTCTTTCCGGATGACAGGGCCGGTTTCGGGGAGGTAGGACTGGCTCCAGATCTGGGTGACGCAGTAAAGCGCGCCGCTCTTGGTGGTGTTGTACCGGCGGAAGGCGTCCTGGGGGAGAAGGTCATAGAGGTCCTTTTCCTTGCCCCATTCCCAGGAGGCAAAGGAGCCGTCGCTGCAGTCCAGAGCCGCCTTGTAGTCGGGCATGTACTCGTCCAGATAGGGGTTCAGGTCGATGAAGCAGCCCTCGTCAATGCCGGCCTGGGGGCCGCCGGGATAGTTGGGAGCGTACAGCATGTCGTAATACTTGTTGGAGGCGATCATCAGGTTCAGCTGCTGCTCCATCTGCTCATAAGAGGGATGGATGAACTCCACGTTGACGCCGGTCTGCTCCTTGAGCCACTGGAAGTAGGGGTGCTCGGCCAGGGTCTCATAGTGCTGGGCGGCGGTGCTGTCGATGGGGATCCAGTAGGTCAGGGTCACGCCCTCGCTGCCCTCGATGTACAGGGGGCCTTTGTCGCTGGCGCTGGAAACCGGAGTGGATTCCGAGCCGGTGGAGGCGGGGGTGCTGCTGCTTTCGCTGCTTCCGTTTCCGCAGCCGCTGATGGCGGTGGCGGCCATGAGGGAACACAGCATGACGGAAAGGATTCTTGCGAAGCGCTTGCGGTTTTTCATCTTGGAAATCCTCCTTCATGATTCGGCGGGAAATCTCCGCCGTAAGTACACCTTTACTATACGGGATGAAGGATTTTTTTGCAAGCAACAGTTTCTGACGGGATTTTGACTAAAAAATGACAGAAACGTGACGGATTTTGTGTAGAAAAACAGCTTACCCGGACAGAATCGGTCTTCTGTCCGGGTAATTTTCTTATAAAACGATTTCTGACAAAGCCCGTCAGCTCCGGGAAAGGCCCTTGCGGTACTCGGTAGGAGTCTGGCCGTAAAACGCCTTGAATTTCCGGTTGAAGGTGAGGATGCTGGCGTAACCGGTCTGGGCGGCGATTTCCTGGATTGTCAGATTCTGATTCTTTCTCAACAGTTCCGCCGCTTTTTCCATACGGATTTTGTGGATGTAGTCCAAAACGCCCTGGTCGGATTTCCGGCTGAACAGCTGGGAAAGGTTGTTGGCGGAAAGGCCGAAGGCCTCCGCGATGGAGGAAACGGAGAGCTGGGGGTCGGCGTAGTTCTGGGAAATGTACTGCTTGATCTCGTTGATCCGGCCGTTTTCAGAGTCGGCGGGGAGCCGGGGGCTGGCGTCCGCCGCCTGCTTCAGCAGGTCCTTCATGAGGAAAAAGAGCTTCCGGTGGGTCCGGCAGTACAGCAGGTCCTGGAACAGCCGGGTCCAGTCCTCGTCGGGGATGTTCAGGTTGTTCCGGAGGTTGTCGCTGTCGTGGAGGAACTGGAATTTCAGGGAAGCCAGGTGCAGGGAGGAAATGTCGGACTCCGGGAAGTATTCGTCCAGGAACTCCGTGGGGAACAGCCCCGGCAGGAGCTGGGCCGCCTCGTCGAACTCCCCGTCGCCCACCAGGCCGGAGAAAAGCAGCTGCTTATCCAGATGGTGCCAGTCCCGGAGAAGGCTGGAGGACCGGAACCTGCAGCTGGAAAAGCTGATGAGGACCGCGTCGTCCTCCTCCCCGGAGAAGTCCAGGGCCATGGCGGCCTCGCCGTAGGCCCGGTCCAGCTCCCGGGGATCGGTGTGGAGATTGGAAAAGGCCGCGGTGACGGCGGGGGCGTTTTCCTGGTCCATCCAGTTGATCTGGGCGGTGAGGAGCTCCTCGGCGGCGTCCTCGGTGAAGTCCGGCCCGGCGGAGCCCAGGACCTCCACCACCGTGCCGTCCAGCAGGAGGCTGTGGCAGAAGCAGCTTTCCGGCAGGACCGCCTGGGCTTTGCCGATCCAGGTCAGCTCCTCCTGGGTGCAGGAGTGGGGCGCGGAGAAGCACACCACCACGTACCGGCAGCCCGCCGGAAGGGTGAAGCCCTCCCCCTCGGCGGCGTCGCCCCGGAGGGAGTCCCGGAGCCGGTTCCGGGCGATGGCGGATTCATATAGGCGCAGCTGCTCCTGGTCGGAGCGGCGCTGGTCCAGAAGGGAGTCCACGGCGGTCTTGATCTGTTCCAATCCCTGGGTGCCGCCGGAGCTGCCGTAGTTTTTCCGGATGTAGGCGATCATCTGGTTGATGGGCATGACGTTGCGGCGGCTGAAAAAGACGGCCAGGGCAAGTCCCAGCCCCACGGAAGCCGTCAGGAGGATCCAGTAGTACTTCTGCATCTCCCGGCTGCTGTCCAGGAAGTGGGAGTAGGGCACGGCGGCCTTGACCTGGTACCCGCCGATGGCGGAGCTCAGGGAAAACAGCCGGGCCGGGCTGCCGGACAGCGGGAAGCCGTCGGCGGGCCGGGCCGTAGTGAGCTGCTCCAGAGCGGCGGCGTCCAGATCAGCGCCGGTCTTGTTGCTCAGGGCCAGAACGGTCCCGGCGTTGTCCAAAAGGAGGAACACGCCGCCCTCCACGTTGGCCTTGTCGATAAGCGCGGAATAAAAGCTGGGCTTCAGCAGCAGGACCAGCTGCTTTTTGGGCGTGCCGTCGGCGTTTTTGCCGATGCTGACGGCAAAGACCAGGTTTTCGTCGCTCAGCGCGATAAGCTGCCCGTGGGAGTAGGTCCGGTGGAGAAGGTCCACGGTCTCCCGGGGGATGCCCCGGCTGCTGTAAAGGCCGCGGTAGAGCATTTCCTTCGAATAGAGGCTGTAATTGCCAATGGCCCGGCCGGAGTCCGACGAGTAGAGGTAGATGGCGCTGACGTACTCCGAGCCGATGGAGATTTCCTTTTTCAGCTGGTACCGGACCTCCCAGAGCTCCATGCGGCTGGCGGAGGTCATGTCCTTTTCGGCGGGAATGTCCAGGCGCTGGTACTGGTCGCTGAGCTGCATCCCGGTGGCGGTCAGCTCCAGAAGGGTCCGGTCGATCTGCTGGACGCTGAACCGCAAAGATTCCTCCGTCAGGGACTCCTGCTGGTCCTGGACCGTGTTCCGGAACCGGATATAAAACAGGTTATTCAGCAGCAGCGGCAAAAACGCCACCAGCGCCATGGAGATCAGTAAAGCCGCAAAGGGCTTTCTGGAAAACCATTTCATATGCGGTCCCTCCCGTTCCCTGCCGGATTCCGTTCCTTTCTATTGTAATAGTAACATAGGAAAAAAGCAACTTCTACACCCAAAAGATACTATCATACGAATTCATGGTTTTTCCGGTACTGGACCGGGGATTCCCCCACGTACTTCTTAAAGAGCACGGAAAAGTGCTGGCTGGAGCTGAACCCCAGCTCCATGGCAATGGACGTCACCGTCCGCTGGCCGGATTCCAGGAGGCGCCGGGCCGCGTCGATCTTCTCCCGGACCATGAACTCCGCCGGAGGGATGCCGGTGGCCTGCTTGAACTTCTGCTTGAACCGGGACTCGGAAAGGTTCACCCGGGCGGCCATCTGAGCGATGTCCGGCATCTCCCCCCGGGACTCCCGGATGTAGCGGATGCTGTCGGCAATGTCGTCGGGAAGGGCCGCGCCGGTGTCCCCGGCCTCCTTGAGGACCTGGAAAAGGACGTTCAGAAGGCACACCCGGGTCCGGACCCGTTCCAGAGGTCCTCCGGCGTTGGCGCTGTCGTAGAGCCGGTCCATGGCCCGGCACACCGCGCCGGAGACCTTGAGCTTCCGACCGTGGAGCCCCTGAATCTGCTCCCACAGGGCCTGGCGCTCTCCCTCCTCCAGCATGCAGAAGCGCTCCCCCGCCGTGGGCACGGCCATGAGGAAGTAGCTTAGGGAGGTGCGGTTCTGGACGTCCTGCTCCGCGCCGTGGCGCTCCCCGGGAAGGACCACCAGAAGCTCGCCGCCCAGCATTTCGTAGCAGCGGTCCTCCACCCAGATCCGCTTGCAGCCCGACTGGAGAAGGAGAAACTCCACCTCCTCCGGGTGGGACTCCATGGGCATAGGCCAGAGGGCGTTGCGGATCTGCATTTTCCCCACCTCTGAGACTTCCGGAAGGTCGGTGTACTCGATCTTCTGCCAGGGCTTGTTGTTCATGACGGCGCTCCTTTCTCCGCGGGGTGCGGAAAAGTATGACGATACGAATGAAAAATCCAAAGGAACCATTCTATGCTAGACTGAAAGTATCCCAAAAGAGGAGGCGTGGATATGTGCGTTTTGTCCCTTGCTCTGAAGGCCGCGGCGGAGGGCCCGGATTCCCCGGCCTACGCGGAGCTGAAACAGCGGGTCGCCCAGGGGGACCGGCCCTATCCCTACATTATCGCGGTGGATTTTGACGGCACCCTCTGCGAAAACAACTGGCCGGATATCGGCAGGGAGAACCGCCGGATGCTGGAGGTCATCCCCCTGCTGCGGCAGCTGGGGGTCCAGATGGTCCTCTGGTCCTGCCGGGAGGAGGGCGACCTGGCCGACGCTCTGGACTGGTGCCGCCAGCGGGGCGTGGAATTTGACGCCGCCAACGACAACTGCCCCTGTATCGTGGAGTACTTCGAGTGGAACACCCGGAAAATCCACGCCGACGAATACTGGGACGACCGCGCCGTGGCCGTCTGCTTTGATCCAAAGGAGGATGTAGAATGAATCAGACCATTGTGGAGATTCGGAACCAATACGAGGCCTTGGAAAAGACCCTGGACCTTTTTGACAAGAAGCGGGAGGCCCTTTCCGCCGCCTGGAAGGAAGCGGCCCCTAAGGCCCTGGTGTTCCTGGGCTGCGGCTCCAGCTATATGGTGTCCTGCTCTCTGCGGGACGCGGCGGGAGCCATGACAGACCTTCCGGTCTACGCCTTTGCGGCGGGAGATTTGTGGCTGAATCACACCCGGTATCGCCGGCAGCTTTCCGGCGCGCTGGTGGTGGCGGTGTCCCGGTCCGGCCGGACCAGTGAGATCCTCCATGCCGTCGATGCTTTGGAGTCCGACGGCGTGAACTTCACCCTCTGCTCTCTGGTGGCGGCGGTAGAGACCCCCTTGGGGCAGCGCTCCGCCATTTCCGTGGAAATCCCCTGGGCCTTTGACGAAAGCGTCTGTCAGACCCGAAGCGTCAGCAACCTTTATGCCGCCGGGCTCAGCCTGCTGGCGGCCTTTACCGGAGACGAGACTCTTCCGGCCCAGCTTCGGAGGCTGGCGGCGGAAGGCCCCGCTTACCTGCAGAAGGCCCAGCCGTTCATGGCCCGCATCGCCAAGGAGGACTGGAACAAGGCCCTGGTCCTTGCTGACGGCGTCAGCGCCGGTCTGGCCACCGAGGGCGCTTTGGCCTTTCAGGAGATCTCTCAGCTTCCCGGAGTCCAGCACCACGTTTTGGACGTGCGCCACGGACCCATCGTCTTGGTGGACGAAAAAACGCTGGCTCTTGTGTATCTTTATCCCGACGGCCAGCCCCAGCAGGAGGCTCTGATCCGGGATTTGCAGAAGAAGGGGGCCAAGATCCTGATTTATTCCAACCTGCCTCGGGAAATCCCCGGTACGGAGAGCATCTGTCTGGGCGCAGAGGTAGGCGAAGCGGCAGGCACCATCGCATTTTTGAACCTTTGTCAGCTGGCCGCTTATGAAAAGTCCATGGAAACCGGCTCCGACCCCGACGCCCCCACCGGACTGGACGCCTGGATTCAGGTGAACTGAGGAGGAATCGATTTATGCCCCTGGCAACAACGAAGGAACTGCTTCTGAACGCACAGAAGGACGGTTACGCCGTCTGCGCCTTTAATATGGAAAATATGGAAATGGCCCAGGGCATCCTGGCCGCCGCCAAGGAGCTGCGGGCTCCGGTGATCATCCAGACCACCCCCGGCACCGTGAAATACGGCGGACTTGCCCTGTTCCGGGGCATCGTGGAGCCCCTGGCCAAGGACCTGGACATCCCCGTGGCCCTGCACCTGGACCACGGGGACACCACGGCCCTGGCCCACGACGCGGTCCTGGCCGGATACACCTCGGTGATGTACGACGGCTCCAAGCTGAGCCTGGAGGAAAACATCGCCAACACCCGCCTGGCCGTGGAAGACGCCGCCGCCCACGGCATCCCCGTGGAAGGGGAGCTGGGCAGCATCGGCGGCAAGGAGGACTCCCTGGTCTCCAAGGGGAACAACCTTACCGACCCCGACGACGCCGTCCGCTTTGTGGAGGAGACCGGCGTTTATTCCCTGGCCGTGGCCATCGGCACCGCCCACGGCGTTTATAAGGAAACCCCCCATCTGGACGTGGAGCGCCTGAAGGTCATCCGCGGCCGGGTCAGCATTCCCCTGGTCCTCCATGGGGCCTCTGGGCTTACGGAGGAGCAGATCAGAGCCTGTGTGGCCGAAGGCATCTGCAAGGTGAACTTCGCCACCGACCTCCGCATCGCCTATACCAAGGGCGTCCGCAGCGTTTTGGACACAGACTCCTCCGTTCGGGACCCCAAAGTCTACGGAAAAGCGGGCCGGGAGTCCGTTGCGGAGCTGGCCGTCCGGCTCATCCGGATCTGCGGCTCGGAAAACCGCGCATAAGGGTGCCGTTTGGGTATTCCGAAGGTGCGCTTTGGGTCGTTTTTGGGAAATAGGAGGTACTTATGAAATTCGGAGAAATCAACCGCACCATCCGTTTAGGAATCATCGGCTTCGGCTGGCGTGGATACGGCCAGACGGAGACCCTGCTGGAAATGCCCGACGTGGAAATCACCGCCGTCTGCGACGTCTACCCCGACCGGGTGGAGCTGGGCAGAGAAATGGTGAAAAAGGCCCGGGGCAAGGACTGCTTCGGCACCACCGACTACCGGGAGGTCAACCGCCGGGAGGACGTGGACGCCGTGGTGGTCATGACCGACTGGTCCACCCACATCCGCATCGCCATCGACGCCATGAACTGCGGCAAGGACGCGGCCATCGAGGTCTGCCCGGCCTCCTCCGTCCAGGAGTGCTGGGACCTGGTCCATACCGTGGAGGACACCGGCCGGAAATTCATGTTCCTGGAGAATCAGTGCTACGACGATCAGACCCTGGCCCTTTTCAACATGGTTCGCCACGGGGTTTTCGGGGAGCTGGTCTACGCCGCCGGGGGATACCAGCACGACCTCCGGGAGGAGATCGGCAACGGCGACATCAACCGCCACTACCGCCAGCGGAACTTCTTCCACCGCAACGGCGAAATCTATCCCACCCATGAGCTGGGCTTCGTGGCCAAGGCTCTGGGCATCAACCGGGGCAACCGGATGCTGGCCCTGACCGCCATGACCACCAAGGCCGTGGGCCTCCACGAATGGTACGAGAAAAACCGCACCGACCGTCCGGAGCTGGCCCGCCAGCGGGTGGCCCAGGGCGACATCGCCGGGGTCATGATCCGCTGCGCCAACGGCGAGATGATCCACCTGACCCACGACTGCACCACCCCCCACCCCTACAACCAGGACTTCCGGCTCCAGGGCTCCAAGGGCACCTGGCGGGAGCTGAACCACTCCATCTACATCGAGGGCGAAAGCCCCAAGGATGAGTGGGGCGAGGGCAAGTGGGAGCCGGATACGGCGTGGCTGAAAAAGTACCGCCACCCCCTGTGGGACGCCTATGAGAAGTTTGGGTACCACGGCGGCCACGACGGTCTGGACTACCTGACCCTCCGGGCCTTTGTGGAGGTGGTCCAGAAGGACGGCAAGCCCCCCATCGACGTCTACGACGCCGCGTCCTGGATGGCCATCGGCTGTCTGAGCGAGGATTCCGCGGCCATGGGCGGCGCTCCGGTGCCGATTCCCGACTTCACCAACGGCCGCTGGCTGCAGCGGGAGCCGGACGTTCCCTCCTGGTACACCCTGGAAGGGATTTATCCCGAGGAGTTCGAGGACCTGAAATAAAGCCCTCTGTTTCGTGGCGGGGACCGGGAAAATCCCGACGTTTCCGCCGCGTCCTGGATGGCCATCGGCTGTCTGAGCGAGGATTCCGCGGCCATGGGCGGTGCGCCGGTGCCCATCCCCGATTTCACCAACGGCCGCTGGCTGCAGCGGGAGCCGGATGTTCCCTCCTGGTACACCCTGGAAGGGATTTATCCCGAGGAATTTGAGGACCTGAAATAAAGCCCTTCGTTCCGTGGCGGGGGTCGGAAAAATCCCGACGGTTCCGCCGCGTCCTGGATGGCCATCGGCTGTCTGAGCGAGGATTCCGCGGCCATGGGCGGCGCGCCGGTGCCGATTCCCGATTTCACCAACGGCCGCTGGCTGGAGCGGGAGCCGGACGTTCCCTCCTGGTATACCCTGGAAGGGATTTATCCCGAGGAATTTGAGGACCTGAAATAAGGTTCTCCCTTCCATTATAGCGGTTCCTTTCCCGCCGGGCAAGGTGCAAAAAGTGACAAATTCGCCGCTTTTTGGGAAAAACTGTCAGAAATTGGAACACGGAGGGCCTCCATTTTGGGAAACCCTCCGTGTTTTTCGCTTGCAGAAGCCGTTAATACTCGATTTCCGAGACCCGGCGGTACCGCTGGAGATAGTCAAGGCCCACCTTGCAGGCGAAGGCCGGGTCCTCCAGGCCCTCAAACTCCATGACGACGTCGCCGTCGTATCCGGCGGTCCGGAGAATGGACAGGCACTGGCGCACCGGGACGTTGCCCTGGCCCACAATGGCCCCACGGCCCCAGTTCCGGCCCCGGGTGGGGTAGTAGCCGTCGCCGGGGTAGGGCTCGGTGCCGGGCTTCAGGTGCATGTCCTTCACATGGACGTGGATGACGTAGGGGGCGATGCGGCCGCAGGCCTTGGCCGGGTCCTCGTCGGCGTCCACAAAGTTGCCGATGTCGCAGAGCAGGCCGAAATTCTGGTGATTCACGGCGTTGACCAGCTTCTCCACCCGGTCGCTGTCCTGGCAGAACTGGCCGTGGTTCTCCACCATGGTCCGGACCCCCAGCTCCTGGGCGAATTCCGTTACCTGCCGGCAGGCCACGGCCAGCCGGGGAAGGCAGTCGTCGAAGCTCATGGGGCCCTGGGGCCCCCAGGGCTGCTCCGGGGCGGCGTCGTGGCGCATTTTGGGCGCGCCTAAGAGCTTTGCGATTTCCACCTCCCGGAAGACCCGGTCCAGTTCCCTGGGCAGGTCCTGGCAGGTGAGGAAATCCGCCCCGGTGACATAGGAAGCCACCGGCATGGAGAGCCGCTCGCACTCCTCCCGGAGGCGCTTGGCGTAGTCCAGGCGGTCGGAGCCGTCGTGGGGCCAGATTTCGCAGATCTCCACGGCCTCGAAGCCCAGCTCCCTGGCCTTTCCGATGGCCCCCAGCTGGGAGAGGACGCCGCGTTCGGCGTAGGCGCTCAGACTGTACGTGCTCAGAGCAAACCGCATAGGGACCCTCCTTACTTCAGAATGACTTCGTGGCCGGTCCGGGCGGATTCGTAAATGCCGTCCAGAATCTTCATGATCTGCACGCCGTCCTCGGCGGGGGCCCGGCAGGGAACGCCGTTCTGGACGCAGTCCACAAAGTGGTTGATCTCGTCGTCGAACATGTGGGAGTCGTCAATGTACTGGGCCTCGTTGGCCAGGTGCATGTTGGCCATGTAGCCGTTGACCTCGGTGTAGAACTCCAGGCCGGGGGACATCTTCACGCCGCCCTTGGTGCCGAAAAGCTCCTGGCTGTAATAGTCCTCCTTGATGTTCAGGCTGTATGAGGTCTCCACCTCCAGCATGGCGCCGTTGTCGTAGCGGACCAGGGCCACGGCCAGGTCCTCCACGTCGAAGATGTTCTTCTCCCCTTCGGGGACGCTGGCGCAGTAGCCCAGGGCGTCCTTGCAGCCCGGGCGGTCTTTCAGCTTGTCAAAGGTCCCGGCGTAGACGGAAACGGGCTTGGGGTTGCCCATGAGGAACCGGGTCAGGTCGATGACGTGGACCCCCAGGTCGATGAGGGGCCCGCCGGAGGAGTATTTCTTGTTGCAGAACCAGCCCTGGGGATTGCCGTGGCGGCGGAGGTAGTTGGCCTTGGCGTAGTAGAGGTCCCCGAAGAAGCCGTTGTCCCGGAGGTCCTCCACCACCTTGCAGTCCTCGCCGAAGCGGCAGACAAAGCCGATCTGCAGGTGCTTCCCGGCCTTTTTAGCGGCATCCAGCATGGTTTCCGCCTCGGCGGCGGAGGTGGCCATGGGCTTTTCACAGAGGACGTTCTTCCCGGCTTCCAGGGCCATGATGGTGCAGGGGGCGTGCTGGTTGTTCCAGGTGCAGACGCTGACGGCGTCCAGCTCCGGCAGAGCTTCCAGCATTTCCTTTTCGCTGGTGTACAGCCGGGTCACGCCATAGTAGGCACCTTTTTGCTCCAGACGCTCCTTGTTGATGTCGCAAAAGGCGTAAAGCTCCACGTTGGGGTTCTTTTTGTAGGCTTCGATGTGGCACTCCGAGATGTTGCCAACGCCGATGACGGCGACTTTCAGTTTGCTCATAACAGGGTCCTCCTTGATAAAATTTTCGGCCGGTCAGCGGGGCTGCCGGACATATTGCCGCAGAAAATCAGCCGCCAGCCGGATGTCCCCGGCGGGGTCCTCCCCGGTCTCCCGTTCAATGGTGAGGAAGCCGTGATAGCCGATGTCGTTTAATGCCTTCAGGTAATCGGGCCAGCAGACGTCGCCTTTCCCCAGGGGGACCTCCAGACAGTAGTCCTCCTCGTAATAGGGCTCCTCGGGCTGGCGGATGCCGTAGGCGATCTCCGGGTCGCAGGGCTTGATCAGCACGCCGTCCTTGGCGTGGGTGTGGACGATGTACTTCTGCAGGACGCGGACGTTGTCTGCGGCGCTGTCCCGGAAGGCCATGGCCAGGTTGGCCGGGTCCATGTTCACCGCCACGCCGGTGGAGTGGAGGCTGTCTAAGAAGTCCCGGAGGACGACGGCAGGCTCCGGGCCGGTCTCCACGGCGAAGTGGGAGCCCAGCTGGTCGGCGTACTCCGCCAGCTGGCCGCAGGCGTCCTGCATGATGGCGTACCGGGGGTGGGCCGGGTCGGCGGGGACCACGCCGATGTGGGTGGTGACGATGTCCACGCCCAGGTCCTTGGCAAGGTCCAGGATTCGCTTGGAGCGCTCGATGTTTCCGGGGTTCTGGGCGGGGTCAAAAAAGCCGTGGCCCAGGTCGCCGCAGAGGGCGGAGATGGTCAGGCCGTGGGAGCTTACCAGGTCCCGGAACTCCCGGCGGGCGGCGGGGGTCATTTCCGGGGAGATGGGGCCCTCAATGGCATAAACCTGGATGCCGTCGAGGCCCAGGGCCGCCGCCTGCTTCAGGGCGTCCCGGGTGTCCATGGGAAAGCAGTCCAGAACAACGCCGATAGAAAAATCGTACACGATGAAATTCCTCCTTTCAGGTTCTATCTCCATTTTAGCAAGGAAGGACCGGGAAAGTAAAGGCAGAAACCGGCGGGAAGTTTGTACGATCGTGCACAAGAAGGGGTGGAACGGGATGGATTTTTATGATACAATGAAAGAGAAGGAGGGAGGGTTTTCCATGAGCTATTACGAATACGACGCCGACGTCTATGAGGATGCCATGCTGCCCATGTATTGCTCTATCAATACCCTGAACGCCGACCTGTGCGACACCTACCTCCACTGGCACGAGGCCACGGAGCTGCTTTTCTGCCTGGAGGGCAGCGGCATCGCCGTCTCCGAGACCCGGCGCATCCCCCTGAACGCCGGGGAGCTGGCGGTGATCAACCCCAACCGCCTCCATACCTTCTACACCAAGGGGACCTGCCGGTACGCCTGCCTGATCCTGGCCCCGGAGCTGACGGCCTGCCAGGACCTGCCGTCCACCGCTGTTTCCCCCTTTGTCCCCGACCCGGAGGCGGCGGAGCAGCTCCGGGGCATCCTGGAGGAGCTCCAGGCCCAGGGGCCCTTTTACCGGGCGGAGGTCCGGGCCCGGCTCCTGCGGCTTTTCGTCTATCTCCGCCGGAACTGTCCGGAAACGGCGGAGCCCGCCGGGGAAGGGGACGGCGGCCGCCGGGTGGAGGTGGTCAAGGCGGTCATTTCCTATATCCGCCGCCACTTTGCCGAGGCCATTACCGTGGAGGACATCTGCGCCTCCGTGGCCTTCAGCCGGTCCTATGTCTGCCACGCCTTCAAGGAGGTCACGGGGAAGACCCTGGTGGAGTACGTCCACTACGTCCGCTGCAACAACGCCCGGAGCCTTCTGGCCAGCGGCCAGTACAACCTGACCCAGTGCGCCCAGCGCAGCGGCTTCGGGAGCCTCAGCTACTTTTCCCGGGTGTACAAAAAGGTCATGGGGGCGGCCCCTTCGGTCCGGCGGTGACGTTGTCTTTTCCCCGGGAATATGCTACAATAGAGGAACCGGGCGTATAAAAATTCCCCCGCCGGAATATACTGGCAAAAAACGAAAGCGGGGAGATGCCCATGTACGGCTCCCGAAACCCTCGTCCGCCTCTGCCCCGGGCCCTGGCCGGACTTCTGGGGGCGGTCCTGGCGGCGGCCGCCTGCTGGATCGCCAGGCCCTTTGGGAAGGACCGGGAGGTCCAGGCCCTTCCCCAGGAGGGGACCGCCCTTCCGGCGGTGATGTACCACAACGTTCTTCCCGACGGTTCCGGCGGCCTGGGGGACTATGTCATCTCCGCCTCGGAGCTGGAGGGGGACCTGCAGTTCCTGCGGGACGCGGGCTATACCGGGGTGACGCCCCGGGAGGTCTTTGACGCGGTCCGGGGCGTGGGGAGCCTGCCGGAGCATCCGGTGCTCCTCACCTTTGACGACGGCTTTGAGAGCATGGAGCAGGTGGTCCTGCCGCTGCTCCGGCAGTACGGCTTCCGTGCCGCGGCGGCCATTGTGGGGGAGTACACCGACCTTTACTCCGGCGACGTGCCCCGGCAGCTCTCCTACTCCCATCTGAGCTGGGACCAGGCCAGGGCCTTGGAGGAATCGGGGCTGGTGGAGATCGCCAGCCATACCTACGCCCTCCACAGCCTGGAGGGCCGCAAGGGGATGAAGAAACGCCCCGGGGAGACGCCGGAAGCCTACCGCCGGGCCCTTTCCGAGGACCTGCTCCTTCTCCAGGAAAAGTGCCGGGACCATCTGCGGAGGGAACCGGCGGCCCTGGTCTACCCCTACGGCTTCTATAACCGGGAGACCGAGGACCTGGCCCGGGAGCTGGGCTTTTCCCTGACCCTGACCTGCGAGGAAGGGGTCAGCGTCATCACCGATAAGGAGAGCCTTTTCGGCCTGAAGCGCTGGAACCGGCCCCACGGGGCGGACCGGCAGGAATTTTTTCAAAAACTGGGGATCTGCGGGTCCCGTTAAGGACGTGAACGTGTGAAAAACCTCACCAATCTGGGCACCATCCGGGAAATCATGGACCGGTTCGGCTTTACCTTTTCCAAATCCTTGGGGCAGAACTTTATCGTGAACCCCTCGGTCTGCCCCAGGATCGCGGAGCTGGGCGGCGTGGGCCCGGAGACCGGCGTGCTGGAGATCGGCGCGGGCTTCGGGGTGCTGACCAACGAGCTGGCCGCCCGGGCCAAAAAAGTGGTGGTGGTGGAGCTGGACAGCCGCCTGCTGCCGGTCCTCGACTACACCCTTGCGGAGTACGACAACGTGGTCGTCCGCAACCAGGACATCCTGAAAACCGACCTCCCGGCTCTGCTGGCCCAGGAGTTTGCGGGGATGGAGGTGGTGGTCTGCGCCAACCTGCCGTACTACATCACGTCCCCCATCCTCATGACGCTGCTGGAAAGCCGGCTCCCGGTCCGGGCCATTACGGTGATGGTCCAGAAGGAGGCCGGGGAGCGGCTCTGCGCCCCCATGCCCTCCCGGGCCTGCGGGGCCGTGACGGCGGCGGTGCGGTATTACAGCGAGCCCAGGGTCCTGTTCCCCGTGAGCCGGGGGAGCTTTTACCCCGCCCCCAACGTGGACTCCATGGTGGTGCGGCTGGACGTCCGGGACAAGCTCCCCCTGGAAGGGGAGGAGGAGCGGCGGCTGTTCCGGGTGGTCCGGGCCGCCTTCGGCCAGCGGCGGAAGACCCTGTGCAACACCCTGTCCCAGGGCCTGGAAATCTCCAAGGAAACCGCCGCCGCCGCCATCGCCGCCGCGGGGCTGAAGCCCGCCGCCCGGCCCGAGGAGCTTTCTCTGGAGGAGTTCATCGCCCTGTCCCGGCAGTTTCCCGGGTGCTGAAAGGAGCGCGTTATGAAGGTTCAGCAGTTCGTCATGGCCTACGGCGCGGAGCAGGACCGGCTCCGCGCCCTGCTGCCGGAGGGGTTTTCCTCTCTGCGGCCGGTGCTCCGGGTCAACGCGGAAATCCGGGACGGAAAAACCGGCTGTCTGGAGCTGAACACCGCCGTGGAAAAGAACGGCAAACGGGGCTGGCTCAACCTGGGCTTCTGGACGGAGGTGCCTTTTGAGCGGGCCGCCGGGACCGTGACCTTCCGGACGGCGCTGCTGGAGATCGCCTTTACCCCCGTAGGCGTCCGGGGCGGCTGTCCTGCCGAAAAGGACAACGCCGGGTGCTTTTTCCTGGGGAATCCGCCGGAGCTGCGGCCCCCGGAGGTCATTACCGCCGGGAAGGAGTTCTGCGACTGCGCCTTCCGCTGGCTTTTGCCGGAGGGGGCCCATGGGGTCAGCGAGGGGAAGACCCTCCCCGCCGTTCCATCCGCGCCCCGGAGGGTCTATCCCAAGGAGGATTTTACCGTGGAAAAAGCCGCCCGGATCCCGTGCAGCCAGGTCCTGGGGGCCTATTGGGTGGAGTTTTTCCGGGAAGGATAGGGAGCTTTGTCCCGGGAAAAAGAAATCGGGAATATTTTGAACTTTTTCGGAAAAAACTATTGACAACTCCGGCGGGTTATGATAAAATAGTTTCTGTTCCGCTAGATAAGTCTGGGACAACCTATGGCGGCATAGCTCAGTTGGCTAGAGCATTCGGTTCATACCCGAAGTGTCGATGGTTCAAGTCCATTTGCCGCTACCAAAGGCCCGTTGGTCAAGAGGTTAAGACACCGCCCTTTCACGGCGGTATCGCGAGTTCGATTCTCGCACGGGTCACCATTACAGCCTTGGATGCAATCGTGTCCGAGGCTGTTTCTTTTTCCCGGGAAACGGGACAATTCAGAACAGAAAGGGTGGTCTTATATGAAAAACGAGCGTGTACGGAGGGCCCGCGCTTTCTGACCCTCCAATCGATTCTGGAGGAATGACAATGAAAAACAGCATTACCATCCGTCCGGCGGCGACGGAAGAAGACCGCCGCTTTTTCCGGGAGCAGCTGACCGCGTATTTCCAGCGGGACATCTTCCCGGACCCCGGCCATCCGGACCGGGCGTATTTTCTGGGGCCGGAGTACCGGGAGCGGATCGAAGGGCTCCGGAGCCGGGAGGAGGCCCCTTGCCGGTTCCTGCTTTTCCGCCGGGAGGGCCGGGACATCGGCTTTGCCCTGACGGTCCTTTACGCCGAGGAGGAGGGCAAGTGCTTCCTGTTGGAGTTCTGCGTTTTCCCGGAGTTCCGGGGGAACGGGACCGGGAGCCGCTGCGCCCAGGCCCTTCTGGATTGGGAAAGGGCCCGGGGAGCGGCATGGTTTGCCCTGAACTGCGGGGAGCCCCGGCGGGTCCGGTTCTGGAAACGGCTGGGCTTTGTGGAAAACGGCCGGGACCGGTGGGGAGAGCCGCTGCTGCTCCTGCCCCCGGAGGAGGACCTGCCCTTTACCGTGGAACGGCTCCGGGACCCGGAGGACGAAGCCCTTCCGGCCCTGGAAAACAGCTTCCGGGCCGCTGTCGGCGAAGAACCGCTGACGGAGGAGGGGGTGTCCCGGCTCCGGCAAGGGGTCCGGGAGGGGCGGATCGTTTTCTTTTTCCTGCGGCGGGGCAGCCAGGCCGTGGGAATGTGCAGCGCTGCGTCGGTTTTTTCCACCTTCGCCTGCGGGGAGACCGGGGTTTTCGAGGATTTTTATATCCTCCCGGCCTTCCGGAAAAAGGGCGGGGCCAGGCTCCTGGCGGAAGCGGCCCGGCGCTGGCAGAAGGACCGGGGCATGGCCAGCCTCACCGTGACCTGCGCCCCGTGCGACCGGGAGATGTACCGGGCGCTGGGGTTTGGGGAGGAGCTGGGGGAAACGCTGGCGGCACTGTAAAAGTTTTTCACAAAGCTCACGAGTAAATGTGGAAAACTGGCCCCGTAGAGCCTCTAGTCAACACAACCAGGTTTTGGAGCCGGCCTTTTTCAAAAGGCTGGCAGGGTGGAGGGGCAGTGCCCCTCCTCGCCCTCCGCAGAGGGCGAAATCCCTGATGATACAAAGAGATCAGGAAGGGAAGGCCCGACAGCCCGGTGGGCTGTCGGGCCGAGGGGAACCCTATCAAGGGGTTCCCCGCAGGATGCAGTCCTGCAAAAACGCACAAACAAAACCCGCGTCAGCAAGAAGAAACGGCAAAACGCTTCGACTCGCTGGCGCGGGCTTTCGCTTTGGATGAATTCGGAGTGCGTCATGCCGCAATTTCTGCGAAATTTCGGCCGCGGGGACATCCGCGGGCGGCCTGCGGGCCGCCTTTTTTCTGTTTTGGGTTGCGCCCGAGGCGCAACGGGGTTGGATTTCGCCCTCTGCGGAGGGCGAGGAGGGGCGCTGCCCCTCCACCCTGCCAGCCTTTTGAAAAAGGCTGGACCGAAAACTTTCTTTGTCACTGTCCCACGGGTCACCCAAATCGTCGCTGCGCAGCCTGTCGCGCAGCTAATGAAGCTTGTCGCGGGGCAAGCAGCCGCGTCGTCCTTGCATAGCCCTTAAAAAACGCGGCATACTACCATCAGAAGCGCCGGGCTTTCCGGCGGGACGGGAGGAAGGGCCATGGGAACGGCAGAAGCGGGCTTTTACTTGGAGGGCCAGGGGGTCGCCCGGCGGGGCGGGGCGTTTTCCCCGGCGGATGCGGTGGCCCTGGGCCAGGCTTTGGGGCGGCTGGGGTCCGGCGGAGCCGTAGGCGTCGCCTCGTCGGGAGCGCCGGCCTTCCGGGCACTGGCGGCGGCAGCCGGGGCGGGGATCGCCCAGACCGGGGCCGTCGCCTGGGACTTCGGGGACTGCTTCGAGAGCCAGTTCTCCTACTGCGTGGGGCGCTCCGCCGCGGATTTCGGCCTTTACGTCGGCGGGGCGGGGGTCCGGGTCTGCTCCCGGGGCGGGCTGCCCCTTTCCCCGGAGGAGGGCGCCCGGCTGCTGGAGCTTTTGGAAAGCCCGGCGGCCCCGGTCCCTTACGCCGGGTACGGCGGCATCCTCCCCATGGACGGGGTCCGGGAGCTGTACCCCATCGAGCTGATCAAATCGGCAGTCTGCACCCTGACCGGGATGTCGGTTTCGGTGAAGTGCGCCAGCAGGACGGTGGGGCTCCTGGCGGAGGAGGCCCTTTCCCGGCTGGGGTGCCGGTTTTCCGAGGGCGGGCTGACCCTTCAGCTTTCCGGGGACGGCAGGGACGTTTCGGTCTACGACAAGGTCAGCGACTACATTTTCACCGACCGGATTCTGGCGCTGGTGTGCATGGACCTGTTCCGCCGGGGCCAGGACGCCGCAGTCCCGGCTTCGTCGCCCCGGGTGCTGGACCGGCTGGCGGAGCGCTGGGGGCGGCGGGCCCTCCGGTACGAGGACGGCTTTTCCAGCGACAGCGACCGCACCGCCCGGAGCCTGGGGCTCCGGCAGCCCTTTCTCCGGGACGGGCTGATGCTGGGCATCCGGCTCCTCTCCCTTCTCCGGGAGAACCGGTGCAGCCTGGAGGAGCTGGAGGACCGGCTGCCGGGGTACGCCGTGGTGTCCCGGACGGTGGCGGCTCCCCGGGAGCTGCTGCCGGGGGAGCTGGGGCTCTGCTTCCCGGTGGAGGGCGGGGAAATCCGCATCGCACCGGCCCGGGGCGGCCGGGCCCTGTTCCTGGCCGCCGAGGGGGTCAGCATGGAGGCCGCCGGGGAACTCTGCCGCTTCGCCGAGGAGGAGCTCCTGAACCGCCATCTGCCCGGGGAGTCAAAAATGTAAAAATTTTTCGCTCCCCGGAAAAGGGGCCTCCGGGGGAGGATGTCGGCTTGACAGTTCCGTTGGAGTTTGGTATAATACAGGTAACTATTCGTTCGGATTCTTTCGCAAGCCCTGGAGGGCCGGAAGCGTCAGTCCCCGGAAACCCGCGGGGAGCTTCGGATGCGCCCGGAAAGGCTTCTGCGAAGTTGTTTCAGGAAATAGGTCTGCCGCGATGGATCCGGCAGTTTCCGGCGAAAAGGGCACGGTTCGGATTATACGGGCCCTTTCCCGGATGGAATTTGTCCATAAAACTACATAGCGGAAAAAGGATGGAAGGCCATGGGCGGCTACCGGCAGCGCCGGGAACCACGGAACCCCGTTTGGCCTTGGATTTGCGCACACTTTCGGTTTTGAAAAGCGTCCGGAACAGCGGCTGATTTTCCGGAACGCGTTATTTTGGTGCCTGCGCCGCCTTTGTTCCGCAAATTCTCATGGAAAAGGAAGGATTTTGTGTGAACGATCAGAACAACAACCAGACCAAGATCATCGACGCCCTGTTCTCCGACACCCCGTCGTCGGAAAAGAAGCCCCGTTCCTCCGGCGGACGGCGGTATAACCGCTCCGGGCGCTCCCGGAAGCCTGCCGCCCCGGCGGCGGAGAACGCTTCCGCCGAGCACCTGGGCTTGGTCCTGACGGCGGCGGAAAACCAGGCGGAACCGGCTCCCGAAAAGCCTGCTGAGGCTCCCAGGGAGGAGAAGCCCGCCTCCCGTTCCCGGAACAGCCGGGGACAGCGCCGGGGCGGCTCCCAGAAGCCCGCGGCCCAGAAGGCCCCCGCGGAAAAGCCCGCCAAGGCCCCGAAGCCTGCGGCGGAGAAGCCCGTCAAGGCCGAAAAGCCTGCCAAGGCGGAAAAGGCTCCCGCCGAGAAGCCTGCCGAAAAGGCCCCCGCCCGGCAGAACCGCCGGACCCCCTCCGGAAAAGGCCGGAGCAAGGGCAAAAAGCCGGTCCTCCGGATCATCCCCCTGGGCGGCCTCAACGAGATTGGCAAGAACATCACCGCCTATGAGTGCGGCAACGATATTTTCCTGGTAGACTGCGGCATGGGATTCCCTGACGCGGATATGCTGGGCGTGGACATCGTCATCCCGGACTTTACCTGGCTGGAAAAGAACGTGGACCGCATCCGGGGCCTGGTGGTCACCCACGGCCACGAGGACCACATCGGCTCCATCCCCTACTTCCTGAAAAAGGTGGGCACCGGCATCCCGATTTACAGCGCGGCCCTGACCATCGGCCTTATCGAGGGCAAGCTGAAGGAGCACGGGCTCCTGGGCCGGGCGAAGCTCAACGTGGTGAAGCCCCGGGAGACCATCCAGCTGGGCTGCTTCTCCATCGAGTTCATCCACGTGAACCACTCCATCCCCGACGCCATGGCCGTGGCCATCACCACTCCGGTGGGCGTGGTCATCCAGACCGGCGACTTCAAGGTGGACTACACCCCCATCGACGACACCCCCATCGACATCGCCCGGTTCGCGGAATACGGCAGCAAGGGGGTCCTCTGCCTCCTGGCCGACTCCACCAACGCCGAGCGGCCCGGCTTCTCCGAAAGCGAGCAGAAGGTGGGCGCGGCCTTTGAGAACCTGTTCCAGAAGGCCGGGGACCGGCGGATCATCATCGCCACCTTCTCCTCCAACATCCACCGGATCCAGCAGATCGTCAACATGGCGGTGCGGACCGGGCGGAAGGTGGCCGTCTCCGGCCGGAGCATGGTCAACGTCGTCACCAAGGCCATCGAGCTGGGGTACCTGAACGTCCCCAACGGCGTTCTGGTGGACATCGACAACATCGGCCGCTACCCCGCCAACCGGCTGGTCATCTGCACCACCGGCAGCCAGGGCGAACCGCTGTCCGCCCTGTCCCGGATGGCCGCCGGCGAGCACCGGAAGGTCAGCGTCACCGCCAACGACTATATCATCATCTCCGCCACCCCCATCCCCGGCAACGAAAAGCACGTGACCCGGGTGGTCAACGACCTGCTGAAGCTGGGGGCCGAGGTCATTTACAAGTCCATGTACGAGGTCCACGTTTCGGGCCACGCCTGCCAGGGCGACCTGAAGATGATGCTCTCCATCACCAAGCCCAAGTTCTTCATCCCGGTCCACGGCGAGTATAAGCACCTGATCTCCCACGCCCAGCTGGCCAAAGAGATGGGCATCTCCCCCGACCGCATCCTCATCACCGACATCGGCCAGGTGACGGAGCTGGACGGCGAGACCATGCAGCCCGGCGGCTCCGTGGAGGCCGGACGGGTCTTCGTGGACGGCTACGGCGTAGGCGACGTGGGCTCCATCGTCCTGAGGGACCGGCAGCATCTGGCCCAGGACGGCCTGATCATCGTCGTCACCACCATCGAAAGCGAATCCGGCTCCGTTGTGGCGGGCCCGGACATCGTCTCCCGGGGATTTGTCTACGTCCGGGAGTCCGAGGCCCTCATGGAGGAGGCCCGGCAGCTGGTGAAGCGGACCCTCAGCGACTGCCAGGAAAAGGGCGTCCGGGAGTGGAGCGCCATGAAGCTCTCCATCAAGGACCAGCTTTCCTCCTTCATCTACAAAAAGACCAAGCGGGACCCCATGATCCTGCCCATTATCATGGAAATCTGAGAAAAATCCCCCTTTGCCCCGCCAACGCCTCTTGCATTGGCGGGGCAAATATCTTATAATAAAGAAAATGGGGTTCTGTCTCTATGAGCCCTGTGATTAGGAAAGAAAGGCAAGAGCGACATGAATCACAAGCGGCTCTGGAATCTTCGTTTGTACCTCATTCTCCTGATGGTGGTCTGCCTGGGACTGGCGGCGGCCACCTGGTTCATCAGTCCCATTGCGTTCTGCGTCGCCGTGCCGGTGGCGGCTGCGGTGTGCGGCCTCTGCATCTGGCAGATGGTCTACATGCAGCGGCAGATCCACCGGATTTTCGACAAGGTCATGGACCAGCTGGACGCCGGACAGCGGCACTACCTCCACGACTTCCCCCTCCCCGTGGTCATTGCCAGCGGCCAGCGGGAGGTGGTCTGGTACTCGGAGCTGTTCCGGGGGCAGATTCTGGGCGATGACGACATCTACGGCACCAGCCTGGACCTTGTGACCAAGGAGCGGCTGGAGGACCTCTGCACCGACAGCGGCCGGGTGGTGAAGTACCGGGGCCGGTGGTACCGGGTCTACGGCGTCGCCCGGGGCGAGGGCCCGGAGCAGCTGGCTACCCTCTATTTCGTGGACGTCACCGAGCTGCAGGAGGAAGCTTCCCTCTATAAGCTGACCCGCCCGTCGGTGATGCTCATCATGCTGGACAACTACGGCGAGGTCATGCAGCACGCCAAGGAAAGCGAGAAATCCCGGATTCTGGGGGCCATCGACAGCACCCTGGAGGACTTTATCAGCTCCATGACCACCAGCTTCATCAAGCGCCTGGACGGGGACAAGTTCCTGGTGGTGGCCGAGGAGCAGCACCTGGAAAAGATCATCGCCAGCCGCTTCAAGATTCTGGACGACATCCGGGCCATTCAGACCGACGGCAACCTGCCGGTAACGCTGTCCATCGGCGTGGGTCGCGGGGAGGATACCCTGGCCCAGAGCGAAGCCTCCGCCCGCCAGGCCCTGGATATGGCCCTGGGCCGGGGCGGCGACCAGGCGGCCATCAAGAACCAGACGGTCTACGAGTTCTACGGCGGCGTTTCCAAGGGCGTGGAGAAGCGGACCAAGGTCAAGACCCGGATCGTGGCCAACGCCCTTTCCGAGCTGATCCAGAACGCCGACCGGGTTCTGGTCATGGGCCACAAGTTCGGGGACCTGGACTGTGTCGGCGCGGCGGTGGGCATGGCCTACGCCATCCGCTCCATCGGAAAGCAGGCCGACGTGGTGGTGGACCGGGACAAGAACCTGGCCAACGGCCTCATCGACATGGTGATGAAAGAGGGCTGCGGCAACCTCTTTGTGGACCCCTCCGAGGCCCTGTTTGAGATCACCGAGGACACCCTCCTCATCGTCTGCGACACCCACACCCAGAACCTGGTGGAATCCCAGGAGGTTTACAGCCGCTGCAAGACCGTGGTGGTCATCGACCACCACCGGAAGATGGTCAACCACATCGACAACGCCGTGATCTTCTACCATGAGCCCTACGCCTCCTCCGCTTCGGAGATGGTGACGGAGCTGATCCAGTATATGGGCGAGAACTGCCGCATCAACGCGGTGGTGGCCCAGGCGCTGCTCTCCGGCATTATGCTGGACACGAGAAACTTCGTCCTCCGCACCGGCGTGCGGACCTTTGAGGCGGCGGCCTACCTCCGGCGCATCGGTGCGGACACCATTACGGTGCGGAAGCTCTTTTCCAACACCCTGGATTCCTACCAGCGGCGGTCCCGGATCGTCTCCGGCGCGCAGATTTATAAGAAGTGCGCCGTGGCGGAAAGCGACTTCTGCTCCGAGGATATGCGCATCGTGGCCCCCCAGGCCGCAGACGAGCTCCTGAGCATCGACGGCGTGGACGGCTCCTTCGTCCTCTACGACAACAACGGGGAGATCTGCATCTCCGCCCGTTCCATGGGGGCCATCAACGTCCAGGTCATTATGGAGACCCTGGGCGGCGGCGGCCACCACACCATGGCGGCGGCCCAGCTGAAGGGCACCGAAATGGAAAAGGCCAAACAGCTCCTGCTGGAGGCCATCGACAAATACTATCGGGATCATCAGAAAAGCTGACCCGCGAAAGGAAGAGTACAGATGAAAGTAATTCTCACGGAAGACGTCAAGGGCTCCGGCAAGAAAGGCGAACTGGTTGAGGTCGCCGACAGCTACGCCCGGAACTGCCTGCTGCGGAAGGGCCTGGCCATTGAGGCCACTCCCGCCGCCATCAACGCCAAAAAGACCCAGGACGCCGCCAAGGCCCACCACGCCCAGGTGGAGCTGGACGCCGCCAGGGCCAACAAGGCCGCTCTGGACGGCAAGACCGTCACCGTCACCGCCAAGGCCGGCGCCGGCGGGAAGCTCTTCGGAGCCGTCACCGCCAAGGAGATCGCCCAGGCCCTGAAGGACCAGTACAAGCTGGACGTGGACAAGAAGAAAATCTCCCTGGAAAGCGAGATCAAGGCTTTCGGGACCTTCTCCTTCGACCTGAAGCTCCACAACGGCGTTGTGGCCGTGATGAAGGTCATGGTCAAGGAATAAGCAGAAGGGGCGGAGCCGCATCCGCCCTTTTTTCCATTTTTACCCAGACGAGGTGATACAATGCCCGGAGAGGAAACTCTTGCGGATTACGGCCAGAACCTTCCGTACAGCCTGGAAGCGGAGCAGTCGGTCCTGGGGGCCATCCTCATCGACCCGGAAAAGCTCCCGGAGGTCATGAGCGCCATCAAGGCCCCCGGCGTCTTTTACGCCCGGCAGCACCAGGAGCTTTACGGCCTGATGATCCAGATGTTCAGCGCCTCCCGGCCCATCGACTATGTGACCCTTCTGGAGGAGTCCCAGCAGGCCGGGGTCTTTGAGAACAGCCAGAACGCCAAGACCTACCTGCTGCACCTGATGGAGCTGGTGCCCACCACTGCCAACCTTTCCCACTACTGCGACATCGTGGTGGAGAAATACTATCTGCGGAACCTTCTTTCCGCGGCCACGGACATCGCCGCCTCGGTCCGGGAGGCCGGCGGCGACGCCAATGCCCTTCTGGACGCCGCGGAGCAGAAGATTTACGACATCCGCCAGGGCCGCCAGTCCGCGGACTTAAAGCCCATCAGCGAGGTCATCATCGGGGTCTACGACGAGATCTACCAGATGAACACCAAGACCGACAGCCGCTACACCGGCCTGCCCTCGGGGTTCACCGGCCTGGACGCCCTGCTTTCGGGGCTCAACAAGTCGGACCTGATCCTGGTGGCGGCCCGTCCCGGCATGGGAAAATCCTCCTTTGCCCTGAACATCGCCGCCAACGTGGCCATGAAAAACGACGTGGACGTGGCGGTGTTCTCCCTGGAGATGAGCAACCCCCAGCTGGTGTCCCGTATGCTCAGCTCCGACGCCTCCATTGCCAGCGACAAGCTGCGGACGGGGCGCTTGGACGCAGAGGAATGGTCCCGGCTGGCGGTATCGGCTCAGCGGCTCAGCGCCACCAACATCTACTTTGACGATTCGGCGGGCATTACCGTTTCCCAGATCAAGGCCAAGCTGCGGCGGCTGAAAAATCTGGGGCTGGTCATCATCGACTACCTGCAGCTGATGAGCTCCGGCTCCCGCATCGACAACCGGGTTCAGGAGGTTTCCATGATCACCCGGAGTTTAAAGGTCATGGCCAAGGATCTGAACGTCCCGGTGATCTGTCTGTCTCAGCTTTCCCGTGCGGCGGAGCAGCGTCAGGGCCATCGCCCCATGCTTTCCGACCTGCGGGAATCCGGTTCCATCGAGCAGGACGCCGACAGCGTGCTGTTTCTTTTCCGAGAGGCTTACTACAACGAGGAAAATCAGGATCATCCCGCCAACGACAATCTTGCCACCTGCATCGTAGCCAAAAACCGCCACGGCTCTACCGGCGACGTGACCATCGGCTGGCAGGGCGAGTTCACCCGCTTCTCCAACGTGGAGCTGTACCGAGATGAGCCGTAAAGAAAACGCCCGGCCCTTTGAGGAAACGGCGGACCTCTCCCTTCTGGAGGGGCGGCCCGCCATTGTGGGGTTCTCCGGCGGCGCGGATTCCGTCTCCCTGGTCCAGCTTTTGTGGGAAAAGGGGGTCCCCATCCTGGCCGCCCACCTGAATCACGGCCTTCGGGGCGCGGAAAGCGACCGGGACGAGGAGTTCGTCCGGAGCTTCTGCCGGGAACGGGACATCCCCCTGGAGGTCCGCCGGGAGAATATCGCCGCCCTGGCCAGGGAGCGGTCCGTGGGCCTCGAAGAATGCGGCCGGGCGGAGCGCTACGCCTTTTTCGACGCCCTCCGCCGGGCCTGGGGCGGCGGAAACGCCGTGATCGCCACGGCCCACACCCTTTCCGACAACCTGGAGACCATCCTGTTCCGCATGGCCCGGGGCACGGCCCTGGACGGCCTCTGCGGCATCCCTCCCCGGCGGGGAGAGGTGGTCCGGCCCATCCTTTTCTGCACCCGGGACCAGGTGGAGGACTACTGCCGCCGGAAGGGCCTTTCCTATGTCACCGACTCCACCAACGCCGACCTTTCCTACGCCCGGAACCGCATCCGGGCCCAGGCGGTGCCGGCGCTGCTGGCGGTCAACGCCGCCGCGGAGCAGAACGCCGCCCGGATGCTTCAAAGCTTGCAGCAGGACCGGGAGCTTCTGGACCGGATGGGGGAGGAGCTGTACCAAAAAGCCAGAGACCCCCGGGGGCTTCGGCTGGAGGTCCTCCGGGAGGCTCACGGGAGTTTGGTCGCCCGGGCGGCGGCCCGGTTTCTCCGGGCAGGAGGCGTTTCCCCGGATCACGGGCTGCTCGCCGCCGCCGAGGAAATGGTCCGCATGGGACAGGGCAGCGTCAACCTCCCCGGAGGCGGAAGGCTCCGGGCGGTGACGGGGTTCCTCCGATTGGAGGAGCCGCCGGAGGAAGAAACGTCCTTTTCTATGGAGCTTTTCCCTTCGGGAGAGGGTGGGCTTTTGGCAAATCCCACCCTTCCCGACGGCCGGAGGCTGCGGTTTCAGGTCCAAAGTGCCAAAGAAATGGAATGGACCCAAAAAATTTATAAAAACGACTTAATTTTTTGCATGGATTATGATACAATAAGTGGGAAACTATCGATTCGAAGCCGTTTGCCCGGCGACCGCCTGACCCTTTACGGACGGGAGGGGAGCCGGTCTTTGAAAAAGTATTACAGTGAGCTGGGGCTGACTCCCCGGCAGCGCCGGAACGCCTGGGTCCTGGCCGACGAGGCCGGGCTCCTCTGGGCGGAATACGCGGGCCTCTCCCGGCGGGGAGCCCCGGGGCCCGGCACGGAGCGGATACTCTCCTGCACCCGGGAGAGACGACAGGAAGGAGAACGCAAGGATGAATGAGATCAAGCAGCAGCGGGACGACATTGCGAAAATTCTGGTGACGGAGGAAGAGATCCGGCAGAAGGTGGCGGAGCTGGGCGCGAAAATCACCCAGGACTATCAGGGCAAAAACCTTCTGATGGTCAGCGTGCTCAAGGGTTCAGTGGTTTTTATGGCCGACCTGATGCGGGCCATCAATCTGCCCTGCACCATCGATTTCATGTGCGTGTCCAGCTACGGCTCGGGCACCAGCTCCAGCGGCGTGGTGAAGATCATCAAGGACCTGGACATTGACCTCCACAACAAGGACCTGCTCATCGTCGAGGACATCCTGGACAGCGGCAAGACCCTCCACTATATCACCAAGATGCTCTCCGACCGGGGCACCGCCTCCATCCGCATCGCCACCCTTCTGGACAAGCCGGAGCGCCGGGTGGCCCCTCTGACCCCGGATTACTGCTGCTTCACCGTTCCCGACGAGTTCGTGGTGGGCTACGGCCTGGACTACGACGAAATCTACCGGAACCTGCCCTACATCGGGGTGCTGAAGCCCGAAGTTTACACCAAATAATTTCCGGAATGTCCGGAACTGACGAGAGGAGTGATCTGTTTGCAGAAGAAGCGAATCGGATCCATCGTACTGCTGCTGGTCGTCGTGGTCGTGCTGCTGTTCATGTCCACCATGTTCATGCGGATGCTGACCCCGGCGGGAAAAACCTACACCTATTCGGAGATTGTCTACCTTTTTGAGGATCAGAAGGTGGAGAAATTCTCCATGGACGTGGGCAGCGGCGAAATGAGCCTGAAGCTGGCGGGAGATAATAAGACCATCAGCTATCGGGTGGCGGCTCCGGGGTACTTCCTGGAGCAGGTCCTTCCCATGATCGACGAGTATAACGACGCCCACCCCGACAGCCGCCTGGATTACAACCTGATCCCGGCCACGGACAACAGCTGGCTCTGGAGCATCGTGCCGTACCTGGTGCTCATCGCCGGCATGTGCGTGCTGTGGTACTTCATGTTCAAGCAGGCCAACGGCGGGGCCAAGATCGGCCAGTTCGGCAAGGCCAATATGAAGACCCCGGCCCAGTCCGGCAAAAAGACCACCTTCGCCGACGTGGCCGGAGCCGACGAGGAAAAGGAAGAGCTGGCGGAGATCGTCGAGTTCTTAAAGAGCCCCAAAAAGTTCAACGAATTGGGTGCACGCATCCCCAAGGGCGTGCTGCTGGTGGGCCCTCCCGGCACCGGCAAGACCTTGCTGGCCCGGGCAGTGGCAGGAGAGGCCGGGGTTCCCTTCTTCTCCATTTCCGGCTCCGATTTTGTGGAGATGTTCGTGGGCGTCGGCGCGTCTCGTGTCCGGGACCTTTTTGAGCAGGCCAAGAAAAACGCCCCCTCCATCATCTTCATTGACGAGATCGACGCTGTGGGCCGCCATCGCGGCGCGGGCTTGGGCGGCGGTCACGACGAACGGGAGCAGACCCTGAACCAGCTGCTGGTGGAAATGGACGGCTTCGGCGCCAACGAGGGCGTCATCGTCATCGCCGCCACCAACCGCCGGGACATCCTGGACCCCGCCTTGCTGCGGCCCGGCCGGTTTGACCGGCAGGTGGTGGTCAACTATCCCGACGTCAAGGGACGGGAAGAAATCCTCCGCGTCCATGCCAGAAATAAGCCTCTGGGCTTTGATGTGGATTTAAGCGTAGTGGCCAAGTCCACGGCGGGCTTCACCGGCGCGGACCTGGAAAACCTCCTCAACGAGGCGGCGCTGCTGGCCGCCCGGAAAGGCCGGAAGGCCATCATCGAGCAGGACATCGAGGACGCCACCATCAAGGTAGTGGCAGGCCCCGAGAAGCGCTCCAAGGTGGTCTCCGAGAAGGAGAAAAAGCTCACCGCGTACCATGAGGCGGGCCACGCCGTGGCCACCTTTTACAGCGACACCCAGGACCCGGTCCATGAGGTGTCCATCATCCCCCGGGGAATGGCCGGGGGCTACACCCTGTCCTTGCCGGAGCATGACAAGAGCTACATGTCCCGGAAGGAGATGCGGGAGGAGATCGTCACCCTCCTGGGCGGCCGCGTGGCCGAGTCCCTGGTGCTGGACGACATCTCCACCGGCGCGTCCAACGACCTGGAGCGTGCCACCAAGCTGGCCAAGAGCATGGTGACGCGGTACGGCTTCAGCGAGAAGCTGGGCCCCGTGGTGTACGGCCAGGACGACGGCGAACCCTTCCTGGGCCGGGACTTCAACCACATCCGGGACTACTCGGAGAACGTGGCCGCGGAGATCGACAACGAAATCCGGGAGATCATCGACACCGGCTACGAAGCCGTGCGGGAAATCCTCACCGCCCATATGGACCAGCTGCATCTGGTTGCCCGGTACCTGATGGAGCATGAGAAGATTGACGGCGCGACCTTTGATAAGCTGATGAAGGGCGAATTGAGCGAGACCCCCAAGACCCCGGAAGCGACCGAAACCGCACCCGGCCATGACCCTCTGGACACCTCGGAAGACCCGTTTTCCAAGGGCGAATGAGCAGCGCGGCAGCGAATTGTAGGTAGCTGTGGAAAATTTTCCGCAGCGTAGGCAAATCAAGTTTTGGGTCCAGCCTTTTGAAAAAAGGCTGGTAGGGATGGAAGGGGCAAAGCCCCTTCCTCGCTTTCCGCAGAAAGCGAAATCCAACCCCGTTGCGCCTCGGGCGCAACC
>CAKTCT010000009.1 GCA_934539585.1 uncultured Oscillospiraceae bacterium | reverse complement strand
GCCCGGCTTCCTCCGCCTCGACCAGATAGCCCCGGCCTCCGTCGGCGAAAATCTCCACGCTGTGCCGGTCCGAAATCACCGCCAGGTCCAGCCCGTCCTTCCGGACCGAAACCGGCATGGTTTTCCCGCCCCCAAAGCCAGCCCCGCTCAGCAATTCTCCCAGATGGACTCCATGGGACAAAGCTCCGCTTCCTCCACCTGGTACTCCCCGTCCGCCGCCACCACCAGCCACGGCAGATTCGGGTCCCATAGCCCGGCTTCCTCCGCCTCGACCAGATAGCCCCGGCCTCCGTCGGCGAAAATCTCCACGCTGTGCCGGTCCGAAATCCCAATCAGGTCCAGCCCGTCCTTCCGGGCCGAAACCGGCATGGTTTTCCCGCCCAGGGACAGCTGATTCCTGGAAAAGTCCACCTGAATCCGGCACCCGAAAACCGTAACCTCCAGCACCACGCCTTCCGCATACGCCCCCCGGAGCCGCCAGAAATACGGCCGCTCCTCCAGGTCCGCCCGAAGCGGCGCCCCCGGAGCAATCGCCCGGCCCTCCAGGACCTCCCGCCGGAGGAACAACCCTTTCAGCTCCTTCACCGGCGCGGCCCGGAGGAAAAATCCCCCGTCTTCTTCCTCTAAAGAAAGCTCCAGGGGAATCCCCATCTGCCCGGTGAAGCTGGTGGACGGATGGTCCCACCGGTCCCAGCAGACCCGGACCACCCGGTCCCCGGGCAGACCGCTGAAGCTCTGCCCGGCATAGGCCCCGGAGCCGTACTGCAAACACCGGACCTCCTGGCAAGGGACAAAGGCCCCCTCCCGGAACTCCCCGACAAGATAATGGTCGGAAGCCCCCATGAGGACCCACTTTTTCCGCCCCTTCCCGTCCCGGATGGAGAACAGGTCCGGGCACTCGGCCTCATTGGGGATGTCCAGCTCCTGGAACACCCTCCACCCCTTCAGATCCTCCGAGGACAGCAGCGCGTACCGGTTGTTGATAAGGAACAGCGCCATGACATAGCACCTAAGCTCCTCACAGAACACCACCTTGGGGTCCCGGTTGGCCCCCTCCAGGTGGGGCACCACCGGATTTCCCGGATACTCCCGGATGGTCTGGAGCCCATCGGTGGAATAAGCCAGCCGCTGGGTAAAGGGCCGCCCGGTGGCCGTGTAATAGAGCAGCACCGCCGGATTCTCCCCCTCCGCCAGCCCCGACCGGTTCTCCCGATCCACAATGGCGCTGCCGGAGAAGATGTTTCCCTGCTCCCCCACGAACATGGCCACGTCCCGCTCCTCCCAGCGGATGAGATCGCCGCTGACCGCGTGTCCCCAGTGCATGTTGTCCCAGTTGTTCCCCGCCGGATTGTACTGGTAAAACAGATGGTACACCCCGTCCAGATAAATCAGCCCGTTGGGGTCGTTGATCCACCCGTTCTTTGCGGAAAAATGCACCTGGGGCCGCAGCGCCTCCCCATAGACCCCGGGAAGCTCCATCCGGTCCGCCTGCTCCAGGGGAATCTCCATTTCCGGCGCGATGACCAGCTCCAGCGTCTCCCCCAGGTACCGGGACACGTCGATGTAGGCCCGGAAATCCGGCGCGAACCGGTCCAGCTTCAAATTCAGCTCATACACCGCCCTGCCGCCCAGGAAAAATTGCAGGTACTTGTTCTTCCCATTGGTGTTGATGGGAAAGACCAGGTACTTTTTGCCAATGGTGATCTTCATCCTACCCCTCCCGTCACTTTACAGCCCGGAGCACCACGGCGCAGTGGGGCTCCACCACGCACCGGTAGGCGCTGTCCGGCGTCCGGTCCTCCTTGGTCCATACCTCCCGGAGCCCCCGGAACCCGCTGAAATCCAGCACCTCCGTCTTCTCCTCATCGGACAGGTTGAAGACCGCGTAAGCCTCGCCCCGTTTTCCAGCCGCCGCTTGTAGACCAGCAGGTCCTCGGCCTCGTTTTTCCGGAAAACCTCGGGGAAATCCGCCAGGCTGTCCTGGTTCAGCCGGATGACCTCCTCGTTGGAAATGAGGTCCCGCTCAAACTCCGTCAGCTTCTGCAAATCGCAGCTCAGCTGGATGGGCGACAGGAAAAACGCCCGGAGGGTGTAGGCAAAGAGCTCCTCGTTTTCCGTCAGTCCGGATTTTCCCTGGTTCCACACCATGGCCCCGATCTCCAGCATGTCCAGATCATAGAAATGCCCCGGCGTCACCGAGTCCTTCCAGTACTCGATCCGGCAGTACTCCTGGGGCCGGAAGGCCCCCTTGACGTTTCCCCACCGGTCGATGGAGTCGCAGTTGCACCGCCAGGAGGAGCAGTACCGCTTCCAGTACTCCCGATAGCTGATGTCTGCATCCACGGTGACGCAGAAGGCCATCTCCCGGTCCGCCTTCAGCAGGGCTTTTTTCATATAGTCGGCGTTGATGGGTTCGGTGGGGGCCCAGTCGTATTTCAGGTAGTCAAATCCCCAGTCCGCCCACTGCCGGACGTTGTTTTCCTCCAGCCGCTCCTTGCCCACGCCGCCGTTGTTGCAGGTGAACAGGATGTTGGGCTCCCCTCTGGTGCACCCCGGGATAGAGGGCAGCTCCTTGGGGCACCCCCACGCCGTGAGCATGGGCGTGGAGTAGATGCCGCACTTGAACCCCGCCTCGTGCATTTTCCGGCAGAACCCCTTCATGTCCGGGAACTTCTCGTTGGGCATTACGGCGTCGAACTCCCCGCCGTACTCCTTCTGCCACCCGGAGTCGATGTTGACGTAGCAGTACCCGTAGTCGGCGATGCCCAGGGCCGCCATGGCCGCCGCCGTGTCCTCCATTTTTTCCTGGGAGACGTCGGCCCCGAAGGCGTTCCAGCTGGTGAACCCCATCAGCGGAGTCAGCAGCATGGTGTCCTCCCCGATCCGGAAGGTTACATCCTGCTCCGCCCGGCCCAGCCCGTTTTCCGCAGCGATCCGCACCCGGAACTCGCCGCCCTCCGGCACGGTCCCCCGGATCACCTGCCCGTCCAGCCGCAGCCCCTGGGGCAGCCCCTGAACCTCCACCCGGATGGGCCGCGTCCCGATGACCGGCACCCGGCAGATGATCTCCTTCCCGATGCACCCGCCGTAAACCGACGGCATGTTGATGATGGGCTTCCCCTCAAAGGGCCTTGCTTTTGCAATCTTCATAAGGTTTCCTACTTTCCGTTTATTTTTCGGGTCCCCCCGAATGTACCAATTTCCCGCCGGTTCAAATGCCCGGCTTGCTTTTCATATAGATTCCGCCGATTCTTCCGGCCTCCCCGGAACCGCCCGCAGTCAGCCGCCCGATTTCCACATAAATCAAATTCTTCCGTCAGCAAGCTGCCAACCAGTCCCAAGCCTCATCCGCAAACCGTCAAATCACTTTTCATCGGCCCGCAAGCCCCAGAACCGCCATTGCAGCTAGCCAACCGCCCGATTTCCACATAAGCAAAACCTTTCGCCATCAAGCCGTCAGCCAACCACCTATCGACCAGTCCCGAGCCTCATCCGCAAGCCGCAAAACCGATTTTCATCGGCCCGCAAGCCCCAGAACCGCCCGTTGCAGCTAGCCAGCCGCTCGATTTTCACATAAACCAAGCCTTCCGCCATAAAGCTGCCAGCCAACCATCTAGCAACCAGTCCCAAGCCTCATTCTCAAGCAGCAAAACCAAATTTCATCGGCCTGCAAACCCCGGAATCGCCCTGTCATAGCCAACTAACTGCCCGATTTCCACATGTATCAAGCCACCAGCAAGTCACCCGCCAGCTGCACCCGACAGATTCCCCAAGAGCCTCATTTCGTCCCGGAGCCTCCGGACCCCGCCAACTGTTCCCCGCCGAAACCCGCCGATACGCGCCTCAAACGACCGGATGCCCAGCGATTTCAGCTGACCTTCCAAGCCGGTTCCCACACGTTCCGCCGATTCTTCCGGCGTCCCCGGAACCACCCGCGGCCAGTCAACCGCACCAGTCCCAAGCCCCATCCGCAAGCCGCGAAACCGATTTTCATCGGCCCGCAAAGCCTCCGGAACCACTTGTCACCGCCGGACCAGCTGCACCAGCGACCGCATTTCGCCCCCGGAACCCGCCATCCAACCGCGCCTGGACCCCAAAAGCATCCATACGCCGCCCTGAGCACCTTCCCAGGACCCGCAGCGGCCCCTGAAACCACCTTCCGGAACCTGACAGCCGCCTGACCCGCTTCCGCAAAGCCGCATTTCTGCAGCCCAAAAACTTCCGCCGCCGGACTCTGCCGAAGGGTCCCTCACCAAACTGTCCGCCATCGGCGTACACATGAAGATTTCCGCCATGGGAGCCAGCCAAAAATCCCGGCCCGCCGATGAGCAGCTTTTCAGTCCCGCTTCGGGAGCTGAACCGGCAATTCCGGTCCCTGTTCCCCTTCCGGAGCCTTCCGTTTATTTCCCGCGGAAGCGCCCTGGCCCTGGGATTTTTTCCAGGCCCTGGGATACCCCAACCGTACCCTGCCGTGACCCTGAACAGACCCAAACCGCACCCAAAATTCCCGAAAAAAACCGGCCATCGGACGGCGATCCGCCAAAAAATCCCCCCGGAACACTTCTAATTATAGCAAATTTTCCTCTTGCGTAAATCGAAATTTCATATTATTATATAGTAAAATCATACGTTGTGCGCACCTTCTCCCGGCCCCATTCCCGGCCCGGAGCCCGCGCCCATCCAAGGAGGGACCCCCATGGGCGTATACCTGCCCGTATCCTTCGACCCAGCCGACCCCCTTTTCGTCCGCTGCCTTGGCATCGAGGACGACCCCGCTCAGGCCCGCTGGGGCCCCGGATACCGGGATTACTACATTCTCCACTACGTTCTGGGCGGGAAAGGCTACTTCAACGACGCCCCCGTCTCCGTGGACCAGGGCTTTTTCATCTCCAGCCACCAGTTGCAGGAGTACCACTCCGACACCGAAAAGCCCTGGAACTACTTCTGGATCATCTTCTCCGAAGCCTTTGCACAAAAATACGTCCTGCCCATCCTGAAGCCCGACGACCGCCACATTTTCTCCTACAACTTCCGGGGCAAGCTGCAAAATTTGTGGTTAAACGTTTTACAATCCCGTTCCTGCCTGTCCCATACGGAGGCTTTGAGCCTTTTGTTCCACCTGATCTCCCTCCACGAATCCGCCGGGGAGCCCGGCCCGGGAAGCCCGCCCCTCCAGCACGTGAAGGACGCCAAATCCTACATCGAGTACAATTTCGACAAAAAAATCACCGTGGGAGACGTAGCCGCCACGGTCCACGTGGACGAGCGCTACCTCTACAACCTGTTCATCAAATACGAGGGCGTCTCCCCCAAGGAGTACATCAACCGCCAGCGCTACGCCATGGCCTGCCGCCTCCTGACCGGCACCGCCCTGACCGTCAGCGAGATCGCCTACGCCACCGGCTTTGCCGATGTCTGCACCTTTTCCCGGTTCTTCGCCAAGGGCATGGGGATGTCCCCCACAAAATACCGGCTGGCCTTCGCCTGATGCGCCTTTACAAATCCCACTTCGTCTGCTACAATACGAAAAGAGGCCCGAGCCAACAGCCCGGACCTCCCGTCCTTCAACCCAGCAACCGCTCCCCCGGCCTATCCTTGCGGATTCGGGAGGGCTTCGCTTCTCCTCGGGACAAGGCGAATGCGCTTCGCCAGCCCGCAGAATTGGCAATTTTGGTCGGTGGAATTTTCATTATTTTCGGATATTCAGCGCAAAATTACCGCCAGAAAATTGCCATGATCCCAGATATTATCGACTCCGTAAGGCTTTTCCAGCTATTTACCCCGCCAAAATCCCAAAGCGAAAAATACGCAATTTCAGTCCATTCCAGACACTCAGACTCCGGACCGGAATCCGCCTGCAAATCCCCTACACCAGCGGCCGGACCGCTTCGTAGACCTGCCGGTAGCGCCGGTAGATTTCCTGATAAGCGGCGTGAAGGTCCGCCCGGGGCCGGAACACCCCGATCTCCCGGACCATGCGGGACCTGGCCCCGGCCAGGTCCGAAAAGCAGCCCACGGCCACCCCGGTCAGCATGGCGGAGCCCACCGTTCCGGCGTCTGCGGTTTCCAGGGCCGTGAGCTCCCGGTTCAGGACGTCGGCCTTCATCTGCATCCACTCCCGGGACCGGGCCCCGCCGCCTGTGGCGCTGAGCTTTTGAAAATGTACGCCAGCAGCGGCCAGACGTTCCGTATTCAAAAGCATTTCGTAGACAACGCCCTCCATGCAGCCGCGGTAGAGGTCCGCCGCGGTGGTCTCCGTGGTCAGCCCCAGAATGGCCCCCTTGGAGCCGGTGTCCATATACGGCGTGGCGGCCCCGGCAAAATGGGGCAGCACCAGGAGCCCCGTGGGGCTCCTGGACCGGCTCTCCAGCAGCTGGTTGACAGAGATTCCCAGCGCCGCCGCTTCCTCCTGCTCCTTTTTGGCCAAGGTGTCGGCGCACCACTGGATCAGCGCGCCGCCGGTGTAGGAAAAGGCGTAGCAGACGTACTTCCCGGGGAGGACATAGGGCACCGCCGCATAGTTTCCCCGGGCCAGGGCCGCCAGATCGGGCAGGCCGTCGCAGATGGGAGTGATGCACTCCACGGTGCCCGCGCCGTCGGCGGCCATGTCGGAGGAAAATCCTCCGGCCCCCACCGCCGCCGCCACCTGGTCGTGGCTGATGCAGACGATCTGCGTATCCGGAGACAGCCCCACGTCAGCCGTCAGCCGCCCCGCCGCCGTGCCGGGAGCCGCGGTCCGGGACATGAGGGACAGCTCCACCCCCGCCGCGTCGAAGATTTCCCGGCTCCATTGGAGCTTCCGGATGTCAAACCCCATGGTCCGGGCCGCCAGGGAGTGGTCGATGACCCGCTGTCCGGTCAGATGGAAGACCACAAAATCCTCCACCAGGAAGATGTGCCGGGTCCTGGCGTAAACCTCCGGCTCGTGGGCCTTTATCCACATGATTTTGGGGAGGGAGTACATTTCATGGGGCCTGGTGCCGGAGATTTCAATGAGCCGTTCTTCCCCCAGCTGCCGGGTCAGCCGGGCGCACTCCTCCGCGCCCCGGGGATCGGTATAGAGCATGGCGGGGCGCAGCGGGACCCCCGCCTGGTCGGTGAGGATGCAGGTCTCCCCAAAGCTGGTGACGCCGATGCCCGCAATTTCCCGGTGCTCCTCGGCCGCCGCCCGGAGGACGGAGAAAACGCCCTCCAGGATGCCGTTGGCGTCGATTTCGTGGGCCCCCGCTTTCCGGGAGGCCGGGTAGCCGCAATAATACCGCGCCAGCTGCCTGCCGGTATGGTCGAATACCGTGAGCTTGCAGCCGGTGGTTCCGATGTCCAGTCCGGCGATCTTCATGTCAGTCGATCTCCACCCAGTCGTAGCCCAGATAGGTGGTGAAGGCTTCCTTCAGCACCGCCTTCATATGGCCCACGCCCACGCAGGTGTGGTGCTTGAAGCCGCCCTTGGCCAGCCTGATGAGCTTTTCCTCCAGGTCCGGCAGCCGGCACACCCCGGCGCAGCCGAAGTAGCCGTCCTCGATGGGGTCGGCGGTAAACTCTCCCTGGCTGGCGTAAATTTTCACCCTGCCGTCTACGGTGAGGCAGTTGGAGATGGTGGTTTTCATGGGCCGGATGCGGCCTTCGTTGGTGCCCCAGCCGGAGCCGGGATCGGTTTTGTCGAACATCTTGTGGCTGGTAACGGCGCCCTTCCGGGTCATAAGGCTCTGGGCCGTGGAGCCGCAGTGGAACAGGATGACCTTGTCCTCCGCGTCGCCGTAGTTGTTGTTCCAGTCCAGCACTGCTGTGGGCTCCTCCGAAGCCAGGGTCATGGCCCGCATGGAGATGGCCGAGGTCAGGTCGATCTCGCAGCTGGCCACGATGCCCCGGTCGTTGAGCTCGCTGAGGAGGACGCAGGGACACACCCGCAGAATCTGCTCCATCTCGTTCCAGCACCGGATGGCCACGGCGTCCAGGTGGTACTCCGCGATATATTGGTCGATGACCACGCTGATTTTGGCGTGGGTCCGCTTCTTCTCCGGAGGGACCCGGCTGAAATCCGCATAGCGCTCCAGGGCGGCCAGCCTGGCCAGGACCTCCGGGGCGTCGTCGGCCAGGCGCTCCACCCGGAAGATCAGCTCGGAAAGGTCCAGGCTTTCCACAGTGATGCCGTTTTTCTGCAGACCGATCTCGTCGAAGCGGGTGGTCTTGAAGGCGGTGGTCCGGGCCCCGATGCAGCCGATGGTGAACCGCTTCATGCCGTTGACCACCCGGCAGATGGCGGCGAAATCCCGGAGATTTTCCTGGAACTTCGAAGAAAGGGGGTGGACCACGTGGGGCTTCAGGACCGTAAAGGGCACCTGATACTGGGTGAACACGTCGGTGACGGAGAACTTCCCGCAGAAGGCGTCCCGGCGGTGGGCGAAGTCCATTTTGCCGATCTCGTCGGGATACGCCTGCATGAGGATGGGCACGCCGGCGTCCTGCAAGGCGGTGATGGCCCCGTTTTCGTCGGCGAAAATGGGCATGGAGAAGATCACGCCGTCAAATTCGCCCCGGTGCTCCTGGAGCCACCGGGCGTAGAGCCGCCCCTCGTCCCGGGTCTCGATGCCGCCGTACCGGGTCAGGGAGGGGTCCATGGCGATATAGCCGTATCCGCCGTCGGTCAGGGCCCTGATCATCTCCTCCCGGGCGGCAGAGATCAGCTCCCCGGGCATGAATCCCCGGTTGCAAAAGGCCAGGGCAAAGGTCATTTTCTTCTTTTCCATAAGCTCATCCTTTCTGATAAAACACCTGCATGGCGGCGTCTGCGTCCCGGGCCATGGCGGTCTGGGCGGCCAGGGCCACTTCGTGGAAAAAGGCGGCGCTGGCTGCACATTCCCTTGCTGCGGCCGCACCGGCTTTGGCCATGTAGGAGTAGTAGTTGATCTTCCGGATGCCGTTTTCCATGGCCCGGCGGTAGTCCTCCGGGGAGACCCCGCTGCCGCCGTGCATGACCAGGGGAAGGCCGGTCTTCTCCCGGATGACCGCCACCCGGTCCAGGTCCAGCCGGGGCTTTTCCTTATAGATGCCGTGGGCCGTGCCGAAGCTGGGGGCCAGGGCGTCGATGCCGGTATCCCGCACGAACCGGGCCGCCAGGTCCGGGTCGGTGTAGACCGGGCCCCCGGCGGCTTCCCCGCCGCCCTCCCGGGAGGCCAGCTGGCCGATCTCCGCCTCCACTCCGGCCCCGTAGGGAGCCGCCATGGCCACGGCCCGGAGGGTATTGACCACGTTTTCTTCGTAGGGCAGCAGGCTGCCGTCGTACATCACCCCGGTAAATCCCAGGGCAAGGGCTTTTTCCATGTACGCCAGGGTCTCGCAGTGGTCCAGATGGACGCACACCGGGACCCTGGCCCGCTGGGCGGACAGCACCATGACCGGGCCGATGACCTCCAGGGGAGCGGCCTCCTCATGAAGCTCCGCGTGGCTGAGGATCACCGGGACCTGCCGCTTTTCGGCGGTGTCCAGCACCGCGCGGATACATTCCAGGTTGGGGGTGTTGAAAGCGCCGATGGCATAGCCCCCCGCCTCGGCCATTTTAAGGATTTCCTTTAAGGTAACAAGCATTCAGTCTCCCTCCATCATCCGGATCGTCACGGCGTAGGTCTTCCGCTCCCCGGGCTTTAAAAATTTCAGCCGTCCCTGCTCCCGGAGGGCGCTGCGGCCGTCGGGGTAGGCGTTTCCGCACTCCAGGCCCAGGACGTAGTCCCGGACGCCCATCATTTTCCACTCCACGAAGCAGTCCAGGTCCCGGGGGTCGTACTCCATGGAAAGCCCCAGCCGGTACTTGGGCTGGTAGATGGAGGCGTAGCCCCGCTCCCCCATCCGGTGGTAGTAGCAGCGCTCCTGGTACCCGGCGGTGGGGGGCTCCATCCGCATCCAGCCGGCCAGGCCCTCCGCCGCGTGGGCGTTCCGGGGGACGACCTCCCGGGAGGCGATCTCCACCACGCTGTCCTGGTCCAGAAGGGGGTAGCCCATGTTCATGTGGTACAGAATGGAGACCGGCTCCTCCCGGTCCCCGGTGTTTTCCACGGTGTCCGAAAAGGTGAACTCGTTTTTCCCGATGGGGAAAACGTAGGTCCGGCTGAGCCGCAGCTTTCTGCCGAAAATCACCTCGTCGGAGGTGGAGGTTTTGATGATCAGCCGCCCGTCCTCCTCGTACCAGGTCGCCCGGTCCGCCGGGGTGTTGGCGATGGAGCCGTGAAGGCCCAGGACCTCCCCCTGATCCGTACAGGGCGTCCCCACGTTTTCCAGGCCGCAGGTGGTGAGGAAGCCCGCCGTAAAGGTTTTCAGCCACCCGTCCCCCGCAGGCTCGTAGTAGGCCGGAGCTGCGTATCCGCAGGGGGAAACGTACCCCAGGTTCACGCCCTTGAAGCGGAGCCGGGAGATGTCCCCATTGCGATCCAGGCTGATAACGGCTTCCAGTCCGCCGCCGTTGGTCACTTCCAGCAGCCGGAGGCCGTCGCCCTTCCCGCCCACCAGCCGGTGCTCCTCTACGCCGAAAAGCTGGGAGGTGTGTCCGATGTATTCGTTCAAAAGAATCCCTCCTGTTCCCTTTCAGCATACCCCATGCCGGGCCCTGCCGATAGAGAATTGCGGCCGGGAAACTGTAAAATCTTCCGTTTTTTGCTCAAATTTACACATAAGAGGTGTTTGCCATGCGGCTGTCCTACGACCGTTCGGAGCTTTTGGAGCTGATGAAGGATTTCCACCTCCTCACCGGCATCCGGATCGTGCTGTTCGACCCGAACTTTACCGCGCTGCTCTCCTATCCCCCCGAGGACTGCGCCTTCTGCCGGGGGATGAAGGGCTCCCCGGCCACCCGCCGTCTCTGCGAAAAAAGCGACCGGGCCTCCTTCCAGCGGTGCAAGCAGGAGAACCGGCTGATCCTGTCCCGGTGCCACGCCGGGCTGGTGGAGGCCGCCGCGCCCCTCTGCGACCGGGGCAGCGTCATCGGCTACATGATGTTCGGCCAGATCACCGATTCCCCGGAAAGTGCCCTTCCGGACATCTCCTTCAAAACGCCGGAGCAGATCCGGGCGGCGGCCAAGATCATGGAAGCCTGCGCCGTCTATGTCCTGCTGAAGAAGGCGGTGAGCCTTCAGCGCAGCGGCTTCCGGGAACGGATGGAGGGCTATCTCCGGGGGCACCTGGCGGAGGACCTGTCCGTTTCGGCCCTGACCACGGCCTTCGGCATGGGCAAAACCGCCCTGTACCAGACCTTTTCCGACCAGTTCGGCTGCACGGTGGCTGAGTACGTCCGCAGCCTGCGCATAGAGGAGGCCAAGCGGCTCCTCCGGGAGACGGACCGCCCCATCACCCAAATCGCCGGGGACGTGGGCTTCGGGGACTACAACTATTTCTGCCGCTGCATGAAAAAAAGCCTCGGCATGTCCGCGAGGACGTACCGAGAGAGCCAGCGGGGATGAATTTCTGACAGCAAAACCCGGTCCCCCAGCGCAGACGGGGGACCGGGCTTTATCATGCCGCTTATTTTCTCTTTTTCTTCCTGCCCATCGCCGCTGCGCCGCAGCTGACGGACAGCAGCGCGATCCACAGGGACATCCTGCCGGCGCTGCCGGTCTTGGGCGGCGCGACGATGTCGGTATCGTCGGACTGACCGGGCTGACCGGTAGGCTCGGTCACAGAACCGGCTGCGGGAATCTCAACGGCGACTTTCTGGTATCCGCAGACTGAGCACTCCTCATGCCTGGAGCCATTTTCGGCTGCCGTCGCTTCCTTGTCAACGACCCACCGGAAGGTGTGGGCCGCTGCATCCGACCTGTCGCCGCAGGCGCACTGACGCCAGTGGCTGGCTTCGTCATACTTCCACGCGCTGCCGTAGCGGTGGGTGTGGGATACAGCAGCCAGGACCTGGAAGTCCGTTCCGCACTGGCCGTCGCTGTAAACAACGGTCAGCGTATGCCTGCCGACTGCTAGCGCGGCAAGATAATCGCGGTTCAGCGTGATCACCGTGGAGCCGGAAGCGGCGGTATACTGGTCCTCTGCAAGGAGCACGCCGTCCACCTGAACGCCGGTAAACCTGGAGAAATCGCCGTTTGCAACGAACCGCAGCGCGCCGTCTCCCGGGGTCCAGACGCCGTTTGCGCCCTCGATGATCCGGTATTCCGGTTCCTGCTGAGACATCGGTGCAATGGTTTTCACCGCCATAACCAGCAGGCCGTCCTGCGTCTTCCGCAGGTTTTCCGCCGCCACTGCGGAACCATTGACCGTGACGGTGCAATCGTCTGCAAATGCGTATCCGTCTTTGGCTTTCAGCTCAAGGGAGTACACATAGCGTTTGCCGTCTTCGAACCGGGTGATTCTTTCCATGGAGGTGCTGTACCGGCTCTCATCGGAGTACCAGAAGGCCGCCGGACTGCCGTTTTCCATTTCCTCCCAGCATTCGTATGCGATCTCGTAGGACTCCGCGTTGTCCGGGAAAGAGGGCGCGGCCGATTTTTCGGGAGCCTCTCCCGGCGCATAATCGAATTTGACGTTCCCGATGATAACCTGGCGGATGGCCGTCCCGGCGGAGGCAGCCGCGAATCTTACGGGAGCCGCGCCCAGCTGGCGGTGGTGCTCATCCGCGCCGGTCTCCGCCATGCCCTGGCCCAGAACGAGCTGACCGGCCAGCTCCAGGGCCGTGTTCCCGGCGAAGCCGGTGTCCAGGATGGTGACGCCGCCGGTGAAGGAGGCGGTATCCGTATCATAAGGCATCCGCACTAAGAGCCCTACGTCGTTATACTCCTCATCCTTCGGCAAAACCATGGGCGTATATCCGCCCCAATCCCAAGCGGCATCCAAAGCGCCGCCGCTGACGGTGAGGTTCCGTACATCCACGGCGGGGAGGCCGTAGAGGCCGCCGCTATACGGGTTCCTGCGCACCGGCTCCCGGACGGTGAGGGAGCCGCCGGACAGGACCAGCTCCTTGGCGCTGGTCTGCTGGGTCTCCACGGAGCCGCCGGAGATGCTGATCTTTTGGGCCCCGTTCAACCGGCCCTGATTCACAACGCTGCCGCCGGTGACGGTGAACAGGCCCTGGTTCTCGGCAGCGCCGTAGGTGGCCATATAGATGCTGCCGTTTTCGGTTTCCAGAGTGCCGCCGCTGACGGTGATGTTTCCGGCATTGGCGGTGACGGTTCCGGAGCTGATTTCCACGTCAACGGCGTTGCCGGGATTGCCGAACGCGTCCGGCGTCTGGGTGCTTATGGCGGTGAGACTGCCGCCGTCCAGCCGGATGCCGCCGCCGGAAATATACGCGCCGTAAGCGCCCTCGGCCTCGACCCTGCCCTGGCCGGAAACGGACAGATCGCCCACGGAAATATACAGGCCGTTGGACAGGACTCCTCCGTCTGCCATTTCCTTCACGCTCCGGGCCAGCAGCCTGCCGTCGCCGGAGACCGTGACGCTGCCCCGATACAGATACACGCCCCGGGAGAACACCGGCCTTTTTCCGCCGTCCTCTTCCCGCTCATAGGCTTCTCCGGCAATGGCCGTGAGGGTGCCGCCGGTGACCAGCAGCGCCTTATTCTTTGTATCGCTGTCCATATTGACGCCCATGGAAAAGCAGGTGCCGTCGGACTCCACCGAGCCGCCCTGAGCCGTCACCTGGCAGCCCTTGACGGTGAAGTCGCCGTCAACGCTGATTCCCGAGGAATAGACCCAGCCGTCGCCGCTGTTATCGACTTTGCCGGCCGCGACATCCAGGGTGCCCGTGCCTCCCTGGATGGTGAGGCTGCCCGCCGCGTCCAGTGCGTTGATGAAGGTCTGGCTCTTGTAGTCGCCGTTTTTCTCCAGGGTCACGTCGCCGCTCTGAATGGCGTTGGCGCTGCCGTCGGCCAGGACGATGGTGGAACCGGCAGGCAGCTTCACCGCCGTGGCGGCAGTGGTGGTGAAGTCCACGCCCCGGAGGGTCAGCGTCCTGGAGCCGTCGTCCCAGGTGGAGGCCGCCGCCCCGTCGGTCCTGAAGGTATTCAGGAGTTCTATGGCCGCCGTACCGCCGCCGGTGGTGAAATCCGCCGTCTCTGCGGAGGGCTCTGCCGCAAAGGCCGGAAGCGGCGTCAGCGCCATGCACAAAGTGAGCATCGCTGTCAGCAGCTTGGTTTTTATGGAGGTTCGTTTCATCGGTTGCTCCTTTCTGCGGCTGCCGCCGCAATAAACGCGCTTTCACGTTTTCCGTACAGCCGCCCATGGGCTGGGGATTCCGCAACGACATTATACCATAGATTCCGGGGCTGTTTCCGGGAGTTTCCAAAGTGTCAATTGACAGTTTTGGAATTTTTCGGCAGAATCCTCTTTCCATCGGCGGGGAAATCCGCTATAATGTGGAGGAAGAACCCGATTGGAGGGATGCCGATGACGTTCTCGGAACGATTAAACGAATACTTTGCCCGACTTTCCTGCACGGCCAGGGACCTTTGCAGCCTGTCCGGCATTTCTCCGGCGTCCCTCAGCCGGTACCGAAACGGCGAGCGTGTGCCGGAGCTTGGGACCAAAGCCCTGGAAGGACTGTGCAGCGCCCTGGCGCAGATCGCCGCGGAAAAGGGCGTGCCGGGGATCACCGCCGACTCTGTAAAAGCCTCCTTTGCCGACTGCGCCGACTTTGTATCCGCCGACAAGGAGCTGCTGCGGAAAAATTTCAACACGCTGCTGGCCGCGCTCAACGTCAACCTGACCCAGCTGTGCCAATACACGAATTATGACGCCTCCGCCATTTTCCGCATCCGCAACGGCTCGCGGAAGCCCGGCAGCGCCGAGCAGTTCGCCGCCGCCGTCGCCGCCTTCGTGGCGCGGGAGATGCAGACGCCGCCGGAAATCGCCGCAGTCGCCGGGCTCATCGGCTGCGCCCCGGAGCAGATTCACGATCTGTCCGTGCGGTATTCCAAAATCAAAAGCTGGCTTCTGGAGCAGCCGGTGCAGCCTGCGGAAAACGACAGCGTTTCGAAATTTCTGAGCAGGCTGGACGAGTTCGATCTCAACGAATACATCAAGGTCATTCATTTTGATGAGCTGAAGGTCCCCTCCGTTCCCTTTCAGATTCCGTCCTCCCGGACCTATTTCGGCCTGAAGGAGATGATGGAAAGCGAGCTGGATTTTCTGAAGGCCACGGTCCTTTCCAAATCCACGGCCCCGGTGATCATGTACAGCGACATGCCCCTGGGGGAAATGGCCAGCGATCCGGAGTTCCCGAAAAAGTGGATGTACGGCATGGCGCTGATGCTGAAAAAAGGGCTGCATCTCAACCAGATCCACAACCTGGACCGTTCCTTTGACGAGATGATGCTGGGGCTGGAAAGCTGGATTCCCATGTACATGACGGGACAGATTTCGCCCTACTACTTCAAAAATGCCCAGAACAACATTTTCCTGCATTTCCTGAAGGTCTCCGGGGCCGCCGCCCTTTCCGGCGAAGCCATTGCCGGGTACCACGGGGACGGAAAATACTATCTGACCAAGGCCCGGCGCGAGGTGGAGTACTACCAGAAGCGCGGGGAGGAGATGCTGAAAAACGCCTATCCCCTGATGGACATCTACCGCAAGGAACGGGAGGCGGAGCTGGGGGCGTTTCTGCTGGCCGACACACGGAAGCCGGGACGCCGCCGCAGTATCCTGTCCACGCTGCCGCTGTACACCATCAGCGACGGGCTGCTTGACCGGATTCTCGCCCGGAACGGCGTCGATGCCGGGCAGACCGCCCGCATCCAGAAGCACGCCGCCGCGCAGAGGCAGCGGATCGCGGTGATCCTTGCATCCGGGTCCATCGAAGACGAGATTCCCACCTTCCTCCCCGAGGAAATCAGCGGGCGGCCCCCGGTCCTGGAGCTTTCGGAGCTTTTCTGCGAGACGGACATCGCCTACAACGCCGAGGAATATGCGGCGCACCTCCGTGAGACCCAGGAATTTGCCGCCCGGAACCCCAACTACGCGCTGAAGCGCAGCGCGGCCCACGCGTTCCGCAACCTGCAGATTTTCATCCACGAGGGCCAGTGGGTCATGGTCTCCAAGGGAAAAGCCCCGGCGATCCATTTTGTCATCCGCCACCCGAAGTTGCGTAGCGCCATCGAAAACTTTATCCCGCCTGTGACCGAGGAATCCGTGCCGGGCGAACGGGCAGACGCAAACCCGGCGGAATGATTGACCGCTCTCCCGATTTTGGACGAAAAAGCCGGCTGGTTCCGAAAAAGACCAGCCGGCTTTTCAGCGGATACCGCCGCTTGAACAGGCACCCGCTTTGAATTGTAAGTAATTTGTAAGTAACGCAACGCATTTCCGTCCATTTTCCGCCGTTCCCCTCAAAAATCCGAACAGCAAAAATCCCCGCAAACGCGAAGTTTACGGGGATTGATGGAGCTGATAACCAGATTCGAACTGGTGACCTCATCCTTACCAAGGATGTGCTCTGCCACCTGAGCCATATCAGCACACCGTCATATCGGACAGCTTTTATATTATATCGAATAATTGCGGGTTTGTCAAGCCTTTTCCGCAACTTTTTTCAAATTCCCGCAAAAAGTCCGTTTTCCGCCCCTCTGAAATCGGGATATTTCCTTTGAAATCCGGCGATTCTCCGGGTTTTGGAGGAAAACCGGCCATCCCGCAGTTTACAACCGCCTCGGCCGATGGTATACTGAAACTGCACAGAACCCTCATCAAAAGGAGTGATTTCCCATGAAAACTATCAAGATCGGCGTCGTCGGCGTGGGCCGGGGCTCCACCATGATGCGCTTCTGCCAGCAGACCCAGGACGCCCGGCTGGTGGCCATCTGCGACACCTGGGAGGAGGGCCTCCGGAAAAAGCAGGAGGAGCTGGGCGGCGGCATCGCCTGCTATACCTCCTTCGACGAATTCCTCACCCACGACATGGACGCCATCGTCCTGGCAAATTACGCCAACGAGCACGCGCCCCTGGCCATCCGCGCCCTGGACGCCGGGTTTCACGTCATCAGCGAGGTCCTCCCCTGTCAGACCATGCAGGAGGCTGTGGAGCTGGTGGAAGCCGTGGAGCGCAGCGGAAAAGTCTACGCCTACGCGGAAAACTACTGCTTCATGGCCGCGCCCCACGAGATGCGGCGGCTCTGCCGGGAGGGCAGGCTTGGGGAGTTCGAGTACGGCGAAGGGGAGTACTTCCACAACTGCGAGCCCATCTGGCCCTCCATCACCCGCAGCGGCAAGGACCACTGGCGGAACCGGATGTACGCCAGCTTCTACTGCACCCACTCCCTGGGGCCGCTGCTTTACATCAGCGGCCTGCGGCCCGTTTCGGTGACGGGCTTTGAGCTGCCTCTGAACGCCCGGATGGCCCGGATGGGCGCCCAGGGCGGCAGCGGCGCTCTGGAGATCGTCACCCTGGAAAACGGCGCCATCCTCAAGAGCCTCCACGGCGTGGGCTGCTCCAAAAACTCGGTGTGGTACAGCGTCTACGGCTCCCTGGGACGGCTGGAAAGCGCCCGGGAGGACGCCATGTTCGGCGGCGTGGACCGCATTTACACCAACCTGGACCGCCGAGAGGGCGAGTGCTTCGACCGCCCGGAGACCTACCGTCCCGGCGCGGACCAGCCCTCCCCCACGGCAGGCTGGGGCCACGGCGGCTCGGACTACTACACCATGCGCCACTTCATCGACCGGCTCCAGGGGAAGGAAGACGCGGAGATTCTGGACGTTTACGCCGCCATGGATATGTTCCTCCCCGGCATGTTCGCCCACCGCTCCGCCCTGGCCGGCGGGAAGCCCATGGCTGTTCCCGACCTTCGGGACCCCGCCCAGCGGGACCTCTGGCGGAACGATACGGCCACCTATTTCAGCGGCGATTAAGCGGCAAAGAAAGTTTTGGGTCCAGCCTTTTTCAAAAGGCTGGCAGGTGGAGGGCAGAGCCCTCCTCGCCCTCCGCAGAGGGCGAAACTCCCCAATGATATCCAAAAGATCAGGAAGGGAAGGCTCAACAGCCCGGTGGGCTGTTGAGCCGAGGGGAACCCTATCAAGGGGTTCCCCGCAGGACGCAGTCCTGCAAAACCCAAGGAGCGCTCAACCCCATCGTCATGTGTCGGAGCGCTTCGGCTCGCTGGCGCGATTTTGGCTGCGGATGGATTCGAAGTGGGTCATGCCGCAATTTCTGCAAAATTGCGGCCGCGGGGACATCCGCGGGCGGCCTGCGGGCCGCCTTTTCTTTGTTTTGGGTTGCGCCCGAGGCGCAACGGGTTGGATTTCGCTTTCTGCGGAAAGCGAGGAGGGGCGCTGCCCCTCCACCCTGCCAGCCTTTTGAAAAAGGCTGGACCCAAAACTTGGGTTGTGCGGACGTCAGGAATTCTATATCAAACGAGGTGCGGAAATGGAACGAGAACGCAAACGATCCCGGCAGATGCTCCTGGGCTTTATCGCCGCCATTGCGGCCACGGCCCTCTGCTGTTCCGGGCTATTATACCGCTTTTTCGTCTCCTACTGCGTGGCCTCCGCCCGGGAAAAGCTCTCCCAGCAGCTCCGCAACGCCCAGCAGATCACCGATGATCTCCTGAGCAGCGTCAACAAAAAGCTCTTTTTCCTGGCGGAAAACACCGACGTCCTCCAGCTCCTCAACAGCGACTCCCTGACACCCTTGGAACTTTATTACTGTTTGTATAATCTCCGCAGCTTTCAACAGGAAAACGACGGCCTCTACCGCTCCATCTACTATTATAACGCCTCCTCCGACCAGATTTACGTCGGAATGTCCGCTTACCCCGCCGCAGACTTCTACGACCAGGACATGGTGGAGCGGCTGAAAAGCGGCGTCTGCCGGAACCTCTCCCCCATCCCCCGGACGGCCCGGAACGGCCTGACCCCGGTCTCCACCGAGGACTATTACACCTTCGTGTACAGCCACGCCAGCCGGGACCGCTTAAAAAGCGCCATCGTCATCAACATGTCGGCGGAGTACGTCCGCAGCGTGGCCATGTCGGTCTACGACGAGACCGTGGACCTCCTCATTCTGGACCCCCAGGGCCAGGTGGTCCTGGGCAGCGAAAACTACCCCTTCTGCTCCGTCCTGGACGATTCTCGGGGCCTGGGAGCCTTTTTGGGAAGCGGCGGCGACGGCTTTTACACCGCGGAATCCGGCCGGAGCCTGGTCTCCTGGGTGGAGTCCACAGTCTGCGGCTGGCGGTACACCGGCATCATCGCCTACTCCGCCATTCAGAAGGAGATCGTGGAGATCATCTCCCGGGCGCTGCTGCTTCTGGCGGCCTTTGCAGTCCTGGCCATCCTGGTAGGCGTTTTCGGGGCCAGACGCCTGGACCGGGCCCACCGGCGGCGGATGCGGGAGGTCCGGGAAAGCTACGAATGGCAGCAGAAAAACGACGACGTCCGGCTCCAGAAGGCCCTCGACAACGCCATTCTCCGCTCCGGGCCGGAGGACTGGGCCAAGGCGGAGGCCCTGGGGGTCGCCCCGGACTTCTCCGCCGCCTTCCGCATGGCGGTTTTCGCCGCAGAGCCCTCCCGCTCTCCTGGGGACCGGGAGCTGTTTTTCTACGGCGTCCGCAACATCCTCCAGGAGCTGTTCACCTGCCGGGAGTCCCAGTCCTTTGTCTGCGAGCACGGGGAGAACATCCTGGTCCTCCTCAACGGCCCGGAGGAGGCGCTGGGCGAGGAATGGCTCCGGGAGCAGCTTTCCCTGGCCCAGGAGACGGCCTTCGATTACAGCGGCATCCCCTTCGCGGCGGTGTACAGCGAACTCCTGTACACCGCCGACGAGATCGGCGCGAGCTGCGAGGAGTGCCTGGACAACGGGAAGTACCGCATCTTCTTGGGTCCCCGGATGCTGACCTCCTGCCGGGAGCTCCGGGCCTTGCAGAGCAACAAGTACCAGCTCCCCGCCGAGCAGCTGCGGATGCTGGCCAACTGCATCCTGGCCGGGGACCGGGACGCCGCCCGGAAGCTGGTGGACGACCTGGCCGACGCCACCCGGGGCCACGCCTTTTCCGCCGTAAAGCTCCTGGTGATGCGCATCGCTGCCACGGTCCAGGAGCTCCACCAGGATGATCCTCTCTGGTACGAGGAGGAGCAGATGAACTGCTGGCTGGAGCTGCTCCGCCGCCTGCCCCAGCTGGGCTCCCTGGACCAGGTGAAGCAGGAGATCGCCGCCCTTCTGGACATCGACATCCTCTCCCGCCCCGTCCGGGAAAAGTTCGGCGAGGAGCGCCGGTTCTCCCGGATCCTGACCCAGATGGACCGGCTCATCGCCGAAAACTACGCCGACCCCAACTTCAACCCGGACCTGGCGGCGGACCGGCTGCAGATCAGCCCGGCCTACTGCAAAAAGATTTTCCGGGCCAACATGGGTCTTTCCCTCAGCGACTACATCACCCGCTACCGCCTGGAAAAGGCGGCGGAGCTGCTCCGGACCACCCAGGTCCCGGTGGTGGCCATCGCCGAGGCGTGCGGCTTCGCCAACATCAACTACTTCTACACCATCTTCAAGAAAAACTACGGCGTCACCGCCGGAACCTACCGGCAGACCCACCGCTGACCCCCGGCGCTCCATGGCTCATGGAGCGCCTTTTGCGTTTCCAAGGGGGTTCCCATCCGGCAAAACCCTCTGATTTCCGGACACCCTCCGCATTTTAAAGGAAAAGTGCCGATTTGAGAAGTTTACAGCCGCCCCTTCTCATGCTATAACAGAAGCGTACCCAACGCCAAGGATTGAGAGGGATCGACCCATGAGACCAACCGGATATTTCCCTCGGGCAAAAAAACGCCTTCGCGCCAACGGACAGATGCTCCTGATGTGCGCGCTGCCTTTGCTCAAGATTTTCGTTTTTTCCTACCTTCCCATGATCGGCATCGTCCTGGCCTTCAAGAACTACCAGCCCCGGCTGGGCATCTTCGGCAGCCCCTGGGTGGGACTCAAAAACTTCGAGTTCTTCTTCACCTCCAAGGACGCCTTCCGGGTCCTGCGGAACACCGTGGGCATGAGCGTCCTGAACCTGGCGGTCTGCACCTTCGCCAACGTCTCGGTGGCCCTGATGCTCTACGAGGTGTCCAGAAAGCGGCTTCTGAAGCTCTACCAGACCGTGCTGTTCATCCCCTATTTCTTCTCCTGGGTGGTGGTAGGGCTGATGCTCACCGTCTTTCTGAACCAGCGGGATGGCCTGCTCACCGCCTTTGTGTACCAGCTCACCGGCCAGCGGGTGGACTTTTACGCCGCGCCCCGGGCCTGGATTGCCTTTCTCCCCGCCATCAGCGTCTGGAAAGGCGTGGGGTTCAACAGCCTCATCTATTACAGCGTCCTCATGTCCATTGACACCGAGCTGTTCGAGGCGGCCCAAATCGACGGCGCCACCCGGTTCCAGCAGATCCGCTGCATCTCCCTTCCCTTTCTCCGGCCCATGCTCTGCGTCATGCTGATCCTGGGGGCCGGAGGGATCATCCGCTCCGACTTCGGCCTGTTCTACTTCGCCACCCGGAACTCCAGCCAGCTCTACCCTGTCACCGACACCATCGACACCTACGTTTTCCGGGCCCTGATGCAGAATTCCAACTTCACCATGAGCGCGGCGGTGGGCCTTTTCCAGAACGTGGTCGGCGTGATCTTAGTCATGCTCACCAATTTCCTGGCCAAATGCTACAACCGCGATTACGCCCTGTTTTAACGGCGGGGACCAAGGGAGAACCGACATGAAACGTATTTGCAGAAAAGACCAGCTGGCCGCCAAGGTCATCGCCCACACTTTCCTCTGCCTGTTTGCCGCGGCGACGCTGCTGCCCATGGTCCTGTCCGTGGTCATCTCGTTTTCCAGCAGCGAGAGCATCCAGACCAAGGGCTACGCCCTGATCCCCACCTCCTTTTCCCTCAACGCCTACCGGGCCATTTTTGAGACGTCCAGGACCCTTCTCCGGGCCTACGGCGTGTCCATCGGCGTCACGGCCGCGGGGACCTTTCTGAACGTCCTCCTCACCGCCCTCATCGCCTATCCCCTTTCCCGGAGGGATTTCGCCTACCGGAGCCCGGTCTCCGCCTTCCTGTTCATCCCCATGATGTTCGGCGGCGGACTGGTTCCGGTGTACATCCTGGTGGTCCGGTACCTGGGCTGGAAAAACACCCTCCTGCCCATGATCGTCCTGCCCCTGGTTGCGCCGTACACCGTGTTCCTCCTCCGGGTGCTGTTCCAGGGGGTGCCCTTTTCCATGCTGGAGGCCGCCAAAATCGATGGGGCCTCCGAGTGGCGGACCTTCTGCCGCATCGTTCTCCCCCTGTCCAGGCCGGCCATCGCCACCATCGCCCTGAACTACGCCCTGGCCTACTGGAACGACGCCTTCACCCCCATGATCTACCTCACCGACAAGCGGCTCTACCCCCTGACCCTGATTCTCAACAACATCGTCAGCGTGGTCAACGAGATGAAGGCCCAGCTCCTGGACCCCAGCAAGGCAGGCGGGGTCCTGGCGGACCCCAACTCCATCCCCTCGGACACCATCATCTTCGCCATGATGATCGTGTCCACCCTTCCCCTGGCCGTCCTTTTCACCCGGATGCAGAAATACTTCGTCAAGGGTCTCACCGTGGGCAGCGTCAAGGGGTAATTCCGGCTCAAACGGAGCTTCCGTTCCCAATAAACCGCAAAGGAGAAATCAAGATGAAAGGCAAAAACGCACGCGCCCGAATCCTCGCAGCCGCCCTTCTGGCCGGAATCCTGGCCGGATGCGGCAATCAGCCCGCCCAGAGCCAGCCGGGCTCCTCCACCCCCGCGTCCTCCCCGGAAGCCGTCTCCACCCCCTCCGGCCCCGACCTTTCGGAGCCCGTGGACCTGACCTGGTACATCTACGACGCCAACTACGAGGACGAAGGCAAGGTCCTGGACGCCATGAACGAGATTCTCAGGGACAAGATCAACGCCGCCGTGACCATCAACCGCATCGCCCCCGGGGATTATGAGTCCAAAATGGGCATCATGATCAACTCCCAGGAGGAGTTCGACGTCTGCTTCACCTCCAACTGGAAGCTGCTCTACGCCGACTACGCCCTGAAGGACGCCTTCGTGGACATCACCGACCTGCTGCCGGAACTGGCCCCGGGCCTGTGGTCCTCCATGAGCGAGGAGGTCTGGAACGCCGCCCGGGTCAACGGCCGGATCTACGGCGTCATCAACCAGCAGATCCAGGCCCGGGCCGCAGGCTATGTGGTGAAAAAGGAGTATTATGAAGAATACGGCGGCGACCAGATCACCGACTTTTCCACCCTGGCCGACTTCATGATCCGGGTCAAGGAGGGCGAAGCCGCCAAGGGCAACGACCACAACAACCTCTCCTCCCCCTCCAACTGGCTCTACGACTACCAGCAGACCGTGGGCTGGGAGACCCTGGGTTCCCTTCTGCTCCCCGGCGTGGCCTCTGCCGAGGAAGCCCACCCCCAGGTGTTCAACCAGTATGACACCGACGAGTTCCGCCAGATCATCGACGCCAAAGCCCGGCTCCAGATGGCCGGGGTCATCGATGCGGACATCCTGACCTCCAGCACCCCCTTCGACTACTCCAGGATGATCGCCAATTTCGGCAACATCGGCATCTCCACCGACGAGGAATACGCCAAAATCGCCGGCTGGGACAGCGCCGTGGTCATCCGCCCCGGCAAGTCCTACCTGACCACCAACGGCTGCACCTCCACCATGAACGCCATTTCCACCACCAGCAGGCACCCGGAGCGGGCCATGATGCTCCTGGAGCTGATGAACACCGACCACGACCTGTTCTGCCTGGCCGCCTACGGCATCCAGGGCCTCCACTACAACCTGGTGGGCGACAACCAGTACGAATGGATCGAGGGCACCCAGTATAAGGGCACCGACTGGAAGCTGGGCAACACCTTCATCGGCCTGGCCCCCGCCAGCGGCCGGGCCAACATCCTGGAGGAGACCAGGAAGTTCAACGAATCCGCCGTCCCCTCCTCTCTCCTGGGCTTCAACTACGACTCCACGGAAATGGCCACGGAGGTCGCCAACATCCTGGCCATCGTCAACGAGCGGACGCCCCTGTTCTACGCGGGCATGTACGCCGAAAACACCCAGGCCGAGTACGAAAAGTTCCTGGACGAGCTGAAAAACGCCGGCAGCGAAAAGGTCATGGCCGATATGCAGAAGCAGATCGACGCCTTTATCGCCAGCAAGTGATCCCCGCCCCCTTCCCCACCCGGAAGGGGGATTTTTCATCCCCCTCTTGACATTTCCGGCGGAGGGCTCTATAATAGTATATGTTACATATCATACACTATCATCCATTGGAGGCCCGCCATGAACCACCTCATCCAGAAAGAACGCATCCACCTCATGTCCCCCTGCGCCAACGTCGCCGCCGTGGCGGTCCTGCCCGGAACCGTCCCGGAAACCGCCTTGCAGACCGCCCTGGACCTGGCCGTGGAGCGGAACCGCATCCTCTGCGCCCGGGTGGAGGTCTCCCCGGACGGGACCGCCTGCTTCACCGAAAGCGGCGCACCCCTTCCCGCCCTTTCTTCTTATACCGGCGGCGCCTCCCAGCTCATTGTCCGCCAGGAGGCCGTCCCCTTCCGCCTGGACCAGGGGGAGACCCTTCGCTTCTTCTGCCAGCACCGCCCCGGCTCCACGGAGCTGATCGCCATCGCCCACCACCTGGTCTGTGACGGCGGCTCCCTGATCCGCTTCCTGGGGGATTTTCTCGCCGCTCTCAACGGCCAGCCCCTTCCGGAGCGGCCCATCCGCCTTCTGACCCCCGCCGACCTCCCCAGGCACCCGGAGCTGAACCCCTTGATGCGCGGGATGATGAACCGCACCAACCGCTGCTGGGCCAGAACCGGCCGGAGCTTCTTCCTGGCCGACGCCCGGGTCCTCCCCCGGACCCCCGCTGCCCTGACCCTCCGGAAGCTCTCCGGCCCGGAGCTGGACCGGCTGAAATCCCAGGCCCACGCCTGGAACATCACCCTGAACTCCCTCCTCTCCGCCGCCCTGACCGCGGTGATGGAGCCCGGAGAGGGCCTGGGCATCGCCGTAGACGTCCGCCCCCGGGAGATCGACGGCATGGGCAACTTCGCCACCGGGATCAGCGTCAAAGCCGCCTGCGATCCCCGCCGCTCCCTGGAAGAAAACGCCCGGCGGCTCCACGGCGCGATCCATAAGAAGCTCCGCAGCCCCCGGGACAAATTCTTCCTCTACGAGTTCATGTCCGCCCTGGCCCCCACCCTCATCGACGCCATCTGGTTCACCCGGTCCGGCAGCTTCCAAAACCCTCTTTCGGAGGCCGTGTGCAGAATGTGCGGCTACACCGCCGCCCCCGCCGGCGTCAGCCTCACCAACCTGAAGACACTCCAGCTCCCCGACCTCCCGGAAGGGCGTTACCGCTATGGGGAGCTGTACTTCGTCCCGCCCTACATTCCCAACGTCCGGGCCGTGATGGGGATCTCCACCTACGATGACGCCATGATCCTGACCCTCCGCACCGCCGGGGACCCCGACGCCCGGCTCCTGGACGCCGCCCTCACCCTTCTCCTCCAGGCATAAAAATCCCCCCTCCCGCCTTCTGCCGCTGCAAAAGACGGGAGGGGGTTCCCCATTCCAGCCCTATTTCGGTTCTTTCCCGATGTTGGCCCGGATTTTATCGAAGCTGCCCTGGCTCAAAGCGTGCTCCATACGGCACGCCTCCTCCTCGGCGGTTTTTTCGTCCACTCCCGCCTGGATCAGCTGCTTTTTGAAAAAGCAATGACGCTCATAGATGCGCTTGGCCGTTTCCAGTCCCGCCTGGGTGAATTCCAGGCTGCCGTCTCCGTCCTTCAGAAAGCCGCCCTCTTTCAGAAGCCCCACCGCCCGGCTGACGCTGGGCCGGCTGACTCCCAGATGCTCGGCCAGATCAATGGACCGGACTTCGTTTTTGGTTTTCCGCAGGACCAGGATCGCCTCCAAATAGTCCTCCCCGGAGGTATGCAGCTCCATGCCTTTCCACTTCCCTTCCCATGGCAAAATAGTTAGCAAAGGCTAACTATTGGGTAAAAATTATAGAGCGCCCCGGCTCTATAATTCCCGCCTGCCTGCGCAAGCGTTCTATTCCGTTTGTTATTATACCCCTATCTCCGCCCCTTGTCAAGGGCTGGTGGAGATTTTCTCACGCCCGAAGGGTCAGGAGGATGGAATCGTCCTCCAGGACCTCCTCGTTTTCCACGGCCATGCCGTGTTCCGCCAGGGAGCTCATGACCTTATCGTAGGTGAACGCCTGGACGTTCCGCCGGTACTCGTTTTCCAGGGAGTCCAAAGAGCTCAGCAGCTCCTCCATATCCCGGACCCCCTTGACCTCCAGGGAGAAGGGCAGCCCCTCCCCGGCCCGGAAGTAGTGGAGGGTCCCGGCCCCGCACTGGATGATGTACTCGTTTTCCGACACCTGCCGGACGTTCAGGCCGTGCTCGTTCAGGGTCTTGCAAAGCAGCGTCCCGTCCTGGAAAACGGTCTCCACCGGCTCCAGGTCCATGCCGCCCTTCCCCCGAAGGTGGGTCAGGGCCGCCACAGAGGAGGACCCCAAAGACATCCCCACGGCCACCGCCACAGGGACCAGCGTCAGCGTCAAAGACATGGCAATTCCTCCTTATAATTCAAAATCCACGATCCGTCCGCCCTGGGCCGGGACCGCCCCGCTTCCAGCGTCGGCCAGGACCTCCCGGTCCTCCTTGGCCGTGGCCAGAACCGCCCGGGTGGCGGCCCACTGCCGCAGATTCAGAATCTGCTCCTTCTGGGTCACGGAAAGGGGCACCGTCTCCTGAATGCTCTTGACCAGGTCCTCCCGGCAGAGCCCCCGCCCGGCGAAAAACGCCTCGTACAGCGCCGCGATCACTGCCTGCTCGATCTCCGCGCCGGAGAAGCCGTCGGCCAGCTCCGCCAGCTCCCGGCAAAGGCCGGAACTCAGATCGATCTGATGGGGGACCTCCGCCCCCCTCACCCGCTTTTCCAGATGGAGGCGGAAAATCTTCTCCCGCTCCCGGACGGTGGGCAGGTCCACGAAGAAAATCTCGTCGAACCGCCCCTTCCGCAGCAGCTCCGCCGGAAGGGCGCTGATGTCGTTGGAGGTGGCGATGACGAACACCGGCGCCGTCTTGTCCTGCATCCAGGTCAGGAAGGTGCCGAATACCCGGGCTGAGGTGCCGGAGTCCCCGTCGGACTTGGTCCCGGCGAAGCCCTTTTCAATCTCGTCCACCCACAGGATGGAGGGAGCCACGGCCTCGGCGGTGTGGATGGCCTTGCGGATGTTCTCCTCAGAGCTGCCCACTACGCCGCCGAAAATCTTGCCCATGTCAAGCTTCAGCAGCGGCAGCCCCCAGATGGCGCTCATGGCCTTGGCGGTAAGGCTCTTGCCGCAGCCGGGAACGCCGGTGATCAGCACCCCCTTGGGCGCGGGGATGCGGTAGGCTTTGGCCCGCTCCAGCCAGGAGCCGTTGCGGCGCTTGAGCCAGTTTTTCAGGTTTTCCAGGCCGCCGATGTCGTCGATGCCCAGATCGGACCGGACAAATTCCAGGACGCCGGTCTTTTTGACCACCTGGTTTTTCTCCTCGTGGATGATGCCGATGGCCGACGCGTCCAGCCCCTTGATCTGGACGATGGCCCGGCAGAAGGCGTTCTCCGCCTCCTGGAGGGTCAGGCCCAGGGCCGACCGGACCAGGCTGTGCTTCTCCTCGGGGGTCAGCCGGATGCTCTCCGGGGAAAGGCCCTCGGTGAGCTCATTGAGGGTGGCCTCGATCTCCTCCATGGCGGGCAGCGGGAAGTCCAGGACGGAGATTTCCTTCTCCATATCCCCGGGAATGGCCAGCTGGGGCGACAGGAGCACCACGGTTTTCCGGCTGCTTTTCAGGTTGGGGAGGATGTCCCGGAGCTTGCGGATGACCATATGATCCGGCCGGGAGTTCCGCTCCCCGCCGAAATAGACGTGGAAGTCCTTGAGGATGAACACCGCGTCCTCGCTGCTCCGGCCGATGTAGTCGATGGCCGGGACCGGCTGGGCCGTGTCCTTCACCCGATTCCCGTCGCAGACCAGCCCCTGGGTCTGGGTCCAGGTATAGACCTTCCGCCTGGCCTTGACCAGCTCCGGATTCTCCAGGGTCCGGACAATGGCCCCCACCACCCGGTCCTCCTCATAGGAGGGGATAAACAGATAGGGAAAACCCGCGTTGACCAGGTTTGCGAGCCTTCCCTCAAATTGCGAAACCGCCATCTTTCGATTCTCCTTTCAAAATCGCCTCCAGCGCCCCGAAGTCCCCCATGCCGTTGACCCGGAGGACGCCGTCCTTCCCCAGCCGCACCTCCACCCGGTTCCGGCACCGCTCCAGATCCGCCGGGGAGTACCGTTCCGTCAAAAACCGAAACTGCTGGTTCCTTGATCCTACTAGAGGCCGGGAAAAGTCCCGCTGCTCCTGGAGATACGGCCCGTCGATGAGCAGATCCGTCTGCTCCAAAAGGCTCAACGTTTCCCGATCCCCGCCCCGGAGCAAATCCTCGTAGCGGTGTCCCGTAAAAGTGATCACCGACAATCCCAGCTCCCGGGCGGCCCCGGCAAACCGCGCCAGCGCCCCGGCCTGGAGAAAGGGCTCGCCCCCCAGCAGGGTGACGCCCTCCACCTCTCCGGAAACCTTCCGCAGTTCTTCCAATAGCGCGCCCTCGTCGGTTTCCTTGCCGCCGGATTCGTCCCACAGCGCCCTGGCGTAGCACCCGGGGCACCCCATCCGGCACCCCTGGACCCACACCGCGAACCGCAGCCCAGGCCCCTCGGCCCGGGTCTTTGGAACTACCCGGCCCACCCGGATCACAGATCGATCCGGCGGCGGACGGTCTTTTCCTCCGCCGCCTTGGGGGCGGGAGCCGCAGCCCTTGCCGCCGCCCGCTCAAAGATCTGCACCGCAAAATGGGGCTTGACCCCCAGCACGTCGATAAATTCATCCACCGAAGCAAAGCCCCCGTGGCTCTCCCGGTACTCCACAGCCTTCTTGGCCTCGGCCAGGGAGATGCCCGGCAGCGTCCGCAGCTCTTCTTCGGAGCAGGCGTTCAAATCCAGCGCCCCCTCCGGAGCCTCTGCGGGCTTTTCGGGAGCCTTTTCCACCGGTTTTACCGGCTTCTTTTCCAACTTCTTTTCCGGGACCGGTTTTTCCTCCGGAACCGGCATCTCTCCCTGGACCCGGCGGCGGAACTGCTCCTGCTGGGCCAGCTCCTGATCGATCTGGCTGTCATAACCGCCCAGCCTGGCGGCCCGGGCCACCAGATACTCCTCCCGGATCACCGTGCAGGCCGCAAACACGCAGACAGCCATGAGCCGCCGCAGCGCCACAAAACCGATGTAGAGCAGCGCCGCGTTTACAATGGTGTCAGACCCTTTCAGCGCCGCGTTCTGGCACACCCGCAGGACCACCGCTTCTACGATGTAAAAGAGGGACACCGCTCCGCCGCCGATGGTCCAGCCCCGCTTCTTTCCCCGAAGCCCCGCAGCCAGCAGCGCGGCCCCGGCGCAGTAGGGAATCAGGCACAGCGGCATCCACCAGCTCTGCAAAGTCCGCCATTTCCAGGAATTCAGGCAGGCGTACCGCCCCCGGGTCTCCTCATACCCCGGCGCAATGTCCCGGAGGTATTCCCGCCGCATGACCGCACTGAAATAAATCCCCACCCAGAACAGCAGCAGAAAAAAGGTCGGCGGATACAGATACAGCGTCCGCAGATTGACGCTGAAATGGACGCTTCCCGTCACGAAGTTCCACAGCCGTCGACCGCCCTCGCCCAACCGGAACAGATACGAAGCCGCCATGGACGAGTTGAACACCGCCAGCAGGACCCCCGCCAGCGTCAGCCGCCATTTTTTCATCCGGTGGCCCAGATGGAACAGGCTCACCGCGCCGAACCCCGGGAGAAAGCTCCAGAGCATCCAAAGGGAGTTCTTCCGCCGCCAGGCCCCGTCAGCCAGCAGAGGATGCTCCTCCGGCTCCGCCGCCTCCCGCCTGGCCAAGAGCTTCAGATAGTTTTTCCGCAGCATCAGCGCCCCGATGAGCCCCGCCAGAGAAAGCAGTACTGCCGCCACAGGATACAGCTCCGTCCCGCTGCAAAACTGCGAGTACTCCCAACGGCCCATGAACACTGCGCAGAAGAACCGGATCACCGGATACGCCGCCCACACCACGGTAAAGGCTGCCCCCAGCAGCGTCCAGTTCCGCCGCCGGGCCTTGTACCCGATGTGGAAAAAGGCCAGCCCGCCCAAAAGCGGCAGCACCGACAGCAGCACCCACAGGGAATTTTTCCGCCGCCATTTTTTGTCCGCCAGAAGTGCTTCCATCAGGCCTGTACCTCCGTCTCGTTTTCCACAGAAAGGGTCTCCTCCGTCTCCCGGTACTCCTGGGTAAAGTCCGAGTCCACGGTCCTGGCCCCGGTCAGGGCCTCGATAATGCGGATGTAGTCCAGGCAGGCTTTGCCCTTGACCCCGTGGGTCTCGGCCTGGACCTTTCCGTCGGGATAAATGCGCAGCGCGATCTCTTTCATTCCGTCCCCTTCTCCTTTCGTCACCAGTCCAGCTTTTCCCAGCCGGAGCCGTCGGGCCGCACCCGGTACAGATTGACGTCGTAGGTGTAATAGAGGTAGCCGTCGCCGGGATAGCTGAGGTTCTGCCCCCAGTCGCCGTTGATCTGGCTGTACTGACCGTTTTCCAGCACCTGGAGGCCGCTGTGGCCGTTGATGTCGGTGAAGTTGGTGTACAGCCGGTCGCCGTCCACCACCAGCTCGCTCTGGGAGACCTGGGCCACTCCGGGAGGGTTCACCGATTCCAGAACCATCTCCCCGCTGTACCCGTTCTCCGGCGTAAAGGACCGGAGCTTCCCGACCCGGTAGCCCAGATACCCTCCCCGGCCGTCGTCATAGAAATCATAGCCCCAGCACTCCTGCATGGCCGCCGGAGCCTCCTCAAAGGCGCCGCTGTCGTAGGAATAGAGGTATATCTTCTTTTCCTGGCAGTCCTTGACCAGCATGGTGTCGCTGTTGTACCCGCAGATCACGTAGGAGTCGAAGTTGGGGTTCTTGACATCGTGCCACGCAAAGATTTCCGTGATCCCGGTGTCCAGATTGTACCGGCGCACCTGGGTCTCCTGGCTGTAACTGGAGGCGCTGACCTGCTCCGAGGAAATGGCGGTGTAGTAAAGCCATTCCCCCCGGACCGCGAAGGTGTTGTAATCGTCGGAATTCAGCTGTTTGGGATGGATGATATTGGCCGCCACCGTCTCCTGGCTCCACCCATCGGTCCGGACCCGGCACACCCGGAGCAGATTGCAGACGCTTCCGTTGATGATGGGGCTCTGGTCCCCGCACAGGAGGTAAATCCAGTCCCCCACCACCTGGAACTCATAAATGACGCCGTACTCGTCCTTGAGCCCGTCCAGGACCACCTGGATGTCCGCTGCAGAGCCGCCAACCGGCATCTTTTTGATGGCGTCCTGGCTGATGAAGTAGAGCATCTGGTCCTGGCGCTTCACCGGGCTGTAACTGCACTCGCCCCAGCTCAGATAGTACCGCCCGTACTTGGGCGCGCCCTCCACCGACCGGGTGTTTTCCCACCCCGGGTTGTAGTCCGGAACAAACCCCGTGACCACTCCGCCGCCGTCGGAGACCTCCTGGCTCCCGTCCGCCGGCTCATAGATTCCGCCGGTGACAAAGGCCATGCCGTCGATGTAGTTGAGGAACACGTTCCAGTAGTCCTGGCCGCCGTCATAGGTCACCAGAAAATCGTACCGGGCCGCTGCGTCCTCCGCAGGCTCGCAGAAGAACCAGTCCCCCTGGCTCCCCCAGCCGGTTTCCAGCTCGTGGGGCGTGGTCAGCAGCTCGTAGGAAGCGCCGTCACCGTACCACCGGGGCAGATTGTACTCCAGAATGATGTCGGTGTCCGACGGCAGATAGGTCTGGGCGCTTTGGGCGTTCCCAGCCACCACGCAGTCCATGAAATGCACCGCGTTGGCAAAGAGAACGTCGTCGCCGCCGTCCGGAACCGGCTCCTCCCCGTCGGAGTCCCCGCCGCTGAAGTCCGTCCCGCTGAGAATACCGTCCTCCAGCCACCAGGCCCCGTCGAACTGCAGTTCCTCCCAGCTGCTCCCGTTCATCATCCCGTTGGACCAGCGCACCGTGGTATCGGAGCAGTGAAGGGTCAGCCCCTGGGTGTAAAAGAACTCCCAGTCCACCTGTAACCACTGGTCCAGGGTCCCCTCATAGTAGATGTCCGTCATGGCGTCCTGGAACTGGGCCCCAGTGGTGAAAAAGTGGGTGACGCTGTCCGGAATCTGGATGACCTCCAGATTCTCGCAGAAGAAATCCCCGTCGTAGAGCTTCTGGATAGGCCCCTTGAACACCAGCGTCCGCAGATTGTCGCAGCCGGAAAAGGTGGCGGTGTACAGATTGTCCACCTTCTCCGGAATGACCAGCTCCCGCAGGCTGCTGCAATTGGCAAAGGCGCTGTCCCCGATGTCCTCCAGGCTCCCGGGCAGCGTCAGCGCCTCCAGGGAGACGCACCCCTCAAAGGCGCAGGAGCCGATGCTTTTCAGGGAACTGGGCAGCGTGACGTTTTTCAGCTCCGTCCGCCCCCGGAAGGCGTTGTTCCCGATTTCCGTCACCGGCTTTTCCCGGTAGGTCCCGGGGATGTAGAGCGTATCCCCGGCGTTTTCCGCCGCTCCGGTGCAGACGTAGCCGGTCCCGCCCCCGTTCTTCCTGAAGGTGTACGGGGACTTTTCCCCGCCGCAGGCCGCCAGGGTGAGCCCCAGCGCCGCCGCCGTCAGCCCGCAGAGCAGCCGCCGGCCGATTCCCATTGCTTTCGTTCGTTTCAAATGGACCCCTCCATAAAAAATTTGCAAAATCGTGTCAAAACCATTGGAAAATCATGACATTCTGTGGTATATTATAAAAGTATTCACCCTTTGGTAAAAGACATTTTACATAATTCGCACATTTTCTGACACAATTTGCACCAGGAGGAATCCTATGCCCGAATTTTCCATCAGCATCGTCCTGACCAACACCCTTCTTTTCGTCCTGTGGTGTGTGACCTACACCCGGATCCTGACCCGCCGCTTCTCCTGGAGGGGCACCTTCATCGGCTTCGCCCTCTGGTACGTCCTGTTCCTGGTCCCGCCCCTGTTCATGACCCACGGCTCCGGCCTGCGGATGGGCTACGGCATGGTGATCATGGCCCTGTTCCCGCTGATCCTCTACAAGGATAAGTGGTACAAGACCCTGTTCTGCGTTTTCATCGTCCTGGTGGTCATGTCGGTGTCCGACCTGCTCTCCGTGACCCTCCCTCTGACCCCGAAGCAGCTCCGGGCCGGGGTGGCCGTCCAGCCCCTGCGGCTCCAGCTGGTGATCTGCGCCATCTGCCTGAGCTTCAACGCCCTTCTGCTGTGGGTCTTCATTCTGCTGATGAACCGCTACCGCAACCGCCTTTCCGCCGGGGAGTGGCTCCTCTACCTGACCTTCCCGGCCAGCCAGTACCTGCTCCTCTGCGGCTGGGCCGTGGTCTGCCGCACGGACTTCAACTGGTCCCGGGTCCTTTATATGCTGGGGGCGCTGCTGATCTGCATCCTGGCCGACGTCTCCCTGTTCATCGCCATCCGGGACATCGCCCAGCGAAGCGAGCTGAAAGCCAAAAACGACCTTCTCTCCCAGCAGATGGACCGCCAGAAGGAGCACTACGAAAGCCTCACCGCCCAGTACGACAACATCCGCCGCATCCGCCACGACATCGCCAGCCACCTTTACACCATGGAATCCTTGCTGCAGCAAGGGAACTCCGCCGAAGCCGCCCGCTATTTCCCGGAGATCGCGGCGGCCTGCAAGTACCAGTCCAACCTGGGCACCTGCGAAAACCCCGTGGCCGACGCCTTCCTCTATACCCGGACCCAGGAGCTGACCCGCCAGGGCTACGACCTCACCGTCCGGGTCCAGATTCCGGCGGAGCACGGCATCCGCAGCTCCGACCTCATCGTGGCCCTGGGCAACCTCCTGGATAACGCCGTGGAGTCCTGCCGGTTAAGCGGCAGCAAAAAGATCGCTCTTACCGCCGTCCTGGAAAAAGGCTACCTCCTCCTGGAGACCCAGAACCCCGCCGCCCCATCTGACTCCCCCAAAAAGCGCCGCATCCCGGAGCTGGAACGGGGCCTGGGCTTCCACATCTTCGAGGAGCTGGCCGCCCGCTACGACGGCCGCTTCACCCATTCCCAGGAAAACGGCGTTTTCACCGCCGCCCTCCTGCTGAAAAGCGCCTCCCCCGCCGCCTAGACCAAGAGCCTGCCCCTCTTACCTATTCTGATTTTCTCATCCGCTTTACGTTCTCTCCTTTTCCGTTCAAAAGCCCCCGCCAACTGCGCCGTGAATCTCCATGGCTCCCCCCAGTCCTCACGCAGAACCTCCCCATTCCCACCAGAAAGGACCGACCCCCATGCTCCCCATTGCCGTATTTGACGATGAACCTCTCCACGCCCTCCGCACCCGAACGGCCATCCTGGACCACGCCGACGGCCTCCGCCCCGACGTCCGGATTTTTGAGACCCCGGAGGCGCTGCTCCAGGCGGTGGAGGAGGGCTACTCCCCCCGCATCGCCTTTCTGGACATCCAGACCGACGGCTCCGGCGGCATCTCCCTGGCCGAGGAGCTGAACCGGCGGCTCCCGGGCTGCGCCGTCATTTTCCTCACGGCCTTCCTGGAGTACGCCACCGACGTCTACGAGACCCGCCACGTCTACTTCATCCTCAAAAGCCAGCTGGAGCAGCGGGTGGGCGACGCCATCCGCCGGGCCCTGTCCGCCCAGTCCGCGCCGGAACTTCTCTGCTTCCGGGCGGGGAGCGCGTACCGCACCATCCCGTGCCGGGAGGTCCTGTTTCTGGAGCGGATTCTCCACAAGACCCGGATCGTCTGCCAGTCCGGGGAGGAGCAGACCGCCGCCCTCCCCTCCCAGCTCCTGAGCGGCCCGGCGGGCCAGGACTTCATCCGCTGCCACCAGAGCTACTGGGTCAACTTTTTCCACATCCGGGCCATGGAGCATGGGGAATTCCTCCTTTCCAACGGCGGCCGGATTCCCATCAGCCGCACCTACCGCGCCGCCGCCAGGGAGCAGTTTTTCCGCTGCCTTCAAAAGACGGAAGCCGCCCTCTGACCCACCCAAAAATAACCCAAAACCGCCCCGCAGCGAACCCTTTCGGTCCGCTGCGGGGCGGTTTTTCTTTCGTTTCAGTCAATGGCCATCAAAATCAGCGACCCATCCTCGCCGCTGATGGTCAGGGCGAAGCGTTTTTCCGTGCCGTCGGTGTCGGTGTAAACGATGCCCTGGTCCGGGAGCATCCCGGCGAAGACCGTTTCCAGCAGCACCGGGGCCTCCGGGGTCAGGACGTCCTGGGAGTACAGGGTCTCCCCCACCTCAAACCGGACGCCGTCCTCCGCTTCCTGGGCGGATAGGACCACAAAGCGGAAGTCTGTCACCGCCGCGTCGGTGGTCAGGAGCACCAGGACCCGGTCCTCCCCGCCTTCGGAAAAGACAGGCGTCCCGGAGTCAGCAAATTCTCCCCGGAGATTGGCGGGGGCCGCCGGTTCCGGGCTTTCGGAGCTCTCCGGACCGGACTGGGGCTCCGAATTCCCGGAGCTCACCGCTTCCGAAACCGCGGAGCTTCCGGGCGTCTCCTGCCGGTTCCCAAGGTACCGCCCCACCAGAAAGGCCAGGGCCGCAGCGGCCAGAAACAGCAGCACGAGGGCTAGGTTTTTTCCTTTCATAAACAGATTCCTTTCCATGGCTCCCGCAAGGGGCAGCCGGTCAAGACGCTTTTACAGCGCCGCAAAGGTCCGGGAGCCCTTCCCCCGGAGCCAGGCGTAGCAAAGGGCAGTCAGGGCCGCTGTCACCAGGACGGCCAGGGCCAGGTAAAGCTCCGCACCCAGCCAGCGGCGCAGGAGGAAGTATCCCCCGCCCACGGCCAGGGCGTAGATCCAGCCGCCCAGCATGGCCGCAAAGACGCTGAAGCTCTGCTTGATGGGAGCCAGCTCGTTGGTCCAGGTCAGATTGGGCATTTTCAGCCCCAGGACCAGGCCGAAGCAGTCGGCCAGCGCCGTGAACAGCGCCGCTTCCGCCAGCATCAGCACCAGCTGCACCGGGGAGCACGGGTACACAACGGCAAAGCAGACCACGCAGAACAGCGCCGGAATCCCCGTAAGCGTCAGCTGGACGGCCAGCTTGGCCCGCAGGACCTGCCAGGGCTTCACGGGAAGGGACTGGAGCTGCCAGAGGTTCTTCCCCTCCAGGGAAACCGAGGGCACCACCATAAAGTTCATGGCGGCCAGCATGCACACCACCGCCGTCACCAGCACCGGAATGGCTCCTGTACTGCCGTCAAAAATCTCGTTCAGTGTGGAAAAGAGCCTTCCGCCCTTCCACAGCAGAGCAATCCCGCCCACGGGCAGGAACAGGGTGCCGAAGCCGCAGTTGAGCATATACGCCGAGCTGGACCCGAACCGCCGGAACTCCTTGCCCAGCAAGGCCCGGAAGGGGCTCCGGACCCGTGCTGCCGTCTCCCGGTAGCGGGCGCGCTTGGCGTGGCCGGTGGAGGTGGCGATCTTCAGAAAGCTCCGGGCCAGCACCGCCCAGGTCAGGGCAAAGAGGGCCAGCACCACCGCCGCAACCGCCAGCATGGCCAGCCAGTCGCCGGTTCCGGTGCGGCCAAAGAGGTAGAGGGGGTAGGCCGCGCCCTTGATCTTCTCCCCGTAGGCGGCGGCGTTGAGGATCAGGGTCTGGATCATCTCCTGGGCCTTGAAATAGAAAAAATAGTACGCGCCGATGAACACCAGGGAAATCAGCACGGTGATGAAGCTCTTATTTTTCAGCTTCAGGCTGATCTTGGCCACCACCCAGCCCAGGGCGCAGGACAGGATCAGCACGATGAGGGAGATCAGGAACACCAGCAGCAGCGAGCCGACCACAGCCCCTGCCGTCAGGGGGACCACGAACCAGTAGACCACCGCCGCCGGGAGGATCACCATGCCGGAGTACATCAGCCCCATGAGGTAGACGCTGAGGAGCCGGGCGGTGAGGATGGTCCGGACCGGAATGGGCATGGACAGCAGCAGGTCGTTATCCTTGGAAAGATAGAGCCCCGCATAGGTGTTGAACACGCTGCCGAAGGCCCCGAGGAACACGGCCAGGAGCCCCATCAGGGTAAAGTAGAGCCAGTTCATCCCCGCCTCGGCAAAGGGGCCGCAGATGGCGATGGAAAGGAAGGTGAACATCCCGCCGACGACGCCCACCATCAGCAGGACGAACATGGCGAAAAACAGGATCACCGACGCAGTGGAGCGCTTGCGGTTCTTCTTGGCGTCATAGAGGTAGGTGCGGAAAATCTCCGCCATCTGCTTTTTCAGAAGGGTCTTCAGCATGACGCATCCTCCAGTTCCAGGAACACTTCCTCCAGGCTGTCGTCGCCCTTGACCTCCTCCATGGAGCCGGAGCGGATGAGCTTGCCGCCCTTGATGATGGCCACCTTATCGCAGAGCTTTTCCGCCACCTCCAGCACGTGGGTGGAGAAGAAAATGGCCCCGCCATGATCGCAGATTTCCCGCATCATCCCTTTCAGGAGATGGGAGGCCTTGGGGTCCAGGCCCACGAAGGGCTCGTCCATGAGGATGAGCCTGGGCTCATGGATCCAGGCGGCGATAATGGCCAGCTTCTGCCGCATGCCGTGGGAGTAGGCGGCGATGGGCTGGGCCAGGTCGCCGGTGAGCTCGTAAAGGTCGGCGTAGCGGCGGATGCGCTCCTGGCGGCCCGCAGCGCTTACGGCGAAAACGTCGGCGATGAAGTTCAGGTACTGGATGCCGGTCATGAACTCGTAAAGGTCGGGGTTATCGGGAATGTAAGCCATCTGCTTTTTGCAGGTCAGGGAGTCGGATTTGATGGAAACGCCGCCCACGGTGATCTCGCCGGAATCGAATTGCAGGATGCCGGCCACGGATTTCAGAGTGGTGGTCTTACCCGCGCCATTATGGCCGATGAAGCCGTAGATTTCCCCGGGGGCGATGTGCAGGGACAGGTCGTCCACAGCCTTTTTCTCCCCGTAGGTCTTGGTCAGGTGTTGAATGTTCAGCATGACGGGTTCCTCCATTGTGTCAACGGAATATTTTGGAATATGTATCATCTGCTATTCTACACGAATTTTCCCTGCTTGTCAAGAGCCGCGATTGACAGCCGCCGGAAAACATGCTATGATGAAGCCAAAAGGAGGGGTTCTCCATGAGATGTCCCAACTGCGGCGCGGAGTTTACGAGCCGTTTCTGCCCGGAATGCGGGCGGCCCGCCGGGCAAAGCGGGTGGAATCCCGGGGTGCCGCCGGTTCTGCGGGCCCAGGTAGCCAGCCAGAAGCGCCGGTGGACGGCGGCGCTTCTCTGTCTGTTTCTCGGGGTATTCGGCATCCACCGGTTCTATGTGGGAAAGGTGGGGTCCGGGGTAGTTTATCTGCTGACGCTGGGCGTTTTCGGTATCGGGGTGGTCATTGATCTGATCGCGATCCTCTGCGGAGGGTTCAAAGACAGTTACGGGTTTTTGCTGACAAAATAAGGGCGCAGCGAAGCCAGCGCCCACATGGCATCCACGTCAGGGCCGCACTGACGCCCACGTCAAGCCGACGTGTATTTCCGAATCCTCATACAGGAATCGAAGCGTTCAAAAGTGCTGCACGGTTGCCTACTGTCCGAGCACCGATAGCGGCGGCGGGAAGTGTCGCGTGCGGTCATCCATATCCGGCGCCTGCCGCCATTGGGGTTTTTAGGGGCGCCAGCTCCTAAACGGTTTTTCTCCCCAATCTTTTTTCCGTAAATAAAGATTGGGTGCCCTGGTAAGACGGAGCAAATCTGTACAACGTAAGTATCCGCATAGGCTAGTAGGACCTGCCAAATCCGATTCGGATTCGGCAGCACTACCGGCCTATGCGGCTACGTGCGTTTTTTTATTATCGATAGGTCCGTCATAGCACCCCTTCTTTTCCCGCGCGGGAAAAGAAGGGGGAGAAAAGGGCGCTCGGGTGGCTCCCGCCCCCCGAGACCCCCTGAAGTCGCGCCTGGGGCTTCGGAGGACCCCGATATTACCTCGCGGTGGACACGGCCGCCACAATTGGTGCTCGGACAGTAGGCATCCAGCTACCACTTTCGGACGTTTTGTTCCTCACGATGGGCTTTGGGGGCAGGCGGCGGCCTGACGTGGTGCCAATTGGCCCGAATGCCGCTGCGCGGCATTCGGGCTTGTTTCTGGCGTTTGTTCGTGATACAATAAAGAAAGACTTTCACGGAAGGATGACTGCCTTGTATAAACTCTACCTTTTTGACCTGGATGGAACCCTGATCAACTCCCTGGAGGACCTGGCCGACGCCGCTGACTGGATGCTGGCCCAATCCGGCTTCCCCGGCCACACTCTGGAGGAATACCGCCGTTTCGTGGGCAACGGCGTCTATAAGCTGGTGGAACGGGCTCTGCCCGAGGACCGCCGGGACCCCAAGGAAGTAACAGCCTTCAAGGCGGTCTTCGACGCCCGCTACCGGGCCCACTGCATGGATAAGACCCGCCCCTACCCCGGCGTGCTGGAGCTCCTGGACCGCCTGCGGAGCCAGGGGGCGGAGCTGGCCGTGCTCTCCAACAAATCCGACGAGTTCGTCCAGGAGATCGTCGGGGGCATCTTCGGGCCGGGGACCTTCCGGGCCGTCCGGGGCCAGCGGGAGGGCGTGGCGAAAAAGCCCGCTCCCGACGGGGTCTGGAGCCTGCTGGAGGAGCTCTCCGTCTACCGGGAGGACGCCCTGTTCATCGGCGACTCCGACGTGGACGTGCTGACGGCCAGAAACGCCGGGCTCCCCTGCGCCGGCGCGGTCTGGGGGTTCCGGGGCCGGGAGGAGCTGACCGCCGCCGGGGCAGAATTTCTGGTGGAAACGCCCCTGGAAATCCTGGAACTGCCGGAAAATCGTTAAACAGAACGTTATATTTCAGTCAAATACGCCGGACCGTTTACAACAATTCCGACCCGCAGCCCTTCCGGGAGAAGCCTTGCGCTTTCTCCGGAAGGGTTGCTCGTTTTTACAATGTTTTTTGCTCAAATTGACTATTGTGTCGTAAAAATAAGTATGCTAAGATAGGATTATGTAGGACTGTCAAGCCCAACTTACCAAAAATTAGGGAGGATTTGCATATGAAAATCGGCGCACAGCTTTACACCGTCCGGGATTACACCAAAAACCTGGACGACTTCGCGGAAACCCTGAAAAAGGTCGCGGACATCGGCTACACCACCGTTCAGGTCTCCGGCACCTGCGCTTTTGAAGCGGACTGGCTCAAGGAACAGCTGGACAAAACCGGCCTGACCTGCGCCATCACCCATACCAACCAGACCCGGGTCGCAGAGGACACCGAGGCCGTCATCGCGGAGCACAAGGTCTTCGGCTGCGATTACATCGGCCTGGGCTCCATTCCCTGGGAACTCCACATCAATCCCGCAGGGCTGGATGCCTTTGTGGAAATGTACGCCGAAGCGGCAAAGAAAATCTGCGCTGCGGGCATGAAGCTCATGTACCACAACCACGGCTTCGAGTTCACCAAAGCCAATGGCGTCACCTTCCTGGAGCGGTTGGCAAGGGCTTTCCCGGCGGAGGAGCTGGGCTTTACCCTGGACAGCTACTGGGTTCAATACGGCGGCGGCGATCCCGCTCAGTTCGCCGAAAAGCTGGCGGGCCGCATCGACTGCGTCCACGTCAAGGACATGCAATTCATCAACAACACGCAGCAGATGGCCTATATCGGCGAGGGCAACATCAACTTTGACCGGTTCCTCTCCGCCTGTGAGGCCGGCGGCACCAAATATGTTCTGGTGGAGCAGGACGACTGCCAAAACCGGGACCCCTTCTGGTGCCTGAAAAAGAGCTACGAGACCCTGACGGCTATGGGTCTGAAATAAGGAGGATTTTCCATGGAAAAAGTAAGACTTGGCATTATCGGTATCGGCAACATGGGTACCGGTCACCTTTCCAATATTGAGATCCACAAACGCTGCCCGGAGATCACCGTTACCGCTGTGGCGGATATCAAGCCCGAGCGGCTCCAGTGGGTCAAGGAAAATATCGGCGACCACGTCGCCCTTTTCGACGATGCGGAAAAGATGATGGATTCCGGCCTCATCGATGCGGTGCTCATCGCGGTCCCCCACTACTTCCACCCCGTGTACGCCATCAAAGCCTTTGAGCGGGGCCTCCACGTCATGTGCGAGAAGCCCGCCGGCGTTTACACCAAGCAGGTCCGGGAGATGAACGAAGCCGCCGACAAGCACAACGTGGTCTTCGGCATGATGTTCAACCAGCGCACCGACCACATCTACCGCAAGATGCGGGAGATCGTCCAGAGCGGCGAAATGGGCCGCATCCGCCGTACCAACTGGATCATCACCAACTGGTACCGGCCCCAGGCGTACTACGATTCCGGCGCGTGGCGCGCCACCTGGTCCGGCGAGGGCGGCGGCGTTCTGCTGAACCAGTGCCCCCACAACCTGGATCTGTGGCAGTGGATCTGCGGCATGCCCGTCCTGGTGGATTCCCACATGCACTTCGGAAAATGGCACGACATCGAGGTCGAGGACGACGTGACCACCTATGTAGAGTACGCCAACGGCGCTACCGGCTGCTTCGTCACCACCACCGGCGACGCTCCCGGCACCAACCGCTTCGAGATCGACCTGGACGGCGGCAAGCTGGTCAGTGAAAACGGCAAGCTCTATATGTGGAAAAACGAGATCCTCGAGCCGGAGTTCTCCGCCACCAACAAGGAGCTTTTCGGCGTGCCGAAGAACACCTTCTCCCAGGTGGAGACCGATGGGAAATCCGAGCAGCACATCGGCGTTCTCAACGCCTTTGCCGGACGGATCCTCCACGGCACCCCCCTCATCGCCGACGGCCGGGAAGGCATCAACGGCCTGACCATCTCCAACGCCATGCACCTCTCTGCCTGGCTTGGCAAGCCCATCACCCTTCCCTTCGATGAGGACCTGTTCTATGACGAGCTGATGAAACGGGTGAAAACCTCCCGCCGCAAAGAAAACGTGGCGGAAGTCACCGCAGACACCACCAACAGCTACAACGTAAAATAAGCAAAAATCCGGATGCCCCGGCAGTTTTTCAGGCTGCCGGGGCTTTTTTGCGCCCTTCCGCACCGATCCTCCCCCGGATTCATAGGATGGGGTATTCCAAAGGATTCTGCGATGCGCAATGGAGGGTCGCCATGTATACGGAAAAAGTTTATCTGGTCGCCGGGGGGGACGGGCGCTATGTCCACCTGGCCGATCTGCTGACCCAGCGGGGCACGGTCTACGCCGTGGGGTTCGACAATCCCTCGGACTTCTCCCCGGAGGTCCGGTACCGGGCCGCTCCCGGCGAGGTGGAGCAGCGGCCGGACTATCTGGTCCTGCCCATGCCGGTGACGAAAAACGGCGTCACGGTTTTCACCCCCCTGAGCCGGGAGAACCTCCTCCTCTCCCAGGTCCTGGACCTCTGCGGCAGGGAGACCCTGGTCCTGGGGGGAAAGTTGGACGAAAAGACCGTCCTGGCCTGCGAAAAGCGAGGGCTGGCCCTGGCCGATTATCTGGAGCGGGAGGAGTTCGCCGTCCTCAACGCCATTCCCACCGCCGAGGGGGCGGTGCAGATCGCCATGAAGGAGCTCCCCGTGACCCTCAGCGGCCAGCGTGTGCTGATCACCGGCTACGGGCGGGTGGCAAAGCTCTGCCACCGGGCCTTTGCGGCCCTGGGGAGCCAGGTGACGGTGGCGGCCCGGAGCTGCAGGGACCTGGCCTGGGCCCAGGCTTACGGGGCCCACACGGTCCCCCTGTCCTTTCTGAACCGGGTGCTGCCCAAATTTCAGGTGGCGGTCAACACCGTTCCGGCCCGGGTTTTCGGGGAGGAGCAGCTGATGCTCCTGGACGCCGGGACCCTGATCATCGACCTGGCCTCCGCCCCGGGAGGCGTGGATTACAGCGCCGCCGCCGGACTGGGGATCAAAGCCATTCCGGCTCTGTCCCTGCCGGGAAAGGTGGCCCCTGTCACCGCCGCTGAGGCCATCGCGGGGACCCTGGACAACATCATCGCCGAAAGGGGGAGCGCGTATGTCTGAGATCAGGCTGGGGTTCGCCCTCTGCGGCTCCTTCTGTACCTTTGCCCCGGTGCTGGAGGTCATGGAGGAGTGCCGGCGGCTGGGCTACGACATTCTGCCCATCATGACCCCCGCCGCCTGCTCCACGGACACCCGGTTCGGCAAGGCGGCGGACTTCGTCGCCCGGATCGAGGCCATCTGCGGCAGGCCCGTCATCCGGGACCTGCCCGGCGCGGAGCCCATCGGCCCCAAGAAAATGACCGACATCCTCCTGGTGGCCCCCTGCACCGGGAACACCATCGCCAAGCTGGCCAACAGCATCACCGACAACGCCGTGACCCTGGCGGTCAAGAGCCACCTGCGGAACAGGAACCCCGTGGTGGTGGCGGTCTCCACCAACGACGCCCTCAGCGGCAGCGCCAGAAACATCGGCGCGCTGCTGAACACCCGGAACTACTATTTCGTCCCCATGCGCCAGGACGACCCGGTGAAGAAGCCCACCTCCCTGGTAGCAGACTTCCAGAAAATCCCCGAAACCCTGGAGTTAGCCCTAAAAGGCCAGCAGATTCAGCCAATGATCTTCTAGCGCTCCCGTCTGGCCGTATAAGCCAATCGTACCAGGTCAGGCCGCCGCCTGCCCCCAAAGCCTGTCCACAGGAACGAAACGCCGGAAAGTGGCAGCTGGATGCCTACTGTCCACGCACCAATTGCGGCGGCCGTGTCCACCGCGGGGTAGGCGGGCAGGCTCTCCGGAGCCTACGGCGCGACTTTAGGGGGTCTCGGGGGGGCGGGAGCCTTTTTAATCAAGCATTTTTCATCACTTGTGATGGAAAATGCTAGCAAAGTCGCTTTGCGACTTTGCGTCTCCCCCTTCTTTTCCCACGCGGGAAAAGAAGGGGTGCTATGAACCACCTATCAATAATCCGAAGCGAACGTAGCCACATAGGCCGGTAGTGCTGCCGAATCCGATTCGTAATCGGCAGGTCCTACCAGCCTATGCGGCTACTTACGTTTGTACAGATTTGTTTGGTCCTACACAGCGCACTTACTCTTTTCCCCGGAGGAAAAGAGTAAGCAGAAAAGTCCGTTTAGGGGCTACGCCCCTAAAAACCCCAATGGCGGCAGGCGCCGGATAAACCTATCCGCACACGACACTTCCCGCCGCCGCTATCGGTGCTCGGACAGTAGGCAACCGTGCAGCACTTTTGTCCGCTTCGATTCCTGTATGAGACTTCGGAAATACGCGTCGGCTTGACGTGGATGATGGCGGTCTGACGTTGTGCTATGGGTGCTCTGTCACCCAAAATCGTGCCGGTATCTTACCGATACTCCCACTTCGGTGTAAATCGCCAGAATCTTGTCAATGCATGCGAAATCATCCAGGCTGTCGTCCTCCAGGACCCGGCGGACTTCCCGGACCACCCACTCCATGTCGTCCTCCCGGACGGGAAGCTCGTTGGCTCCGGGAGCCAAAAGAAAGGGTCCGGGAATCAGACGGATTCTCGAACGATACGCCGACCCTGTTCCCTGAAAATCTTTTTTCAGCTCGAACCCTCCTATTCTTGCAGCGCTTTAAAAGCCCTTTTCAACCACTATACCACAATTCTGCCCGTTGCACAACCCCATAACTTGCTTTTCGACAAAAGTGTGTTACAATAGAAAAAGATAGACAAAATTCGACTTTTTCCTCACCCGAAAGGAGCCTCGTTATGTTGGAAGAATTGGCCCGCTGCACCCTCTGCCCCCGGGAGTGCGGCGTCAACCGCCTGGCCGGGGAGCCGGGAGCCTGCGGCGCTGTGGGCGAGACCGTCAGGGTCGCCCGGGCCGCTCTCCACTACTGGGAGGAGCCCTGCATCTCCGGCGAGGAGGGCTCCGGAACGGTGTTTTTCTCCTACTGTCCCCTGAAATGCGTCTTCTGCCAGAACCGGGAGATCAGCCGGGGCGGCGCAGGCAAGGACATCTCCGTCCGCCGACTGGCCGAGATTTTCCTGGAGCTCCAGGCCCAAAACGCCCGGAACATCAACCTGGTCACGCCCACCCACTACATCCCCCAGATCGTCCTGGCCCTCCGGGAGGCCAAGGCCGCCGGATTGACCATCCCCGTGGTCTGCAACTGCGGCGGCTATGAAAAGCCCGGAACCCTCCGGCTCCTGGACGGCCTGGTGGACATCTATCTGCCGGACTTCAAGTACGCCTCCCCGGAGCTGGCCGGGCGTTACTCCGCCGCCCCGGACTACCCGGAACGGGCCAAAGCCGCCCTGGCCGAAATGGTCCGCCAGGCCGGGGACCCGGTCTTTGACGAGGAGGGCATGATGAAAAGGGGCGTGATCGTCCGGCACCTGGTCCTGCCGGGGCAGGCGGAGGACTCCAAGGCGGTGATCCGCTATCTTTTCGAAACCTACGGCCGCCGCATCTACCTGAGCATCATGAGCCAGTTCACCCCCACCGGGAACCTGTCCTCCTGGCCGGAGCTGAACCGGACCCTGACCCCGGAGGAATACGACCAGGTGGTGGACTACGCCGTGGACCTGGGGGTGGAAAACGGCTTCACCCAGGAGGGTGCCGCGGCAGACGAGAGCTTCATCCCGCCCTTCGGCTGCGAGGGGGTCTGAGCTGCTGAATCGGTTGCCCTGATCTGCTGTCTTTGGGGAATCCCGTTGACGGCGGTGGTTTTCTGTGCCAAAATGGAGAAAATGGGATATTTTCCCTTTGAAAGGAAGCCTTTTTATGAAACATACCGAGATTTTCGACGCCCTCCGGGGACACCTGATCGTCTCCTGCCAGGCTTTGGCCGACGAGCCCCTCCACAGCTCCTACATCATGTCCCGGATGGCCTTTGCCGCCTTTGAGGGCGGGGCCAGGGGCATCCGCTCCAACTCCGTGGAGGACATCAAGGCCATCAAAGAGACCGTGGACCTGCCGGTGATCGGCCTGATCAAACAGGTCTACGACGGCGTGGGAGCCGACGTCTACATCACCCCCACCATGACCGAGGTGGACGCCCTGATGGAAAGCGGCTGCGACATCATCGCCATGGACGCCACCAAGCGGGTCCGCCACGGCGGCGTCACCATTTCGGAGCTGTTCCCCGTGATCCGGGAAAAGTACCCCGACGCCCTGTTCATGGCCGACTGCTCTACCTTTGAGGAAGGCGTGGAGGCCCAGCGCCTGGGCTTCGACTGCGTGGGCACCACCCTCAGCGGCTACACCTCCTACACCAAGGGCCGGAGCCTGCCGGACTTCGAAATGATCGAAAAGCTGGCCCGCACCCTAACCATCCCCGTCATCGCCGAGGGCGGCATCTGGACCCCGGAGCAGCTGGAACGGGCCCTGGCCACCGGAGCCACGGCGGCGGTGGTGGGCACCGCCATCACCCGGCCCCGGGAGATCACCCGGCGGTTCGTCTCCGCCATTGAAAAGTAAGGAGGCCGCCATGAAAATCCTCGCGGCCGACATCGGCGGCACCGCCATCAAGGTGGGAGAGGTCTCCGGAACCGGGGAGCTCCTCTCCTTTGCCGAGCACCCCTCCGACGGAAAGCAAGGGGGCCCCGCCCTGATGGAGCGGCTTTTCCGCATCCTGGACGGCTACCGCGGCTATGACCGCATCGGCATTTCCACGGCGGGACAGGTGGACGCTTTCCGGGGAGAAATCCTCTTTGCCAACGAAAATATTCCCTATTATACCGGAACCAAGGTGAAATCCCTCCTGGAAGCCCGCTACCACGTCCCCACGGCGGTGGAAAACGACGTCAACGCCGCGGCCCTGGGGGAGGGAGCCTTCGGCGCGGCCAAGGGCTTCTCCGACTACCTCTGCCTGACCTACGGCACCGGCATCGGCGGCGGGGTCGTCCTGGGAGGCAGCCTCCTCCGGGGGACCGGCGGCGTGGCCGGAGAGGTGGGCCACATCGTCACCCACAAGGACGGCCTCTCTTGCGCCTGCGGAAGCAGGGGCTGTTACGAGCAGTACGCCTCCACCACCGCCCTGGTCCGGGAGGCAAGAAAGGTCTGTCCCGCCTGGGAAAACGGCCGCATCATCTTTGAAGCGCTGAACGCCGGGGACCCGGCGGCCAAGTCCGTTGTGGACGCCTGGATCGACGAAATCGCCTGCGGACTCGCCTCCCTGATCCACGTGTTCAATCCCCCCTGCGTGGTCCTGGGCGGCGGGATCATGAACGAGCCCTACATCCAGGAACAGCTCCAGGCCCGGCTGGACAGCCTTGTGATGCCCAGCTTCCGGAAAGGGCTCGCCGTGGTCCGGGCAAGGCTCGGCAACAAAGCCGGACTCCTGGGTGCGGCAACCTGGGCCATGGATTCCCTTTAAAAAGACGGCAAACGCCGCCGGAACTCTCCTCATGGGAAGGTCCGGCGGCGTTTTTTCTGCAAATGCGGTCACAGGAACTTGACGATGTCCTCGGTCTTCCGCTTGGGGACCCGGTAGTTCCCGGCGGCATCCAGGTAGTACCGGACGGAGTCGGTCAGGTCCTCGCAGACCGAGGTGTGGGTGGGGTACCCAAAGGCCACCACCGAATGGACCCGGAGGTTTTCCGGCAGCCGGAAAAATTCCGCCATCCACTCCTTGTCGCAGGAGCCGATGATGCAACTGCCCACCCCGTGCTCCCAGGCGGCCAGGGTCATGTTGGAGATGGCCAGCCCGGCGTCGGTGGCCACGTAGACGCTTTTGGAAATCTGGCTGTCCTCCAGAACCACCACGAACAGGACGGGCCGCTCCCCTTCCTTGGGGACGCCGTCCTCCGGGGGAAGATACCCGGCCCAGCGGGTGCGGGCGAAGACCTGCTCCACCAACTCTGGGGAGCGGATCACCAGGTATTTCAAGGGCTGCAAGTTGGCGGCGCTGGGAGCGTACCGGGCGGCCTCCAGCATCTGGGCCACCACCTCCTCCGGGACAGGCCGCTGGGCGAACCGGCGGTAGGTGCGGCGGGTTTTCATCAGTTCCAGAACAGACATGGTCAGGACTTCCTTTCATCTGAAGAACCGGGGCGCTTTTTCAGGCGGAACCGGCTGGGTTTCTTGGTTTTCCCGGGGAGAAGGGGGTGCTCCGGGGAGGCGTAGGCCGCCGTTTCCGCCGGGAGGGACCGGGATTTCAGGCGGTATTCCGTAAATTCCGCCACCAGGGAGTAGATCACGGCGAACAGCGGCACGCCGATGAACATCCCCACCACTCCCATGAGGCTGCCGAAAATGGTAATGGCGAAGATGACCCAAAAGGGCGACAGCCCGGTGGAATCCCCCAGAATCTTGGGGCCGATGACGTTGCCGTCCAGCTGCTGGAGCAGCAGGATGAACAGCGCGAACCAGAAAGCCGTCAGCGGGTCCACGATCAGCAGGATGAGAATGGAGGGAATGGCCCCGAAGAAGGGCCCGAAATACGGAATCACGTTGGTGACGCCCACAATGACGCTGATGAGCATGGCGTAGGGCCAGCGGAAAATCGTCATGAACAGCAGGCACAGCAGGCCGATGATCAGGGAATCCAGAATCTTCCCGGAGATGAACCCGCCGAAGACGCCGTGGCACTTATGGGTGACATAGAGGATGCGCTCCACCCGCTTTTCCGAAAGCAGCGCCGTCAGGAGCTTCTTGATGTGGGCGAAAAACAGCTCCTTCTGGAGCAGAAGGTAAATGGAAATGATGACCCCCACCAGAATGTTGATCAGCCCCGCCGTCAGGCTCCAGGTCATTTGCAGCAGCTGGGGCACCATGGTGGGCAGCTTGGCGGCGAAGCTCTCCACCAGTCCCTCGGCGGTGGCGATGAGCTTGTCGATGGTGGAGGTGGGCAGGCTTTCCAGGTCGTACTTGTTGATGAGGTCCACGGCCAGGTCCCGGAGCTTTTCCAGCCACTCGGGAATCTGATTGGCCAAGGCGGCCAGGCTCAGCCCGATCTGGGGAATGACGATGCGGAAGAACACCACCAGCACCGCCAGGCTGATGAGATACGCCAGAAGCACCGACAACCGCCGCTTGGCCCGGGCCCCCATAGCGCCCTTGCTGACCTTCGTCAGCAGCCGTTCCATGGCGTTCATCAGGGGATTCAGGATGTAGGCAATGGCAAACCCCCAGATAAAAGGCTGCAGAATCGACAGGACCTTCCCCACCAGAGCCCCCACGGCCCGGATCTTCACCACGGCCATGATGATGCAGGCCCCGGCGGCAATGACCAACAGGGAGTATAATGCGATGGTTGTATACTTTCGGTTGAAATCCATTTTCATAAGCGGGGCTCCCTCCGGCAAGGTGAAACGGCGATTTGTCCCAGAATCTCCCCGATGGGGCCGGAAATCCGTAGATCGGCCGCGTCGTCGTAGGGAGTGGGGCTTTTGTTGATGAGGACCAACCGGTCCCCGGTGTAGTACCGGAGCAGTCCGGCAGCGGGGTACACCGCCAGGGAGGTGCCGCCCACAATGACGCAGTCTGCCGCCTCCAGAGCCTCTATGGACAACCGGAGGGTGCGCTGGTCCAGGTTTTCGCCGTAGAGGACCACGTCGGGCTTGACGATTCCGCCGCAGGAACACCGGGCCACGCCCTCACTGTGGAGGATTTCCTCCGCAGTGAAGAATTTCCCGCACCGCTGACAGTAGTTCCGGTGGACGGAGCCGTGAAGCTCCAGAACGTTCCGGCTCCCGGCGGCCTGGTGGAGGCCGTCGATGTTCTGGGTGATCACCGCGGAGAGGATTCCGGCGGCTTCCAGCTCTGCCAGCTTCCGATGGGCGACGTTGGGCTTCGCCGTCAGGCAGAGCATCTTGTCCCGGTAAAAGCGGTAGAATTCCCGGGGGCTCTCCTCAAAAAACTCGTGGCTGAGAATGGTCTCCGGAGGGTAATCGTAGGTCTGGTTGTAAAGGCCGCCGGTGCTGCGGAAATCCGGGATGCCGCTTTCCGTGGACACCCCCGCTCCGCCGAAAAACACCAGGCTGCGGCTTTCGTTGATCCAATCCTGCAAGGTCTGTTGGTCGCCGGTCATGGGTCTCTCCCTTTCTTATCTGAGAATCAGTTCCACCGGGCAGTGGTCGCTGCCGAAAACGCCGGTATCGATGCGGCTGTCAGCCACCCGGTCCTTCAGCCGGTCGGACACCAGGAAGTAGTCGATGCGCCATCCGGCGTTTTTCTCCCGGGCCCGGAACCGGTAGGACCACCAGCTGTAAACTCCCTCCAAATCGGGGTAGAGCATCCGGAAGGTGTCCGTAAAGCCGGAAGCCAGGAGCTCGGTCATTTTCTGCCGCTCCTCGTCGGTGAAGCCGGCGTTTTTCCGGTTGGTTTTCGGGTTTTTCAGGTCGATCTCCTCATGGGCCACGTTCATGTCCCCGCAGACGACCACCGGTTTTTTGGCGTCCAGGGCCTTTAAATACCCCCGGAAAGCGTCCTCCCACTCCATGCGGTAGGAAAGCCGGGCCAGCTCCTGCTGAGAGTTGGGGGTGTAGACGTTGACCAGGTAAAACTCCGGGTACTCGGCGGTAATGACCCGGCCCTCGCTGTCGTGCTCCGGAAGCCCTATGCCGTAGGAGACGGACAGGGGCCGCTCCTTGGTGAACACCGCCGTGCCGGAGTAGCCCTTTTTCTCGGCGCTGTTCCAATATTCCTCATAGCCCTCCAGGGTGAAGTCCGCCTGTTCCCGCTGCATTTTCGTCTCCTGCAGGCAGAGAATGTCCGGGTCCGCCGCCCGGAGGAACTCCGGGAAGCCCTTGCCCATGCAGGCCCGGAGGCCGTTTACGTTCCAGGATACCAATTTCATCGCTCATCCGCTCCTTACCATTAAGAATAGTATAGCATGTCCCGGGAAGAAAGTCATGGCTTCTTTGTAAAATCCGCGATTTCGGAAAAATTGCTGAAAATCCGTCTCTTTTTTGGGAAAAACCCAGCCGGAAAAAGTCTGTCCTTCTCCCGAAAACTGTGGTACAATAAAGTGTAGCACGATTTTAAGGAGGGAACGCCGGATATGTGGAAGCTGCGGCGATTTTTGAAGGACTATAAGAAGCAGGTCATCGTCGGGCCGATTTTCAAGTGGATGGAGGCCGTGCTGGAGCTCATCGTCCCCCTGGTCATGGCTAAAATCATCGACGTGGGCGTGAAAAACGCCGACAAGGGGTATGTGTTCCGGATGGGCGGTCTGCTGCTGCTCATTGCGGCGGTGAGCCTGGGGTGCGCCCTGGTCTGCCAGTACAGCGCCTCCATTGCCTCCCAGGGGGTGGGCACCAACCTCCGCCGGGAGATGTACGCCCGAATCAACCAGTTCTCCCACGCCGAGCTGGACCGCTTCGGGACCCACTCCCTGGTGACCCGGCTGACCAACGACGTGAACCAGCTCCAGGTAGCCGTGGCCATGCTGATCCGCCTGGTGGTCCGGGCCCCCTTCCTGGCCATCGGCGCGGTGGTCATGGCCTTTACCATTGACGTAAAGCTCTCCCTGATCTTCCTGGTGGTGTTCCCCCTCATCGTGGGGGTCCTCTACTTCGTCATGAGCCGTTCGGTGCCCTTTTTCCGGGTTATGCAGAAGAAGCTGGACAAAATCTCCCTGATCACCCGGGAAAACCTGGAAGGCGCCCGGGTCATCCGGGCCTTCTCCAAGCAGGACGCGGAGCTTTCCCGGTTCACAAGCGCCAGCGACGACCTGGCCAACACCTCGGTGCGGGTGGGACGGCTTTCGGCCCTTCTGAACCCCCTGACCTACGTCATCATGAACCTGGGCATCGTGGCCATCCTCTGGTTCGGCGGGTTCCGGGTGGATTCCGGCCGGCTGACCCAGGGCGAGATCATCGCCTTCGTCAACTACATGACCCAGATTCTCCAGGCCCTCATCGTGGTGGCCAACCTGGTGGTGACCTTCACCAAAGCCTCCGCCTCCGCCACCCGGGTCAACGAGGTCCTGGAAACGGAGCCTTCGGTGAAGGACGAAGCCGCCGGGGAGATCGCCCCCGTCTCCGGCGCCCCCGCCCTGGAATTTGACCAGGCCGTCTTTGCCTACGCCGGAGCCGAGGAGCCCTCCCTCACCGGCATCACCGTCGCCCTGAACCCCGGGGAGACCCTGGGCGTTATCGGCGGCACCGGCTCGGGCAAGTCCACCTTTGTCAGCCTGATTCCCCGGTTTTACGACGTGACCTCCGGCTCCGTCAGGGTCTTTGGCCGGGACGTCAGGGAGTACCCCCTCTCCCAGCTGCGGCGGCTGGTGGGGATGGTCCCCCAGAAAGCGGCGGTGGTCTCCGGGACCATCGGGGAAAACCTCTGTTGGGCGGACCCCTCCGCCACCGATGAGGACCTCTGGGCCGCCCTGGAGACCGCCCAGGCCAGACCCTTTGTGGAAGCCCTTCCCCAGAAGCTGGACACCCGGGTGGAGCAGGGCGGCAAGAACTTCTCCGGCGGCCAGAAGCAGCGGCTGACCATCGCCCGGGCCCTAGCCGGAAAGCCCTCCATCCTCATCCTGGACGACTCGGCCAGCGCCCTGGACTTCGCCACCGACGCAGCCCTGCGGAAAGCCCTCCGGGAGGACACCAAGGGCATGACGGTGGTCATGGTCTCCCAGCGGGCCAGCACCATCCGCTACGCCGACCGGATTCTGGTCCTGGACGACGGCGGCATGGCGGGCCTCGGCACCCATGAGGAGCTCTTTGAAAACTGCCCGGTGTACCGGGAAATCTGTCTGTCCCAGTTAAGCGCAGAGGAGGCGGCGAAATGAGCAAGAACGGAAAGAAAATCGATAAAAGCGTCGTTCGCCGCCTGCTGACCTACACCCGTCCCTACCGGGGATACCTCATCGCCGCCATGGCGTCGGCCCTGATCAGCGTGCTGCTGACCCTGACGGTGCCGGTCCTCATCGGCGACGGCGTGGACTGCATCGTTGAGGCGGGGAACGTGGATTACAAAGGGCTCCTGCGGGTGCTGATCCTCCTCTGCGCCTCGGTGGCCGGGACGGCGCTGTTCCAGTGGCTCATGTCCTATTTCACCAACGTCATCACCTACCGCACGGTGAAGGACCTGCGGATCCAGCTGTTCCAGAAATTGAACGGCGTGCCCCTGCGGTACATTGACCAGACCGCCCACGGCGACTTCATCAGCCGGGTGGTCAACGACATCGACCAGGTCTCCGACGGCCTGCTCCAGGGCTTCACCCAGCTGTTCACCGGCATCGTGACCATTGTGGGCACCCTGGTGTTCATGCTCATGGCCAACGTCTGGGTGGCGCTGCTGGTCTTTGTGCTGACGCCCCTGTCCCTGTTCGTGGCCTCCTTCATCGCCAAGAACTCCTACAAGCACTTCCGGGGCCAGACCGCCATCCAGGGCGAGCTTTCCGGCTACGTGGAGGAAATGGTGGCCAACCAGAAGCTGGTCAAAGCCTTCACCTTCGAGGACCGGGCGGAGACCGCCTTTGACGGCATCAACCGCCGCCTTTACGACCAGGGCCAGAAAGCCCAGTTCTTCTCCTCCCTGTCCAACCCCAGCACCCGGTTCGTCAACGCCGTGGTGTACGCCGCCGTGGGGCTCACCGGCGCGGTGTCGGCCATTGCGGGGCACATCTCCGTGGGCCAGATTTCCATGTTTCTGAGCTACGCCCAGCAGTACACCAAGCCCTTCAACGAAGTCACCGGCATCATCACCCAGCTCCAGACCGCCTTCGCCTCGGCCCAGCGGGTCTTTGCCGTCCTGGATGAACCGGTGGAGACCCCCGACGCCCCCGATGCCATCGTCGCCTCCGGCTGCAAGGGCCAGGTGGACATCAACGGCGTGGACTTCTCCTACGACCCGGCCCGGCCCCTCATCGAGAACATGAACCTCAAGGTCCGGCCCGGCCAGCGTGTGGCCATCGTCGGCCCCACCGGCTGCGGAAAAACCACCCTCATCAACCTGCTCATGCGGTTCTACGACGTCAACGCCGGGGAAATCTCCATCGACGGCACCCCCATCCGCTCCATGACCCGGAACAGCATGCGTTCCCTGTTCGGCATGGTGCTCCAGGAGTCCTGGCTCTTTTCCGGCACCGTCCGGGAGAACATCGCCTACGGCAAGCCCGACGCCACCGACGAGGAAATCCTGGCCGCAGCCAAGGCGGCCCACGCCCACAGCTTCATCAAGCGCCTGCCCAAGGGCTACGACACCATCATCGCCGAGGACGGCGGCAACCTCTCCCAGGGCCAGCGGCAGCTTCTGTGCATCGCCCGGGTCATGCTGGTGGACCCGCCCATGCTGATCCTAGACGAAGCCACCTCCAACATCGACACCCGCACCGAAATCCTGGTCCAGGAAGCCTTCCAGAAGATGATGGAGGGCCGCACCAGCTTCGTGGTGGCCCACCGCCTTTCCACCATCCGGGAGGCCGACGTGATCCTGGTCATGAACCAGGGCCACGTGGTGGAACAGGGCACCCACCAGGAGCTCCTGGCCAAGGGCGGCTTCTACGCCAACCTCTATAACAGCCAGTTCGTCCGGACCGAGGAACCCGCATGAAGATCGTCGTCCTGGATGGATACCTTGTAAACCACGACCGCCTGCCCTGGGCGGTAGCGGAGCGTTTCCCGGACCTTGCCTGGTACGACGAGACCCCGGACGCCCTGGCCGCTGAGCGGATCGGAAACGCCGAGGCCGTCTTTGTCAACCGCACCCCCCTGGAGGCGGAAACCCTCCGGCAGTGCCCGAACCTCCGGTACATCGGCGTTTTCGGCACGGGCTACAACATCATCGACCTTCCCGCCGCCAAGACCCTGGGCATCACTGTCTGCAACGTGCCGGAGTACTCCTCCCACGCCGTGGCCCAGCACGCCCTGGCCCTTCTCCTGGCCGTGACCAACCGGGCGGCGGAGTTTTCCGCCTACGTCAAGGCCGGGCGCTGGACCCTCCCGGCGGACCCCGGCGTCACCGCCGTTCCCATGACCGAGCTGGCGGGAAAGACCCTGGGGATTTTCGGCTACGGCTCCATCGGCCGGGTCTTCGGCGACGCCTGCCGGGCCCTGGGGATGCGGGTCCTGGGCTGCCGCCGCCATCCCGACGGGAGGGAGCCGGTCCCCATGGTCTCCCCGGAGGTCCTCCGCCGGGAAAGCGACGTCCTTTCCATCCACTGCCCCCTGACCCCGGAGACCCGGGGCCTGATTGACCGGGCCTTCCTCTCCGGAATGCGCCCCGGAGCCATCCTGCTGAACACCGCCCGGGGCCCCATCCTCAACGAAGCCGACGTAGCCGCCGCCCTGGACAGCGGCCAGCTCTCCGCCGCGGCGGTGGACGTCCTGGAAACCGAACCTGCCGGGCTGGAATCCCCCCTGGTCCGCCACCCCCGGTGCATCGTCACGCCCCACGTCTCCTGGGGACCCAGAGGGACCCGCCAGCGGCTTTTGCAGATTTCCGCCGACAACCTTTTCGCCTTCCTGGACGGCAATCCCAAAAACACCGTCGGATAAGACCATCCCCCGGCTCTGCCAACGCGGCGGAGCCGGGGGATTTTCTGCGTTTCAGTTTCCGTCGTCCCGGTACCGGGAGGGCGTTTTCCCGTACCGCGCCCGGAACAGGGAGGTAAAGTACGCCGGGGACTCAAACCCCACCTGTGCGGCGATGGAGGACACCGAATCCCGGGTACCCAGGAGCAGCCGGGCCGCCTGTTCCAGCCGCCGGGCGGTGATGTACTCCTTGAATCCCGCCCCGGTCTGGTTTTTGAACAACCGGCTGACCATGTAAATGGAGATGCCGAACTGGTCCGCCACCGTCAGCAGACTCAGCTCCGGCCGCTGGAAATTCTGGTCCACATAGGCCACGATCTCCTCCTGCTGACGGCTCCCCTCCTTGCCGGGACCGGCGGGCTCCTGCTTCCAGGCGGAAAGGGACTGCTTCAGCATCCGGTGGAGGTCCTCCGGGTCCTTGAAGCGCAGAAGCTCCTGCATTTCCTGGTCTCCCACGGGACATGGGGACCGCTTCCGGGCGGAAAGACAGACGTTTAAGGTCTCATAGCAGAGGTACCGCGCCAAAGAACGGTCGTGACGGTTCCGGTCGATGCAGCCGAAAATTTCGTCCAGGAGCTCCCGGGCCGCGTCCATCCGTCCCCCGGAAAGCTGGCTTTCCAGCAAGGCCAGCTGGGCACTGGGATACTCCCGGCTGCCGGCGGAGCCGTCCTCGCCGCCCAGCTGGGCCTGGGAGCTGGTAAAGGACGCGGAAATGTCCTCCAGCCGCTCCACCACCGTGCCGGGGAAAACGCTGCACGCCTCCCCCAGCACCTCCGCCACCGCAGCGGAAATGGCGGTCCCGAGGGCGGCGGTGTCCATGTCCTTCTGGGAAAGACAGACGAACAGGGTGTGGTCCTTGTGGGGCATGTCCGTGATATAGCTCCGGCACCCGGTCCCCTCCTCGATCCGCCGGGAAATCTGCTCCGACTGGACCGGCGACGGCGGCCGGCAGGTCACGGACACCGCGCAGAAGTACCGGAAGTGGAAGTTGGGGATCAGCCGTTCCAGCTCCGGCTGGTTCACCGGCATCCCGTACAGCAGGTCGTTGAGGACGTAGTCCATGATGACCACGCCCTGGTCCGCGGCCCGGCTGTCCAGGTCCCGGATGATCTGCTCCAGCTGGTCGAACTCCGATCCGCCCTGGCCGGGAGCCCCCACCCTGGAGACCAGCCGCCGCAGAGGGCTGTAATTGATGTACGCCGTCAGGCAGATCATGGCCGCCACCGTGACCACGTTGATCAGCAGAAGGATGCCCATCCGCTGGAAAAAGGCCCGGGCGTTTTCCTCCAGCTCGCTTTGCCCCACCAGGGTGACAAACAGGTAGGGGCTGCCGGAATCCTGCCACTTATAGGCGGTCTCCTCCGAAAAGGTCCGGGACATCTGGGAGGGGTCCGCCAGGTACGCCTGGAACTCCTCCTGAGCAAAAAGGTCGGTCCTGCCGCTGGCGTAGAGCAGCTCCCCCTCCTGGGAGAAAATGGCGCAGAGACTGTTCTCCGACGGCGCATCCCCGGAAAGGGCGGTGGCCATATCGCTCTGGTTCACCACAAAATAGACCACGGCGTCATAATCGTCGTAGCGGTTGAGCTTCACGGGAAGGGTGATCAGCATCCGCCCCGTCCGGGCGCTGTTGGACGGAAAAAACACCAGGGAGGTCCCGCCGGAATAGGGCGCGGAAAGGGCCGCCTCCACCCTCTGCCGGACGGCGGGATCGTTTTCCCCCAGCCTGATGCAGAGGGTGTCCAGGGTGTAGTAAACGCTGCTGTTCAGGGCCACGTCCTGCCGGGGATAGTAGATGCCCACGCCGCTGGCCAGATAGTTGGTGTCGGCAATGGCCTTCAGCTCCTCGGAAATCTTGAGCATCCGGTAGGGGCTGGGGTCGCTCTCGAACTTTTTCAGGCTGCTGGTATAGGAGGCGCTGCTGATTTTCAGCGCGATCTTCCGGAACCCGGCCAGCTGGGCGGAAAACCGGGAGGACAGGCTCTGGGTCTTCAGATAGTAATACTGGTCGTTCTGCCGATGGAGGGTGCTGTACGAACTGACGAACAGCAGAATCTGGATCAGCAGCATGGGTACGCAGATCAGAAACCCGATGGTCAGGACCAGCTTGGAACAGAAGGGCGAGATAGCCCGCTTCCGATGTTTGTTCAAGGCGATTCCTCCCCGCTTTCCATGGTAAGATGGCTTTTTTGACCAAAAATATTCCACTTTTTTATCATAGCATGTTTTTTGCAAGAATTCTATAACAGCTTTTTGCAGAAACTATCAAGAATTTGCAGGAAATGCAAAAAAGAGCGCCCCGCCGCAAATCCCCACTGCGGCGGGGCCGGGATCACTTTTTCTCGTCCAGGAGCAAGACGCCCTGGGGAGGGTTCCGGTCGATGGCCCCCACGATCCGGTGGGGCAGATAGGGCTCCTCCAGCCAGGCGATGTCCTCCGCCGTCAGCTTCACCTCCAAAGCGGCTGCGGCATCGTCCAGATAGGCCGCCCTGGTGGCCCCCACAATGGGCGACGCCACCCCCTTGGCCCATTGCCAGGCCAGGGCGATCTCCTGCATCCTGACGCCGTACTTTTCCGCCAGTTCGTGGACCCGGGCGACGATCTTCATGTCCGCTTCCTCCGTCCGGTCGTACTTGCCCATGGCCACCCGGTCGGTCCGGCTGCGGAGGGTGTCGGCCTTCCAGGTGGGCCGGGTCAGGTGCCCCGCCGCCAGCGGGCTGTACGGCATCAGGGAAACGCCCATCTGCTTGCAGATGGGAATCAGCTCCCGCTCGTCCTCCCGGTACAGGAGGTTGTAGTGGTTCTCCATGGTCTGAAACGCCGCCCAGCCGTGGTCCCGGGCGGCCAGCTGCATGTTGTAGAACTGGTAGCCGTACATGGCCGACGCCCCCAGGGCCCGGACCTTCCCGGCCCGGACCAGGTCGTTGAGGGCCTCCATGGTCTCCTCGATGGGGGTCTCGTAGTCGAACCGATGGATGATGTACAGGTCCAGATAGTCGGTGCCCAGCCGCTTCAGCGAGCCGTCGATCTCCCGGAAAATGGCCTCCCGGGAGAGCCTGCCGGGGTTAAAGTACACCTTGGAGGCAATGACCACCCGGTCCCGGGCCGCGTTCCTTTTCAGCGCCCGCCCCAGATACTCCTCGCTGGTCCCGGCGGAATAGCCGTTGGCTGTGTCAAAGAAGTTGATTCCCAGGGAAAGGGCGTGCTTCACCACGCCCTCGGCAGCCTCCTGGTCCAGGGTCCAGTCGTGCATGGTCCCGGCCTTGCCGAAGCTCATGCAGCCCACGCAGATTCCGGAAACCTCGATTTCCGTACTGCCCAGCTTTGCGTATTCCATGGAATTCCTCCTTTTCCGCTTATACAAAGGATTATACCAATCCGCCGCAAAAAAATCAAGAGCCCGGGCGTTCCGATCCCAAAAGCCGCTTTTTTGCGAAAATTGACGGTTTTTTCAAACTGACGTAACAATTTTGTGGTTCACTATACTTAATTGAATTCACGCGGCCCTCTGCCGCGGACGGGAGGCTCCCCCTCATGGCGAAAAAGAAACAGAACCCCTACGTGGACCCGCAGCAGCGCGAGCTCCACGAGCTTATCGAGCTGAAAAAGATGCAGCAGGCGGCTGCGGAGAACCAGAACGCCGATACCACCCAATTCTTCCAGAAAGAGGAACAGCTTGTCCCCAAAACCTTCAAGGAAAAGTGGAAAAACTACTGGTACCACTACAAAGCCACCACCTGGGTCGTGGTATTCATCGTGATCCTGGGGGCCTGGTTCATCAAGGACGTCTTTTTCGGCACCAAGTACGACCTTTCCGTTGCCACGGCCAGCAAGTACACCTTCAGCGCCGTCAACCAGAACCTGTCCACGGACCTTGCCAAGTACATCACCGACTACAATGGCGACGGAAAAGTAAACGTCCTCTACGATGAAATGACCCTGGCCGTGGGGGAAAACGCCGAAAGCGCCGACGCCCAGATGAACACCGTCAACATCCAGAAGCTCATGGCGGTCATGGCCGCCGGCGATGAGCTGATCTTCATCATGGACCAGGACGTCTACGACATGATCACCGAATCCGACGGCGATACCGTCAATGACATCTTCGTGAACCTGGAGGAGCTGTACCCCGACCAGACCGACACCATCCAAGGAGACAAGCTGATCCTCAACAAGACCCGTCTGGGGAAGAAAATGGGCATCAGCAAGCTGGACGAGGACGTGTTCCTCTGCGTCCGGGCCTTGGGCGGCACCGCCGACGGCTCCAAGGAAAAAATCTACAACGCCTACCTGAACAGCCTGGATTTCGTCCACAACATCATGGTGGAGGAATACCCGGTGCTCCGGGGCACCGAGACCCCCATCCCGGCGGAGACTTCTGCGGAATGACGGCGGAAATCTGCCGGATCGCCTCTCCGGAGCGGAAAGCCGCCATTGCCCGGGAGCTTCTGGAGGCCCTGCCCCAGTGGTTCGGCATTCCCGAGTCCCGGGAAGAATACATTGCGGCCAGCCGGGAGCAGCCCTTTTTCGCCGCCCTGGATGGAGAGACACCCCTGGGCTTCCTCTGCCTGAAGGAGACCGGCGCCGCTACCATGGAGCTGGCGGTCATGGGCGTCCGGAAGGACTGTCACCGCCAGGGCATCGGCCGGGCGCTTTTCACGGCGGCCCGGGACTACGCGGCGGCCCGGGGCTATGCCTTTCTCCAGGTAAAAACCGTGGAAATGGGCCGGTACCCGGAATACGACGCCACCAATCGGTTCTATCAAAGTCTGGGCTTTCAGGAATTTGAGGTCTTCCCCACCCTGTGGGATGAATGGAACCCCTGTCAGGTCTATGTTCTCTCTTTAAAATAGCAAAAAACGAGCCGGCAGCCCAGAAGGCCGTCGGCTCGGTATTTTTTGTCAGATCAGCAGCATCCGGTCGTTGTTCAGCTCCTTGCCGGAGGCTTCCCTGAACCGCTCCAGCAGGTCCGGGACCGTCAGGCCCTCCCGTTCTTCCCCGGAAACGTCCATGACGATCCGGCCCTGGTTCAGCATCAGCGTCCGGCTGCCCAGGTCCAGGGCGGACTGCATGTTGTGGGTGATCATCATGCAGGTCAGATGGTGCTCCTCCACAATGGACTTGGTCAGATTCAGCACCTTCTCCGCCGTGCCGGGGTCCAGAGCGGCGGTGTGCTCGTCCAGGAGCAGGACCTTGGGCGGGTTCAGCGTGGCCATCATCAGCGTCAGCGCCTGGCGCTGCCCGCCGGAAAGCAGGCCCACCGGCTGCTCCATCTGGTCCTCCAGGCCCATGCCCAGCAGGGCCACCCGCTCCCGGAACCGCTTTTTCTCCGCCGGAAAAACCGGGGCGAACCACCCGAACCAGCTGCTCCGGCCCGCGGCCAGCGCCAGATTTTCCTCCACGGTCATCCCCGGAGCGCTGCCCCGCATGGGGTCCTGGAACAGCCGCCCGATGACCCGGGCCCGCTTGTGCTCCGGAGTCAGAGTGATGTCTTTTCCGTCCAGAAGAATTTTGCCGGTGTCCACAATGAAGCTCCCGGCAATGGCGTTAAAGAGGGTGGATTTTCCCGCGCCGTTGGCCCCGATAATGGTGATGAAATCCCCGTCCGCCACCTTCAGCGACAGGTCGTCCAGAGGCTTTTTGGCGTTGATGGACCCGGGATTGAAGGTCTTGGAGATGTGAGAAAGCTCCAGCATCACACATTCCCCCTTCCGAAGCGCTGCCGGATGCGGCGGCGGAACAGCGGGAACTGCTCCTTGAGGTAAGGCGCGGAAATGGCCGCCACCACGATCACCGAGGAGACCAGCTTCAGCATGAACGCCGGCATGTCGAACCGCAGAGCAATGGTGTACACCAGCCGGAAAACAAACGCGCCGATGACCATGCCCAATATCCGCAGCGGCAGCCTCCGCTTGCCGAAAAAGACGTTGCCGATGAGGAGGGACGCCAGGGTAATCGTCACCATGCCGGTTCCGATATCGATGTTCACCGACTTCTGGGACTGGGCCAGCAGACACCCGGACAGCCCGGTGAAGGCGTTGGCCACGCAGAGGCCCACAATGGTCGTCACCGCCGGATTGATGGAGGAGGACCGGACCATGTCCGGATTGTCGCCGGTGGCCCGGATGGCAAGGCCCAGCCGGGTCTTCAGGAACAGCGCCAGGAGCACCGCCACTAGAATCACGGCAACCCCCGCCACCACCAGCTTATAGGCCCCGCCCAGCTTCACCCGCTGGAGCAGCTCCCGGACCTTGGTGAAGACCGTCTCGGTCTTGTTCATGTTCAGGATGGAGGAGTTGCCCATGACGGCGATGTTGACGGAGTAGAGGGCGGTGTTCACGATGATTCCCGCCAGCAGGCTGTTGACCCCCATTTTGGTCTGCAGAATGGCCGTGACAAAGCCGGAGAGAATCCCGGCCCCCATGGCCGCCGCAATGGCAAGATAGGGGTGGCCCGCAATGGCCACGGCAGCCCCCACGGTGGCTCCCAGAGTGAAACAGCCGTCCGTGGACAGGTCGCAGACGTTGAGCATGGAGTAGCTCAGAAACAGGGCCAGCACCGTCAGGGAGCTGATGAGCCCCAGCTCCAGCGCGGTTTGCAGCAAGGTGAGAATCGAATCCAACGACATGTGATCAACCGTCCTCTGTTAAAATCTTATTTGCTCAGATCGTCGAAGCTTTCGGCGGTGACGATGCTCTCCACCTTGGTGCAGTAGGGGGCGAAGGCCGCCTCGATCTCGGCGAAGTCGTAGCCCAGCTTCTCGCAGACCTCGGTGTTCACCGTAGCGGTGCCGTTGTCGAAGGTCCGCACCGCCAGCTCGCCGGGATTTTTGCCGTCCAGGAGAATTTCGGCGATCATGTTGGCGGTTTCCACGCCCAGGTTGGCATAGTCCACGCCGTAGCCCAGGAACGCGCCGTTGAGGGCGAAGGAGTCGGCTCCGGTGTAGTGGGGGATGCCCGCGTCGGCCAGGGTCTCATAGATGGTGAGCTCGGCCTTCATGATGGTGTTGTCCGTGGGGGTAAAGACCGCGTCCACGCCGTCGGCCACCATGGCCTGGGCGGCCAGAGCCACCTCGTCCACCGTGGTGCCGGTGTGCTCCACATATTCGATGTTGTGCGCGTCCAGATACTCCTTGGCCTTGGCGATGGGGGTGGCGGAGGAATCCTGGCCCACGTCGTAGAGCAGGCCGATCTTCTTGGCGTCAGGGTTGGCGGCGAAGATCAGGTTCATCACCGCCGTGGTGTCCAGGTAGTCGGAGGTGCCGGTGATGTTGCTGCCGGGAGCCTCCAGGGAGTCCACCAGCCCCGTGGACACCGGATCGGAGACCGCAGCAAAGACCACGGGAACGCCGCTGTCCTCGGTGGCGGCCTGCATGGCCATGGCCACGGGGGTGGCCACGCCCACCATGAGGTCGGCCTTGTCGGCGGTGAAGTTGGCGATGATCTGGCTCATGAGGTTGGCGTCGGCGTTGCAGTTGTCGTAATCCACTTTAAAGGAAACGTCCTTTTCCTCGCCGATGGCGGTCAGCCGGTTCTGGATGTTCTCCACGATCTGGTTCAGAGAAGCGTCGTCCACGTAGTTGCAGATGCCAATGGTGTACTCGGCCGTTCCGACAGCGGAGGAGGCGTCCGCGGAGCCGCAGGCGGTAAATCCGGCCGCAGCCATGAGAAGGGAGAGGGTCATCGCAGCGATTTTTTTCATCTTTTTCATTGTATTTTCCTGCCTTTCAGGTGTCGAAGCGTTTATTCGGATGAGGTTCGGTCAAAAGATTCTCCGGCGCGGCAGCGCCAGCGTCTGGTCATCAGAATCATGGGAAAACCTCCTTGAAAAACAAAAAATCCCGTCCCGCCAATTCCTAACGAATTGCTGGGACAGGAGAAAACTTCCTGTGGTGCCACCCGGCTTGACGCAAATACTGCGCCCACTCAACACGTACACTGCGATACGCCGGCCTTTGATTACGGAGAGCCTTGCTCCGTCTCACATACTCCAGGAAACCCTGTTTCCGATCGCCCTCAGAAGTCCATTCAACTCCATCGTATCCTGCCGCAATCCCACCGCCTGCGGCTCTCTGGAAGAATCGTTTTGGAATTTACTTACTCTTCTTCAACAGTTTAATGAGAGTATAGCACACAAAGTTTCCCGTGTCAATGGTTTTCCGAAATTTTTTCCGGATTTTTTCAGAATCGCAAAATTCCCCGCCCCGGCGTTGAAACCAGGCGGTCGGTTGTGGTACAATACAAGGGACAGGAGGCGTTCTGATGGACAATCCATTTCCCTACTCCCGCTCCAACAAGCGGTATCACACCTGGGACTACTACCTGCGGGAAAGGTACGGCGGGAAGGTCTTCAAGGTCTCCCTGGACGGCGGATTTTCCTGCCCCAATATCGACGGGACCTGCGGCACCGGCGGCTGCACCTACTGCTCCTACGCCTTCCGGCGGCAGACGCCGGAGAGCCTCCTGGACCAGTTCGAGGCGGGCAAAGCACTCCTCCATAAAAAGTGGCCCGACGCCGCCCGGTATATCCCCTACCTCCAGGCCAACACCAACACCTACGCCCCCTTGGAGGAGCTCCGGGCCAAGTATGAGGTCCTCCTGGCTCAGAAAAACGTGGTGGGCCTGGCTATCGCCACCCGGGCCGACGCCCTTCCGGAGCCGGTCTGCGACTACCTGGCGGAGATCAGCCGCCGGACGGACCTGATGGTGGAGCTGGGCCTCCAGAGCGCCAGCGACGAGACCGCCCGGCGGATCCACCGGGGCCACGACTGGGCGGCCTTCCTGGAGGGCTACCGAAAGCTGACGGCCCGGGGCATCCCGGTGTGTATCCATATCATCGACGGCCTGCCCGGGGAGGACCGGGCCCAGATGCTGGACACCGCCCGGGAAATCGCGGCCCTGTCCCCCGCCTGCGTCAAAATCCACCTGCTCCATATCCTGAAAGGCACCCCTATGGCGGAGGAATTCGCCGCCTGCCCCGAAGATTTCCGGATGATGGACCGGGACGACTACGTTCAAACCGTCTGCGATCAGCTGGAGCTGCTCCCCCCGGAGACGGTGATCCAGAGAGTGACAGGGGACGGCCTCCGGGACCAGCTCATCGCCCCGCTGTGGAGCATGAAGAAGCTGGTGGTCCTCAATGAGATCGATAAGGAGCTGGCCCGCCGGAACTCCTGGCAAGGAAGACGACGCGGCTGCGCGGCGACGATTTAAGCAGCCCGTGGGTATTGCGCCACCTGTCCATTAGCAAAATTAAGTTTTCGATCCAGCCTTTTTCAAAAGGCTGGTGGGGATGGAAGGGGCAAAGCCCCTTCCTCGCCCTCCGCAGAGGGCGAAATCCCCCAAAATGATACCAAAAGATCAGGAAGGGCAGCCAAAACGTCCCGGTGGGACGTTTTGGCGAAGGGGAACCCTATCAAGGGGTTCCCCTCAGGACGCAGTCCTGCAAAAATTACGGGGTCTCTCCCCTCGTCGCCGCGCAGCTTGTCGCGCGGCCAATGAAACTTGGCGCGAGGAAAGCAGCCGCGGCGACATGGGAGCGGCGACACGCCGCCGCTGGCGCGGTATTTCGTTTCGGAAGATTCGGTGCCGCAGTCATGCCGCAATTTCTGCGAAATTGCGGCCGCGGGGACCGCGGGCGGCCTGCGGGCCGCCTTTTTTCTGTTTTGGGTTGCGCCCGGGGCGCAACGGAGTAAGATTTCGCTTTCTGCGGAAAGCGAGGAGGGCTCTGCCCTCCACCTGCCAGCCTTTTGAAAAAGGCTGGACCGAAAACTTTTCTTGTGTTTTCCGAAACGTTCTACTTATATTCCCCCAGAATCTCCAGCGCAATCCGCACGCCATCCACCGCCGCGCTCATGATCCCCCCGGCATATCCGGCCCCTTCGCCGCAAGGATACAGCCCCCGCACCGCCGGCGACTGCAAATCCTCCCCCCGAGGAATCCGCACCGGGCTGGATGTCCGGGTCTCCGGACCGGTAAGCACTGCGTCCTCCGCCCCGAACCCCGGCAGCTTCCGGCCGAAAACCGCAATGCCCGTCCGCATCATCTCCACCACCTGGGGCGGATACAGCCGGTCAAAATCCACCGCCTCCAGCCCCAACGCATAGGTGGGCGCAACGGACCGGAGCTTCAGCCCCGGCCTCCCCGCCAGGAACTCCCCTACCGTCCCGCCGCAGGCCCGGTAATTGCTTCCGGCCAGCCGGAAGGCCCGGCGCTCCAGCTCCTCCTGAAAGGCCACCCCGTCGAAAATTCCGCTGCCGAAGTCCTCCGGTCCCACGGAAACCACCAGCGCCGCATTGGCGTTGTCCCCGTCCCGGCGGTACTCGCTCATGCCGTTGGTCACGACGCCTCCCGGCTCCGACGCCGCCGGAACCACCGTTCCCCCCGGGCACATGCAGAAGGTGTAGACCCCCCGCTCCCCCCTGCGGTAGGACAGCTGATACTCCCCCGGCGGAAGGGCCGGGTGCCCCGCCAGTTTGCCATAAAGCCCCCGATCAATGGCGCTCTGCCGGTGCTCGATTCTCGCCCCCACGGAAAACGCCTTGCTCTCAAAAGGAACCCCCTCCCCGGCCAGCATCCGGAAGGTGTCCCGGGCGCTGTGGCCCACCGCCAGAATCAGACACCCCGCCGCCATAGGCTGGCCGTTGACGGTGATGCCCTCCAGCCGGCCGTTTCTCACCGAGATTCCGTCCAATTGGGCATGGAACAGCACCTGTCCGCCGTTTTCCAAGATTCCCTCCCGGATGGAGCGGACCACCCCCCGGAGCCGGTCGGTGCCGATGTGTGGCTTGGCCTTCCGCAAGGTCTCCGCCGGAGCGCCTTGGGCCGCGAACCGCTCCAGCACATAGCCGCAGAGGGGGTCGTGAATCCGGGTGGTCAGCTTCCCGTCGGAAAACGTCCCCGCGCCGCCCTCGCCGAACTGGACGTTGCAGGCGGGGTCCAGGTTCCCGGAGCGCCAGAACCCCTCCACGGCGGCCACCCGTTCCTCCACCGGACCGCCCCGCTCCAGCACGATGGGCCGGAGTCCCTGGCGGGCCAGAAGATCGGCGGCGAACATCCCCGCCGGGCCGAACCCGGCGATGACCACCGGCCCGGGCAGAGGCTTTGTGCCCCTCCGGATGCGAAAGGGCGCCGTCTCCCGGTACAGCACCGAAGCGTCCTGCAAGGAAGCGGCGATCTCCGCTTCCCCGGCCCGGAGCCGCACCGCTACGGAATGGACCAGGCGGATATCGTTCTGCTTCCGGGCGTCCAGGGAGGACTTGGTCACGTGGGCCTCCTCCACCTGGCTTCCGGGGACCCCTAGCTTTTTCAAAGCCTTGGCCACGGCGGCTTCCTCGGATTCTCCCAAACGGGTCTGAATATTGTTGACAACGATCACAGGCGGTTCCTCGATTCTTTTTCGGTTACGAAAGGATTATACCAGATTTTCCGAAGAAAATCCAGTCTCTTTCCGGTACGCCCCGGGAGAACGCCCGAACCGCTCCCGGAACAGCCGGTTGAAATAGGATGTGCTCTCAAACCCGCACTCCCGGGCCACGTCGGCCACAGCCCGGGAGCCCTCCCGGAGCATCTCCTCCGCCCGGTCCAGCCGGTAGGCGGCTAGATACTGGTGGAAGCTCTGGCCGGTCTGGGCCTTGAACAGCCGCCCCACGTACTTTTCGTTGAAGTAGCAGACCGCCGCCAGGTCCCGGAGGGTGATGGGATAGGCGTAGTGCTCCCGGACCGCCTCCAGCAGCCGCTCCACCGCCCAGTGCCGCGGGGAGACCGGCCAGGGCGCGTCCCGGCCCAGGAGCCGGATGTAGCTCCCCACCAGCCGGGCGGCCCTTTCGGCGTCCTCCGGCGTCAGGGAGTGCTCCCCGGCCCGGAGCTCCTCCGCCATCCGCTCCGCCGGGGCCCCGGTGATCCCCGCCGTCCGCCGGAGCCGCTCCTCCGCCGCCGGAAGGTCCGGCGTCAGATTCCCGGCATACACCACGCACCGGACCTGGCCGTCCAGCACCACCGGATACGCCGCCTCAAACAGCCCGTAGACGCAGTACCCGGAAAAGGGCACCTTCCCCACCCGGGCCTTCCGGTTGGCCCGCTCCTTGCAGCGGATGCAGAGCCGGTACCCCTTCCGGGTAGACTTGGCCAGTCCGCAGAAGGGGACCGAATGGAACTGATTGGCCAAGTCCAGCGCCAGGGGCTCCCATTGGAGCAGCCCGGAAAAATCCCAGACGCTGATGTGCATGGCGTTCCCCCGGCAAAGAAGCTCCACCAGGGTGGAAAGAGGCTCATATTCCATTTTACTTCCGCCTTTCTTGAAAAAAGTATCCTTTGCGCACCTTTTCCTATCCTTTGTGCGGAGAAACTCCCCGGAAAACGTGCTACAATGAAGGTATCAAATCCATTCTGAGGTGAAACATATGAAGCAATATGACGTCATCGTAGTGGGCGGCGGATTTTCCGGAACAGCCGCCGCCATAGCCGCCGCCCGCTGGGGGATGGAGGTCCTCCTCATCGAAAAAAGCAACTGCTTCGGCGGAGCCGCCGTCAACTGCCTGGTGAACCCCTTTATGTACTACTGGACCAACGACCCCGCCACCAAGAAGCCCATCTACCTCTGCAACGGCATTTTCCGGGAGATTCTCACAGAGCTCACCGCCATGAAGGCCATGCCTGAAAACTCCAGCGCCTTTCATGAGGAGTACCTGAAGCTGATCCTCCAGCGGATGATCCTCAAGGAAAACGTCCATGTCCTTTTCCACACCTACCTCACCGGCGTCCGGATGGACAACGGCAAGGTAAAAAGCGTCCTGGTCTCCAATAAAGAAGGCCCCGGTGAGTACGCCGCCCGGTACTTCATCGACTGCACCGGCGACGGCGACCTGGCGGTCCTGGCCGGATACCCCTATCACCTGGGCCGGGAGAAGGACCATCTCTGCCAGCCCATGACCCTCTGCTTCCGGGTGGCCGGCGTGGACCTCAAAGCCTTTGAGAAAAGCTACGACTCCATCAACCCCCTTTACCAGCAGTTCCAGCGGGAGGGGAAGATCAAAAACCCCCGGGAAAACATTCTGGTCTTCGAAAACGTCGTGAACGGCGTCCTTCACTTTAATTCTACACGAATCGTCCGGAAAAATCCAGTCAGCGGCGAAGAAAAAACCCAGGCCGAGCTGGAAGCCCGGGAGCAGGTCTTCGAGCTGTTCCATTTCCTCAGGGAGAACATCGACGGCTTCCAGCACAGCCAGCTCCTGTCCACTGCCATGGAGATCGGAGTCCGGGAAAGCCGGATGATCGAGGGCGAATACCTCCTGACCCAGGAGGACCTTGTGGCCTGCACCAAGTTCGACGACGGCGTGGTCTGCGGCAATTACGACATCGACATCCATAACCCCGAAGGCTCCGGCACCAGCCACTACTATTTCAAGGACGGGGAGTACTACACCATCCCTTACCGCTGCCTAGTCCCCAAGGGCAGCCGGAACCTCCTGGTGGCCGGACGGTGCATCTCCTCCACCCACGAGGCCCAGGCGTCCTACCGGATCATGCCCATCTGCTGCTGCCTGGGCGAGGCCGCCGGCATCGCCGCCGCCTTCTGCGGAAACTCCGCCGCCGATGTCATGGACATCGAAATGCCCCGCTACCGGGAAGAACTCCGCGCCCGCCAGCTTCTCATCTGACCCATAGTGACCGGCCAATCCTCCCCCGGAACGACCGCTATTCGTCCGTTCTGCCGGAAGGCTCGCGCGCCCGACAGCTTCCCATCTGCCCCGCAAAAACCGGCCAATTATTCCCCGAAAGGGCCGCTTTGCAACTCTGCCCAAAAACCTGCTCCCCCGCACCAGCGAATAAGCAATCCGTTCCTGCCCCGCAAAAACCGGCTGGCCGTTCCCCCGAAACGACCAGCCGGTTCTGATTCGGAAACCGCCAACTCTGCAAGCGGAGCCCCGTCAAAACATCCCTTCAAATCAATGAGCGAAGCGGTCCGAAAATCCCACCCCGCCAGACTCGCCCCCGATCCCACCGGCTAACGCACCCCTTTACAGACCGCGGAGCAGCTGGCACAGATGCAAAGACTTGCCGACAGGCCCCCTTATACGGCTGAACCGGGGTGAGGATTCCATAAAAAATCCGCCCCTTGCACCAACGGATAAGTAGCCAGCCCCGGCTTTCCAAATTCCCCGATAGAGGTCCACGACACAACTCCGCCAGTTGCCCAGCCAATGGAAATGCGCCGCCGAAAAGACCAGCGCACCCGCCAGTCCCTCCTTTGACCCCGCAGAAACCGGCTGGCTGTTTCCCCGAAACGACCAGCCGGTTCTGATTCGAAAACCACCCATTCTGCAAGCGGATCCCCCCGCCAAACTCGCCCCCGATCCCACCGGTTGACGCACCCCTTTACAGACCGCGGAGCAGCTGGCACAGATGCAAAGACTTGCCGACAGGCCCCCTTATACGGCTGAACCGGGGTGAGGATTCCATAAAAAATCCGTCTCCCGCACCAGAGAATAAGCAGCCAGCCCATCCTTTGCCCCCGCAGAAACCGGCCAATCGCCCCCAAGACGACCGCCATTCGTCAGTTCTGCCGGAAAATCTGCTCCTCCCGCACCAACGGATAGGCAATCAGCTCCCGGCTCTCCAGATCCTCCCGGTGGAGGTCCACGGCCGTGATCTGCCGGTTGCCGTAGGTGGTGTAGTAGTAAATCCCCCGGCTGACGTTGCAGCAGGAGGTGTACTGGGTGATCTCATACTCCCCGGAAGCCAGCCGACAGCAGCCCCGGGTCTGCTCCACGGCCCCCAGAATGTGGAAAAACTGCCCCACGCTCTCCTCCTCGGAGTCCCCGGAAACGGCGTTGGCCCGGGTAAAGGCCGCCCGAACGAACCGGGACGCCGAGGACAGGTCCCCGGGCAGCCCCAGGCCGCCCATCCCCCGGCTGTAAGCCCGGAGGGGCAGCTCCGGCGCGAACCGGTTTTCCGGCTCCTCCGGGGAGACGGAGCGGTAGTTGTTCAGCAGAAACATCTGGACCGGAAAGGGCGGGTTGTTGGTCAGCACCCCCGCCGGATTGTCGTAGACAAAAAGCCCCTCCGCCGTGGATTCCACCGTAACGGCCTCCCCGCCGGCGGCGATGATCCAGTGCAGGGAGGCCGTGGGCAGCTTCCTGCTGAAGGGCGTCCCCACCAGATTCATCCGCCCTAACAGCCGCCGGACCTGGTCCAAGGACCCGCACTGCCCCAGCACCCAGGGGATGAACTCGAACTGGGCCACGTTGTCCTTCCCCTCCGCCGGTTCCCGGTAGGCGGCGTTGCCCACGAAGTTCAGCCCGGCCATGGCCACCCCCGCTTCGTTGACGGCATCGTAATAAAGGGGATACCCCTCCGCCCGATGGGCCATGCCGATGATGGCGTGGTGATGCTCCAGGGTCCCCAGGTGCCGGAAGGCCAGGGGGAAGCTCTGGGGCGTCGCCACCACCTCCTCCCCGTAGGAGAACTCATAATCCAACGTCCTGCCGAAATAAAAATCCTTGGTCTGATACGTCGCCGCTGTACACATACCCGTTTCCTCCCCGATCTGTACCCGATTGATACCCAAACGATACCCTTAGGATACCCAGAATTCTGCAAAAATCCAGCAGTTCCATTGTACCACCCTTTTGCTCCGGCTGCAAGCTCTGCCGGTTTGACAGTCCCGGGGTTTTGTGCTACAATGAAAGCAATGTCCGCCGGACAACGGCGGGTTTAATTGGAAAGGAAGCGTTTTCGTGAGCGAATGTACGCATAACTGCGAAAGCTGCGGCGCAAACTGCCCCTCCCGTTCCGGCGGCAGCCCCGCGGATTTCATCGAAAAGCCCCATGAACTCAGCCACATCAAAAAGGTCATCGGCGTGGTCAGCGGCAAGGGCGGCGTGGGCAAGTCCCTGGTCACCTCCATGCTCAGCGTGATCATGCAGCGCCGCGGGTTCCACACGGCCATCCTGGACGCCGACGTCACCGGCCCCTCCATCCCCAAGGTCTTCGGCCTGAAGGAAAAAGCCACCGGCGACCAGAACGGCATCTATCCCGTGAAGACCAGAACCGGCATCGAGGTCATGAGCGTCAACCTCCTCCTGGAGGACGACACCGCCCCGGTGATCTGGCGGGGCCCCGTCATCGCAGGCACCGTGAAGCAGTTCTGGACCGACGTCATCTGGGACGACGTGGACTACATGTTCGTGGACATGCCCCCCGGAACCGGCGACGTCCCCCTGACCGTGTTCCAGTCCCTGCCCCTGGACGGCATCATCGTGGTCACGTCTCCCCAGGAGCTGGTGTCCATGATCGTGGCCAAGGCCGTGCGGATGGCCCAGGCCATGAACATCCCCATCCTGGGCATCGTGGAAAACATGAGCTACGCCGTCTGCCCTGACTGCGGCAGAAAAATCTCCATCTTCGGCGAGAGCCACGTGGAGGAGGAAGGGGCCAGGTACGGCCTGAAGGTCCTGGGCCGCCTGCCCATCGATCCCCAGATCGCCAAGAACTGCGACCAGGGCGTCATTGAGCTCTTTGAGGGCGGCTGGCTGGAATCCGCCGCCGACGCGGTGGAGGCCTGCGGCAAATGACCCGGGATCGCGGCCGGGAGGCCGAAGCCGCCTTCCGGGAGGGCTACAACTGCTGCCAGGCCGTGGCCGTGACCTTCGCCGACCGCCTGGGCCTTGAGAAGGACCAGGCCGCCCGGCTGTCCTCCGGCTTCGGCGGCGGCATGGGCCGTCTCCGGGAGGTCTGCGGCGCGGTTTCCGGAATGGTTTTCGTTGCCAGTGCCCTTTGCGGCTATCAGGACCCCGGCGCCGCGGAAGAAAAAGCCGCTCTCTACGACCGGGTGCAGAAGCTGGCTGACACATTCCGCAAGGAATCGGGCAGCATCATCTGCCGGGAACTTCTGGGACTTTCCGCTCCGGAAGGCTCCTCCGTTCCCGAGGCAAGAACGCCGGAATATTATGAAAAGCGCCCCTGCCCCGGACTTGTCCGGCTGGCAGCGGAGATTCTCAGCCGGGAATTTCCCGATTACCCGATTAAATGAAAAAAGACCGCGGTTCCTGCAAAAAATGTTTGACAGGGGCCGCGGTTTGTGCTATAATATATAAGCCGCATGTTCTGGGCTCCCGAAGTCGGACAAACCGCGCCTCAGCAACAGCGAGTTTATAGAAAAGGCAGGTGCCTTATAAAATGTTCGCAATTATGGAAACCGGCGGAAAGCAGTACCGTGTTCAGCCCGGCGACGTGGTGTTCATCGAGAAGATTGAGGGAGACGCTCAGTCTACCGTGACCTTCGACAAGATCGCCCTGGTCGCTGACGAGAACGGGACCAAAATCGGCGCTCCCTACGTGGAAGGCGCGACTGTGTCTGCTACTCTGCTGAAAAACGGCAAAGGCAAGAAGATTACCGTTTTCACCTACAAGCCCAAAAAGAGCTCCAAACGGAAAATGGGTCACAGACAGCCTTACTCCCAGGTGAGAATCGACGCCATCAACGCCTGACGTCATGATCGACGCGACGCTGTGGACGGCGAACGGCCACACGACCGGCTTCCGGATTTCCGGACACGCCGGCTATGAGGACAGCGGAAAGGATATCGTCTGCGCCGCCGTTTCCTCGGCCATGCAGCTTACGGCAAACGGGATCACCGAGATCCTGCGCCAAGACCCGGTTCTCCGGGTGGAGGAAAACGCCGTGATCTTGCAGACAAAAAAGGGCTGCGGCGACTCCGCGGTTTTCGCCATGCTGGATGCCCTTCGGCTTCAGCTGGAGGTCCTGGAGGAGCAGTACCCGCAATTTATCCAAATCCATATCCTGGAGGTGTAAGTCATGTTAAAGCTCAGCATTCAGTTCTTTGCTCATAAAAAAGGCGTTGGTTCTACCAAGAACGGCCGTGATTCCGAGTCCAAACGCCTGGGCGCCAAGCGCGCCGACGGACAGAAGGTTCTGGCCGGCAACATCCTGGTTCGGCAGCGCGGAACCCACATCCATCCCGGCACCAACGTTGGCATCGGCAGCGACGACACCCTGTTCGCCCTGGTGGACGGCGTGGTGAAGTTCGAGCGTCTTGGCCGCGACCGCAAAAAGGTCAGCGTCTATACCGTTCAGTAAAAACGAAAACCCCGAGCGGTCCGCTTGGGGTTTTTTGATGCGGCCCTCCGTTCCCTCGGGAACCGCGATTTCTGCCCGCGGCGGCCGTATCTTTTCCTCCTGCCGGCAGATACTACATGTGCTGGCTCAAGCGTGTTTTGCCGAAGGGTGAAACACGCTTTCGGGGGTTAAAAGTTCCGTTACGGTTTCGGCCGGAAAGGCATGGTATTTTCAGTATGTTTATCGATCGGGCAAAAATCTTCATCAAAGCCGGAGACGGCGGAAACGGCGCGGTCTCCTTCCACCGGGAAAAGTACGTGGCGGCCGGCGGACCGGACGGCGGCGACGGCGGCAAGGGCGGCGACGTGGTCTTCGTCGTGGACAAAAGCGTGGACACCCTGGTCAACTTCCGCTACCGCTATAAGTTCGAGGCCCAGAACGGCCAGCCCGGCGGCTCCAAGCGCTGCTCCGGGAAAAGCGGCGAGGACCTGATCATCCGGGTCCCCCTGGGCACCATTGTCCGGGAGGCGGCTTCCGGACAGGTCATGGCCGACCTCTCCACCGGGGAGCCGGTGGTTTTGGCCCGGGGCGGCAAGGGCGGCGCAGGCAACCAGCACTTCGCCACCGCCACCCGGCAGATTCCCCGTTTCGCCAAGCCCGGCGCAAAGGGAGAAAGCTTCGAAGTCACCTTGGAGCTCAAGCTTCTGGCCGATGTGGGCCTGGTGGGCTTCCCCAACGTGGGAAAATCCACCTTCATCTCCGTGGTCAGCGCTGCCAAGCCTAAGGTGGCCAACTACCACTTCACCACTCTCAGTCCCGTGCTGGGCGTGGTAAAAATCGATGATGAGCGTTCCTTCGTCATGGCCGACATCCCCGGCCTGGTGGAGGGCGCCAGCGAAGGCGTGGGCCTGGGCCACGATTTTCTCCGCCACGTGGAGCGCTGCCGGCTGATTCTGCATCTGGTGGACGTTTCCGGCTCCGAGGGCCGGGATCCGGTGGACGACTTCGAGAAAATCAACTTCGAGCTGAAAAACTTCAACGAGGAGCTGGCGGAGCGCCCCCAGGCGGTCCTGGCCAACAAGTGCGACCTGGCCGACGAGGACCAGATCGCGGCTTTCCAGGCGTATATCGAGGAAAAAGGGCTCCCCTTCTTCCGCATCAGCGCCGCCACCACCCAGGGGACTGCCGACGTCATCCGCTATGTGGCGGAAAAGCTCCAGGAGCTGCCGCCCCTGAAGCGCTACGAGCCGGAATTCGTCCGCCCGGACCCCGATGTGCTCCGCAGCGACCGCAGCTTCACCGTGGAGGTGGAGAACGGCGTCTATTATGTAGACGCACCCTGGCTGGAGGGCATCCTCTCCATGGTCAATATGGAGGACTACTCCTCCCTCCAGTACTTCCAGCGGGTCCTCCGGGAATCCGGAATCATCGACAAGCTGGACCAGATGGGGGTCCAGGAGGGCGATACCGTGGACATTCTGGGCTTCCGCTTTGAGTACATTCACTGATCGGGGGCGGAACTTTGGACGACATCACAAAAGCTCGCCAGATGAGCCCCCTGACCCTGGCTTTCCTGGGCGACGCGGTCTTTGAGCTCCACGTCCGGGAGCGGCTGGCGGAAAAAGGCAGCGCCCCGGTGGGAGCCCTTCACCGGAGAGCCGTCAACGTGGTCTGCGCCAGGGCCCAGAGCGTGGCGGCAGAGCTGCTCCTCCCCCTGCTGACGGAGGAGGAGCTCACCATCTACAAACGCGGCCGCAACAGCCACAGCAGCGTCCCCAAAAACGCAGACCCCTCAGAATACCGCAGCGCCACCGGACTGGAGGCGCTTTTCGGCTACCTGCATCTCTGCGGCGACCGGCAGCGGGAGGCGGAGTTGTTTGAGACTGTTTGGAAGGAAATCGGCGAATAACGATCGGAGGTCTTTATGCACCGTATACGGGAGATTTTTCTGGATATTGTTGTCGTCCTCCTGGGGACCTTTGTGTATGCGGCGGGGCTCTACTTCTTCATCGAGCCTGCCAGCATCGCTCCCGGCGGCGTCAGCGGCATCGCCCTGATGGTCAACTACCTGACCCACGCCCCCATCGGCGTGGTCAGCGCCTGCATCAACATTCCCCTGATCCTCATCGGCTACCGCTTTGTGGGCCGGGAGTTCATCTGGAAGACCCTCCTGTCCATCGCCGCCTTCACGGTGATCTACGACTACGTTCTCTGCTGGTTCCCGGTGTACCAGGGGGAGCGGCTCCTCTCCTGCATCTTCGGCGGGGTGATCTGGGGCCTGGGCATCGGCCTGGTGTTCCTGCGGTCGGGCTCCACCGGCGGCACCGACATCATCATCAAGATGATCAACCGCAAGTTCCCCCACATGCCCATGGGCCGGGTGACGCTGGCCACCGACGGGGTCATCATCCTGGCCTCGGTCTTTGTTTACCACAGCATCGAGTCGGCCCTCTACGCCATCATCACCATCTTTGTCTGCTCCCAGGTCATGGATATGATCCTCTACGGCGGGGACAAGGGCAAGCTGGTCTATATCATCTCCAAGCGTCCCCGGGAGATCGCCGACGCCGTCATGGCGGCCCTGGACCGGGGCACCACCTTCCTGAAAGGCGAAGGCGGCTTCACCGGTGAGGAAAAGCGGGTGCTGATGTGCGCCCTCCGCCGGAACGAGTACCACACCGTCAAGACCATCGTCCAGAACATCGACCCCGACGCCTTCATGATTGTGTCGGATTCCGCCGAGGTTCGGGGCGAGGGCTTCAAGGCCATGGCAGAGCAGGAATAAAAAAGTCCGGAGCGTTTCCGCCCCGGAAGGATTCCCTTATTTGCAGTCGGAAGCCTGGCTGCCCGCCTTGTTGACGGCCTTGGACTTCTTCTTGTTCGAAACGCTGTTGACGCTCTTGTTCTCAGCGGAAGGGTTTGCCTTGTTCTGGCTGTTGTTTTCCATGTTTTTCACCTCGCTTTTCGAGGTTAGTATCTGCGGCTCTCCGCGGTTTATGCGGAGATTTCAAAATCGTTGACAAATTTCCTACAATCGAAAGGATGGTTCTCATGTCCGGACATTCCAAATGGAACAACATCAAACGGAAAAAAGAAAAAACCGACGGCGCTAAAGCGCAGATTTTCACCAAAATCGGCCGTGAAATCGCCGTAGTCGTGAAAATGGGCGGCGGCGACCCCAACAACAACAGCGCCCTGAAGGTCCTCATCGCCAAGGCCAAGGCCAACAACGTCCCCAATGACAACATCGACCGCATCATCAAAAAGGCCATGGGCGACGGTGACAAGAACAGCTACGAAAACATCACCTACGAAGGATACGGCCCCAACGGCGTCGCCGTCATCGTGGAATGCCTCACCGACAACCGCAACCGCACCGCAGGCGACGTCCGCCACCTCTTTGACAAGTTCGGCGGCAACCTGGGCACCAGCGGCTGCGTCTCCTTCGGCTTCAAGCAGAAGGGCGTCTTCGTCATCAACAACGAGGACGGCGAATACGACGAGGACAAGGTCATGGAGGACGTCATGGACGCCGGCGCCGAGGACTTCTCCATGGAGGACGACATGGTGGAGATCACCTGCGCTCCCGCCGACTTCTCCACGGTGCTGGAGGCCCTCCAGGCCAAGGGCTACACCTTCGAGACCGCCGAGGTCCAAATGGTCCCCGACATCTACACCCGCCTGGACGACGAGGAGCAGATCAAGAAAATGGGCCTCCTTCTGGAAAAGCTGGAGGAAAACGACGACGTCCAGAACGTATGGCATAACTGGGAAAACGAGGAGGACTACGAGGGCTGATTCCCGCCCCGCAGCCTCCCAGGACCGCAGCTTTCAAAGCTGCGGTCTTTTTTTCGAAACCGTCTTGCGGCGGCCCGCAGAATGTGCTAAGATAAAATTGTCCGGAACGAAAGGAGAGGGTCCCCATCTTTTACGAAAGCAAGCACGGCATCGGCTCCGATTACTTCACCATCGAGCAGAACTCCAACTTTTCCTTTCCCATGCACATGCACCGCTGCTGCGAGATCATCCTGGTCCTGGAGGGCGCTATGGAGGTGCGCATCGAAAAGGCGGACTACACCGTCCAGGCCGGGGATATGATCCTCATCCTCCCCAACCAGATCCACAGCCTGGAATCCCGGGAGGGCTGCCGCCACATTCTCTGCATCTTTTCCCCGGAGCTCATCGCCAGCGTGTCCGACGCCTTCACCCACCACCCCATGACCTCCCCCTGCGTCCGCCGGACGGACCAGAAGTACCGGGACCTGTTCCTGGGCGCGTCGGAGACCGACAACCCCGCCGCCGTCAAGGGGCTGCTTTACCTCCTCTGCGGGCTGTTTTACGACCAGATTGACTTCTCCGCCGAGGCCCCCTACGCCGGAAACGCCACCTTGCTCCACCGCATTTTCCAGTATATCGAGGAGAACATCGACAAATCCTGCTCCCTCCGGGAGATGGCCGAGGAGTTCCGCTACGACTACTCCTACCTTTCCCGGATGTTCGCCGAAAACGTCGGGGTCTCCTATAATAACTATGTCCGCAACGTGAAGATCAACCGGGCCTGCTACCTTCTCCGGAACACCCCGGACCGGGTTGTCACCATCGCCGCCAAGTGCGGCTACTCCTCCCTATGCAGCTTTAACCGCAGCTTCAAGGCCCTGGTGGGAAAATCCCCCACTGAGTACCGGGAATGTCCCCTGCCCTGACCCTGGGCCCACCTCCTTCAACCGAACGCCAAGGCGTTTCGTCTCGAGATGAATCGGTTCACCGGTGTGCCGTCACGATAAAGGTCTGGGACTTTTTTGCCGTGACCCTATCAGAATTTGACTTTTTTCCTCCCCGATTCCCTTTGTCGATTGACAGGATTCTGCGCTTTGCTTATAATCGAATTAGGACACTTGATTTCGAATCAGGAGGGTGAAAACCTTGAACAAACCATTCTTACTGGGCGTGGACCTGGGCACTTCGGCGCTGAAAGCCGTTCTTTTCGACGCTTCCGGAGAAATTCTGGCCAGCGCCTCCGCCGATTACCCCTTGCAGCAGCCCCGAAACGGCTGGGCGGAACAGGAACCGAAGGACTGGTTCTCCGCCGCCGTCCGGGTCATCCGCCAGATCACCGAGACCACCGGAGCCGCGGCTGACATCGCCGCCATCGCCATTTCCGGCCAGATGCACGGCCTGGTCATGACCGGCGAAGACGGCCGGGTCCTCCATCCCGCCATCCTTTGGTGCGACGGCCGGACCGGCGACGCCTGCCGGGAAATCCATGAGCGTGTGGGCCGGGAGAACCTCATCGCCCGGACCGGGAACCCCGCCCTCACCGGCTTCACCGCCGGAAAAATCCTCTGGATGCGGGAAAACCGGCCGGAGGTCTACCGCCAGTGCAAGGCCATTCTTCTGCCCAAGGACTATCTGCGCTTCCGGATGACCGGCAAGCTTCTTTCCGAGATCACCGACGCCTCGGGCACCAACCTGCTGAACATCGTCTCCGGCCAGTGGGACCAGGAGGTCCTGGCTGCCCTGGAGATTCCCGCGGAGCTCCTGCCCCCGGTCTGCGCCAGCACTGACGCGGCGGGGACTGTGACCCCGGAATTCGCCGCCCTCACCGGTCTGAAGGCCGGGACCCCCGTCATGGGCGGCGGCGGTGACAACGCCTGCGCCGCCGTCGGCACCGGTGTGGTCGCAGAGGGCACCGTTTTGTCCTCTCTGGGCACCTCTGGGGTGCTTCTGGCCCACAGCAGCACCATGCGGACCCATCCCCAGGGCCGCATCCACACCTTCCGCTCCGCCGTCACCGGGGAGTACGATCTCCTCAGCTGCACCCTGGCCGCGGGCCTGAGCCTGCGGTGGTTCAAGGACACCTTCTGCCAGGAGGAGACCCGTCTGGCCAAGGAGGCCGGGACTTCCGCCTACGCCTACTTAGACGCTATGGCGGAGAAGGTCCCCGCCGGGGCCAACCGGCTGCTGTACCTGCCCTACCTCATGGGCGAGCGCAGCCCCATTCTGGACGAAAACGCCCGGGGCGTCTTCTTCGGGCTTTCCGCCATGCACACCAAGGCCGACCTGCTCCGGGCCGTACTGGAAGGCGTGGTCCTTTCCCAGCGCCACTGCCTGGACGAGATGCAGGCCCTGGGCGTTCCCGCGCCCCAGCGGATCACCGTCTGCGGCGGCGGCGCCACCAGCGCTCTTTGGCGGCAGATCACGGCGGACATGCTCCATGCCGAGGCCCTGACCGTCCGGAACCCCGAAGGACCTGCCCTGGGCGCGGCCCTGATCGCCGGAACCGGCGCCGGGGTATACCCCTCTCTGGCGGAAGCCTGCCGGCAGACCGTCCGGCAGAAGGAAGTCACCCCGCCGGATGCGGCGCGGTTCCCGATTTACGACCGGGCCTTTGAGTTATACCGGGGACTGTATCCTGCGTTGAAGGATTCCTTTGCCCAGCTTCAGGCACTGGAGTAAGAAACAGCGAGAAAACCGCGCCGGCGAGCGGATGCGTTTTAGGACGCATTGGCTTGCTGGCGCGGTTTTTGGTTGTATGTAGTTTTACAGGACTTCGTCCTATGAGGAACCCCTTGACAGGGTTCCCCTCGGCCGGACAGCCCACCGGGTTGTCCGGCCTTCCCTTCCTGATCTTGTTGGATCATCAGGGATTTCGCCCTCTGGGTCGGGCGACCAAAGGCGCTGCCTTTGGAATCTGCCAGCCTTTTGAAAAAGGCTGGACCGAAAACTTTCTTTTGCCGACGCTGCGGGGCTTATTGAGCGGCGGTCGGGGCTTTACGCGAGGTATCTGGCCGCAGGATATGTGTTGTACGCATCGTACAGGACTTCGTCCTATGGGGAACCCCTTGACAGGGTTCCCCTCGGCCGGACAGCCCACCGGGCTGTCCGGCCTTCCCTTCCTGATCTTTTGGGGATCATTTAGAGATTTCGCCCTCTGCGGAGGGCGACCAAAGGCGCTGCCTTTGGAATCTGCCAGCCATTTGAAAAAGGCTGGACCGAAAAC
>CAKTCT010000008.1 GCA_934539585.1 uncultured Oscillospiraceae bacterium | reverse complement strand
CTGAACCGCGAGATCCGCCGCCGGACCCGCGTAGTGGGGACGTTCCCGGATGGAAACTCCGCCCTGATGCTGGTCTGCGCGAGGCTGCGCCACGTGGCTGGTACTCAGTGGGGCAACAAGAAATACATGAATATGAAGCATTTGGAGGCGGCTCTGGACGACGCCTTCATTGCCGGCTGATTTCATTCAGCCGGGGTCTGCAAACATTTTTGCGCATAAATCTTGACGGCACTACCATTTGGAGCCGTGGTTGTTGCGGCGGCTCTCATCCTGTTGATTCTCCGGAAGCGCAGATAACGATGGTACGAAAGGCCACCTGACGGTGGCCTTTTTTGTTTGCCAGACTCGAAACGTTTCCTTGCGCCAGCATGGAGGTCCCCACAATTTCAGGGGTCATCCGTCTCATAACGATGGGTGGTAACGGCATCCCGAATCTTTTCGATATTTCCTTGCATGTCGGTAACAATATTCAGCTTCTGCGTCAGTTCTTCGATGATCTTCTGATAATTCTGTTCCCGCTCATCCTGCTTCGCATCCCGTTTTTCCTGAGCACGCAGAATAAAAAAGATCAGCGCCAAGCTCAATGCGGCCCAAACGCCATTGGACGCCGCAGTCTCCAGAAAAATTTCCTCCACAATCGCACACCCCCTTTTCCGGACACATAGGAAAGTGCCCCATCCATGCCGCCCTATGGAAAAATTGAAATGCTCAAAAATATGTGATACAATAAACCCATACGATAAAAAAATATATTTCCGCTGTTGCAAATTCCAAATTCTCCGTCTTATGATAGTGTAGGTTCCAATATGCCCCGGCATTGAACGATTCCGGGCAAGGAAAGCCCTTGCCCGGAAAATCCACAAATTACAGGACCTGCTGATCCGTGAGAGTCGTCAGCTTACCGTCGTACAACCACCAGACCGCATCATTCACATCCACAACACGCAGCAGCAAATTGTCCGGGGAGGTAATCCGGTTGGCGCCATTGCTGTCCGCTCGCGCAAGATTGATTTTGCTGGAAGAAGTAAAGCGGCCGGTAATGCCGATCTGTGGGACCTGCGTAATATGGATGAGCTCACTGCCCTGATACACCTTGACGTCCTTATAGTTCACGTAGTTCTGGCCGGCGCCATAGTCCTGCCCGGCAGAACCGTTTCGGGAAATCCCAGTGGGCACGCCATTGGCATTAAACTCGATCGCATAGCCGTTTTTGCCTGCCAAACTGCCTGCGCAGTAAGTCGGGACGGCGGAAACCAGCAGCCCGTTCTGGAAGGTCCAGGTGACGTTATTGGCTTTGAATGTCACACGGGCGGTCTTGTACTGATTGATTTCCGTGTACTTTGCCGCCTTCCAATACTCTTTGCCGGAAACATCATTGTTAAAATCGGTGTCATTGCTGTAGTAACGCAGACGGCCATTGGTATCGAACCAAATGACACGGGCCGATACACGGCTGCTGCCAACCGTAAGGGTCACGGTGGTGCCAAAGGGCCAGTAGCGGTCCTTCCATGTATTATTCCCAAAAGTAGTGCCATCCAAAGGACTTCCTGAATATCCAATATACGTCCCATTATAGAATTTAGCGTAAACGGCGGACGTAGGCCGCATCTGAAAGTGGCCAACAGCTTTTGCCAGATAAAAACAGTTGCTTTCGGTGTGGTGCGTATCATATTTATAGGAAGTGAACGCTCTTTCGTCAAAAGGCATTCCATTAACGGTATTGTAGCTGTAATTGATGCTGATATAGCTTTCCCATGGGACATATAAACCTGAATTTTTGTACTCTGCTTCCGTAGTCCATTCATCGGAACCATTTGTGGGAAATGTTTCCATGGGAATTCCAGCGTGCTTGCACTTGATGTGATTGTGGATATGCCCTGCAAAACAGCCAATTACATACCCATTGCTGGATTCGAAGCTATAAGTTTTCCCATCGCTTGCAACATAAGAGAACGAACTGGAATGTTTTTTAAACTTCTGAAGAAGGTCCAGCAATTTCGTAACACTACTTTCATAAGCCCCCGATAAACCTCCCCAGCATGCTCCACAGTCCCAATCAACATCTCCGCCTACTGTTTTAGGGAACAGCGGCGTATGAGTGAGAACTACAACATCCCAATTTAAAGGAAGAGTGGACAGCGTTTGTGCCATTTGGTCAATTTGGCGAAGCGGAATTTCTAAAACATTCACATCATCGGTGCCCGTATCTAGGCCGAAGAAAATAATTTTGTTTGTATTGTCTCGATAGACTTGAAGTTGCAAAGCATATGCACCATTGACTTTCGTGTTTTTATTCCAGCCCAATGCCGCTGTGTCATGGTTTCCTCGAAGTGCAATCTGAGAAGCAACCGACATAACCTCCGGTGCTTCCGCGTAATTCTTCCGAAATCCGGCGGTGTTATCCCCTAAATCGAAATGTACAGTTGCGCCGTTTACCCCGTTACGGATTCCCCAAGGATAACTGTGTGTATCAGTCGTCACATAATATTTTACGATTCCGGTTTTTGACATAATTCTTAACCTCCTAAATTTTAATAACAACCTTAGCTCTAAAATAAGCTTTAACCGTATTTGTTGTTCATTTGAGGCTCCCCCTTTCTCATTTTTTAGAAAGCGTCTGTTCTTCCGCAAAGCAGGAACTTTCAACGCGCCTGTATTCTGCATATGAAAGCTGCTTTCAAATATATAAAGAGCGTTTTAATGCAAAAATGTAAACCCATTTAAGTCTACCACGACAGAAGGAGTGCATTTCATGAAAAAGATTCGGAAAAAACTTCTCTCATTTTTTGTTTTAATCTTTCTTGCCTGCCTATGTACTGGCACGACCGTATTTGCAGAAACAATCTCCGGAGAAATCAAAACTTCCAATGGCAGCGCGATCATTTTTAGCTGGAAATTTGATACAGAGACCAAAACTCTAACCGTGGAAAAAGTTGCGGACATTCGAACCAACGCAGACGGAGAAGCATGGAAGCCGTATCAGAACGAAATCGAGCATGTGATCATAAAGAACTGCGGATTTCTTGCGAAAGGAATTGGCAATCCCAAAGACATTACCATGCTTTCCGACGATGGCTTTTCCTGGACAATAGATGTGGCATCCCGAACGGTCATGTTAAACGGTGAGGGGGATTTTCGGCTCACAGATATCCAGTGGCCATCGTCTTACAAAAGCTACTACGACACGATAATCATCGCCGATGAGATTGGGCTGCTTGCCCGGCACAGTTCCATGGGCGGAAATGGGTACGGCCCCACCGGAAACGTTCTGGTTCTAGGAAAAAACACCCGGTTTGCCACAGGCGAGGAAGCGATCGACCTTTGGCCCATCTGCCAAGAGTTTAAAGTAAACTCAGACAATCCTTATTATGCGGTCTACGATGGCGCGCTATATACCAAGGATTACCAGACGCTTCTTGCGTGCCCGCGCAACAAGACCACCATTCAGTTTCCCAAAGAAGTAAAAATCATCGGGAAATCAGCCTTTTTCAATAGCGCGGTACAAGAGTTGATTATTCCCTGGGGCGTGACAACAGTAGAGCGCGGCCAGCTACCGAAGAAGTCCGAGAATTCTCAGAACCCAACAAAAATCGTTTTTCCGGATACGATCACCGACTATCAAAATGGTAATTTTGTTTCCCGGGAAAACGGCGTTTATCTTAACATTTACTATCCCCGGCACAACCAAGCCCTGACTCAGGGACTGGCAGTGTCAAAAGATGAGTACAACTGGCATCCAACTCTTTATCCGCTGGACTCCCTGGCGGAATACTATCCGAACCAAGCGCCCTCCCAGCCCAGCAGTCAGCCTGTGTCGGAGCCTTCCGCCCCATCCACGCCGCCGGAGTCCTCCCAGCCCAGCACACCGGCATCCTCCGCTTCGTCGAAGCCTGTGGAGCCCTCTCGACCGGCAGAAAGCTCCGCGCCGTCCTCTGCGCCCGCGGAATCCTCCCAGCCTTCCGAACCTTCCAGCGCAGTCTCGGAGCCTGCGTCGGAATCTCAGCCGGAAAGCTCCGCTTCCGCGCCGGAGGAGTCCATGGACGAATCCTCCGATGAAGCCAGCCAGGTGGACGCCCCGGATGTCAGCGAAGCAGACAGCAAGGGAGTATTCCCCATTGTTCTCACCATTGGAGCCGTGGTTGTTGCGGCGGCTCTCATCCTGTTGATTCTCCGGAAGCGTAGATATTGACAGTGGTATCATGATTGCCGTAAAGCGCAAGGCCGGTTGCGGTGGCCATGGTTTCCGGTTCCGCATCGTGATCTCCAAGGTTACAGCCGGCGGTATTATCCCCCAGGTCAAAGTGAATGGTTTTCCCATTGACCCCGTGCCGGAATCCCCAGGGATAGCCGTGAGTATCTGTGGTAACGTAGTAACGTACAGAACCGGTTTTGTTATAAGCTTCCATAATTTTTTACCTCCTGATTTTCAATTGCCATTGTCTGTCGCATCGTTCCCCATAACTACTGCATTGGACTCTCCTCCTTCCATCCGTTCTGAAAGCGCTTTCAATAAGATAAAGAGCGGTTTCCTGCGGAAATGTAAACCTCACGCCAAATTTTTAACCAAAGGAAGTGTTTGAAATGAAGAAACTCTGGAAGATTCTGCTTGCGATGACGGCCATGAGCTTCGCCATTTGCCTATGGGCAGGCACGACCGTATTTGCAAAACAAACCAGCGGCTATCTGCCCAATGACGTCAAATGGGTAATGGATACCGACGCCAAAACGCTGACGCTGTCCTCAGATGATGCGGAAGATATCTCCATGCTGGACTTTCCTAAAAATTGGGAGAAGCTTGTCACAAAAGTCATTTTGAACGGCCGAATAACATTCGACAACAGTAGCGAAAACGGTGTAGCAAACTTTGATTGGACAGATAAAACCAATATCGAGATCATCTGCAACTATTCTGAAAATTCCACTTGGACATACGATCCTAAAACCGACACCATCACCCTGTCCGGCAGCGGCGATTGGTATCCTTATTGGGCTCCTAACCAAACAGAAAATCTGATTATCGAAGATGGCATTACATCAATTTCCAAGTGGGGCTTTCGTACACAGCACTTGATCTGCGGCAAAGATATTCGATTTGTCAAGTTGCGAGACTCCAACCTGGATCCTGATCTTGACGAAGCAGTGGATTTCTTCAGTGCGTGGTCTCCGAAAACAATCGAGGTGGACCCGGATAATCCGTACTATTCTGTCTACGACAACGGCCTTTACACAAAGGACTATTCGCAGCTTATTTTTACGCCTTCCACTTCCCCCAATTTTCCTCCAAATTTAAAAGTGATTAGTCCCGATGCTTTCAGTTCTGGAGGAATGGGTACATGTATTTTTCCTTGGGGCGCTACTACGCTGAAAAAGGGAGCGCTTGATTGTGGCGGTACGTTTGTACTCCCTGACACCATGACAGATATTGCCCCATATAAGGTGGATGGACCCCAGTATTATCGCAGAACCATCATCTTTTCTTCAAAGAATACTGCCGCCGCCAAAGTGCTCAAACCGATTGCTGGTGGCGTGGCCGCTCCTAACGCCGAAACAAGGGTCATCGTGATGGACTCCCTGGCGGAATACTATCCGAACCAAGCGCCCTCCCAGCCCAGCAGTCAGCCTGTGTCGGAGCCTTCCGCTCCATCCACGCCGCCGGAGTCCTCCCAGCCCAGCACACCGGCATCCTCCGCTTCGTCGAAGCCTGTGGAGCCCTCTCAACCGGCAGAAAGCTCCGCGCCTTCCTCTGCACCCGCAGAATCCTCCCAGCCCTCTGAACCTTCCAGCGCAGTCTCGGAGCCTGCGTCGGAATCTCAGCCGGAAAGCTCCGCTTCCGCGCCGGAGGAGTCCATGGACGAATCCTCCGATGAAGCCAGCCAGGTGGACGCCCCGGATGTCAGCGAAGCAGACCGCAAGGGGGTATTCCCCATTGTTCTCACCATTGGAGCCGTGGTTGTTGCGGCGGCTCTCATCCTGTTGATTCTCCGGAAGCGCAGATAACGCTGGTACGAAAAGGCCACCTGACGGTGGCCTTTTCGGCTTGCCGTGCTCAGATTTTTTCCTCGTGGGATTTCCGAAGCTCTTGAAGCCCACGGTTTTTCGCCCGGTTCACCGCCTGCCTTGTGATGTGCAGCTTCTCCGAAAGCTCTGCGTCCGAGTACCCATATCTATATTTCAAAACCAGAATTTGCTTTTGACGTTCCGTAAGGTTCCCGCACAGCAGCTCCAGTTCAACCCGTTCTTCAAAGGGACTGCTGTCCTGCGATAGGATCACCGCATCGTCCAGAGGCTGTTCCCGGTTTCTTTCGCGGCAATACCGATCCCGGAGATTCCAGCAGCGATTTCGCATCGCTTTTTCCAGATATCCCAGCAGGTACGGGTCCTCGAGACTGCGCATCTCCGCAAGATCGATTCTGTGAATCAGCGTCAGAAACGCAAGCTTCATATCCTGTTCGGCATCCTGATTGTCATACGGAAGCCGGTGGGCGAGATGCCGGATCAGCGGCATGAACCGTTCGACTAAAACCTCCATATCCCTCTTTTCTTCTTTTGCTTTTTCGACAAGTTTCGCCAAATTGTCCATAAAAATCCTCTTTATTTTTTAAAGACAATAAAGAGAACTTTTTGTAAACGCAAAGCGTTAAAAATCCACAAAAATATGCAGGGTTTTAAGCCGTAAGAGGTCAATTATACAAAATTCGACGCGATTGGCCTTTATATTGTTTTGAAACCATTTCAAAAATTCCCAATCGGGGTTAAAATGGTATCTATATAAATGCGATACGCCTAAACGGGAGACCACTTTGCTCACAAAACACGAATTGGGATGATGATATGATTGCTTTTCTATCGATAATGGATGAGGATGAGGACAGAGAGTTTTTAATCGGGATTCACGAGAGATATTTTGCCTTTATAAAAAAACGTCTCACAGAAACGATTCCCCCTGAAGACATCGAAGACTGTCTTCAGGATTGCTTTGTACGTTTGGTTGCGAATGTTCATCAGCTTCAAAAGCTCCAGCAGGCTCAAATCACAGTATACATACGTCAAACTATCCGCAGCGTAATCGTTGACTATAAAAGGAAAAAGAAATTGTTGATCACTAATTATGATATTGGTACGATTTCTGATCAAAAACAGCTGTCTTCTGTTGAAAGAGAAATGGATGACCGGGAAACTTACGATCTTTTTTTGCAGAGGATTTCACAAGTTGCCAGAAACTGATCAAATTATTTTGCGCGGCTTATACCAGTATGATATGTCTCGCAGTGAGTTGGCGAAGAAATTGGGAATAAAACCAGCAAGTATCCGGACCTATATCAGTCGGGCCAAAAAGCATGCGCTTCAATTGATGCGAGGTGAGTTCGATGAAAAATGATACCATATTCCAGGATAAGCTGGATGATTTAAAACTTCAGATGGCGATGCAGTTACTAGGGCAAAAAGAGTTGGAAGAATCGGAAAAGGAAATTGAAAACTTGAATTCCTTGCCGGAAGCTCAGCCAACTCTGTACGAACAACAGCTCGTCATCAAAACGATTGATCGTGCACTTCGACAGCAGCGGCTGAAACATACTTTTTCAACCGCAAGCCGTATCATTCAAAAAGTATCGGTGTTTTTAGTGATCCTCCTAATCGGCATATTTACAACAATTATTACGGTAGATGCAATTCGTGTACCCTTCATCAAATGGATCGTCAACCTGCATGATGACTCCACTACCATTATCTTTAATCAAGAGGACAATACGCCAGATGTAACCTTTCACTATCTGCCAGAAGGTTATGCGGCAACTTTCGTATCAGCAAGTTCTGAAACGACCTACTATGCAATCGAAAATACAGAGGAAAACGTAATCCTTCTGATTATCTATTCTTTAGATGCTGGAATGAGTGTCGATACGGAAGATGCTGTGGTTTCAGAGCACCTAATAAATGGCAACAAAGCAATGGGAGTAGTGAAAGGAAACGATAGCACACTGATCTGGTCAACGGATCAATATAGTGTTACATTAACGGGAGTTATTCCACTTGAGGAATTGACACACATCGCAGAAGGAATGATTTTTTAGTACTGTGCCCTACTTTTCAAGCGAACTTAAAAAGTTCGCTTTTTTTGTTGCAATCAAGAAATTCATCGTTTATATAGTTAAAAAGAATTTTAGGAGGATTTGTTTTGAAAAAGTTTTTTACTGCATTCATCTGTCTGACCATGATTGCTTCGATTGCCATGTGTGCGCCGGTATCGGCGGCCTGTTCAACTACCTGTGTAGATGATATCGCTCTCTTGCGCTATGAACAAATCGGAAACATCGTAGCCGACATAAGATTTGAGGACAATTTTGTATATGCCATAGGTTCCTATAGGGTCCGCCTGACCAATCCGCAAGTTGTAATGAAAATTACACTGCAAGAATCCTCCAATGGAAGTTCCTGGCAGGATAAATTTTCTCGGACACGTACATTTACAGAAACCGCCTCCAAAGAGCAAGATATGTATCTCCCTATAAAGAATAAATTCTATCGTGTAAAAGTAACGGTTGATGTCTACTATTCTAATGGAACTTACATTGAAAGTGCAGAAGTATACAGCGCTATTAAACTCTACAACTAATTCCTGCAGGATTCCCCATTAACCCGCACACAAAAAATCCTCCCCCACCCGTCGCCGCAAAAGCAACGGGTGGGGGAGGGTTCTCACAATCTGCTCGATCAGAGTGCCAATTCCGGCAAATCAGGTCGCACAAATCCTTTCCGGCAGAATCTCCAGGTGGAAGGAATCGTCCTGCCAGACGCAGCGATAGCTTTTTCCATCAATTGTGAACAGGGCGGTTTTTCCGTCGTTTTCCAATACAATGGCGGAAATCCGCGGCCGGTCCGTCCGGTAAGGGACGATGACGCTGAGAGCGTTCCGGGTCCCCGGCGCGGTACGGCTGTCTGTGAGCCGAACCCGGGTGGAGGGCCGCACCGCGTCCACATGCTCGGAGATCATGCCGGGCAGGAAATCAACCTCCAGCCCCTCGCTGGCCCGCAGGCAGAAATTCACCTCATCCCGGGTGGCAACGGCGCCGTCCGGGCAGAGAGTTGCCGTCCGGGTATCCGCGTTGTACCAGATCTCGACCTTCTCGTCCCGGGGCAGATGGCAAATCCGGTCCCACACCAGCAAAAAGCTGCGGTCCCCGATGGCGACCAGCCGCTGATGGATGGCCGGGAAATAGGATGTGTGAATCGACTGGGCCGCCATGTAATTCTCCCCCTGAACACAGTCCAGGAGACAGCCGTTTTTCTCGCCGGAAAAGGAAAAGGTGTCCACATAGGCGAAGGGCTCCCGGCCGCCGATGGTCAGGGTGTTGTGCATCTCCGCCGACTTGATGGTGCGGCGCATCTCCTCCTCCCGGTAGGTATAGCGCCCGGGGTCCACCAGCAGCGCCTTGCCCAGGGCGCAGAAGTCGAACCCCGCCGGGTCCATATGGCCGTGGCCGTTCTGGCACGGGACCCGGCAGGCGAAAAAGACGCTGAGGGCGTCCTTGTCCCAGCCGGTGCGGAACATGGCCTGCTGGAGCTGGCGCTGCCAGTTGATACAGGGCATCTGCTCCCCATCCGAACCGGCGGTCCGGGCCAGTTTGTCGAAATCCACGCCGATCAGCGAGAAGCAGTACCGGGCGCTCATTTTTTTCAGCTGTTCCAGGGGGATCACCCGGCACACCGCGTGAATCCACTGACTGCTGCCGAATACCCGGAAGCCCAGTCCCACGGTCTGGACGATCTGGTCATCGGGGTCCGAATCCCCCCAGGGCACCCCCTCGCCGGTGGGCCGGAGGCTGTACACTGCGTAATCAATGGCGCTGCGGATCTGCTTTTGCATCTCCGCCGGAATCTCCACGCCGCAGCGCTTGGCCGAAAGGGCCCATTTGCAGAACATATCCATGCAGACGTTGTGGTAAAGGGGGCAGCCCTCCACCTGGCCGCCGTCCGGGGTCAGCTGATTTTTCACGCAGCGCTCCAATTCCCGCTCTGCGTGGGCCTGCCAGACCTTGGCCTCCGGCAGCTCATACAGCATCTCCCCGGCGTAAAACAGGCCGACGTTTTCCGAAAGATAGTGGTTGTGGTTGGCCTCCGGCCACAGCTTGGGCGGTATCTTCAGCAGCATCTCGCCGTGGTCCCGGACGCTGCCTACGAACAGGGAAAACAGCTCGGGGGTCATGAGGTCTTCCTGCATCAGAAAGCAGAAGGCGTTGTACCACGAATTCATCATCCGCAGGCCGCCCTCCAGGGAGCTCCAGGGCTTGGGCCCCCGGAAACTGGGCCGGACCTCCGCCCAGTCGCCGTCCACCGCCGGGCAGGGGCAGCTTCTGATCCAGTCGGCCATCTCGGAAATGATCCGCTCCGGAAACTGCCGCTCCCCGGTCAGGGCATAGGCCGCGATGCAGTCGTTCCAGTGCTGCATCCGGTTCAGTTCCACCACGAATTCGCCGTCGTTGACCATGTCCTCGTGCCAGCGGGGCGGGTTTCCCACAAAAAACGGCTTGCCCATGGTGCCGCTGAGGATCACCTTGCCCTGACAGGCGTTGCGGGCCGTGGTCAGAATTTTTTCCGCCGCCTCGGGCTGGCCCCGCAAAAGGACCCGCAGCGAATCGCAAAGGTTGTCCTGCTGTTTCATCCGGGCCTGGGCCTGCTGAAAAAGGGTTTGCAGGTCCAGCGCGGACGCCATTGAGTTTTCCATTGAAAGCGTTCCTCCTAAAGTCAGCCGCAGAGAATGATGGGCAGAATCGCGCAGTGAATCCGCCCGGGAGCGGTCAGGGTGGCCGTAATGGTGTTCACCGCCCGGACATTTTCCGCCGCCGTGACCGTTACCGTGGTGGTGGTTTGCAGCTTCATCCGCATTTCGTGGAGATACAGCGGGAAATCGACCCGGTCCGCCGTCCAGCCCTCCGGCAGATTCAGATGGATGTACGTCTCGCAGGGGGCCGGCATGGTGTTTTTGCCCACAAAGGTAAAGGTAATGGTGTCCCCGGCCTTGATTTTGTACCGGTCGAACTCCACCCGGACCTTGGCGTAGATCACATCGGGGAAGTTCAGGGACAGCCCCGTGGCGGGCACGTCGAAGCCTGCGTTGCGGATGACCCCGGGAGGCGGATTGTACCCCTTTTCCACCGGCGTGAACGGATCGTAGAACCGGAACTCCGGCGGCACCTGCTCCCACTCGTTGGGGCCATCGGTGTACTCCGTAAAAACGCCGTAAGCCTTCAGCACCGACGGCACCAGCTCATAGACCCGGCGGGTCAGCTCCGCGCAGCTGGTGGGGCGGCTCAGGTAGGACAGATCAATGGCCACCGACAGAATCTCGTCGCCCACATACTCCGCCCAGTCCGCCGGGACCGCGGCGCAGCCGCCCATGATCCCCATCAGGGACCCGATGGTGGCCCCGGTGCAGTCAGTGTCGTCGCCGCAGTCGATGGCGTAAAGCATAGACTTTTTGTAGTCGCCTTCCCCGTAAAGGAGCCCCAGGATCACAAAAGCCACATTGGCCGGAGCCTGGAACCAGCCCAGATCCCTGCTGTCCTCCACGATGGCCTCCCGGGCGTCCCGGAAGGAAACGCCGTCGTCATAGCACTTCACTGCCAGCCGGACGCTCCGGGCCACCCGGCAGTTCTCCGGGATATAGGAAAGCCCGGCGTCGATGAGCTTCCGGACATCGCTTTCCACAAAGGCGCTGCTCTCCATAGCCGCCACGAACATGGCCGCGTAGGTGCCATCCGTGACTCCGTGGTCCACGCAGGCGTCGTTATAGGCGTACCGGACCGCCAGCTGGGGGAAGCCCGGGAACAGGCAGGCCCAGATTTCTGTCCGGATCCAGGCGCCGTTGGAGCGCTTCCAGATTTCGTTGTTGTACTCCCCGGAGTAGGGCGGCCGTATCCCCAGCTTCATATTGGCCTTGCAGATGCCGTACTCGTTCCAATGGGGCGGGATGTAGCTGAGCCAGTACTCCCCTAGGGTCTCCGGGGTGATGTTCTGGATTCCCCGCTCCTCCACGGCGCAGAGCCAGATCAGCTGCAGGTCCAGGTCGTCGTTGGGAATGGGCTTGCCCTTGGGGGAATTGAACCCGGAGATGTCCTGCATCTCGATGGACGCCTCATAGGGCGCGCCCATAGTGCCGCCGATGTTCTTGCCCTTCCAGCAGGCCCGCAGCTTGTCCAGGTACCATTCGCGATTGATTTTCATAACGTCCTCCTTATGATGTATACGGGATTTATGGCTGACCGGCGGTGTCTTTCCGGTACTGGGACGGGGTAACGCCAAACTTCTCCTTGAAAAGCCGGGTAAAGTAGGTGGGGGTGTAATAGCCCAGGCTCTCGGCGATCTCCATGACGCTTTTCTCCGGAGCCCTGACCAGGAGATCGGCGGCCAGCATCAGCTTCTGGTTCAGGACATAGCCGGAAAAGTTCTCCCCCCGGACGCTCTTGAACAGGCGGCTCAGGTGGGAGGGGGTAATGTGAAAGGCTTCGGCCACCGCAGGCAGCGTGATGTTCTCCCCGCAGTGCAGGCGGATATACGCGGAAATGTCGTCGATGAGCTGAATGTTCTCGGTGCGCACCTTGGGACTGGACGGTGCGCAGCAGCGCTGGATCATCAGGTCGATGCACTCCATGGAATCCCCCAGGGTAATGGCCTCGCCGATGGTCTTTTCGATCTGCTCCTTATAGGCGGCGTCCCGGAAGACCCCGGCCTCGGTACACTCCTGGACCACCGTGCGGTAGACCTCCCGGACAAAGACGTTGGCTTCTGCCAGCGAGGCCCGGCCCGAGCGAATCTGGTTCACGTACTCCGTCAAGAGCTGCACCGCCTCATCGCCGCGGCGGTCCCGGAGCAGCTCCTGAAGCTGCTCTTTGGCTTGAGGGCCCATGGAAAAATGCTCCCGCTCCAGGCCGCGGATAAAGGACGGCAGGAACACGTTCCCGGAGCCGTAGATAAAATCATAGCGCAAATAGCTCAGGCAGTCCGAATACAGCCGGCGCACCTCGTACAGGAAGGTGGTATAATCGGAAACGCCGTGGTTGGTCTGGATATGCAGCTGATTGCGGAATTCTGCCGTCAGCTCCGACGCCTTGTCGCAGAAGGCGCTGTATTCTTCCTTGGACAGGTTGAGAATGGACACCACCTGGTGATCCGGATAGACGATGGAAATCTCCGGGATACCCGCTGTGGAAAACCAGCTTTTCAGAAGCTCCCGGGCCTTTTCCGCGAAGTACTCCCGCTCCTCCAGAAGCAGCGACTGGAAAACCGCCCGGTCAAAGGCGGTGACGACCACGCAGAAGCCCTCCCCCTCCAGGCGGCTGCCGCAAAGGGCCAGGGATTTGAGAATCTCATCATCGGAGGCGTTGTCCCCGCTCAAGAGCTTGATGATGGTCCGCTGGAGCAGCACGCCCTGGTTGTCGCTGACCACCTTTTTCACGGTGTCCATCTGGGATTCCAGAAAATTGAAGGCTTCCTCGATGACGGAGAACTCCTCGCCGGAAAAAGGCAGCTTGGTCTGCTGCTGGAACCGGCTGCTCAACACGTGAATGGGCCGGTAGACCTTCTTGGAAATCCCATGGACAATGACGTTGCAGAGCAAAACGGCGAAAATCCCGATGATCAGCAGCACCTGCTTCACCATATAGGATTCCGCATTCATGGCCCGCACCGGCAGGCACAGCAGATAGGTCCACCCGCTTTGGCCCGACTCCGCCCGGAGCATGCAGTACCGCACGCCGTCGTCGGAAAAGTACACCGCGTCCGACGCTTCCTCCCGGCGCAGGACCTTTTCGTCCACGACGGAAAAATCCACGGGGAAATCTGCGGTCCGGGCGATGATCTTCTGCTCCGGCGAAAGGATCAGCAGGTCCCCAACGATGCCAAACCGCCGGTAAAGGCTGGCCAGCAGCTTTTCCTCGTTATACCGAAAGGCCACAAAGCCCTGGGCCTCCGCCGCCTCGGTGTGGAGGGGGATCAGCTTGATCATGGTGAAATTTTCCCGGACGCCGGCGCGCACCGAATCGCCGGAAAGATACATCAGGCCGTCGGAGGCGTGGTTCAGAACGTCGAGATAATCGGAAATGGGCAGAAACGTCTCCATCCGGGAAATGGACCGGGACACCTGGTAGCAAAGCCCATAGGTGTTGTCCAGAAGCATATCGGCGTTGGCGTTATAAAGGGTGACGTTTTCCAGATAGTCCCACTGGGTGCATAAGCCCGCCAGCTCCTGGTACGCTTTTAGGGCGTAATCCCCCGGCAGGCCGTCGCCATACACAAAAAAATCGTCCAGATAAGAGGACGTGCCGCCGAAAAACACCCGGTTCAGGAATTGAAGGGCGTCTGAATACAGCGCATCGTCGGTATACTGCTGCACCTGCCGGAGAATCTGACTGCTGGAGTCCCGCTGCTCCTTCTCCTGGCGCTTGCTCAGCCAGACCCAGGCCGTCACCGTGGTGACGCAGACCAGCGCCGTACTGAAGGCGGCAAAGGGCACCATGATGCGGTAGTAAAAGTTCCGCTTTCGATACCCGTGAGCCAGAGCCTCCACGCCGCCCCGGACCCGGACCTTGAACCTTGCGCCCCAACCGGCTGCCATCCAAACCACCTCTTTCCGCTGTCATTTCGCCGCGTTTGAAATCCCCGAAAAACCCACGGAAAGGAGCCCCCCTTCCGGGGCCTCCTGATTCCGTTTTAAAGCTCGTGGCTTATTTGCCCAGGACTGCGTTGATCTCGTCCACGATCTGCTGGCCGCCCAGAGAGTTGAACTGGCTGACGAAATCGTCCCACGTGTCCATGCTCTCCTCGCCGGTGGTGAACTTGATGTACGCATCCAGGGTGAAGGTCTTGAGATCGGTACCGTAGCTGGTCTCTGCCTCGGTAACCGGCACCAATACGCCAGTATAACCCGAAACCTTGTGATCCTCAAAGTACTGCTGTACATAAGGCCGATAGACATTCTTCATCATCTTGTAGTTCAGACCAACCTGGGTGAACACTGCAATACCTTCCTCATCGGTTTCCGCAGCAGTTCTTTCGTTGAGGTTCTGGGGGATTCCCTGGTCGTCATACTTCCAGTCCACATTCTCGACGCCGATACGAGCGAGCTGATACAAGTCATCGTCCGTTACCAAACCTTCCATGATAGAGGTCAGCGCGTTCAGCTTGTCCTCATCCTCTACGCACTGGGTGGTGATGCCGAAGCCGGAGTTGCTCCAGAAGCCTGTGCACTGAGTGCCGGACTTGCCTTCCGGGCCGACGAAAGGCGTGCCAAAGTCAACGGTGGTGCCCAGCTCGGTGTCCGGATGCAGCGCAACGAACTCCACCCAGCAAGGACCGCCGGCGATTTCATCGGACTCGGGGGTAAGCCAGTGATAGGGCGTCACCATGCCGGTCACGGCGATCTTATCGTTGTTGAAGGCCTGGGAGATGGCCCAGTATCCGCCGGTGTTTTCGCCGGTGACAAATTCCGGATCGATGAGGCCGTCCTTGTACCACTGCTGCAATTTGGTCAGGGCTTCCTTCATTTCAGGCTGGATGCAGGCATATGCAACCTTGTCATCCCGCATAGTAAAGTACAGTTTCTGGGAGCCGGTGCCCCGGAACTCCTTCATGGGAATGTCGCCATAAGCACCGAAAATGGCGTTCAAGGCAGTGTTGGACAGACCATAGGTGTCCTTAGCGCCGTTGCCGTCGGGGTCATTGTTGCGTACCGCCACCAGGACCTGTTCCAGCTCGTCGATGGTGGTGGGAATTTCCATGCCCAGGTTGGTCAGCCAATCCTTCCGCCACATCAGGATCGTTGCGCAGTCGCCGTAGACCGTAGGCGTTTTCAGCAGGTAGAGCTGGCCGTCATAATACGCATCCATAAAGCCGGTGCCATCGGAGTCCAGGTCGTTGATGGCTTTCATGGTCGCCGGAATCCTGGCCTGAATGGTATCGTCGATGGGGGCCAGAACGCCCTGTTTCACATAGCTGGGGATGTTGCTGGTGTTCTTCACCTTCATGACGTCGGGCATCTCACCGGAGGCCAGCCGGGCGCCCAGAACTTCTTCCCATTTCTGGTCGTCCACAAACCAGAAGTCGAACTTTACGTTAAAGCGCTTCTCAAACTCCTGGACCACCTGGGAGTCCTCTTTGGGCTGCCCGTAGCAGTTGTAGGCCAGCCATTCCAGGGTGACCGGGTCCTTTTCCTCCTCCACGACCGCGCTGCTGGCGGAGGAAACGGGGGTGCTGGAGTCCTCCGGGGTCTTGCTGGTATCGCCGGAGTTGCCGCATCCGGCGGCCATGCTGGCCATCATTGCGCAAACCAGCCCGAGAGCAGCCAATTTTCTGTTCTTTTTCATAAGGTTGATTCATTCCTTTCCATAGCGGATACGTTTTTCGGCTGGCCTGCACATTCCGTTGGTTTCATTATACACGATTCTGCCGGAATTGCAAGAAGCCGTCCTGCTTTTCGGCCCGCGCACCGCGCAAGCCGCAATCCTGGGATGCCGGAACTTCTTTGCGATCACCCTTCTTCCTTCTTCGGCGTCCGCCGATTTTTCAGCAAATCCGCCGGTTGCGCGGCGGCTCACTTGTCGCAGGGAACATCAGCCCTTGACTGCGCCGATCATCACGCCCTTGGTGAAATACTTCTGCACAAAGGGGTAGACGACCATAATGGGCAGGATGGAAACCACGATGGAGGCCATCTTCATGGTCTCGGTGTTGACCTTGGCCCCGATGTTGTCCAGGTCCTGGACCTGCCCGTCCAGAAGGATGCGCTGCAAGGTGTACTGCAGGACGTACCTGGCGTCGTCCCGGATGTAAAGCATGCAGTCGTACCAGGCGTTCCAGTGGCTCACCATGCACCACAGGGCCACTGTGGCAAGGACGGGCTTGGACAGGGGCACCACGATCCGAAAGAGCACCGTGGTCTCCCGGGCCCCGTCGATCCGGGCCGATTCCTCCAGGGAGTCGGGGATGGATTCAAAGAAGTTCCGGACGATGATCAGGTTATAGGCGCTCATGGCCGGGGGCAGAATCAGGGCCCAAAGGGTATTGGAAAGCTTCAGCCAGTTGTTGATGAGCAGGTAGCTGGGGATCATGCCGCCGGAAAAGTACATGGTGAAGATCACGAAGAACATCCAGAACCGCCGGTTTGGCAGATACCTCTTGGACAGCGGATACGCGCCGACGATGTACAGGACCATGCTCAGCCCCGTGCCCAGCGCCGTCCGCACAATGGTGTTGTAGTAAGAGCTCCACAGCAGCTTGTATTTGAAAATGCTCCGGTAGCCCTCCATGTCGATTTTCGTGGGGAAAAGGTGAAGGCCGTAGCTGGCCACCACCTCCGGCGGGCTCATGGAAATGGTAACGACCTGCAAAAAGGGGATGATCGTCACCAGAGCCACCAGCACCAGCAGCGTATAGACGATGACATCAAAGACTCTGCTGGAAATGGACGCGCGTCTTTTTTTCGTATGGGTCATTCTGGCTCCTCCTGTTCTGCCCTGGATTTACCACAGCGAGCTGCCGCTGATTTTTTTGGAAAAGAGGTTGCTCAACGACACCAGAAGCAGCGCGATTACGTTTTTGAAAAGGCCGACGGCGGTGGCGTAGCTGTAATTCATCTGCTGCAGGCCCACGCGATAGGTATATGTGCCGATGACGTCGCCTACGGACAAGACCTTGGCATTGAGCATGTTGTACAGCTGGTCGAAATCATCGTTCATAACGCCGCCCAGGGCAAAGATCAGCATGATGGTAATGGTGGGAATCAGCCCGGGCAGCGTCACATACCAGATTTTCTGGAACCGGGTAGCGCCATCCAGGTTGGCCGCTTCATACATGGTGGGGTCGATGCCGGATGTGGCCGCCAGGTAGATGATGCTGTCCCAGCCGCAGTTCCGCCAGATGCTGGAAAGCACCACCACCGGCCGGAACCACTTGGTGCTGCCCATGAAGAAGATAGGTTCGCCTCCCAGGGCCGTGATCACGTAATTCAGCACGCCGGTGGACGGAGAAAGCACCTGCTGGACGATCCCCGCCAGCACCACCCAGCCGATGAAATGGGGAAGGTAGGTAATGGTCTGCACGCTCTTTTTGAACCACCCGCAGCTGACCTCGTTCAGCAGCAGCGCAAGGATAATGGGCATGGGGAAGCCCACGATGAGCTTTAAAAAGCTGATGATCAGCGTATTCCGGAACACCGGCCAGAAATAGAGCCCCGAAAACATCTTCTGGAAGTTCTGGAGCCCCACCCATTCGCTCCCCAGAATCCCGCTGCGGGGCAGAAAATCCTCAAAGGCGATCAGGACCCCGTACATGGGCACATAGTGAAACACCACAAAATAGGCGATCACCGGAAGCAGAAGCAAAAATAGTTCTTTATGCTTCCAATACTGATGCAGAATTCCTTGCTTCTCTTTTGCCATAGGAACAATTTCTCCTTTTGACTGGAAATGGGAACGGATTCGGTTGGCATCGCGTTTCTGCCCCTATCTTAGCACCGGGACAGGCCGCATACAACCCAAAAAGAATTGCTCGACCCATCAAAAAATTGATAGATCAAGCAAAATCCGCTTTTTTCCATTTTCCGTCCAGCACAAAACCCCCGGAGCCTTTGAGCTCCGGGGGCTGCCATCTGATATCCGCGCAGGATCACCGGGTGCGGGAGCTGGCCAGAATCTCCCCGATGCGGTTGTCCATCTGCTCCACCAGGTCCTTGTGGAGCTCCGCGACGTTGGTCCGCTGGCCGATGTCGTAATCCATGTTGTAAAGCTGCGGGTCCAGGGAGTTCCCCAGCTCCGTATTGGTGTGCCAGTTGTGGGCCGGGCCCTCCGACGGCCGCAGGTAGGTCCACTTCCCTTGCCGCAGGAAAAGACCCTTGCTGACGGACTCCGCCAGAATCTCGCCCCGGCCATGGACGGATTCTCCCAGGAAGGCGTCCAGCACGTCCCGGCTGTCCACCGCCCAGTCCTCCGGCAGGTCCACCCCCAGCATCTTCGCAAAGGACGCCGCAAAGTCCACCTGGCTCACCAAGGCATGGGAGATTCCCTCCCGGATGTGGCCTTTCCAGGAAACAATCAGCGGGACCCGGGCCCCGCCCTCGAATTTGCTGTACTTTCCTCCCCGCAGCGGACCCGCCGGGCGGTGCTGCATCATGGCGTTGCGGCGCTCCGCATCGTCCATGTAGCCGTCGTCCAGCACCGGGCCGTTGTCGCTGGTGAAGATGAGGATGGTGTCCTCCAGAAGCCCTTCCCGCTCCAGCATGGCGGTGAGCCTGCCGACGCAGTCGTCCATCTCCAGGATGACGTCGCCCCGGGGACCAAGGCCGCTCTTGCCCGCGAACCGCGGGTTGGGCACCCGGGGGACATGGGGCTGGTGCAGCGCATAATAAAGGAAGAAGGGCGTTTCCTTATTCTCCCGGATAAAGCCCTCCGCCTCGGACAAGAACCGTTCCGCCAGGTCCTCGTCCTTCCAGACCGCCTTGGCGCCGCCCCGCATGTAGCCGATCCGGCCCACGCCGTTGACGATGCTGCAATCGTGGCCCTGGGAGTGCCGCATCCGGAGCATTTCCGGGTTCCGGGCCACGGTGGGGATCCCGTCAAAGGGGCACTCCTGGTCGTAGGAGACCTCAATGGGGTCCGCCGGGTCCAGATTCTCCACCAGACGGTTTTTCACGTAAACGCAAGGCACCCGGTCGTTGGTGGCCGGGAAGATGTAGGAGTAGTCGAAGCCGATATCGTTGGGGGTGCAGCTGATCTCCCGGTTCCAGTCCAGGTCGTTGTTCCCCAGCCCCAGGTGCCACTTGCCGATAGCGGCCGTCCGGTACCCCGCCGCTTTGAAAACTTTCGGCAGCGTCCCCTGCTTCGGGTCGATGATGCAGGGCGCGTTTCCCGGCAGGATGTGGGTATTGGGGTTGCGGAAGGGGTACTCCCCGGTCAGGAGACTGTACCGCGCAGGCGTACAGACCGCCGAGGTGGAGTAGCCGTCGGCAAAGCGCAGGCCGTCCTCCGTCAGGCCGTCAATATGGGGCGTCGGCGCTCCAACGCCTCCGTAGCAGGACAGGTCGCCGTAGCCCAGATCGTCCGCCAGCAAAAGAATCACATTGGGTTTGCTCATCCATAGGACCTCCTCTTGCAGGATTCGTTTGATTTGAGTATAGCACATCTTTCCCCGGCTGTCCAGGGAAAAAGGTCCTGCCGTTATTCCAGCTTCTGATACCCGCCGCCGTCCAGGACGTACCCGCCCCCCGGAGCAGGCTGCCACTGGTACCGGTTCTTCCCCTCCTGGGGGAACAGCCGCTCCATGATGGCGGCAATGACGCCGCCGTGGGTCACGACCACCGTGTCCTCCCGGAGCTCCGAAAATGCCTCCCACGCCCGCTCCTTCATCTGGACGCCGCTTTCGCCCCCCGGCGCGGGGTTGGCCTCGTTGTCCCCGGAAAGCCACTGCTGGTAGGCCGGGGTGTCCTTCAGCTCCGCATAGCTGTGCATCTCAAAAAGGCCGAAATCCATCTCCCGGAAGCGGGGGTCCTCGGTAAAGGGCACATCCCCGAACAGCCGCTTCAGGGTCTCGTTGGTCCGCTTCATGCCGCTGGTGACAAAGCGGACGTTGGGGAGCTCCCGGGGGAACCGCCCCAGGGCCTTGGCTCCCTCCTCCGACAGGGGCAGGTCCGTGCTGCCGCAGTAGAGGTGCTTTTCGTTGGCCGCGGTCTTTCCGTGGCGAATCAGATAGATGATCATTTCAGTCGCTGCTCCAATCCGCAAAAAATCCGGCTGACCTGCCGGGCTTCCCTGGCCAGATACTGGCACAGCCGCCCGGTGTTCTGCCGCCAGGCCCGGTTTTCCGCGCCCATGGGCACCACTCCGCAGAAAATGTCCCGGCAGATCAGGATGCTGTCCTGCCACTCCCCCCGGTGGGCTTTGAAATACCCTACGGGATCGGGGTGGCGGTAGGTGAACTCCTCGATGCGGTAAACGCACCGCTTGGAAAAATCAATCTCCCCGGCGTCACAGCAACAGACGTCCCCGTCCGTGACCCCGAAGGCTTCCTTGGCAAAATCCAGCTTGCCCTGATAGGCTCCGCCGATAATCAGAATCATGTTCTTCTCCTAAATCAACGCATATACGGCAACGGCGCACAGCTCCCCGATGGTCAGAGCGTAGCCCGCCACGTCGCCGCTCATTCCGTCCAGAGATCTGTAAGCCCGGCGCAGGGCCAGAACGTATCCCGCTAGGCACCCTGTCAGGGCAAACACGTACCGCCCGCAAAGCAGGAATCCCGCTGCGGTCAGCAGAACGGTCATCGCAATCAGCACTGCAACATGGGACTTGGGCTTCTTCTGTCCCGCATACTGGCTGGTGGACATGGGCTTCAAAACCGTCACCGCCAGGGCGGAGCCGCACCGGCTCACCGCCGGGATCAGGGCCAGGACCCGGTAATCCGCCGTCTCCGGAGCCGAAGCCAGCAGCGCAAACTGGGCCAGCAGCAGCAAAACGACCCCGATTACCGCAAAGCTGCCCACATGGGAGTCCTTGAGGATTTCCCTCCGGCGGTCCAGGTCCCGCCAGGACTTCACCGCGTCGGTTACGTCCATGTAGCCGTCCAGGTGGATGCACCCCGTCACCAGGTACGGAAACGCGCAGAGCGCCACCCCCGCAATCAGCGCCGGAAGCCCCAGCCACCGGCAGAGCCAGGCCAGCGCCGCCCAAAGAACGCCCATTTCCAACCCGACCACGGGCAGAAACAGCAGCATCCTGTCCCGGGCCTCCTCGTCCCAGATGTTCCCGGGAAAAGGAACGGCGCAGAACATGCTCTGACACATGGCAAAGGCGTGAACGTATTTTTTCATAGCCGCAAATCCCCCTTATGGACCACCGCCCGGCCCGCCGACACCTCGATCACCGTGTCGCAGACCGCGGCCAGCCGGCGGTCGATGTCCGCCAGACACTTCCGGTAGGCCTCGGTGCTTTCCGAGTACCGCTCCGCGTCGGAATAAATGAAATCGCTGACAAAGACCCCGTGGCGGACCATCCCGGCGAACTCCACCAGCTGGTCGGCGCAGCGCCTCGCCGCCGCCAGGTCCATTTCGTAGTTCTTCTCCACAGGAAACAGGGCGTTCTGTATCAAGGCGGTGACGCTGTCCACCAGAAACGCCCCCTCCCGGTCCGCCGTTTTCAGGCAGTCCAGGATGTTCTTCCGGCACTCCACCGTTTCAAAGCCCATGCCCGCCCGGTCGGCGATATGCCGCCGGATGCGCGCATCGTCCTCCGCGCCGGTGGAGATCATGGTGGCCACGTAGTAGCGTTTTCCCCCCTGGGCCAGGGCCAGAACCAGGTCCTGGGCGATGCCGGACTTGCCGTTTTTGGCTCCGCCGGAGATGAAACAGGTCATTTCGCGCCCTCCACGGTGAATTTGTCCCCCTGCCGGATCTCGTCCAGATAGCCGTCGTCGATGCCCGCCTGGTCGAAGGTGGCCATGTCGTTGAGAACGGCGCAGGCGGCGTCCAGGACCTCAAAGGCCAGAGGACAGCCGCTGCCCTCCCCCAGCCGCATCCCCAGAAGGAACAGGGGCTGCAAATCCATGGCGTCCATAGCCAGCCGATAGCCGATCTCGTAGGAGGCGTGGCTGGGGATGAAGTACCCCAGCGCGTCGGGGCAGAGCTTCCAGGCGCAAAGGGCCGCCACAGCGGAGATAAAGCCGTCGATCACCACCGGCCGATGGCTGGCCGCACCGCCCAGAAACGCGCCGCACATGGCGGCGATGTCCAGCCCTCCGACCTTGGCCAGAACATCGATGACGTCGCCGGGGTCGGGGCGGTTTTTCTGGATAGCGGCCCGGATCACGTCCTTTTTCTTCCGGAAGCTGTCGTCGGTGATGCCGCCGCCCCGGCCCGTCACCGTCTCCACATCGGCCCCCAGCAGGACCGCCAGCACCGCCGAGGAGGTGGTGGTGTTGCCGATGCCCATTTCGCCGACGCCCAGCACGTCGGCGTCGGTATCCATGGCCAGCCGGACGCCCACATGGATGGCCTGAAGGGCCTGTTCCCGGGTCATGGCCGGGCCCTTGACCATATTCCGGGTGCCGTAGGCGATTTTCCGGTTCAGGACCCTGGGTTCCCGGATCTCCCCGTTGACGCCGACGTCGCAGACGGTAATGCCGCAGCCGAAGTGGCTGCACAGAACGGAGGCGCCGGTCTTGCTCCGGGTCAGGTTGATGGTCTGCATTTTCGTCACGCTCTGGGGGGCGCTGGAAACGCCCTCCTCCACCACGCCGTTGTCGGCGGCAAAGACCAGGAGGTGCTTTTTCCCGATCTGGTTGTGGACCTTTCCGGTAATTCCCGCCAGCTGGACGGACAGGTCCTCCAGCCGCCCCAGGCTCCCGGGAGGCTTGGCGAGTTTGGCCTGCCGCTCTTTTGCCGCGGCCATGGCCGCCGCGTCCAGGGGCTCCACTGCCGGAAGTCCGATAATTCGATTCATATTTTCCGCCTGCTTTCTGCAATTTTCCGCGTGCCCTCAAAGAAGGCCGTTTTCCGTCAGCCAGACCGCCGAGGGCCGGGCGTCCATCAGCTCCAGCGTAAAGGTGGCCGCCGGACAAAGCTCCTTCGCCATGGCCAGCAGCTCCTTCATGGGGATGGTCCCCTGATCCAGCCCGCCGTGAACGTCTCCGGAGCCGTCGTTGTTGTGGAGGTGGAAGTGGCGGACCTCCCCGGCGCAGACCTTGAGCCACTCCGAAGCCGGTATTTCCGAATAGGCGTTTACATGGCCCACGTCCAGGCACATCCGCAGCTTCGGGTGGTCCACGCCCCGGACGATGTCCAGGAGCATGGCCGGTTCCTCCTCAAAGACGTTTTCCAGGACGATCTCCACGCCGGGGTCCTCCCGAAAAAACTCCTTCCAGAACAGAATGGACTGCTCGGTGTACCAGCAAGGGTAATAAAGCCGGGGGTTGTACCCGCCGTGGAGCACCACCTTGCCCGCCCCGTAGCCCTTGGCCAGGCCGATGGCCTGCCGGTAGCGGTAGGCCGCCAGCTCCCGGGCCTTGGGGTCGATGGCGCAGGGAAACAGCTCGTTGAAGGGCCCGTGGAGCACCCGCCGGGAGACCCCCTCCAGCTTTTCCCGGACTGCCGCGTCGGTTTCCGGAAATTCCCGGTCCATGTTCCAGGCGGTGCAGTATTCCGCAATCTCCAGCCCCAGGCCGTACTCCCTGGCGGTATCGGCGGCGTTGGGGTCGATGGTGCTGATGTAGAAGCGTTCTTTTTCCATAGAGGTTCCTTTCCTTTGCGCCTGTCCCGCCGGAAAACGCAAAAAGCTGCGGCAGTTTGGTACTGCCGCAGCTCTTTCTGCACAATGTCCAGGTTCTTTTTGCGCCAGCAAAAGTCTTTGGGGTGTTTTGAGGTGTCTTTGGGACTATTATAACACACCCGCCCCCAAAAAGCAATGCTGCCTGGAAAAAGCCTGCTTATTTCGTGTTGAACCACACCGCCATCCGGCTCTCGTCGGTCCAGAGCTTTCCGGCGGAGGCGTAGTCGGTGACGGTGAAGAATCCGCCGTCCTTGGTGGGGACCCGGGCCTCAAAAAGGCACGGATAGGGCGCTTTCCTGTCTGCGGAAACCCCCAGTTCCACCCGGTTTCCCGGCCCCACTGCCACCTCCACCGGGTCGTCTACGTTGTAGCCTAACCGGCTCTCCTGGGCCAGCATCAGCGGCCCCCGACGGATGGCAATGTGATGCCTGGTGGAGGGGTGCTCATGGTCCACGGAGCTGACCACGTAACCCGCTCCCATGCCGTCGGCGGCCCAAACCACATCATTCATCAGAATCTGCGTGCCATACGGGATGGGGAAAATTGCCTTGGCCCCCATATCGAAGCAGAGCTCGATGACGTCGCCGTCCTTCCACTCCCGGTTCAGGTCCATGTAGCCCTGGTTGGCGCAAATCGCGTGGCCGTTGACGCAAAGGGAGGTGTTTTCGCTCCACCCCGGGTTCCGCACCAGAATGGAGAAGGCCCCGGCTTCCTGGGGATGCACGGTGATGGCCACCCGGCCCTCCACCGGATAGTCGGTGTCCAGGTCCAGCTCCACGATCCTGCCATTGGGGAGGGTCTGCCGGACGGTCCCCTTTTCAAAGAGGTTGACCACCACGCCGTTCCGGGCCGTGAGCACCGCCGTTTTCATGGCCAGGCCGATGCCCGCCGAAGCGATGCAGACGCAGCAGCCGTAGAATTTCCCGCCGGCCATCCGCATGAAGCCGCCGATGCCGTTGCCCCGGTGGCCGGGAGTCAGGGGGCTGTAACTGTCAAAGGGCATGGGAACGATCTTCCAGTCGGGATAGGTTTTCTCGGCGCTGTGGTCCACGGCGTTGTCGGTGTTAATGGCCCCCAGGTAGGCGTTGTAGAGGGAAATCTCCAGGGCGTCGATGTACTTGGGGTCGCCGGTCAAAAGGTTCAGCTGGTAGAAGAACTGCATCAGGGTCACGGTGACGCAGGTCTCCTGGGCCCGGGGATCGCCCCGGTCGGGGTTGGCCTGACGGACGGTGGAGTGGTCGAAAAGCTCATGGGTGCAGCCCGCCGAACCGATGACGGTAAAGTCGTCCTCCAGGACGCAGTCGGCGAAGTTCAAAATGGCCGTCCGGTGCTTCTCCTTGCCGGTGATGCGGTAGTATTCCAGAAGACCCATGAAGCAGGAGGTCATCTCGTAGGCTTTGGTCACCGGGTACTGATAGGGCCGGAGCTCCTTTTTGTAGGCCAGGGAAATGAAATCCTGCACATCGGTGAAGCCGCAGTCCACGATATAGGAGGCGAAGTCCAGGTACTTCTGCTCCCCAGTAAGGGAGTAAAGCCGCACGATGGGCTCCAGAATCGACGAGGAGTTGAGCCCCCGCCAGTGCCGGGTCAGCTTGGTGATGGTCCGCTTGCCCTCCGCCGGGGCGCCGATCCTGGAGAGCAGGTAGTCCGCCTGGCGGCGCATGCAGTCGATGATCCGGCGGTTCAGCTCCGCGTCCCCGGAGACCTCCACGAAGTACTCCATGCCCAGCAGGACGTATTTCCGGCCCCACAGGTCCCAGCCGTCGAACTCCAGGTCCACGGAGTAGGTGCTGATCCGGCCCCACTGGTCCTGGGTGCTCATCAGGTCCTCCACCGTTGCTTTCAGCACCTGATAAAGGCCCGGGTCCTTGGAATAGCTGTACACAAAGCAGGCGCCCCGCATCATCTTGCCCCAGTATTCCCCCCGCCAGCCGGTGTCGGCGTCGTCGGGGTGGGTCCGGAACTGCTCCACAAAGAGCTTCCAGGTCTCCGGGTCCCGGACCTGGATGTCGGTGATGAAGTTCAGGTTTTTGTCCAGGCAGCCCCGGAACTTTTTCTCCGTGGGGAGGTCGTAAAAGGTATCCGTATGGTTCCGCGGGTAGTTGGCGGTGGCTTTTTTGTAGATTTCCATGGGAATGTCCTCGCTTTCCGGTGATTTCAGTACCATGATACCGCAAAATCCCCGGGGATGCAGTGGGCGATTTTTACCTTTTTGTGGGGAAATTTTATCCTCTTTCCGTTGACAATCCCGGCAAATCATGCTAGAATGAAGGAAAGAGGCAGAGCGGTTCTGCTTATTTTATTTGCGCAAACCTTAAACGTTTAAGAATTAAGGAGGAATTGCTATGAACAAACCGAAAATCGGGATTCGCCCCGTGATCGACGGTCGTTGGGGCGGCATCCGGGAAAGCCTGGAGGCCCAGACCATGGGCATGGCCAACGCCGCTGCGAAGCTCATCTCGGAAAATCTCCGCTACTCCGACGGCACCCCTGCGGAATGTGTGATCGCCGACTCCACCATCGGCGGCGGCGCGGAATCCGCCCGGTGCGCGGAGAAATTCGCCGCGGAAAACGTGGTGGCCACCCTCACCGTCACCCCTTGCTGGTGCTACGGCTCCGAGACCATGGACCTGGACCCCAAGACCATCAAGGCCGTCTGGGGCTTCAACGGCACCGAGCGCCCCGGCGCAGTCTACCTGGCCGCCGCCATGGCCGCCCACGCCCAGAGAGGGCTCCCCGCCTTCTCCATCTACGGCCATGACGTCCAGGACGCCGCGGACACCTCCATCCCCGCCGACGTCTCCGAGAAGCTCCTCCGCTTCGCCCGCTGCGCCCTGGCCGTGGGACAGATGAAGAACAAAGCCTACGTGAACATCGGCTCCGTGGCCATGGGCATCATGGGCTCCTACTGCGACGCCTCCTTCTTCCAGAAATACCTGGGCATCCGGGCCGAGTGGGTGGATATGACCGAAATTCTCCGCCGCATGACCTTAGAAATTTACGACCACGAGGAATTCGCCGTGGCCATGGCCTGGGTCAAGGAAAACTGCCGCCCCGGCATCAACGTCAACGCCGCCCCCAAGGTCCTGGCCGACATCGTCCAGAAGTCCAAGGTGGTCAAGGACGACTGGGATTTCGTGGTGAAAATGACCCTCATCGTCCGGGATATCATGCTGGGCAATCCCAAGCTGGACGAAATGGGCTGGCACGAGGAAGCGCTGGGCCGCAACGGAATCCTTGGCGGCTTCCAGGGCCAGCGGATGTGGACCGACTGGCTGCCCAACGGCGACTTCACCGAAGCCATGATGAACACCACCTTCAACTGGAACGGCAAGAAGGAGCCCACCATCCTGGCCACGGAAAACGACGGCCTCAACGGCACCGCCATGCTCTTCGGCAAGCTGCTGACCAACGCCGCCACCGTCTTCGCCGACGTCCGCACCTACTGGAGCCCCGAGGCCGTGGAGCGCGTCACCGGCAAGAAGCTCACCGGCAAGGCCGCCAACGGCTTCATGCACCTGATCAACTCCGGTGCGGCCGCCCTGGACGGCACCGGTCTGGCCAAGGACAAGGACGGCAATCCCTGCATGAAGAAATGGTGGGACGTGGAAGATGCCGACATCAAGGCCATCATGAACGCCACCGACTGGCCCAACGCCAACCATGAATACTTCCGCGGCGGCGGATTCTCCTCCCACTTCAAGACCCAGGCCGAGATGCCTGTGACCCTGGTCCGGGTGAACCTCATCGACGGCGTGGGCCCGGTCCTTCAGCTGGCCGAGGGCTACACCGTCACCCTGGAGGACGACGTCCACCAGATCCTGGACGACCGGACGGATAGGACCTGGCCCACCACCTGGTTCGCTCCCCGGCTGGGCGCCAAGGGCTTCGAAAGCGTCTACGACGTCATGGCCAACTGGGGCGCCAACCACGGCGCGTTCTGCTACGGCCATGTGGGCAAGGACCTGATCACCCTGGCCTCCATGCTGCGGATTCCCGTCTCCCTCCACAACGTGGACGACGCGGACATCTACCGTCCCCACAGCTGGGCCGCCTTCGGCACCAAGGACAAGGAAGCCGCCGACTACCGCGCCTGCGCGGCTTACGGCCCCCTGTACAAATAAGTTTCCCCCAGAACGACAGCCGCCCCGCACCGGAAGTTCCCGGCGCGGGGCGGATTTTTATTCAATGGAAAAATCGTAGAACCGGTTAATCCCCTCGCAGGCCGTGATACCCACGTGGACCCGCTCCGGCAGCTCGCCGCAGTGGATTTCAAAGGAGTGCCCGTTGACCCGGACCCCTATGGCCCGGTCCTTGAGCTCCACCTCCAGATCGATCTCCGACTGGGCCGGAACAGGAAACCGCACCTTTGCCAGAGCGGTGGTGGCAATCCCCCGGGCTGTGTCCGCCGGAACGATCCGCCAGATATTGCAGCCGCCTTCGTAGGCGACCACCTCGAAATGCAGGCCGTAAACCGCCCCGTCGTCCCCCTCCCGGAGGTCGTTGGTGAAGACGATCAGCGGCGCGCCGAAGCTCTCAAAGGAGCAGCGGGTCCGGAGCCTGGTTCCGGCGCCGTAGGTCTTTTTTGTCACCATGCTGGCATAGTCAAAGTTCCCATCGGCGTCTGCGGAATTTGTCAGGCAGTCGTCCTCCTGAAGAAAATGCCGGTGGACCTTGCAGGCTGTGGACCAGGCCGGACAAAACTCCGCCGGGTCCCAGCCGCCCCGGGAAAAATCGAAGCGTTCCAACAAACTCCCTCCCATCAGATACGGTAGAGCAGGTCGGCGTAGGTGGGCATGGGCCAGTCCTTATCGGAGATCAGGCGTTCCATGTCGTCCACCTCCCGGCGGAGCTCCTGCATGACGGTCCGGACCTCGTCCCGATGCATCCGGGCGTTGTCCGACAGGGTGGCGGCGGTCTCGCGCCGTGCCAGAGCCTTTTCCAGCTCCCCGGCGGACCGGTCCACGGCGGTGATCAGGTCGGAAAGCCGGGCGGTGAGCCGGAAAATGCTGTCGTTTTTAATGCCTGCGGCGGAGAGCCTGGCGTAAGAATCTGCAGCTTTCCCGGCGAACTCCATGGCGGCGGGAAGAATCTGCCGCCGGGCCATTTCGGCCATGGCCGCGCCCTCGATGTTGACCACCTTGCAGTAGTTTTCCAGCATGATCTCGTGGCGGGACTCGCACTCCGTCCGGGACATGACCCCCAGCCGCTCCATCAGGGCCAGGTTCTTTTCCTCCAGCATGGCCTCCACGGCGTCCACGGTGTTGGTCCGGTTGGGGAGCCCCCGGCGGGCGGCTTCCTCCACCCATTCCTCGGTGTAGTTGTTGCCGTTGAAGACGATGCGGCCGTGTTTCTCCACGGTGTCCTTGACGATGCGCTGGATTTCCGCGTCAAAATCGTCGCAGGATTCCAGCCGGTCGGCAAATTCCCGGAGCGTATCGGCCACAATGGTGTTCAGCACATAGCTGGAAACTGCCACCGACGCCGAAGACCCCACCATCCGGAATTCAAATTTGTTTCCGGTGAAGGCAAAGGGCGAGGTGCGGTTCCGGTCGGATCCGTCCTTGGGGAGCCGGGGCAGCGTGGCCACGCCGGTCTCCAGGAGGCAGGAGGGCGTTTCGGAGACGGTGTCCCCGTGGGCGATGTGCTCTAAGATTCCCCAGAGCTGGTCCCCCAGGAAGATGGACACGATGCCGGGAGGGGCCTCATGTCCCCCCAGACGGAAGTCGTTGCCGGCGTTGGCGGCGCTCATCCGCAGGAGGTCGGCGTAATTGTCCACGCCGGTGACCACCGCCGACAGGAACACCAGGAACTGCAGGTTCTCATAAGGCGTCTGGCCGGGGTCCAGCAGGTTCTGTCCGTCGTTGGTAGACAAAGACCAGTTGTTGTGCTTGCCGGAGCCGTTGACCCCCTCAAAGGGCTTTTCGTGGAGAAGGCAGGCCAGGCCGTTTTTCTTGGCGGCCTCCCGCATGACCTCCATGATCAGCTGGTTGTGGTCGCAGGCCACGTTGACGGCCTCGAACACCGGAGCCAGCTCATGCTGGGCGGGGGCCGCCTCGTTGTGCTCGGTTTTGGCGGGGACTCCCAGGCTCCAGAGGGCCTCGTCCAGGTCCCGCATGAACTGCCGCACCCGCAGCCGGATGCGGCCGCAGTAGTGGTCGTCCATTTCCTGGCCCTTGGGGGGCCTGGCCCCGAAAAGGGTCCGGCCGCAGAGCTTCAGGTCCAGGCGCTGCTCGTAGGTTTTCCGGTCGATGAGGAAGTACTCCTGCTCTGCGCCCACCGTGGGGCTGACCCGGGTGGCCGTTTTGTTGCCGAAGGCCCGGAGGACCCGAAGCGCCTCCCGGTTCACGGCCTGATTGGAGCGGAGCAGCGGGGTCTTGGTGTCCAGGGCCTCGCCGGTATAGGAATAGAACGCCGTGGGGATATACAGGGTCCCCTCCCGGACAAAGGCCGGAGAGGTGCAGTCCCAGGCGGTGTAGCCCCGGGCCTCAAAGGTGCTGCGGAGCCCTCCGCTGGGGAAGGAGGAGGCGTCGGGCTCGCCGACGATGAGCTCCTTGCCGGAAAACTCCAGGATCCCCCGGCCGTCCTTGGTGGGCGAAAGGAAAGCGTCGTGCTTGCCTGCGGTAAAGGTGGTCATGGGCTGGAACCAGTGGGTGAAGTGGGTCGCCCCCTGCTCCACGGCCCAGTCCTTCATGGCCGAGGCCACCACCTCAGCCACGTCGGGCTCCAAAGGCTCCCCCAGGTCGATGGACCGGCGGAGGGCCTGATAGGTGCTCTTGGAGAGCTTTTCCCGCATGACGGTATCGTGAAAGACGTTGCGTCCGAATTTTGAAAAATCGTATCCCATAGTGGGCCTCCTTGGATGGATTCCGCCGGCTGCCAGGCCCGGCGGGGAGGGTTACAGAAGGGTGATGGCGTCTGCCGTGCAGGCTTTCAGGGTCTCGTCGTCCCAGATGGACGCCTGGACCTCGCCGATGTGGGCCTTGTGGAGCAGCACCATGCAGAGCCGGGACTGTCCGATGCCGCCGCCGATGGTCAGGGGCAGCTGGCCGTCCAGAAGCATCTTGTGGAAGGGCAGCTCCGCCCGCTCCGGGCAGCCTGCCAGCTCCAGCTGCCGACGGAGGGATTCCTCGTTGACCCGGATGCCCATGGAGGACAGCTCCACCGCCCGGTTCAGCACGGGGTACCAGATGAGGATGTCGCCGTTCAGGGCCCAGTCGTCGTAGTCCGGGGCCCGGCCGTCGTGGGGCCTGCCGTCGGAGAGGGCCCCGCCGATGCCCATGACGAAGATGGTGCCGTACTCCTTGGCGGCGGCGTTTTCCCGCTCCTTGGGGGAAAGGCCGGGGTAGCGGTCCAGAAGCTCCTGGGCCGTCAGGAAGGTGACCTGCTCCTTGATAAAGGGCTCGATCTCCGGATTGGCCCGGTGGAGGGCCTCCTCCGTCTCCTTCAAGGCCCGCATGATCCGGCGGACGGTGTGGCGGAGGGTCTCGGGGGTCCGGGTCTCCGGGGTGAGGATTTTTTCCCAGTCCCACTGGTCCACATAAACGGAGTGGAGGTTGTCCAGCTCCTCGTCCCGGCGGATAGCGTTCATGTCGGTGTACAGGCCGGTGTTGGGGCCGAAGTGGTAGCGCTTCAGGGCCAGACGCTTCCACTTGGCCAGGGAGTGGACAATCTCCACTTCCTCGCCGATGTCGGAGATATCGAAGGAAACCGGGCGCTCCACGCCGTTCAAGTTGTCGTTGATGCCGCTGTTCTTCCGGACGAACAGGGGGGCCGAGACCCGGGTCAGGTGGAGCTTCTGGGCAAGTTCCCGTTCAAAGGTGTCCTTGACCAGCTTGATGGCGATTTCGGTTTGCAGGATGTCCAGGGCCGGGCGGTAGCCCTCCGGCAGCTGGAGCTTGGATAATGACATAGAACGTCCTCCTCTTTGGTGCAGTAAAATCCTATCTAAGCATAGCATAAAAGTGGGAAAATGGCAACAAAAACCCGAAAAATCCCGCCGCAAAAGAGCAAAGGCCCCCCAAACCGGCACACGCGCCGATTCAGGGAGCCTTTTGGGTTACAGCCCCAGATTACCCGTCCGCTGGGCAGTATAGAGTTTGTAGTAGTCGCCTTTCTTGGCCAGCAGTTCCTCGTGGGAGCCGCACTCGGAAATCCCCTTGTTGGAGATGTACATGATCCGGTCACAGTTCTTGATGGTGGACAGCCGGTGGGCGATGATGAAGGAGGTCCGGCCCTTCAGCAGCTCGTTGAGGGCCGTCTGGACCATCCGTTCCGTCTTGGCGTCAATGGAGGAGGTGGCTTCGTCCAGGATGAGGATTTTGGGGTCCGCCAGCAGGGTCCGGGCGAAGGACAGCAGCTGCCGCTGGCCCTGGGAGAGCCGGGAGCCCCGTTCGTTGACTTCGGTGAGGTAGCCGTTTTCCATTTCCTCGATGAACTCGTCGGCGCAGACCGTCTTGCAGGCCCGGCGGACTTCCTCGTCGGTGGCGTCCAGCTTGGCGTACTTGATGTTGTCCATCACCGTTCCGGAGAAGATGAAGCTGTCCTGGAGCATGATGCCCATCTGGGACCGGAGGGAGTGGAGGGTCACTTTGGAAATGTCGTGGCCGTCAATGAGGATGCGGCCGCCGGTGACGTTGTAGAACCGGGAGATCAGGTTGACGATGGTGGATTTGCCTGCTCCCGTGGGGCCAACCAGGGCGATGCTCTCGCCGGGCTTCACGTCGAAGGAAACATCCTCCAGAACATTCCGGGGAGGCTCGTAGGCGAAGGTCACATGGTCGAAGGTGACGCGGCCCTGGATTTTGGGAAGCTCCGTGGCGTCAGGGGCGTCGTCGATGTCCACCGGCTCGTCGATCATCTCAAAGATGCGTTCCAGGTAGGCGATGCCGTTGATGAAGGTATTATAGAGGTTGGACAGGTTCAGCAGCGGCTGCCAGAACCGCCAGGCGTAGTTGGACACGGCGGCGATGGTGCCGAAGGAGGCCATGGGGTTCATCACCAGCACGCCTACGATGTACATGGCGCCGACCACCCAGGTGGTGACGTTGTCCACCGTGACCCAGACGCAGTTGGAAATCCGCTGGGCCTTGTTCCACAGGTGGAAGTAGTCCATGTTCAGCCGGTCGAAAATCTGGGCGTTCTGTTCCTCCCGGGTGAACAGCTGGGTAATTTTCGCGCCGTCCAGGCTTTCCTGGAGGTAGGCGTTCATGTTGGAGCCCTTATTGGACACCTTCTGCCAGACCTTCCGCTGGGCGGGCTTGATGATCATAATAACCGCCACGAACACCGGCACGCCTGCAATGATGATCAAGGACAGCTCCACGTTGACGAAGAACATGAAAAGAGCGATGAACAGCAGGTTAAAGATGTCCATGATGAAGTTGATGATGCCGTTGGACAGCATATCCGACACGTTGTTGATGTAATGGATCACCCGGGTCAGAATCTTCCCGTGGGGGCGGCTGTCGTAGAAGGTGAAAGGCAGTTTCTGCAGATGGTCGAACAGGTCCTTCCGCATGTCGTAGATGATGTCCTGGCCCACCCGGGTCATAATCCGGGCGCGGATGGTGGTCATGGCGATGCTCAGCGCGATGCTCAGGACGGTGACAAGGGTCAGAAGCCCCAGCTGGGTGTAATCCTTGGAGGGAATGACCACGTCAAAGGCCCGCTGGAGGATCATGGGGTACACCAGGGAGGACAGGGCCGCCACCATGCTGGCCAGCATGGCCAGGACCATCTTCCTGGTATGGCGCTTGGCGTAAACCGCCGCCCGTTTGAAGTGCTTGAAACTGAATGGAGTTTCCAGGGTCTCGTCTACGTCGTATTTGTTCCGGGTCGCCATTAGTCCTCACCTCCGATCGCTTCCTGTAACCGGCAGATTTCGGTGTAGTAGCCTCCCCGCTTGATCAGCTCGTCGTGGGTGCCGATCTCGGAGATTTCGCCGTCCTTGAGGACCACGATCCGGTCGGCCCGCCGGGTGGTGGAAATCCGCTGGGCGACGATGAGCTTGGTGCAAGGGAAGTCCAGGTTGTCCAGACTCTCCTGGATGAAGTGCTCCGTCTCCATATCCACGGCGGAGGTGGTGTCGTCCAGGATCAGGATGGAGGGCCGGACGGCCAGAGCCCGGGCCAGAGCGATACGCTGCTTCTGTCCGCCGGAGAGGCCCACGCCCCGTTCGCCGACGATGGTGTCGAAGCCGTTTTCCATCTTATCGATGAAGTCCGCCGCAGCCAGCTTGGCGTAGTGCCGGGTCATTTCCTCGCTCATGGAGGAGTCGCCGTAGGCGATGTTGCCGTCCACGGTGTCCGAGAACAGGAACACGTCCTGGGTGGCCATGCCGATGTTGTGCCGCAGGGTGTGGAGGTCCCACTCCTTGATGGGCAGGCCGTCGATCTTCAGCGTCCCGGAGGTGATGTCATAAAGCCGGGGGATCAGGTTCATCATCAGGGTCTTGCCGGAGCCGGTGTTGCCCATGACGGCCACTGTCTCCCCGGGCCTGATGTGGAGATTGATGTGCTTGAGGAGCTGGTGGCCCCCCAGAGAGAGGTTCACGTCCTCAAAATCGATGTCGCCTTTCAGCCGCTCGTCGGTCTTGCGGCAGCCGTAGCGGTTGACGATGGTGGGGCGGGTGTAATAGAGCTCGATGACCTTGGAGGCGCTGGTCATGAACCGCTGGACGTCGTTGAGCAGCGGTCCCAGGTTCCGGATGGGGTTGGCAAAGGTCCACACCAGTCCGGAGAAGGCCATGAGCTGGCCCACGGTAATCCGCCCGTTGATGACAAAGAGGCTCCCAAGGCAGAGGACCACAATGGACATGGCCTGGGCGCTCATTTCAATGGCGGGGAAATACTTGAGCCAGAAGAAGTTGACGTTGATGCAGGCGTCGTGGAAGTCCTTGTTCTTCTCATCAAAGAGGTGAATCTCATGCTCCTCCTTGGCGAAGGCCTTGACCACCCGGTTGCCCGCGATATTTTCCTGGGCCCGGGAGTTCAGAACCGACAGCCGCTCCCGCTGATCGGCGTAATAGGGCCGGACCTTCCGGGAGTAGGTATAGGTAATGCCGAACAGCAGCGGGAAGATGCAGCAGAGAATCAGAGTGAACACCACGTCGGTCCGCAGGAAGTAGACCAGCACCGCAATAAACGCCACCAGAGAATCCACGGCCAGCCGGAAGGAGTAGGCCGTGACATACCGCACCACATCGATATCGCCGGTGAGCCGGGTCATCAGGTCGCCGGTGCGGTTCCGGTCATAAAAGCTCATGTCCTGCCGCTGCATGTTCCGGTAGATGTAGCTGCGGATGTTGGTAGCCACCAGGATGCCGGCCTTTTCGAAGGTGATCACCATCAGATAACCGATCCCCGTGCGCAGCAGGGTAAAGCCCACCATCAGGGCCACCAGGGGGATCAGGGCGCCGATTTCCCGCTCCACGCCTTCGGCGGGCATCAGCACCCGGTCAATGATCTGCTGGGAGATCATGGGGTTCGCCAGGTTCATCAGGGAGGTGCAGATCACCAGACAGATGGCCAGCACGTACCGACCTCGGTACCCTTTGAGGTTTTCCCAAACCCATTTCAAACAAAACATCGTATCACCTGTCAATCTCAACAGACGAGGGTGTTGGGCCTTGATAAAAGGCCCGCGGATGAAGAACTCATAACCATTATACCGGCTGAAAAAAAAAAGAAAAGGCTTTTTTGAAAAAAAGTCACGCCAAACATTCACAATTTTTTTCGGCTTTTTTCGGGCATTGTGCCCATCCGGTAAAACGTTTCCCCGCAGCGCTTCTCCAATAATAATGTAAAGAAAACGTCAAAAAGTTCGTTAAAAATTCCGCAAACTTCCGCAAAAAAACGGCCTGCGCTGTGATTTTCCGCAGCGCAGGCCGATGGATGTCCGATTCGCTTATTTGTCCAGGGATTTCAGGTACTCGAAGCAGCGGGTGACTTCGCTGACGCCGTCGGGCTCGCAGCCCTCGCTCTCCACCACCATGTAGAAGCCCAGCTCCTTGGCCCGCTCCCACACAGCCTTCACCGGCGCGGAGCCGCTGCCCAGGGAGTAGCCCCGGAATCCGCCGCTGCCGTCCTTCAGGTGGATGAAGGAAATGCGGTCCTTCAGCCGGGTGATGACCTCCACCGGGTCCCGTCTGGCCACGAAGGTCCAGTAGGTGTCAATCTGGAAGTTCACCTTGGTGCGCTTGGCCAGCTCGTCCAGGGGGATCTGGCCGTCCTTGTTGGGCAGGAATTCCCGATGGTGGTTGTGGTAATGAAGGGCGATGCCCTCCTTTTCCAGCTTGGGCTGGAACTCGTTGACAAAGTCCACGAACTCGGCAATGGACTTTTCGCAGGAAAGGTCCGCGCCGGGAACGATGATGTTCTTGTTGCCGATGGTCTTATGGTAGGCCACGGTCTTTTCAAAATCGTCGGCCACTTCCTTCCAGCCGGTGTGGGTGCTGGTAACGGTAAGGCTGTTTTCGTCCAGCCAGGACTTGACCTCCTCGGCGGAATGGCCGAAGAACCCGGCGAACTCCACGCCCTTATAGCCGATCTTGGCCACCTTTTCCAAAGCGCCCTTCAAATCCTCGCCGGTAATGTCCCGGAGACTGTACATTTGCAGTCCATATTCCATGTGTAATGCCCTCTTTTCCGTCAAAATCAGGTCCATAAAACCTGTAATCGTTTTCATTATACACATTTTTTCCCGCCGCCGCAATAGAAAAAGATGCCAAAATTTCCTGTAGAATTTCTCCCAATTGCACAAGACCACCCCGTCCCCCAACCTGAAACAGCCGCGCTCCTGTCCGCTCCCAAGAACCGCCCCCGACACGCCCTCTCAAAAGCGCCAGACCCCATCCGCCCCACAGACCGTCAGACCACCGCCAAAGCCCTCGTCAAAACCCATCCACCCACAGACAACCAGGCCACCGCCAAAGCTCCCGCCGGAGCCATCTGCCCACAGACAACCAGACCACCGCCAAAGGGCTCCACCGGAACCCATCTACCCTCAGACAACCAGATCACCGCCAAAGGGCCCATCGGAACCCCCGCTGTCAGCACTTCCCCCGGCCCAATACCCGAAACGACCGCTTCCCCGCCGTCAAAACCCGCCAATCCCCCAAAGCCACGATTCTGCCCCGGAAGGACACAGACATCTAAAGCCGCACCGACCATTTTTCAATCACATAAACCGCTCCGCCGCCTGCAAACACCCACTGCCCCTTCTGTTTTGCCGTACCGTGCGCTGACACCCCGCTCCACTGAACGCCCGAAACGAAATCTTTTGCGGGCACCTCCGCCGATCCCTCCAAAAAGCAAAAGCGGAGCGAAAAACTTCCGCTCCGCCATTATCTTCAGTGTTCTTCCCGCAGGACCACCCGGCCGTCTCCCACGGTGACGTGGCCCCGTTCCTCCGCCTTCCGGACGCCGGCCTCCACGGCCTCGGCAATGGAGGTCCCGGTCCGGGCAAAGCCAAACAGCCGGTACACCTCCCGGATCAGATCGTCCTGGGGCAGGCTGATCTGCCGCCGCAGCAGGTAGCGGACCGCTCCGGCCAGCTCCTCCGGCGGGATTTCGTCCAGCTCCCGGCGGAAGCCCCCGTCCTCCGGCACCCGGAAGGTATCGTAGGTCTCCGGCGGACGCTCCGGGGTCCAGCAGAACTCCTGGGAGCCGCTGCGGGTCAGCACCGGGTCCATCCGCTCCAGAAGGTCCCCCAGCCGCCGTTCCAGACGGCTGCTCATCCGGGTCAGGCCCCAGGCCCCCAGGACCCGCCGGTAAAGAATCTCCCGGCAGATGGGCGCTTCTTTCTCCAGCACCGTCTGAATCTGCCTGGTAATGGCCGCGTCCTGCTGGGGGAGGTAAAACTCCTCCGTCGGCCCTTGGGCAGGCTCCAGGAGGCAGATTTCGTAAACCGGAGGCTCCTCCTCCACGATCTCCTCCCGTTCCAGGTTGTTCCGGTCGAAGCGGAAGCGCTTCTTCTCGGCGGCGGGGGTCTCGATGGGCACCATCCGTTCCTGGGAGGCCGCTTCCTCAATGGCGGCCCGGATTTTCATCAGCTCGCCGGTCTCGTTTTCCCACCATTCCATGGACCACAGGTGGTAAAGCCGCCACCCCAGCTGCCGCAGAACGCTTTCCTGGTTCATGTTCCGGTCCCGGGCGGTCTTGGCGTCCCGATAATGGGCTCCGTCGCAGAGGATGCCCAAAAGGTAGGTGTTGGGCTGGTCCGGGTCCACCACAGCCAGATCGATTTTGAATTCCGAGCAGCCCACGTCGGTCCGGACCTCATAGCCCAGCTGCCGGATGCGCCGGGCCACCAGCTGGGTAAAGCCCTCCTTCCGGGCGGAAAGGCTCTGCACCGGCACGGCCAGGGCCTCCTTCCCCCGCTTGGCGAACTCCAGGAAAGCCCGCAACCCGGCCACCCCCTCGGAACGGGTCCGGGAAAGGTCGATCTGCTCCGGCCCCAGGGTGGAGTAGACCTTCATCTCCTTCCGCGCCCGGGAGACCGCCACGTTGAGCCGCCGCCAGCCGCCGTCCCGGTTCAGGGGGCCGAAATTCAGGGCCACCTTGCCGCTTTCGTCGGGTCCGTAGCCGATGGAGAACAGGATCACGTCCCGTTCGTCGCCCTGGACGTTTTCCAGGTTCTTGATGAAGATGGGCTCCTCGGCGGCGTTGTTCACCGCTTCCAGCCGGGGATTCCGGTCGAAGGACTCGGTGAGCAGGTCCTCGATAAGGTTCTGCTGGGCAGAGCTGAAGGTGACGACGCCGATGCTGTCCTTTTGCAGCTCGGGGTCGTTGAGCCGCCGGAGAATTTCCTCCACCACGGCCTCGGCCTCGGCCCGGTTCTGCTTCGTCCGGCCCCGGTCGTAGCTGCCCTTCACCGGCACAAAGGACACCTTGGATTCCAGGTCGTTGGGCGACGGGAACGTATACAGTTTGTTATCATAGTACTGCATATTACTGAATGCAATCAGGCTTTCATGACGGCTCCGGTAGTGCCAGAGCAGATGCTCCTCGGGCATGGAGATGGCCAGGCAGTCGTCCAGGACGCTTTCCAGGTCCTCCTGGTCGAAATGCTCCGCGTCCACCTGATTGGCGGTGAAAAAGCTGGTAGGCGGCAGCTGCTTGGGGTCGCCCACCACGATGACGCTGCTGCCCCGGGCAATGGCTCCCACGGCCTCGCAGGTAGGCAGCTGGGAGGCTTCGTCAAAGACCACCAGGTCAAAGGGCGGGTACTGGGGGTCGATATACTGGGCCACAGAAATGGGGCTCATGAGCATGCAGGGGCACAGCATCCGCAGCAGATTGGGGATGCTGTCGAAAAGCCGCCGGATGGAGAGCATCCGCCCGCCGCTTTTGATGGCTTTCTGCAGGATGCCGATCTCCGAGGAAGCCGCCGCCCCCGCCGAGGGCGCGGGAATCCGGGCGGAGAGCTTCGCCACCAGCTCCGTCCGGGTCAGCTGCTCGAACTCCTTGCAGGTCCGGCGGAACTTCTGGACCTTGCTGTCGAAGATGGCCCCGTGGAAGGAGGCCAGAGCCGGTTCCGCCTCGATGCTCCAATCGGCGCAGGCGCTGTACAGCCCCCGCCAGAAGGCGTCCTCCAGCTCCGAAGCCGTCACCGCCCCGGACTGGCAGGCGCCTGCCGCAGCGCCCAGCCCAGCTTCCGCCGCCCGGTCCCGGACCGAGACCCAGCTGCACCAATCCCGGAGCATCTCGATGTGGCCGCTCCACCGCTGCTGCCGTTCCTTCATGGCCGCCAGATGAGTAGCTCCGCCGGAGAAGTCCCCGCCGGAAAGCTGGTCCAGCTCCCCTTCCAGCTGGGAAAGGGCCTCCCAGCCCCCGGGCAGGCCGTCCAGAGCGCCGCCCAGCTCCTTGCGGAAGGCCGCCGGATCGCCGCAGGCCCGGGCCAGAGCCGTCCGAGCCGCCGCCCCTTCCTCCTCTGTGGAGACCAGGGGCTCCGCCAGCTTCTGCAGGGAGCAGGCGGCGGAGAAGGCGTCCTCCAGGTCCGCCCAGTCCGGGTCGCCGCCGTTCCACAGTGCGCCGAACAGAGGTCCCAGATTCTTGCCCAGGGCCTCGGTCTCCATGGCGGCGTCCTTGTAGACGGAGACGGTCTCCAGATGCTCCGTCACCACCAGCTTGGTAATGGTTTTTGGGGCCTTGGCCATGGCCCGGAGAGATTTCAGCACCTTCCGCTGGCCGGAAAGCCGGGGCAGGAACCAGCTCTGGCAGGCTTCCTCCCAGGCGGTCCGGGCGGAGACCTCGTCAAAGGTCAGGATGCTGCGGCTGTAATCGGCCAGAAGGGCGTCCCGGGCCGCGTCCCGGCGTCTCCCCGCCGCGCAGAGGGCCGCCAGCTCGCTGCGGCGGGAGTCCAGCCCGGCGCAGGCCGTCAGCCCCTCCGGAATGGCCCGGCAGGTCCGGCAGAACTCCGCCAGAGCCGCTGCCGCCGCCAGATACTCCACGGAGCCGTCCGCCGCCGGAAGCCCCGCGGCAGCCCCAAAGGCCGCCATCTTTCCCCCGAAGTCGTCCAGGGCCTTTCCGTAGGCGGAAAGCCGGGCGGTCAGGGTGCTTTTCAGCGCCGGACTGTAATTGGAGACGCCGATCTCCCGCAGCGGGTGCCCGCAGGAGCCGCCGCAGGCTTTTTCCGCCGCAGCCAGCTCCCCGATCAGGTCCCCCCACAGGGTCAGCCGCTCCGGCGTCAGCCCGGCGATGTCCCCGGGGAGGAAGCAGACATCGGCAGGCGCATCTTTATAAGCCTCATACCGGGAAATGGCCTCATAGGCGGAAAACCCAAAGGGCTGCTTCCGGTGCAAAGCGTTGACATATTCGTTCAGTTCCATCCGCTGCTGGTGGAGCCGCTCCGCCTGCTGCTGATAGTCCTCCACCGGCCGGATGTGGCCGATCTCCAGGGCCTGCTGCAGCTGGGTGAGAACGTCCCGCTTCTTGGCCTTGTTGGAGTGGAGCTCCAGGGAGAAGGGCCCCAGGCCGATCTTCTCCAACCGCTTCTGGACCACGGCCAGAGCGGCCATTTTCTCCGCGATGAACAGCACGGATTTGCCCTGATACAGGGCGTTGGCAATGATGTTGGTAATGGTCTGGGACTTGCCGGTGCCGGGGGGCCCATGGAGGATGAAGCTCTTGCCCTTCCCGGCGGCGCAGATGGCCGACAGCTGGGAGGCGTCGGCGGCGATGGGCACCGCAATGTCCCCGGGGAGGTATTCTTCGTCCAGCTTTTCCGGGGCAGGGAAATCCGCCGAGGGGGTCCATTCCATCTTCCCGGACATCAGGCTCCGGACGATCTTGCTCCGTTTCAGGTCCTCGGCGCGGTTGCGGATGTCGCTCCACATGATGAACTGGCTGAAGGAGAACAGCCCGATGAAGGCCAGCTCCTCCACATCCCACCGGGCGTTGCTGACAACGGCTTGGCGCATGGTGGAGAACACCGCCTTGAGATCGATGCCCTGGTCGTCCCGGGGCAGCGGGTCCAGCCCGCCGATGGCCATGCCGAAATCCTGGCGGAGCATCTCCAGGAGGGTGATGTTCATCTGGGGCTCCTCGTCCCGGAGCCGGATGATGTACCCCTTCTGGGCGGACTTCCGGACGATCTCAATGGGCAGCAGCACCAGAGGCGCGTACCGGGCCTTTTCGCTGACGTCGGTTTCGTACCACTTCAGGAATCCCAGGGCCAGATACAGGGTGTTGGAGCCGTTTTCCTCCAGACTGATCCGGGCCTGACGGCAAAGAGCGGTCATAGCGGGAGCCACGTCGGCCTCGTTCAAGTAGGTCCGGATCCGGCGGCTGGCAAACTCCGACTGGATCAGAGCGTCCACAGCGTCGTCCTGGTGCTCCGCCGCGTAGATTTTCCGGTCCCGGGGCGTGTCGTCCCAATCCTCGGGGCGGCCCAGAATCTGGAACTCCGCGCCGGAGGACAACGCATCCTCCAGCTTGGCGAAATCCCGGACCATGAGCTGCAAGGTGCTCCGGGTGGCCCGGAAATTGACCAGCATGTTCCGCAGGCTCAAGTCCAGGAGCTTCCGCTCCCAGATCTGCTGCCGGGTCACCGGCACCGAATCCACGTCCTGGAGCTTCTGGGCGGACTCCCGGACCTCCGGGGCCGCCGTGACCTCCTCCTTGGGCTCCTCATAGGGGTAAAAGCCGTCCACCGCAGACTTCCGCAAGGGCAAAGGCCGGATGCCGCTGCCCCGGGTCCGCTTCACGTCCACCAGAAACTGGAAGTCGCTGGCCCCGGCGATGCGCCGCTCGGCCAGGCTCTCCGCCGCGTCAAAATCGGTGTTTCGCCCCGCCGCCAGGCAGGTGGTCTCCACCAACGCAATCTCGTTGATGCCCTCTGCCGTCCGCTTGGTCAGGACGGAAACGTCGTCCTGGATGCACTCAGGGAAGCTCTCCTCCTCCAGCCAGCACCCGGTGTAGGCGTGGCCCTTCTCGAAGATCACCAGGGGATTCAGCCCCACCCCTTCCAGGCAGGCGCAGTAAAGGAGGGTCAGGTCGATGCAGTTGCCCAGCTTCTGGGTAAAGATGGTGTCGGCCATGCAGATGCGCTGGCCCACGGCCTCGAAGCTGGCCGACAACGCCCGGTAGACGATGTTCTCCCGCTGCAAGGCCCCGTAAAGCGCCGCCATCTGCATCCGGACGGCGTGGGGGCTCTGGCTCTGGTACCCGGTAAAGGAGGGGGACCCGGTCCACTCCTCCAGCAGCGCCGATGCGCTGCGGATCACCTGCCCCACCTTGGGATAGTTGGGGGTAATAAACGCCGCGATGATCTCCGGCATGAACAGCAGGCCGCTCCACTCGTCGTAGGCCAGCACGTCCATGGGCTGCCGGACCTGGCCCAGGACCTCCCCGCCGCCGTCGGTGACGGTGATGGTCAGGGCCCCGGCCACCCGTTCCGTCAGGGTGTACAGGTATTCCGGAAGGAGCAGCAGCGGCACCGCCCCCAGGTCCACGGTCTCCCCGGCGGGAATCTGGGCGATCTTCTCCTGCCAGGCCGCGGCAAAGGCCGGCGTCACCTCCACGGAGACCGTCAGGTCCTCCAGAGCCGTCTCCCCCGGATTTTTCAGGGTGAGCTTCCGGATCACGGGGACATAGTTCTGCTGCATGGCAAAGTTGACCACCTTGCTGTACGTCCCGTCGATATGCAGCGTTTCTCCCATGACACCTCACCCAATCCAAGTTCAAAGTTCTTGCGGAGGCCGGATTTTGGCCATTCTCCGCCATTTTCATTTACATTTTAACGTAGGAAAGCCGTTTCGTCAATCGATTTTCTTCGTGATTTCAGCCAAACTTTTCCGGATTTCCTGGCGCTTTCCCCCACGAAAAAATCCGCCCCTGCCTTTCCCGAAAAATTTCCAGCGAATTGATACAATGGTGCCTGGCGGCCCTCTGGAAATCCCCGGCGAAACGCACAAAAAACCGCGTCTCCTCAAGGAAACGCGGTTTGTAAACTTTTTGTTACGGCTCAGCCCAGATAATTCCGGGGGTTCTGGTTTCTGCCGTTGATTTTCACTTCAAAGTGGCAGTGGTTGCCGAAGGAGTAACCGGTGTTGCCAACGCCAGCAATCTGCTGTCCCTGGACGACGTAATCGCCCACGGAAACGTTGAGGCTGGAGTTGTGGGCGTACAGGGTCTGGACGCCGTTGCCGTGGTCAATAACCACGCATTTGCCGTAGTTGTAGTACCATCCGGCCACAATGACCTTACCGGCGGCGGAGGCATGGACCGGCGTGCCGTAGGCGCAGGCGATGTCCAAAGCCTTGTGTCCGCTGCTGTAATTGCAGCTGACGTAGCCCGTGTTCACCGGCCAGATGAAGTTGCTGCCGATGCTGCCGGTTCCCGTAGAAGCGGTGAGCCGGGTGGTGGAGTAGTTGGAAGCCTTGACCTTGGTGCCCACAATGACCTTTTCGGTCACAGGCTCCTGGGTCACGACGGATTCCAGAATCTCCCGGTTGGTCTCGTAGCCGTCCACGTATTCCACGGAAGCCGTAATCTGCCGGGAACCGTTCTGGCCCGTCTGGACCGTCTTGGTGTAGCCCTTGTACTGGGAGCTGTCGTTGGTGGTTTCTTTGTCGTAGGGAATGGTCTCGTCATAGACCTCGGTCTTGACGACCTTCACGGAGAGGAAAGGCTTTTCCGTTGCGATCAGCGCCTTCTGGCCCACCAGACAGGTGGTCTCGATCTCCGGGTTCAGGCTCTTGAATTCGGAATAGGGGATGCCGTTTTTGTCGGCGATGAGAATGGGGCTGTCGCCCTCAACGATGGTGTAGGTGATTTCCGCCTGCTGGTTGGACAGGAGGAGGTTTTCCATTTCCTCCGAGGAAACCAGGCTGTCCGTCAGGTACAGGCCCTCCCGGAGCTGGATGTCTTTCACAAAGGAAACCACTTCGTCCTCGGCGCCGGTGCGGTAGCTGTCCAGGGTGGCGGTGAGGATGGATTCCAGCATGGTCTTGTCGGTGACGGCGCCGTAGAAGTCGCCGTCGATATACAGGCCCTCCGCCTCGCTGACGTCGGCCTTGGACATCCGGATCAGGCTGTCGGTCATCTTGTCCACCGTGGAGACCAGGTCCTTGTTGACCTGGACCAGAGAGATGGACGGTTTGATCTCAAAGGTGGCGGCAGAGCCGTTGGTGCTGATGATCCGCTGGCGGAGCTGCTCCTGGGCGTTGGTGAAATCGGATTCATCCTCCACATAGCCCACCAGGTCGCCGTCGTTGGTGATCTGCAGGGCGTAGGTGACATGAGAAGCCGCCGACACCACGTTGACCAGGATCATAATGCCCACCACAGGGGCGGCGTAGTTCAAAATCGTAGTAAAGAAGTTCCGGTTGTTGCGCAGTCCGCAGAAAAAGACGCTGAACACGCCCTTGATGCCGCAGTTGCGGAAGCCGTTGACCATGAGCCGGGGAGCCCGGGCCATTTTGATGAAAGGATTGGCAATGCCCCGTCCGAAGCAGGCCAGCCGCTGTCCGGCCTTGGAGCAGAGGCTCCGTGCGCCGTTCCCCGCCCGATGGGCCAGAGGAGCCAGCTTCCGGGAGACCCGGTTCCGCTGGGCCAGAACGCCGCTCACCGCATGAGCCGTGAACAGGCAGACCGCCTTTCCGCCCTGGGCCATGCGCCGCAGCGCCTTCCCGGAGCCGTCCTTTATATATTTGAGGAATTTATTTCCCTTGAATCCGTCAGAAATCGATCTCAGTACTGCAATCAATCGATCTTTGCCCTCTGCAACGTGGTTTTTGCCATGCAGAGCCATTGCGTACCCTCTCCTTTCTGTTCGTTACAAATCGGTTACAACATCATCTATTATAGCACATCTCTCAAAAATTGCAACCACTTCGTTACTTTTTTTACCGGCGCGTCAGCATTTTGTCAGATACCCATAGTTTTTTGTGGGTATTTTACAGCGTTTCGCCCAATATTTTCCGGATTTTCCAGGGAATCTCCCGTATTTTTTGTAACGAATTTGTAACTATTCGAAGGAAAGCAGCTCTGCCAACACAGAATTGGACACCAGAAAGCCCTCCGGCGTCAGCCGGAACCGCCCGTTGACCTCCTCTGCCAGCCCGGCCTTTTCAAAGACCCGGGCCTTTTTCAGAAACTGCGCCCGTTCCTCCTCCGGCAGCGGCAGCGCGGAAAGCTCCATCCCCTCCGCCAGCCGGAGCCCCAGGAGAATCCGTTCCTCCCCGCCGCCGCCCGGCCCGTCGGGGACCCGGTTGGTCCCCCTGCTCTCCAGATACGCCGAAAGCCCCCGAGGATGGTAAATCCGCTCCCCCTCAAAGAAGGAGTGGGCCGCCGGCCCGAAGCCCAGATATTCCATGCACCGCCAGTACTTGAGGTTGTGAACACAGGCCCGGCCCGGCTTGGCAAAATTGGAAATTTCGTACTGCCGGTACCCCGCCCGGGAGAGGGTCTCCACGGTTTGCAGGTACAGATCCGCCGCCAGATCGTCCCCGGCGCAGAGCCGTTCCATGTGCTGACAGTAGAAGGGCGTCCCCTCCTCGATCTTCAGAAGATAGCAGGAAAGGTGCTCCGGTGCAAGTTCCGCAAACGCACCCAGCGTGTACCCCAGGCTGACCCTGGACTGACCCGGAATCCCCAACATTACGTCAAGGCTCAGGTTGTCAAAACCGGCCTGCCGGGCCCATTCCACCGTCGTCCCGATCCGGGCGGCATTGTGGCGGCGGCCCAGGGCCCGGAGCTCGCTGTCCACGGCGCTCTGGGCCCCGAAGGAGATGCGGTTGAACCCCCTCTGCCGGACCTCCCGGAGAAACTCCGGGGAGACGCTGTCCGGATTGGCCTCCAGGGTACACTCCCCGGTCAGGCCGAAGACCTCCCGGCAGGCGTCCAGAATGTCCCCCAGTTCCCCGGCGGTCAGCATGGACGGGGTCCCGCCGCCTACAAAGAGGCTGTCCGCCGTGATCCCCCGTCCGGCGTAGGAGCGGATTTCCTCCCCCAGCACCTGTAAATAGGCGTCCTTCCCTTCCCGGGTGGTCTCGGAATAGAAGTCGCAGTAGCCGCACTTGGACACGCAAAAGGGCACGTGTACGTACAATCCGATGGGTCCCATGTCTTCCTCCTTAAAGAAACAGCCGGACCCCGGGGAGGGATCCGGCCGCGCAGATCAATCGTCGTCCAGCTTGAGGACCGCCATGAAGGCTTGCTGGGGGACCTCCACGGAGCCCAGCTGGCGCATCCGTTTTTTGCCTTCCTTCTGCTTTTCCAGCAGCTTCTTTTTCCGGGTGATATCGCCGCCGTAGCACTTGGCCAGCACATCCTTCCGGACGGCCTTCACCGTCTCCCGGGCGATGATCTTCCCGCCGATGGCCGCCTGGATGGGCACCTCAAAGAGCTGGCGGGGGATGTTCTCCTTGAGCTTCTCGCAGATGCGCCGCCCCCGGGCGTAGGCCCGCTCCTCAAAAACGATGAAGGACAGGGCGTCCACAATGTCGCCGTTGAGCAGAATGTCCAGCTTCACCAGCTTGGACTCCCGGTAGCCCACCAGGGAGTAGTCAAAGGATGCATACCCCTTGGTCCGGGACTTCAGGGCGTCGAAAAAGTCGTAGATGATCTCGTTCAGGGGCATTTCGTAGTGGAGCTCCACCCGGGTGGCGTCCAGGTACTGCATGTTCTTGAACTCGCCCCGGCGGCCGGTACACAGCTCCATGATATTGCCCACATAATCCACCGGAGAAATGATGTCCGCCCGGACGATGGGCTCCTCGGCCTTGACAATCTGGGAAGGGTCGGGATAGTTGGTGGGGTTGTCGATCTCCACCACGGTCCCGTCGGTTTTGGTGATGCGGTAAACGACGGAGGGGGCCGTGGTCACAAGGTCCAGATTGAACTCCCGCTCCAGCCGCTCCTGGATAATCTCCATGTGGAGGAGCCCCAGAAACCCGCACCGGAACCCGAAGCCCAGGGCCACGGAGGTCTCCGGCTCAAAGGACAGGGCGGCGTCGTTCAGCTGCAGCTTTTCCAAAGCGTCCCGGAGGTCGGGGTACTTGGCCCCGTCAGCGGGATAAATGCCGCAGAACACCATGGGATTCACCTTCCGGTAGCCGGGCAGCGGCTCTGCCGCCGGGTTTTCCGCGTCGGTGACGGTGTCGCCCACCCGGGTGTCCCCGATGTTCTTGATGGAGGCGGCGATATAGCCCACCTCGCCGGCCTTCAGCTCATCGCTGGGGATGAGGCTGGTAGCGCCCAGGCAGCCGATCTCCACCACGTCGAACCGGGCCCCGGTGGCCATCATCCGGATGGTGGAATCCTTCCGCAGAGTGCCCTCCTTGACCCGGATATAGACGATGACCCCCCGGTAGCTGTCGTAGTAGGAGTCGAAAATCAGCGCCTGCAGGGGCGCCGCCGGGTCCCCCTTGGGGGCCGGGATGTCGGTGACGATCCGCTCCAGCACCTCGTGGATGTTGATGCCCTGTTTGGCGGAGATCCGGGGCGCGTCCATGGCGGGGATGCCGATGACGTCCTCGATCTCGTGGCAGACCCGCTCCGGGTCCGCGGCGGGGAGGTCGATCTTGTTGACCACCGGCACCACCTCCAGGCCGTGGTCCACGGCGAGATAGGTGTTGCCCAGGGTCTGGGCCTCGATGCCCTGGGAGGCGTCCACCACCAGCACCGCGCCCTCGCAGGCGGCCAGGGACCGGGAGACCTCATAGTTGAAGTCCACGTGGCCGGGGGTGTCGATGAGGTTGAACTCATAAAGCTCCCCGTTGTCGGCGGTATAATTGACCTTCACCGCCCGGGCCTTGATGGTGATGCCCCGCTCCCGCTCGATGTCCATGTTGTCCAGGAGCTGCTCCTCCATATCCCGGAGGGCCACGGCGCTGGTCTGCTCCAGGATGCGGTCGGCCAGGGTGGACTTGCCGTGGTCGATGTGGGCGATGATGCAGAAGTTTCGGATGTGATCTTGTTTATAAGCCAAAGAAAGGTCCTCCGTTTCTATCAGACATAGGCGCTCAGATTTCCACCAAAAAGGAGGCAATCCCCCCGCCGGTGATGTCGATTACGCCGTAACTGGCGTAGCCGTTCCGGGGCATGGAAGGACTTCCCGGGTTCATGACGTAAATTCCTTCCTCATAATGGGTGTCGCCCTTGTGGGTGTGGCCATATAATGCAATGCGGCAGCCGTTTTCCCTTGCGAGCCGGACCAGCATCTCCGTGGAGCTTTTCACCCCCAGGTCGTGGCCGTGGGCCATGAAGATGCGGACGTTTCCCGCCGTGACCACCCGGGTGGTGGGGGTGTCCCAGGAAAAATCGCAGTTCCCCCGGACCGAGGTGATGGGCAGATCGGGATAGAGGTTCTTCACGTCCTCCACCTCCTGCTCGCCGTCGCCCAGGTGCAGGAACAGCGCGGCCTCCTGCCGGTGCTTGTCCACGATCCGGAGCAGCGTCCGGAAATCCCGATGGGTGTCGGAAACAACGATAACGCGCATGAAAAGGCTCCTCCTTGAATCTCACAACAGGGCCGGTATAACGCGGCTTCCCGTAACATAAGTATAGGGTATCCCGGTTCTTCCGTCAATCTCTTTTTCGAAAAAAATTCCGGCGGACCGGGCGGCAGCGACAGAAAGGCAGGTTGATTCCCATGGCCATGGACCCCAAGAACCCCAATACCGAAAAAATTCTCGCCATGATCGGCAAACGTCTGGGCACGGACCCCAAGGTCCTTCAAAGCCAGCTGGAAGCCGGCAAGTACGACGCTCTTTTCCAGAAAATGGCTCCCAACGACGCCGCCAGGATGCAGCAGCTGGTCAACAATCCCAAGCTGGCCCAGCAGCTGATCAACACGCCCCAGGCCAAACAGGTCCTGCAAAACTTCATCAATCAGGCGGAGCACAGCAAGTAATCCCGGCCCCGCCGGGGAAGGGAGGAGCCGGAAACATGGACGATCTGACCTCCAAGGTCCAGGAGATTTTGGGCAGCGAGGAAGGCATGAAGCAGATTCAGGACATGGCCAAGGCCCTGGGCCTGACCGGCGGAGACGACCCGCCTGCCCCGCCCTCCGGGGACCTTTCCGGCCTTCTGGCGGGACTGGGCGGCAGCCCGCCTCCCTCCGGGGGAGAAGGCTTTTCCATCAACCCCGCGGACCTGATGCGGATCCGGCAGCTGATGCAGCAGGCCCGGGCCGAGACCCCCAGCACCGCCTTTCTCCGGTCCCTACGGCCTCTTCTCAAGGAGGAACGGCGGCACAAGGTGGACGAAGCCATCCGGATTCTCCACCTCATGAGCCTGCTGCCGGTGTTACAGCAAAGCGGCGTTCTCCAGGGCCTGCTGGGCGACCGCTAAGGGAAAGGAGGGCCCGCCATGGCCTCCAATAACCGCAGCGGCTACTCCCCGTCGGAGATTTCCTCCATGCAGCGGGAAGCGGCGGAGCGCGTCCGGGAGATGCAGCGCAAGGCCCGGCAGCGGGTGGAGCAGACCAACCGCATGACCGCCCCGTCCCTGCCTCCGGAGCCGCCCAGGCCGCCGAAGCCTGCCCCGCCTCCACCAAATCCGACCCCGGTTCCGCCCTTTCAGGGCATCCTGGACCGGCTGAATTTAGACGGCGAGACGGTGCTGCTCCTGCTCCTTCTGCTTCTTCTCATCAACGACGGCGGGGACCGGACCCTGATCCTGGCTCTGGTCTACTTACTTCTGGGATAGCGGCTTGATCCAGTCGCTGTTCCCCAGGACCATTTCCGCGTCGGCCATTCCCTCGTCGTACAGGGCCCGGAGCTTTTCCGGGTCTTTTTCGAAGCGGCTGATGTCCACCGGCTTCCCCGGGGCCACCACCAGGGCCTTGCCCTCTTTTTCCAGCTGGAAAACAAACTCCCGGGTCTCGTTGTAGACCTGATACCGCCGGTCCAGGGTCTCGATCATCCGGGGATACTTCCGGTAGAGCCGGGTGTACACGGCCCGGAACTTCTCCGGCGCCTTGACAAAGCTCCGGTCCTGGGTCAGCACCACGATGACCCGGTCGCAGCCGTCGGCCAGGGCCTTCCGCACCGGGATGGGGTCCGAGGTGCCGCCGTCCAGGTAAAGATTCCCCTTATAGGGCACGATGGGCGCAAACACCGGGATGGAGGACGACGCCCGGATCACCGTGGAGTCGTGGTCCAGGGACTCCTTGGGGAAGTACTCCGGCTTGCCGGTCCAGACGTTGGTCACGCCCACGTAAAACTCGCAGGGGCTGGCCAGGAAGGTGTCGTAGTCGAACAGGTCCAGCTTGTTGGGGATGTCGTCGAAGATGAAGTCCATGCCGAACATGGAACCGGTCTTCAAAAAGTTCCGGACCCCCACGTACTGGCCGCTTTTCAGGTAGGCCGTATTGATGCGGAAGCTCCGCCCCCGCTGCCTGGACAGAAACGAAGTGGCGTGGCAGGCCCCCGCCGATACGCCGATGCAGTAATCCGGGGTAAACTCCCGGTCCAGCATCCAATCCAGAACGCCGGTGGTATAAAGCCCCCGCATCCCGCCGCCTTCCAGAACCAATCCTGTTTTCATTCCAGCCGCTCCTTTCCTTCCGCCTGCAATCCAGGCAGGACAACCTTCTCAAACTCCCCGGGATGGACGCACCAGTCGGCCTTCCCGGTCAAAAACGCGCTCCCGTCGGCGTTGTGGGCGGTGATCGCATCTGCGCCCTCCACCTCCCGGCGGACAAGCTCCTCCATGGACACCCAGATCATCCGGGAGACCTCCTCCCCGGGGTGGAAATCCGGCGCCGGGTCCTCGTAAAGGTAGACGTACCCCACCTCCCGGTCGAAGAAGTCCCCCACCCGTAGGTCCTCCCGGGTGTACCCCAGGTACCGCAGCCGGGAGGGCTCCGGCGTCAGGCCGATTTCCTCCCCCATCTCCCGGAGAGCGGCGGCGTCCCGGGACTCCCCGACGTCGATGTGGCCGCCGACGGCAATGTCGAAGTAGTCGGGAAAGTCCCGCTTCTCATGGGCCCGCTGCTGGAACCACACCCGGGTCTCCCCCGCCCTCCGGGAGACCACCCAGCAGTGGACCACGCCGTGGAGCCGACCCTCCCGGTGGGCGACCTCCCGAGGAACCGGTCCCAGGGGCCGCAGCTCCTCGTCCAGCTCTGTCAACCATTCCATTCCGCCGCCGCCTTTCCAAAGTCTCCTTCTATCATACACCAAAACCGGAAAATCCGCAACCGGCCAAAACAAAAACCCCTTGCCGCCGAAACAGCAAGGGGTTTGCTTCGAAAAAAACTTACTTGAGCTCGACTTTCGCGCCGGCGTCTTCCAGTTTCTTCTTCATTTCCTCGGCGTCAGCCTTGGAAACGCCAGTCTTCACAGCCTTAGGAGCGTTGTCAACGATCTCCTTGGACTCTTTCAGGCCCAGGCCGGTGATCTCTTTGACAGCCTTGATGACAGCGGTCTTGGCGTCGCCGATCTCGGTCAGCATAACGTCAAACTCGGTCTTCTCTTCCTCAGCGGGAGCAGCGGCAGCGCCACCGGCAACAGCGATGGTAGCAGCAGCGGCGGAAACGCCGAATTCTTCCTCCAGAGCTTTCACCAGCTCGGAGAGCTCCAACACGGTCAGAGCCTTCACTTCTTCAATCATAGCCAGAATTTTCTCAGAAGCCATGGTAAGTTACCTCCATATCATTTGAAATTATCAGACGGCCCGTTTCAGGCCGCGGCCGTTAGCAGGCCTCTTTCTGTTCCCGGATCTGATCCAGGACCACGGCGAAATTGCGGATAACGCCGTTGAAGCCGCCCAGAACCTGGGCGATAAGGACCTCTCTGGAAGGAATCGCAGAGAGCTCGGCGACGCCTGCAACATCCAGAATCTCGCCTTCCACGAAGCCGGCCTTGACGTCAAAGCCGTTCTTCACGTCCTTGGAGTACTTGGCGATGATCCGGGCAGGAGCGACCGCGTCTTCCTCAGAGAGGGCGAAAGCGGTGGTGCCGTCCAGATGCTTGGCCAGGTCCGCGAAGGGGGTGCCCTCCACGGCGAAGCGGATGATCGAGTTTTTGTAAACGCTGTAATCCACTCCGGCTTCCCGCAGCTCTTTCCGGAGCTTGGTATCGCTTGCGACGTCGATGCCCTTGTAGTCAACCAGGACGCCGGCAACTGCCTTGTCCAGCTTGGCCTTCAGGTCAGCGACCGCCTGCTGCTTTTCCAGTAAAACTTTCTCGCTTGGCAAAATTTTTCACCTCCAGCAACAAATGCATAAAAATGCCCTTCCCGGACAACCAGGAAGGGCAAATGAACCTCTCAAAAAGAGATAACCATCATTTTCCGTCTTCCTCGGCGGGCGGAATCACTTCCATTAAGCGGCAAACCGCGCCAGCTGTCTCAGGATTTCAGCCTTTTTATTATAGCACATCCCGCAGGGGACTGTCAACCCTTTTTCGGAAAAATCCAAAATTACGCGCCGTAGCGGGTGGGGTTGATGCGGACGCCGGGGCCCATGGTGGTGGCGACCACGCAGGAGCGGACGTACTGGCCCTTGGCGGTGGCGGGTTTCGCCTTGACGATGGCACCCATGAGAGCGTCGAAGTTCTCCTGGAGCTTCTCCGCGCCGAAGGAAGCCTTGCCGATGGGGCAGTGGATGATGTTGGTCTTGTCCAGACGGTACTCGATCTTACCGGCTTTGGCTTCGGTGACAGCCTTGGCCACGTCGGGGGTGACGGTGCCGGCCTTGGGAGAAGGCATCAGGCCGCGGGGACCGAGGACTTTACCGAGACGGCCGACCACGCCCATCATATCGGGGGTAGCGATGACCACGTCGAAGTCCATCCAGCCCTCGGACTGGATTTTCTGAACATATTCCTCGCCGACATAGTCCGCGCCGGCAGCCTGGGCAGCTTCCACGTTGTTGCCCTTGCAGATGACCAGCACCCGGACGGTTTTGCCGGTGCCGTTGGGCAGGACGACCGCGCCGCGGACCTGCTGGTCGGCATGGCGGGAGTCAACGCCCAGGCGGATGTGGACCTCAACGGTCTCGTCGAATTTGGCTTTTGCAGTCTTTACAACGGTCTCCAAAGCCTCGGGCGCTTCAAACAGGTTGCTGCGGTCGAAGGCTTTGAGGCTATCCGTATATTTTTTTCCGTGTTTCATAACAAATATCCTCCCTTAAAGTGGTTGATAGCGGAATGTTCCTCCCACAGATCGGGGGGTTACTCCACGACCTCGATGCCCATGGAACGAGCGGTGCCGGCGATCATCCGCATAGCGGATTCGATGTTGGCGGCGTTCAGGTCGGGCATTTTGGTTTCGGCGATCTTCTGAACCTGTTCCTTGGTGAGCTTGCCAACTTTTTTCTTGTTGGGCTCGCCGGAAGCGGTCTCCAGACCGGCGGCCTTCTTGATGAGCACAGCCGCGGGAGGGGTCTTGGTGATGAAGGAGAACGTGCGGTCGGCGTAAACGGTGATGACCACAGGGATGATCATGCCGATTTCGTTTTTGGTCCGCTCGTTGAATTCCTTGGTGAACGCCATGATGTTGACGCCGTGCTGACCGAGGGCGGGGCCGACGGGGGGCGCGGGCGTTGCCTTACCGGCGGGGATCTGAAGCTTAATGTAGCCTGTAACTTTCTGAGCCATGATAAGCACCTCCAAAATAACGTGGTGACTGGCGGAACGGTCTTTCCGTTCCTCCCACATTCAAATCGGAACGGATGTATTCCAATCTGAAAGCCGTCCGTAACGGACGATTCGATGTGTTTGCCTAAGAGTTAGTCCCGAACCAGCTCTACCTGGCCGAGCTGCAGCTCCGCAAGGGTATCGCGGCCGAACATGGACACCGTGACCTTCACCAGGTCCTTGTCCACATCCACTTCCTCCACCCGGCCGGTGAAGCCTTCCAGAGGGCCGTGGATGATCCGGACGCTGTTTCCGGGAGCGTAATCCACCTCGACGGTCCGAACGTCAACGCCCAGATCCTCGATCTCCTTATCGGTGAGGGGAATGGGCTTGCTGGCGGGGCCGACAAAGCCGGTCACGCCGCGGATATTGCGGACCACATACCAGGAATCGTCGGTCAAGATCATCTTGACCAGAACGTAGCCAGGAAAAATTTTGCGTTCCACTTCCCGCTTTTTGTCGTTTTTATACTCCACGACGGTCTCCGTGGGGATTTTTACCTCAAAAATCAGGTCGCCGAACCCTTGGTTCTCCACGACCTTCTCTATATTTTGTGCAACCTTGTTTTCGTACCCCGAATACGTGTGGACTACATACCATTTTGGCGTTTCTGCCATACTTGAAACCTCCGACAATAGCGTTTGGAAACGGACGGCCGAACGCGGTTACGCGCCCAGCAGAAGCCCTCTCAACAAGGTAAGCAAGGCGTCCAGGATCCAGATCACGACTCCAACAGCGCCCATAGCGGCCAGAACCGCCACGGTGTTTTTGAAGACCTGTTTCCGGGTAGGCCACACGACCTTTTTGACTTCACTTCTCAAATCCTTGAAGAAACGGGACGCTTTTTTCAGAAAGCCGTCTTTTTTCTTTGCAGGTTTGGCTTTCTCGGGAGCTTTTTTCTCCACTTGCTCTGCCATGCGAGTACCCCCTTCTTCGTCACTTGGTTTCCTTGTGGGTCGTGTGTTTTTTGCAGAAACGGCAGTATTTGCTCATTTCCAGTCTGTCGGGATCGTTTTTCTTGTTTTTCATCGTGTTGTAGTTGCGCTGTTTGCACTCCGTGCAAGCCAAGGTCACTTTTACCCTCATGTTCGGCACCTCCTGTATAATCGGACTGTTTTGCCTCCCTCAAAAAGGAAGAACGCTCAAGGTCTTTCCTCCGCGAATCCGTTTCGGAAAGGCTCGGCCGGAAGGCTGTCCGGCCAATTTTTTGCACAAAAAAATAAACCCTTTTAGAGGTACTATCAGTATAGCACAAGCCGGGGGAGCTTGTCAACGGTTTTTCGCCGATTCCGGAATTTTTTTATTTTCCGCCTTCCCTACGGCGGTTTTCCGGCGGAATAGAGCCGCGTCCAACCGTTTCAGGCTCCAATCGAAGGCCGCCGCCAGCAGCAGCGTCAGCGGAAGGCTGGCCGCCAGAAAAAGCCACGGCCTTTCATTCACGCCGAAATGGCTCAGCACCATCATCGGCAGTCGCTGCAAGATATAGATCGGGAACACCATGCCGCCCAGCCACTGCAGCACCCGGTTTCCAAAGGAGACCTTCATGGTCAGCAGCACCCCGAACAGACTGAAAACCACCGCCAGCACTTCATAGACCGCCATATTTCCCCGGAAACGGAACAGCGTGCCGCCCAGAACAAGTAGCAGGACCTCTGCCGCCCACCAGCTTCCCTCCCGGGAAACCAGCGCTTCGATCCGCGGCTGGTAAAGGGAATACCACATCCCTGCGGCATAGCAGAGGATGGTGTCGTACCACCAGTGGGACTCCGGATACGCCCGGAAAAACAAGACCGCGTAAACCGCGCTGAAGGCCGTTACCGCCAGGGGCTGCCACAGCCCCGCAGGCAGAAGTCGCAGCGCCAGCCAGCTTGCCAGGTACAGAACCAGGATCGCCCAGATAAACCAGTTGCTGTTTCCCACCGTGTTCCAGGCCAGCAGCGCCGCCAGCACCTGTTTCCAGTTGTAGGAATACCCCAACAGCCAGTCCGCCAGCAGATACAGAAGCACCGCCAGATCAAAGTGGACTAGCGTCGTCAGGACCCGCTTTCGGGGCATGGTCCGGACGTAATCCTTCCCCTTTTTCTGATAAGACGCATATACGCCGTAGCCGGAGTAAAAGAGAAACAGCGCTACGATCAGCTGCCCCAGCCAGTTGTTGACCTTTATAAAGGGGCGGTCCAGCGCGTCGGTAAGGGAAACGCAGGTCTTATAATGCCGCAGAAAGACCAGCATGACGAAGATCCCTTTCACAGCCCGGGTGCTCTGGATGCTCAAATAATCCGGACGGATCCCTTTTCCCGTCCATTTGGCGCCGTAGAGCGCCACCGCCAGCACCGCCAACAGAATCAGCAGCATTTCGCTCCCTCCCATCCAATATAGTATACCACATTTTTCCAAAAAGAAAAAGCCGGGCGAAGAAAATACGCCCGGCCTTGAAGGATGCTTATTTCAACCGTGCCTTGATCTCCCGATTGACCCGGGCACGGAGACTCAGCAGATAATCCGTCTCATGGGGGTACTCAAAGAAGGTGATCTCTTTGGAAAGTCCGCCCTCCATCAGCTCCAGAACGTACTCCCGGGAGGTCAGGCTCTCCAGCAACCGGAAGGCCCGGAGGTCGTTGAGGGCCTCGGCAAAGACCAGCAGCCGGATGGACTTCCACGGCGTGCCGTCGGGGCCGGGGTACACCATAAAGGCGTCGCCGGAGGGGAAGGCGATATCCGCGTCGGTGACGGCAAAGGGATCCAGATGCCGCAGAGAGAACTGGGAATTGTAGAAGTTGAAGCCCCACTGAAGGAACCCGGCGATCTGATACTTATAAAATTGAGTGCCGATGATGCGGTTCCGGGCAGAGGGCATGGAGAAGAACCGGTTGCTCACCTGATACCCTTGGCCGCAGCAGTAATAGACCCACAGATTGGAGACGTTGCCTTCCAGGAAGGGGGTCACATGGTTGCTGGCCACCACGGGGTGCCGGCAGACGCCTTTCTGATAGAAATCAAAGTCGCTGAGGGCGTCCATAATGGTGTAGCCCTCCAGATACGGGGCGATCTGCTCCTTGCAGGCATTGTACTGGGGAAGGTGGGCCTCGCCGGGCTCGTCGGAGACGTGGAAGTAGGCGTGCTTCTTGTCCACGCCCAGAGCTTCCAGCCGGGCGGTCAGGGCCGGGAGGAAGGCGGCCAGGAAGTTCCGGTAGTCCTCGCCGGTGGCGGCGGTGTCCCAGCCGAAGATACGGCGGTACTCCCCGTCTACCGTGGCCATGATCTTGGGGCAGTGCTCCGCGCCCCACTGGGTGTAGAGGTGGGCGATCTCAAAATACTGGATGCCGCACTCCCGGCACATCCGGACCCAGCGGTCCAGCTTGTCAAAGCCGAAGGAGTAGACACCGTTGTTCCGGGCCACGTCCACCAGCTGGATGGTGGTCCGCTCCCCGCCCACGGCGGTGTCCAGGGGCTGGGTGAACACCGGGGTCAGGAGCATGTTGATGCCGTACTCGGCGGCGCAGGCGATCTGCTTCCGCAGAAGCTCCCAATGCTCCTCGCTGAAGACCTCCACATGGTAGTAGTCCGCCACGCAGTCGCCGTGGAACCACTCGGTGCGGATGAGCTCCTGGTCCGGCAGGACGGCGGGGATGACCTCCACAGTGGTCTCCGCCGTCAGGACCCGGGAGGTTTCGCCCTCGTCAAAAGTCAGGGTGACTTTCACGGGGAATTCCCCGGCGGGAGTCTCCTCATCGGAAGAAATCTCCACCCAAAGGGCGTTCCACCGGCCCAGCATGATCCGGACCCTGCCGTCCGTCACGGGCTCCAGAAGGTCCGGGTAAAGGCCGGGAGCGGTGCGGAGATAGTTGCCGTCGCAGGCATCCGAAGCGGAGTTGGTGCTGGGCATTTCCTTTACGCTGTACAGGCGGACCCACTTTTTCAAGGGAGATTCCACCTCGGCCCTGACCCATGCACCCCAATGGGACGTGGGCTGGCCGCCCCAGATCCGAAACGCCGCCTGGAAGGACAGCCGGTCCTTCCGCAGCATGGAAAGCCTGCCGGAATAAGGCATGGGCTTGGTATCCGAAAAGACCTTCTCCAGGCTGGAAACTGCAAAAATTTCGTCGAACATGATAACCCTCCTAAACGTCGGTTTTCTTGCCCCCAGTATACCATTTTTCCGGGGAGCCGGGGAACAGCGGCGGGAAAACACCGTTGATTTCCTGAATTTTCCCATACAAAAACAGAAGTTGCAAAAATCCCCGATCTGTGTTACCATAAAGGCGGGACAAACCCTTTCACGAAAGGCAGGTACTTTATGAAACAAAGAATTTTCACCGCGGCGATTCTGCTGACGGCGTTGCTGGCGTTTTCCTCCTGCGGCCAAACCCTTCCGGAGGAAAGTTCTTCTCCGACATCCTCGGCGTCGTCTCTCCCGGCGGAGAGCTCCGGAGAGAGCTCCGGAGAAAGCTCCCAGGAAGAATCCCAGACCGAGACGGTCCGCTGGGGCGGCGCTTACGCCTCGGAGGACGGCGGCGTGCTGACCATTGAGATGATGGACAACAATTCCTTTGAGTTCACCCTCACCGCCGGGGAGGACGTTCTGGAATCCCAGGTAGCCCGGATCACTGACCCCGGCCAGGCGGCCTATACCGGAAAGGACGGGGTCCATTTGAGCTTTGCGTACCTGGATGGGACTATCCGGGTCACGGCGGAGGATTCCACCGGCGCGGAGTTTGAAGGAGAGTACTCGGCGGATAATTAGTAGCGTAGACAAGGACCATTCCGCAGCGTAGACAAGGAAAGTTTTCAATCCAGCCTTTTTCAAAAGGCTGGTGGGGATGGAAGGGGCAAAGCCCCTTCCTCGCCCTCCGCAGAGGGCGAAATCCCCCTATGATACCAAAAGATCAGGAAGGGAGGTCCAACAGCCCAGTGGGCTGTTGGACCGTGGGGAACCCTATCAAGGGGTTCCCCGCAGGACACAGTCCTGCTCCACCCGCCTACCAAACAAAAACCGCGCCGCGAGAAGAAACGACAAACGCTTCGACTCGCTGGCGCGGTTTTCTTATTTATTGACTTTTTCGATACCGAAAATCTTACGTGCTCTTTCCTCCGTCGCCGCGCAGCCTGTCGCGCGGCTAATAAACCTTAACGCGAAAAAAACAGCCGCGGCGACACGGGAGCGGCGACACGCCGCCGCTGGCGCGGTTTTACGCTTTGGATTGGTTAGGAGTGCATCATGCCGCAATTTTGAAAAAATTGCGGCCGCGGGGACATCCGCGGGCGGCCTGCGGGCCGCCTTTTTTCTGTTTTGGGTTGCGCCCGAGGCGCAACGGGGTTGGATTTCGCTTTCTGCGGAAAGCGAGGAAGGGGCTTTGCCCCTTCCATCCCCACCACCTTTTGAAAAAGGTGGACGAAAACTTTGCTTATGCTACTTGCCAGGCCCTACCATTCACCCGGCCTTCGCAATCTTCTGATCGCTCAGCCGATGGAACAGGAAAATTCCGCCCAACAGCACCACCAGGCCCACGCCCAGGGTCAGGAACACGTTGCCGTCGCTGAACCCCGCCGCCAGGTAGCCGCAGAAGCTGGCCACCGCCGTCAGCAAGGCGTAGGGCATCTGGGTGGAAACGTGCTGAATATGGTCGCAGCCCGCACCGGTGGAGGAAAGGATGGTGGTATCCGAAATGGGCGAGCAGTGGTCGCCGAAAACCGATCCCGCCAGGGTCGCCGCCAGCGCCACCGTGGCCAGCTTCAGGTCCCCGGCAGGCTCCACCACCACCATGACGATGGGGATGAGGATGCCGAAGGTCCCCCACGCCGTGCCGGTGGAGAAGGACAGCAGCGCCGCCACCACAAAGATAATGGCCGGCAGGAAGTACAGGGACATATTGAAGTGGCGGACCAGCTCGCCGACATACACGCCGGTGCCCAGCAGGTCCCGGCAGATGCCGCTGATGGTCCAGGCCAGTGTCAGAATGACGCAGGCGGGAACCATGGACTTGATGCCCTCGTTGATGCCTTCCATAAACGCCCGGAACTTGACCACTCCCCGGGGAACAAAGAGGAGGAAGGCCGCCACCAGGCCGCCGAAGCCGCCCAGCACCAGGGACATGGAGGAGTCGCAGTCGCCGAAGGCTGCGGCGATGGACACGCCCTCCCCGCTGAAGAAGCCGCCGGTATACAGCATGGCCAGCACCGAAAAGACGATCAGCGCCACCACCGGGATGATCAGGTCAAAGACCTTGCCCTTGGGCTTCTCCCCGGATTCCTCGGCGGCGGAGATGTCCACAGCCCCCAAATCGCCGGTCTTTTCCGCCAGCGTCTGGACCTTTTCCATGGGGCCGAAATCCAGCTTCAGCACGCAGAGCAGCACCACCATGAGGATGGAGAACAAGGCGTACAGGTTGTAGGGAATGGTGGAGACAAAGGCGCTCATGGCGCTGTCGAAGCTCCCGGCGTCCTTGAGGTTGGAACCCACCGCCGCCGCCCAGCTGGACACCGGGGCGATGATGCAGACCGGCGCCGCCGTAGCGTCGATGATATAGGCCAGCTTAGCCCGGGAGATGCGGTGCTTGTCTGTCACGGGCTTCATCACCGTGCCCACAGTCAGGCAGTTGAAATAGTCGTCGATGAAGATGATGACGCCCAGAGCCGCCGTAGCCAGCTGCGCGGAGCGTTTGCTCTTCAGCTTCCGGCTGGCCCACGCGCCGTAGGCTGCGGAGCCTCCCGCCCGGCTGATCACGGCCACCAGGGCCCCCAGCAGGCAGAGGAACAGGATGATGCTGACGTTGTCCGCCAGCTTCTCCGCCATGAGGTTGAAGGTGTTTTCCACCGTTTTCACGGCGATCCCCGCCCCGGAAGCCGTGAAGCAGGAATAGATCAGCGTCCCCGAAAGGATGCCCAGCATCAGGGAGGAAATGACCTCCTTGGTCAGCAGGGCCAATACGATTGCGATCACCGGCGGCAAAATGGAGAGCCAGCCGACTTGTACCATGTCCATAAAACCCCTCTTTTACGTTATGAATTGATAAAGCGGAAAAGTTTATGAAACCACTATACACCATTTTCGGCAAAAATTCAATAAAAAAGTCACAATTTTTCAATTTTTTCCAAAATGCTGAATTTTTCCGGAAAAAGCCCGGCATTTTTTGCACGCGCTTTTTCCTCCCGCAGAAAAATTGTAAAAATCCCCAAGGTGTGGTATAATAAAAATAACAGTGTCCGCATGGCCGGACCCGACCACACGACCGCAAAGGAGTAACCGAACATGCCCGAGAAGCAATTCGTTCTCGCCCACCAGGACGGCGGATTTTTCAGCATCAACGACGGCAGCCACTGGATCCGGGTGGCCGACCCCCTGGCCGCCACCGTCCTCACCCAGACCAAGGCCAACAACATCCTGGCCAACATGATCAAACCCAAGGACCGGGGCGGCTGGTCCGTCCAGGCGTGGAAGGCCCCGGAGGCCCCCCAGGAGGAGCCGGCCAAAAAATCCCGGGCCAAAGACCCCGCCAAGGCCCAGGAGGAGGCGGAGAAAAAAGAAAAAGCCGCCTTTCTGGACCAGTGGCTGGCCAAGGCGGACGAATTCAAGCACTATTACGAGGACCTTCTGGAGCGCAAACAGGCCCTCATCGAGGAGCTGCGCACCGTCAGCGCCGAGCTCTGCGACATTGAGCACTACATCGAGTTCACCTCCCTGAACGCCTCGGGAGGCTACCGGGCCTACCGGATGCTCAAGGAGCGGCTCCTGCGGCGGCGGCAGATCAAGGACGAGCTGCTCTGCATCTCCATCTTCCTCCGGGCGGAGCCCCGGAACATCTTAAACGGCAACCTGACCCGGCAGATCGCGGGCCTGGGCACTCGGGAGTACGGCCCCCGGGTCCTGACGGAGCTTTTCGAGGACAAGGACTGATCAGCGCCAGAGCAGCACGCAGATGACCCCCAGGGCGAACAGCACGCCCCCGAGAATCTGCCCGGCCGCGCTGCCGCTCCGCCGCCCCCGGGGAAAGGCCACCAGAGCAAGGCCCAGGGCCACGGCCGCCGCCCCCAGGGCCAGGAATCCCTGGTCCGGAGCCCCGGCGATGAAGAAGACGATCCCCACCAGCGCCGTAATCCCGGCTCCCGCCGCCAGAATCCAGAAGGGAATCCGGGTCTTGCTGGCCAGCCGAGCGGCCGCCTGGCCCTGTTTCCGGCAGCGGTCGCTGCAATAGGGTTCGTCCCCGGAGAATCGTTTGCCGCAATAGGCGCATTTCATGGTTCAACCACTCCTTTTGTCCAGTATTTGCGTTTTCTCCTTCTATCATACACGAACTTTCCCCCCAGGGCAAGGGCTGCGAAAAAATTTAACGAATGAAGGACCCCCGGTTTCCGTTTGGGAAGCCGGGGGTTTGCAGTTTTTATTCATTGTTCTCTTTTAAACACAAGTTGCGATAATTCGTTTCCACGATTACAGCAAGGCCGCGAAAGAGGGCTTTGATGCAATAACCCGTGCCCGCTGAAATGACAGCAAAAAAGACGCCGGTTAACAGGCCGCGAAGGCTAAACGCAAGTCTTCCCCAATCATCCAGCGAAATCCCGAACAGCAGCAGCATTACAACCGCTAATCCCAAGGATAACCCCCAAATCACGCCGGCACAAGTACACAGCCGCAATGCTTCAGGGCAAGTTCGCGATTCTGGAAGCGGTTTGCCGCAGGAAGAACAGACCGCCTTATCCACAATTGCAGTTTCATCGTATTCCTTCCCACAATGTGCACATGTTTTCATGAAAATCTCCCTCCATTTTTATTTGTATTATATCAGTTTCTGCCATTCTTGTCAAGACAATGGAAGGTTTCTCATATTATCGTGTATTGCAGTATAGGGGACTCCGTTCACTCTTTTTCAATCAGCCTTTCAACCCACGTCTCCGCCAAATCCACGCAGCCCCCGCAAAGAGCGCCAGCCCTCCGCCCAAGGCATAGATTCTCCCCGCGCCGCTGCCGCCGGTGTTGGGAAGGCGGTAGTTGGCGTGGTTCGCGATGCGCAGCGGGTCGGCGGCGGTCCCGGCCCCGGGACATTCTCCGCTGAAGGATACGGTGTACTCCATCGTGACCGGATTCTGGGTGATGGTCACGGTCAGGGAGACATGGCCGTCCACATACCCCTCCGGGACCTGGGTCTCCGTCAGGGTGTATATCCCCTCGATGAGCTCCCGGAAGGCCAGCATCCCCTGCCCGTCGCTGACGGCATCGGCGATCACATTGCCCGCCTCGTCGGTCAGGGTGAATCCCGCGCCGGGGACCCTTCGCCGGTGGCGGCGTCCACCTTTTTCACCTGGAACCCCGCAAAGGGCACCCGGACCCAGACGTCGTTGGACTCCTTGGGCGCCGGAAGGTCCTTGGCCAGGAACCCGAAGAAGTTCGCCGCCTGCAGGTAAGAAGCCGTGCCGGTGCTCCCGTCGGAGTCGGTCTTGCCGTGGAGCAGGTCCATGGACGTCTGGTCAAAGCTGTCGGGAGCCTTGGCCGGGACCCGCACCTCCACGCTGGATTTCCCGCCCAGGACGGTCCCCTCCGCCGCCGCGACCTGAAAGGCCGTGACCTGGGAGTAATCCTCAACGGTATCCGTCCACAGGACCGCGTCTGCCGCCAGCTCCGCCATAGACTTCCCGTAGACCTCCGTGCTGGTGGTGTACAGGACGGTATACCCCTCCGGCGGCACAATGGCCCCTCGGAGCTGGACCCGGAATTCCGAGCTCCGGGCCTCGGTGGCGAAGATGTTCTGGTCCCCGATCCGGGGCAGAACGTCGCAGAGGGTCACGCCGGTGTACTGGGCGGCGGTCTCGTTGGTGATTTTCAGAAGATAGTCAAACTCCGTCCCGGCCTTCATGGACAAGCCGTGCTTGTTCCAGTTGTCCGACCCCGCCGGAGCGATGAACTTCTCCGCGTAGGTGGATTCCCCGGCGATCACGTTGGCGTCGGAAGAACTCCAGGCGATCGTATCGTCGGTCCGGCCGTTGTTGTTCAGGTCGTAGATGTCCGCCGTCCCGCCGACAGAACCCTGGTAATCGTCCAGGTTGTCCCCCACCACATAGACGTAGTTGGTGTTGGTCCCGGACCGGGCGCTTTCGTCGATTTTCACCCAAAAATATACCTTCGCCAGGTGGGCATTTGCCAGAACGTACTGCAGATTTTCCACATTAAGGTGGAAGAGCAGCGCCGTCCGCCCGGAATTGTGATAGTCCTCAATGATCTCCGGCTGATAGGAGCTGCCCCCGTCCAGAATCGGATAGCCGTCAACTCCCTGAGTAATATAAATGGAATCGTAAACAATGCCGTCCGGCAGAAGGTCCACGATCCGGAGGTCCTGGTACTCCTTGATGTCGGGCTCCAGCAGCGAGCCGGTGAGGTCGATCTCATAGAGATAGTAATCCCCGATGTGGTTGCCGCCCCGGCCCAGCAGCGTTCCGTTCCCGTTGTAGAGGGTCAACTTCTGCACGCTGAGCTTTTCCGTGCTGGGGAACATATTGTAGAAGTGTCCTGCCTTGAGGCAGACCGTCACCGTCTCCTCCCCCACCTGGTAGCTGTTCTCCGACCGGGCGGTATTGGTGTACATAACCTTCTCCTGTCCCTGGGGAACATGGGTGTTCTCCGGGTCCCGATAGACGGTATAGGCGGTGAAGGCCGCCTTTCCGCCGCTCTCCATCTCATAATCGTCGGCAAAAACGATCTCATACCCGTCGCAAACCTTATCCTCGTCAAAGGTCACGGTAAAATTGCCGGAATCGTCCACGGAATCCACCGGCAGTTCCTCGGTGGTCCCATCGGTGTAATAGGCCGCGACCTTGTCCACAATGTCCGCGAAGGTCCTGCCCTCCGGCAGGACGGAGCCGCCCTGATTGGACTCCAGCCGGACAAATTTCAGCGCTTCGTCCAGGCCCTCCAGGACCACCTGGCCGTCCTCCACGATCTTCCGGTCCTGGATGCGGATATGCCGCAGGGGCTGGAACTTCTCGTTGGACAGAGCCAGGCTCCAGGGATAGGGATTGGTCTTATAGACGTCCACATCATAGATGTCGTCCTTGAGCGCGCCCTTGGTAAACTGTCCCCGGGCGCTGGGATCGTTGGTCAGCCGGAACTGAAGGGGGTCCTCCGCAGTGGGATGGGTCTCCCCCTGGGCCTCACCGCTGGGCACCGCCGTCAGGGAAACGGTATTGACCAGGTCCGCCGCCAGGGTCCCGTCCTCCAGCGTGTCAAAGGCCAGCCCCGGGAAGCGGAGATGGAGCTGATCGTCGTAAATCTGCTGCAAAATCTCCGCGGAGTGCTCCCCGGTGTAGGTCCTGGATACCGATTTTCCGTCCTCGCTGAGGGTCCAGCCGGGGTTCGCATCGGCGTCAAAGACGGCAAGATGGGTCGCGCCGTCCTTATCCGTATATTCCGGCAGAGGGTCGGTGAGGGTGACGGAGCAGGCGTCCCGGTAATTGCTCAAATTGCACTGGGCGTTGGTATACTCATTGACGATAAAGGCAAAATCCACGTAAGTCCGGTCGCTCAGATAGGGGTTGCCGCCCTCCTCCTCAGGCGTGACCACCACCTCTGCGCCGTCATTTCCGAAAACATTCAGGCGGTTGGAGTTTACAAACTTCTGGATACCCCAGGGCTTGTACCTGGGCTTATACAGATTGGGCTCCGTGGCGCTTCCGCCGGAAACCGCCGCCGTCACCGGCAGCACATAGTTGTCCGGGACCACGTCGTCCCGGAAGCTGAGAAGGAAGGGCAGCACCAGGGTCTGGGTCTTGTCGTAAGCCGTAAAGTGGATGGAGATGCGGTAGTTCTCCCCGTCCTCCTCCACCGGCAGGATCTCATACCGGGTGATCTCGGAATTGGTGGAAAACTCGGGAATCTGGATGGAGTCCTTTTCCACGTATTCCTTGGGCATGGAAAGGGTGACGGTCACATCGGTCAGGTCCGTGTCCAGATTGGAGGGCTCCAGCCGGAGATAGCCCTCCATGGGCTCGTGGGTCCAGTAGGTCCAGCCATCGGGGTGCGCCTCCTGGGTGCTCTCGTCCTCATAGAGCAGGGAAACTTCCAGGCTCCCGGACGCCCGTTCCGCCGCAAAGGGCGTTTCCTCCGGCTGACTGGCCGGCGGGTCCTCCGCATCGGCGAAACATTCCTCGGTGTGGGTGTGCTCCTCCATGCCGCAGGTCAGCACCTGGACGGTCTCGCCGGAATCCGGGTCCTCGATCCGGGTGTAGCACTCCTCGGCGTGGACGTGTTCCGGCAGGGGACATACGATTTCCCGGGTCAGGGCGGGGAGCATCATGGCATACGTCGTCGCAAAGACCACCACTGCCGCCAGGCAGGTCATGGCCCGGAGCCACCGCCGCTTTTTCCGGTGGGCCGCGATGTATTTTTCAATATTTTGTATCTCATACTGCCTCATAATGAAGCCTCCCGAGAGGATATTCGAAAGTCAGAAGGGAAATTCTAGGCAAAAGTGCCAATTTCCCGCGTTATATTATAGTACAAGCACCCAAAAATTCAATTGACGCCTCCGCAGAACCCGGCAGTGGAATAAAAACGCCCTTCTTCCGTTTTGTCCATAACCCAACAACGTCTTTCCTTTACACACCGTCCCAGGCGGACAAGAACGGAATATTCCGTATCCGGTTGGTCAACCTATGTAGTCTATTATAACTACAAAAATGCAGTTACAATGATTACGAGGTGATTTCATGGATAAAAAATTCGTTGTCAACCCGAAAAAATCCCCCTACGGAAAAACCACCGTCGTTTCCGCTAGATTGCCGGACCATCTTGTCCGCCAGCTTGACAAAGTTGCACAAATTACCGGCCGCACCCGCAATGAACTCCTGGTCATGTCCGTAGAATTTGCCATGGACAACCTGGAAATCGGCCAGCAGGAGGAGTAAAAAACCGTAGTATTGCAATCGTTCAGATTTTGTTTTCTTGCTTTTCCCCCGGGGGCGTGCTACAATAAAAGCAACTTGTCCGGAAGGAGCCGCATCTGATGAAACCGAAAAAGTCCTATAAAACCGTCCCGGCTGCCGCCGTGGTCCGGGAGTACCGCCGGGACGTGATCCTGACCTGGGTGCTCCACGTCCTTACGATCCCCCTGGCGAGCCTGTTCCTCTGGCTGGGCATTTCCGGCCGTATCACCCTGTTCAACGGGATTCTCACCGCCGCCGGGGCCCTGTTCGCCAACTACCTGATCCGGGTGCTCCGGAGCTACAAGCTGAACCAGGTCAACGCCGTCCTCAACCGGGACTGCGACCCCGTGAAGTTCGAGACCGTTTTCCGGACCATCCGGGACGGCGGCTGGAAATCCCCGGTCTACACCCTGAACATCGCCAAGGCCCGGTACTACCAGGGCGACTGGCAGGGGGCCATGACGGAACTGAACGCCATGCAGAAGCCCAAGGACACCTCCGTCCAGATTCTCCAGTACTACAACCTCCTGGTCAACTGCCTGGAAATGGAAGGAAACTTCGACCGCATCGTCGAGGTCCGGGAAAAGGTGAAGAAAATCACCACTGCCGCCAAGGAAAAATCCCCCCTGGCCGGAAACGGCCGCCAGCTCCTTTCGGTCATCGACGGGGTCCTGGCCTTCCACCGGAAGAACATCACCCGGGCCCGGGAGCTTTATGAGAACCTGTTCGACTGCGCCACCTTCACCCTGAGCCGCATCACCGCCCTGTGGAAGCTAGCCCAGATGGACCAGCTCACCGGAGCCGGCCGCAGCGCCGTGGAGCGGTGCGACTACATCATCGACGCCGGCGGCACCACCTTCTATGTAAAGGAAGCGGAGCGCATCCAGGACCTGTGTTACCGCCGCTCCCCCAAGACCGAAGACCCCCAGGAGGACCCCCATGGAGCTGAATGAAATTCGTTTGGAGATCGACCGGATCAACCGGGAAATGCAGACCCTTTTTGAGGAGCGGATGAAGCTCTGCGGCCAGGTGGCCCAGTATAAGGGCGCCCACGGCATGGAAATCTTCGTCCCCGCCCGGGAGGAGGCCATTCTGGACGCCGTCCGCCAGCGGGCGGCCCCCTCCATGGCCAGGTACGACGACGCCTTTTTCCGCACCCTCATGTCCCTGAGCCGGGAGTATCAGGCGGCCCTCCTGGGCATCGACCCCCAGGACCCCCACGCCGCGGCAGAACGCTGGGAGACGGCCCGGCTGACCCTGGAGCCCCTGCGCCGGGAGGACCTGCCCCCGGTCTACTCCCTGACCTCCGACCCGGAGGTGGCTCGGTTCATGCGCTTTGACGCCCACACCGCCCCCCAGCAGACCCTGGACCTCATCGACGAGCTGACCGCCGAAGGCAATCACGCCTACATCGTCACCACCCGGGACGGCGGCGGCCTGGTGGGCGTTTTCGCCCTGAAAAAGGACCCGGACCACCCCGGCTCCGCCACCCTCACCGTTTTTCTGGACAAAAGCCGCTGGGGAAACGGCTACTGCGGCGAGCTTCTGGCCTTTGCCCGGGAGCACGCCCCGGCCATGGGCTTTTCCCAGCTCCGGGCCTGGGTGGTGGAGGGCAACACCGCCTCCCAGAAGTCCCTGGAATCCGCCGGCTTCACCGTGGAGCAGAAGCTGACCTTCCGGGGCTGGAACGGCTGCCTCATCACCTATCTTCTGAACCTGTAAAAACCGCGCGGGCCCTCCGGAAACTCCAGAGGACCCGCAATTCAAACCGCCCCGCAGCCGAAACAGCCGCCTATCTCCTTAAATCTGCACCCATAAAAAACCGCGCGCCCTCCGAAATACCATCGGGGACGCGCGGTTCTCATTTCCGGATCAGCAGCGGCCCGCCGCGGAGCGCCGCCAGAAGCTCCTCCTGACTGCGAATGGGTTCCCGGGTCAGAATGCCGCTCTGGGGTCGATAACGGAGACCGGGGTCGTGGAAGTCCGAGCCGCTGGACTGGAGTAGGCCGTGTTTTTCCGCCCACATCATGGCAATGTCGTTGCGGGAGTCGTGACTGAGGTTCCCGTTGTAGGTCTCGATGCCGTCCAGGAGACTGGGATCCGTCACCGTCATGCCGTTTCGGAAAGGGTGAGCCTGATAAAGCAGCATCCCCTCCTGCCGTGCCAAAGGGGAAAACTCGCCGATGGTCATGTCAATAATCTCCGGATGCCCCCGGAGAAAGTCCTCAGTAAGGCCATAAACCAGATAGTCGTCTTCATTTTGGTCAAAGCGGATCTCCATGCCCAGGAGCACGGTGATCCGGTCTCCGGCGGCGTCCCGGAACCGCTGCCAGCCGCTGAGGTAGTGGTCGATGACCTGATCCCAGGTAGTTCCTTCCGGCAGATCCTCGAAGGTGTATTTGTTGAAGTGGTTGGTAACGACCACACCGGAATATCCGGCCTCAATGTAAATTTGCGCGCCTTCCTCAGGCGAAGCATGGGCGCATTTGCTGACACCTGCGGTGTGGCAATGCAATTCATACTGGTACAAAACTTTCACGCTCCTTTTTGGTATTCCTCATTATACACCTTTTGGTTAGGATTGGCAATAGCCCGTGGGTTGGGTTCCGCAGCGTGCGCAGCCCACGTTTCGGTCCAGCCTTTTGAAAAAGACTGGACCGAAAACTTTCCCTGGGCCTTCCCCACACAAAAACCCCGCCCGGAACAACCGTCCCAGGCGGGGGATTCTACGCAAACCGCAAATCAATATTTGGGCCGCTTCACATAGGTGGTGTGCAGGACCTCATGAGCCACATGGCTGCCGGGCTTGCCGAGGAACTCCTCATACAGCTTCTTGATGCCGGGGTTCTCGTGAGATTTCCGCAGCTCCATCTTGGCGTCGGTCCGGTACAGGCCCTGGGCCCGGAGCGCCCGAAGGTCGGTGAAGTTCCGGACGGAAGCGGGCTGGAAGGGCTGGCCACCGCCGTTGACACAGCCGCCGGGGCAGGCCATGATCTCAATGAACTGGTAGTCGGCTTTGCCTTCCTTGACGGCCCGGAGGACCTTCTTGGCGTTAGCCAGGCCGGAGCAGACGGCCACCTTCAGGGTCAGGCCGCCCACGGTGTAGGTGGCTTCCTTGATGCCCTCGGTGCCGCGGACTTCTTTGAAGTCCAGGGCTTCGCCGGTGGCGTTCCCGCCGGTGAGCCAGTCGGCCGCGGTGCGGAGAGCAGCCTCCATAACGCCGCCGGTTGCGCCGAAGATCAGGCCCGCGCCGGTGTCGATGCCCAGAGGAGCGTCGTAGTCCTCGTCGGGCAGGTTTACAAAGTCAAGGCCGGCGGTCTGGATCATCCGGGCAAGCTCCCGGGTGGTCAGAGCCACGTCCACATCCGGGACGCCGGCGGCAGACTGGTCCTCACGGCCCACCTCGAACTTCTTGGCGGTGCAGGGCATGATGGAAACCACAGCCATGTCCTTGGGGTCGATGCCCAGCTGTTTGGCGTACCAGGTCTTGGCCACAGCGCCGAACATCTGCTGGGGAGACTTGCAGCTGGACAGGTTGGGGATGAACTCGGGGAAGTAGTGCTCGCAGTACTTGACCCATCCGGGAGAGCAGGAGGTGATCAGAGGCAGCGCGCCGCCGTTCTGAATCCGCTCCACCAGCTCGCTGGCCTCTTCCATGATGGTCAGGTCGGCGGCGAAGTTGGTGTCAAAGACCTTGGCAAAGCCCAGCCGCCGCAGAGCCGCCACCATCTTGCCCTCCGCGTTGGTGCCGATGGGCATGCCGAAGGCTTCGCCGATGGTCACGCGGGTGGCAGGAGCGGTCTGGACGATGACGGTCTTGGAAGGATCGGCCAGGAGCTTCAGCACGTCCTGGGTCTGGTCCTTTTCGGCGAGAGCGCCGGTGGGGCAGGCCACGATGCACTGGCCGCAGGAGACGCAGGAGGTCTCGCCCAGAGGCGTCTCGAAGGCGCAGGAGATGTTGGTGCGGAAGCCGCGCTCGTTGGCCCCGATAACGCCCACATCCTGCCATTTCCGGCAGACGGCGGCGCAGCGACGGCAGAGCACGCACTTGTTGTTGTCCCGGATCATGTGGGGCGCGGAGTCATCGATGTCGTAGTGAATCCGCTCGCCCTCATAAGCGGTCTCGTCGGTGACGCCGTAATCCAGGCAGAGCTTCTGGAGCTCACATTTGCCGGACTTGACGCAGGAAAGACATTTCCGCTCGTGGGTGGACAGCAGCAGCTCCAGGTTCTGCCGGCGGGATTCCAGGACCTTGGGGGTGTTGGTGAAGACCTCCATCCCCTCGTTAACCGGGTAAACGCAGGCCGTGACCAGGCTACGTGCGCCCTTGACCTCCACCATGCAGATGCGGCAGGCGCCGATTTCGTTGATTTCTTTCAGATAGCACAGGGTCGGGATCTGGATTCCCGCCTGATGGGCCGCCTCCAGGATTGTGGTCCCCGGGGCGACGGCCACCGGCATGTTGTTGATTTTGATGTTGACCATTTCCATGACTTGAGCCACACTCCTTTATTTCTTGATGATGGCGCCGAATTTGCACTTCTCCATGCAGGCGCCGCACTTGATGCACTTGGCCTGGTTGACCACATGGGGCACCTTGACGGAGCCTTCAATGGCGCCAACGGGGCAGGTGCGGGCGCAGAGGGTGCAGCCTTTGCACTTATCGGTGAGGATGGTGATCTGCATCAGGTGTTTGCAGACGCCGGCGGGGCACTTCTTGTCCACAACGTGGGCAATGTACTCGTCCCGGAAGTACCGGAGGGTGGAGAGCACGGGGTTGGGAGCGGTCTGGCCCAGGCCGCACAGGGAGTTGGCCTTGATGTAGTAGCAGAGCTGCTCCATCTTGTCCAGGTCCTCCAGAGTGGCCTCGCCCCGGGTGATCTTGTCCAGCATCTCATAAAGACGCTTGGTGCCCACGCGGCAGGGAGTACATTTGCCGCAGGACTCGTCCACGGTGAATTCCAGGAAGAACTTGGCGATGTCCACCATGCAGGTGTCCTCGTCCATGACGATGAGTCCGCCGGAGCCCATCATGGAACCGATGGCGATGAGGTTGTCGTAATCAATCGGGATGTCCATGTGCTCCGCAGGGATGCATCCGCCGGAGGGGCCGCCGGTCTGGGCCGCCTTGAACTTCTTGCCGTTGGGGATGCCGCCGCCGATCTCCTCGATGATCTCCCGGAGAGTGGTGCCCATGGGGACCTCCACCAGGCCGGTGTTCTTGATCTTGCCGCCCAGAGCGAAGACCTTGGTGCCCTTGGACTTCTCGGTGCCCATGGAGGCGAACCATTCCGCGCCCTTGAGGATGATCTGGGGAACGTTGGCGTAGGTTTCCACGTTGTTCAGGATGGTGGGTTTCTGGAACAGGCCCTTGACCGCCGGGAAGGGAGGACGGGGACGGGGCTCGCCGCGGTGGCCCTCAATGGAGGTCATCAAAGCGGTCTCCTCGCCGCAGACGAAAGCGCCTGCGCCCAGACGGAGGTCGATATCGAAGTCAAAGCCGGTGCCGAAGATGTCCTTGCCCAGCAGTCCGTATTCCCGGGCCTGCTTGATGGCCACCTGGAGACGGTGAACGGCGATGGGGTACTCGGCCCGGACGTAGATGTAGCCCTGAGAAGCGCCGATGGCGTAGCCGGCGATGGCCATAGCCTCCAGCACCACGTGGGGGTCGCCTTCCAGCACGGAACGGTCCATGAACGCGCCGGGGTCGCCCTCGTCGGCGTTGCAGCAGACATATTTCTGGTCAGCCTTATTGGCGGCCGCAAAGGCCCATTTCCGGCCGGTGGGGAAGCCTGCGCCGCCCCGGCCCCGGAGCCCGGAGGCCAGCATGGTGTCGATGACCTGCTGGGGAGTCATTTCGGTGAGGACCTTGCCCAGAGCCTGGTAGCCGTCCACGGCGATGTACTCGTCGATGTTTTCGGGGTTGATAACGCCGCAGTTCCGCAGCGCCACCCGGTGCTGCTTGGCGTAGAACTGGGTCTCGTTCAGGGACTTGACCTTGTCGGAGTCCTCGTTCACGGTCTCTTTGTAAAGCAGGTGCTTGACGATGCGGCCCTTGAGCAGGTGCTCGCTGACGATTTCGGGAACGTTTTCGGGCTTCACTTCGGAATAGAAGCAGCCTTCGGGATAGACGATCATAATGGGGCCCAGAGCGCACAGGCCGAAGCAGCCGGTCTTGACGACCTTCACTTCATTTTCCAGGCCGTTGGCCTTGAGCTCCGCCTCCAGGGCTTCGATGATCTGCTGGCTGTTGGAGGAGGAACATCCGGTGCCCCCGCAAACCAGTACGTGAGAACGATACATGCTGCTTCCTCCTTATTTCATATCGATGCTGCCGATGGTGTACTCGGTGACAACGTTGCCGTTGACCAGGTGGTCGGTAACGACCTTCACAGCCTTCTCGGGGGTCATTTTCACATAGGTGGTCTTGTTGCCCTCGGTGTCGAAGACCTCCACCACAGGCTCATACTGACAGATGCCGATGCAGCCGGTCTGGGTGACGGCCACGTTGGAAAGACCGCGCTTGGCGATCTCATCGGTAAAGGCGGCCAGCACGGGGCGGGCGCCGGCGGCGATGCCGCAGGTGGCCATGCCCACGATGACACGGATCTTATCGGAGTTGTTTTCCCGGAGATCGACGCTGCTTCTGACGCGGTCGCGGATGGCTTTCAGCTCTTCCAGGCTCTTCATAAAGAATCTTCCTTCCTTTCAGTTGGTGTCCGGCGTTCCATAGAGCGCCGCAGTGCCCTCCTCCAGGGCCTCTTTGAGATAGAGGACCACGTCGGGGGCGTTGAGGGGAACGTCCTCCAGGACCTCTTTGAGCTCCCGGGTATCCAGGACGTAGGGGTTCCCGTCCAGGGAACGGGTGTATACGAAATCCAGATCAGGGTTCATGGTGATCAGGGAGAGGATGGTGGCGTTCATGTCTCCCAAAGGGAGCATGTCAATGTGGTCTGTGTGATAGCGGGCGGAAACCGTGGTTCCCTCCCCGGGCCGGGAGACGATGGAAAAGTCCCCGCCGGTGGCCTCTGCGGACATTTTGAAAAACGGCACGCCCAGCCCCACCTTCCGGGTGGTCCGGGTGGTGAAAAAGGGGTCCATGACCCGCTTCACCTGCTCCTCGGTCATGCCGCAGCCGTTGTCGGAGACGGTGATCTCCAGAAAGGCGTCCGCCCGGCGTTCCTCCGCCGTGATGGCGATGAGGGCGGCCCCGGCGCGGATAGAGTTCTGGGCGATGTCCAGAACGTTCAGCGACAGCTCCTGCATGATCTCAGCCCCTTCGGAACTTATTCGTATTTGGCAAGGATGTCGTCCACGTCGTCCGGGAGCAGCTTTCCGTAGACCTCGTCGTTGATGGTCATGACCGGAGCCAGACCGCAGGCGCCGACACAGCGGCAGGCGTCCAGGGAGAATTTGCCGTCGGGAGTACATTCACCGCCCTTGATCCCGAGCTTCTGCTGCAGGCGATCGTACACGTCGCCGGAGCCCTTTACATAACAGGCGGTGCCAAGACATACGGAGATTTTGTACTGTCCCTTGGGGTACAGGGAGAACTGGGAATAGAACGTAACGACGCCGTAGACCTCCTCCAGGGGAACGTCCAGACCCTCGGCGATGATGGTCTGCACCTCGATGGGAAGATAGCCGTAGACCTCCTGGGCCTGCTGAAGCACCGGCATCAGCGCGCCCGGCTGTTCCTTGTGGGCTGCGATGATCTCCAGGAGCTTGGCTTCCTGCTCCGGCGTGCCTTTGAATGTAACACCGGCTTTTTTGGTAGACATAGCGTGGACCTCCTTGTGAAATGTTTAACATACCAGGGAATAAAGCAAGCCGCCGCGGGATCCTTACGCTGAAAGAAGGACTTGATTTGCACAAACCGGCGACTGACCGGCAAAGCGCCCCTTCCGGACAGGGACACAGACGCTCTGCACTTCTTCATATTATAGCATGTTTTAGCGAAAATTGCTATATCTTTTGTAGAATAATCTGTTTTTTCTTTTTTGGAGACCTTATACAAAAACCGCAGTCAGGCTTTTTCACGGAAAAACCGCCGGAAAACAATGCGTTCTCCACAAAAGATAGCAGAGGGTAACAAAAAGAAATTGACAGAACGGCGAAATGTGCTATACTGGAAGTACATGGGGCAGGACCGCCTCCCCCGGCCGGACCGGCTCCGCCGCCGGGCGGTCTCCCCTATGTCTCGGAAGATATATGCCCCATCTGAAAATCAAAATGACCGGGAGGGATCCTTCATGACCGTGCGGGACGTGATGCTGGCGCTGAACGCCGACCTTATTTGCGGAGAAGAGAATCTGGACACCCCCGTCCACGACGCCTGCGGCTCGGATATGATGAGCGACGTGCTGGCCTTTGTGAAGAACCAGGCCGTCCTCCTCACCGGGCTGGTGAACATCCAGGTGGTCCGGACGGCGGACATGATGGACATGGTCTGCATCGTCTTTGTCCGGGGCAAGACCCCCGACGAGGACATGACCGCCCTGGCCAGACGCCGGGGGATGGTGCTGCTGTCCACGCCGCTGCGGATGTTTGAAGCCTGCGGCATCCTTTGGGAAAACGGATTGCGGGGAGGGAGCAACGATTCAAACGCTGAAATGGACCTATGAGGTAGACGGGAGCGACTTCACCCGGGCGGGCGAAGCGTCCTCCAGCGTCAAAAAGAAGCTGCGGAAGCTGGGGGTCTCCCCCGACGCCATCCGCAAGGTCTCCATCGCCCTTTACGAGGGGGAGATCAACATGGTCATCCACGCCAACGGCGGCCGGATCGACGTGGAAGTGGCCCCGGACCGCATCGATATGATCCTGGCCGACCAGGGCAAGGGCATCGCCGACATCGACCAGGCCATGCAGGAGGGCTGGTCCACGGCCCCCGACGAGGTCCGGAGCCTGGGCTTCGGTGCGGGGATGGGCCTGCCCAACATGAAAAAGTACTCCGACGAAATGCGGATCGACTCCACCGTAGGGGTGGGGACCACCGTCTACATGACCGTTTACACCGGCGGCTGACCCACAGCCGCGTCAGGAGGTTTTTGCCATGCAGGAGTTTTTCCATTCCGTGACCCTGGACCGGGAAAAGTGCAAGGGGTGCATCAACTGCATCAAGCGCTGTCCCACCGAGGCCATCCGGGTCCGGAGCAAAAAGGCGCGGATCATCCCCGAGCGCTGCATCGACTGCGGCGAGTGCATCCGGGTCTGTCCCCACCACGCCAAACGGGCCACCTCCGACAGCCCCGCCGTGCTCCGGCGGTTCGACTACGTCATTGCCCTGCCCGCGCCCTCCTTTGCCGCCCAGTTCAACAACCTGGAGGAGCCGGACATCCTCCTGGGAGCCCTCCGGGCCATGGGCTTCCACAAGGTCTATGAGGTGGCCAAGGCGGCGGAGCTGGTCTCGGCGGCCACCCGCCGCATCATGAAAAGCGGCGCAATCCCAAAGCCGGTGATCAGCTCGGCCTGCCCCGCCGTGACCCGGCTCATCCGGGTGCGGTTCCCTGGCCTCATCGACCACATCCTCCCCCTCAACGCCCCGGTGGAGGTGGCGGCCCGCCTGGCCAAGGAGGAAGCGGTCAGAGAGACCGGCCTTCCCCCGGAGCGGATCGGCGCGGTGTTCCTCACCCCCTGTCCCGCCAAGGTCACGGCGGCGAAAATGCCCCTGGGCACGGAAAAAAGCGCCGTGGACGCCGCCGTGGCGGTCAGCGAGATTTATCCGCTGCTCCTCCCCTTTATGAAGCAGACCGCCGCAGAGCCGCCCCGGGCCGTCTCCGAAGCCGGGCGGATCGGCCTTTCCTGGGGCAGCTCCGGCGGGGAGTCCGCCGGCCTCATCCACGACAACTACCTGGCCGCCGACGGCATTGAAAACGTCATCCGGGTCCTGGAGGACCTGGAGGATGAAAAGTTCCGGGACGTGGATTTCATCGAGCTCAACGCCTGCTCCGGCGGCTGTGTGGGCGGGGTCCTCAACGTGGAGAACCCCTACGTGGCCCGGACCAAGCTCTACCGCATCCGGAAGCACCTCCCCGTCAGCCTGAACCACATCGACGCCGTGACCCCGGAGATGCTCTGGGACGCCCCTCTGGAATACGTCCCGGTGCTGAAGCTGGACGACGACATGGCCTCGGCCATGGAAAAAATGGCCCGGGTGGAGGAGATCGCCGACTCCCTGGAGGGCCTGGACTGCGGCTCCTGCGGCGCGCCCTCCTGCAAAGCCCTGGCGGAGGACGTGGTCCGGGGCCTGGCCTCGGTGGACGACTGCGTTTTCAAGTACAAAGCGGGCCTCCAGGACCTGCTGCGGGACATCCGCCGCCTGGAACACTACATCCCCGCCCCCTTCCGCCAGGAGGAGCCCGACACCAAGGAGGAACAGCCATGACCCCAACGGCATTTGCGGAAAAATACAACCTTTCGGTCGTCTCCCCGGGAGCAGGCGACTGCCGGGACATCGAAGGCGTCTACTGCGGCGACCTGCTGAGCCTGGTCATGGGCCGGGCCCGGGCGGGAGACGCCCTGGTGACGGTGATGGCCAACGTCAACACCATCGCCGTAGGAGTCCTGGCCGACGTCAGCTGCATCATCCTCTGCGAGGGGATGCACTTTGACGAAGCCTGCCTCCGCCGCGCCCGGGAGCAGGAGGTCTGCGTCCTGGAGTCCCCGGAATCCAGCTTCCACACGGCCCTGAAACTGGCCCGGGAGCTGGGGCTTTGCTAGTCCCCTACGACCTGCACCTCCACTCCTGCCTGTCCCCCTGCGGGGAAAACGAGATGACCCCCGGGAACATCGTCGCCATGGCCGGGATCCTGGAGCTGCCGGTCTTTGCGGTCAGCGACCACAACAGTGCCAGAAACCTCCCGGCGGTCTGCCGTCTTGCAGCGGAGCAAGGGCTGCTGGCCGTCCCCGCCATGGAGATCACCACCGCGGAGGAGGTCCACGTCCTTGCCCTGTTCCCCTCCCTGGAAGCCGCCCTGGACATGGACGCGGAGGTCTACGCCTGCCTTCCCCCCATCGCCAACCGCCCGGAAATCTTCGGCGATCAGCTGATCCTGGACGAAAACGACCAGATCGTGGGCCAGCCGGAGAAGCTTCTGATCAACGCCGTCTCCCTCCCCATCCAGACGGTGTTTGAGAAGGTGCGCCAGCGGGGCGGCGTCCCCATCCCGGCCCATATCGACAAGCCTGCCTACTCGGTGCTGTCCAGCCTGGGCTTTCTCCCCCCGGAGCTCAACGCCCGAACGGTGGAAATCAGCCCCCGGGGCCTGGAGCGCGGCTTTCCCCCGCCCGGAGCCTGCAAAGTCCTCACCAGCTCCGACGCCCACAGCCTGGAGACCATGTCCGCCCACCTCCCCGCCTCCCTGGAGCTGCCCCGGTTGACCCTTTCCGCAGTTTTGCAGGCCCTGTAACCGCCCCCTTGACACTTCCGGAAAAATCCGCTATAATAAAACTGTAAGGCGATACCGATAGACGGTTCGCCCCAAAAGCTTGGAAAAAGATAACCGTGCTAGTGGGGACTAGGGGCGGTTATCTTTTTTTATTATTGCTTAAGCGGATTATCTCTTTCACAAGAAAGAGGATGATGATAATAAGTACCAGCAACGTGTAATCCATCAGCAACGCCCCCTCTCGAGGGCAAGATTGAACCGCCTACCGTGTCAGGTATCACCTTACATTTTCAGCATATCATAAATTGCCCATTCTTGTCAAATCGAAACGTCCCTTGATACATCCAAAAAACTCCCGTCGAAAACGTGCAATTCCGCCGGATCGGTATAGACGCGGCGGCGGAGAAATGCTATACTGAATAACAGTTAGCGGAAACTAACCTCAAATCCCGACCCAAGGAGGCCCACACCGTGAACGCATCGGCGATGTTTGAAAACCAAGGGGCCGTGCTCCTGGCCCAGAGCGACGGCTGCGCCGTCTGGCAGTTCCGCAGCGACACCGGCGACGGCACCATCGGCCTACCAGGTGTTCCCCGGGGTGCTGCTGAGCTTCAACGACTTCCACATGGAGCGCTACGACTGCGGCTTTGTGCCGGACCGGCGGATTCTGGCCATCGACCACTGCCGGGAGGGACGGATGGAGTACGCCGCCGGACCCGGCCGGGTGGCCTACACTGAGGCCGGGGACATGAAGCTGGACCTCCGGGAGGAGCACACCGGCGCTTTCCAGTTCCCCTCCTGCCACTACCACGGCCTTACTGTGGCCTTTGACCGGGAGATTGCCGGACCGGCCCTGGCGGAGGAGGTCAGGGACTTCCCCGTGACGCCGGAGGCGGTGATCCGCCGGTTCCAGCTGGGGCGGCTCCCCCGGGTGATCCACGGAGCGGAGGGAATGGAGCACATTTTCGGGGAGATGTACCGGGTGCCGGAGAAAATCCGCATCCCCTACTTCAAGGTGAAGATTCTGGAGCTGCTCCTCTGCCTGGACGCCATGACCATCCCCCGGGAGGACACGGAGCGGCCCTACTTTTACAAGTCCCAGGCGGAGAAGGTCAAGGCGGTGAAAGGGTTCCTGACGGAGCACCTGGCCGAGAATTTCACCCAGGAGGAGCTGTCCCGGCGGTTCGACATCCCCATGACGGCCATGAAGACCTGCTTCCGCTCCATTTACGGCGCGGCCATGGGAAGCTGGCTCATGTCCTACCGGATGAACCGGGCGGCGGAGCTGCTTTTGCGGGAACGGGACCGGAGCGTGGCCGAGATTGCCGGCCGGGTTGGCTACGACAACGCCGGAAAATTCACCGAAGCCTTCAAAAAGGTGATGAAGCTGACGCCTACGGAGTATCGGAGAGAAAGAGGTGCCCATTATGAAAACTGAAAAGAAAAGAGCAGCCGTTTTCTGTACGAAAATAGCTGCTCTTGGTTAAACATTTAGTTGTTCAGCAATCGCATATCTACCCTACAAACTGTAAGCCTATTCTGTCGTTATGTTGGGAGATGTGTTATCAGAAATCGCCCATTCACTAGATTTTGTATCTTGGGTCAGGTAGAAATACTGTTCTGTGTAACCGTCATCCAAAAATGTCTTTGTATGGTCATACTCTACATAGTATTTTGCCCATACCACGACAAAATGCTCTGCAAGGTATTTGTCCGTCCATCCTCTTTCTTTTGCAAGGTCGCTGCCGGAGTACATTTCGATAACACGCTTTCAGGTGTGATTATAGAGATGTTTAATTGTCTTTAGATTTTTGAAAAGTCCCGGTTTTATGCGGGTTTGCGCTGGTTGTGCTAATCGGAACGAAGCTACGGCCTTCACCGACCCGGAAAACGAAGAAAAGCTCCAGCAGAGCATCGCCGCCCTGACCAAGGGGAAGACCCTGCTGGTCATCGCCCACCGGCTGTCCACCATCAAAAACGCCGACAGCATCGTGGTGCTGAAAAACGGTTCCATAGCCGCCCGGGGCCGGCAGGAGGAGCTGCTGGAGACCTGCCCCCCTGTACCGGGAAATGTGGCAGGCCCACATCGGGGCAAAGAGCTGGGCGGTATCGTCCGCGGAAAAGGAGGCATGACCCATGTTCAAGACAGTAAAACGCATCATCGACTGGTGCGGGGAATTCAAGGGCAGGCTGTATCTGGGGTTTGTCATGGCCTTTTTCTCCCACATCTTCGCGGCGCTGCCCCTGGGGCTGGCGGCCTATACCGTAGGGCTCCTCATCGAGGACCAGCGGAGCGGGAAGCCCTTTGACGGAGCCTGGGTCTGGAAATCCATCCTCATCCAGGCGGGGCTGGTCTTTTTCCGGTTCCTCTTTGACTACCTCCGGGCCAGGCTGCAGGAGCCCATCAGCTACCAGCTCACCGCCCGGGACCGGCTGGCCGTAGGCGACGCGCTCAAGCGGGTGTCCCTGGGATACTTCCAGCAGAAAAGCACCGGCAGCATTTTAAGCTCCATCACCACCGGCCTGTCCACCCTGGAAAACATGGGCATCCGGATGATCGACAATTTCGTCGGGGGATACCTGAACTTCCTGGTGATCTTCGCCGGACTGGCGGCGTGCAGCCCGGTGACGGCCCTGATCGCCCTGGGAGCGGCGGCGCTGTCCTTTGGGTGCCTGCTCCTCATCTCCCATTACAGCCGAAAAAACGCCCCGGTGGAGGCCCAGGCCAACCGGGACATGACCGGCGCGGTCATCGAGTACGCCCGGGGGCTGGCCGTGGTCAAGTCCTTCGGCAAGGCCGGGGCCTCCATGGAGGCCGTGACCAGGGCCGCAGGGGACAGCAAGCGCATCCACCTGAAGATCGAGTGGGGCTACCTTCCCGGCAACGCGCTGCACCTCCTGGCGCTGAAATGCGGCAGCGTGGGCCTTGCCCTGGCGGCGGCGCTGCAATGCCTCCGCGGGAGCATGAGCTTTTCCATGATGCTGATGTTCGTCTTTTTCTCCTTCAGCATCTTCGCCAGCCTGGAGCCCATCAGCGACAGCGCCCACACCCTGGGGGTCATTGACGACGCCATGGACCAGCTGGACGCACTCCGGGAGGAGAACTTCATCGACGCCGGAGGAAAAGACGTGAAGCCGGACCGCTTCGACATCGAATTCCAGGACGTCTGCTTCGGCTACGACTCCCGGCAGGTCCTCAAAAACGTCTCCTTCCGCATCCTGGAAAAGACCTCGGCGGCCATCGTGGGCCCCTCCGGCTCGGGAAAGACCACCATCTGCAGCCTCCTGGCCCGGTTTTACGATCCCCAGTCCGGCAGCATCACCGTCGGCGGCCACGATCTGCGGGAGTTCACCTGCGACAGCCTCCTGACCAACATCTCCATGGTGTTCCAGAACGTGTACCTGTTCCATGACACCGTCCGGGCCAACATCTGCTTCGGCAAGCCCGGCGCCCCCTGGAGGAAATGATCGCCGCCGCCAGAAAGGCCCTGTGCCACGACTTTATCATGGCTCTGCCCCAGGGCTACGACACCGTGATCGGCGAAGGCGGCGGCACCCTTTCCGGCGGGGAGAAGCAGCGGATTTCCATCGCCCGGGCCATTCTGAAGGACGCCCCCATCATCCTCCTGGACGAGGCCACGGCCAGCATCGACCCGGAAAACGAGCACCTGATCCAGCAGGCCATCTCCGAGCTGACCCGGGGCAAGACCATCATCACCATCGCTCACCGCCTGGCCACGGTCCGGAACGCCGACCAGATTCTGGTGGTGGAGGACGGCCGCATCGCGGAGTCCGGCACCCACGACCAGCTCATCGCCCGGGACGGCGTGTACAAGCGCTTCACCGAGATCCGGGAAAGGGCCGAGGGCTGGCGGATTCAGGGATAATCGTCCCGGACAGCAAGACGGGAGGGACCGGACGCGCCGGCTCCTCCCGTTTTCCGTCAGATTTCCACCCGCAGCCCGTCGTAGGCGGGAAGGATGCCCAAAGGCTCCAGATACGCGGCCAAATCCTGGTGCTCCCGCTGGGAGTACCGGGACATGTGGGAGATCATCACCTTTCCGCCCGGGGCCAGCATCCCCTGTTCCCGGAAAGCGGCGGTCATCCCGGCGATCATGTTCAGGTCGTTGTGCTCGAAGATGCGGAAGTCCCCCTCTTTGTCGGAAAGGGTGCCGTCAAAGACCACCAGGTCGTAGGAAAACTCCCGGATGGCCCGCCAGGCCCGGGTCCGGAGCCATGCGCCGTCGCAGCCCCAGAAGATCCGGCGGCTGCCGTCGGAGATAACGTAGTGGAGGGGCTGTTCGTCGCTGTCCTCCACCAGGTGGTTGGCCTCCACCGCCAGGACGGTGTACCGTCCCACCTGCACCGGAGTGTACAGGGGTATGGCCCGCTGGAGGGAGATGGTGGTCCCCAAATGAGGGAGGGCCTTTTCATCGGCCCAGAGAGTGGTTCCCGGCCCGAAATACCGGTTGACGGCAGCATTGGAGTAATGGTCCGAGTGGGTGTGGGTAATCAGGATATCCCGGACCCCGCCCACGCTGCCGCCGGAGGCTTCCAGAAAGTCCGGGGTCTCGTCGTTGAAGTCGATGATCAGGTCGTCGTTGATGCGGACCGAGGTAAGGCGGCGGAAAAACTCGCCTTCCCTGCGGGTGGAGATGTCCCAATCCGCCGCGCCGGTGCCCATGAACTGCAATTCCATAAACGTCCTCCTTGTTGACGGTGGTTTTCGCTTCTATTGTACCGCGGCTTTGGGCAGAAATCAATTGTAAAGTTTTGCGCAAGAATGTGGAACCGCCGCCCCTTGACATTCCTGCCAAAATCGCCTATAATAAAGCTGTAAGGCGATACCGATAGACGGTTCGCCCCATTGATTGGCTAAGATAACCGCAGCACTGGGGAGTGAGGGCGGTTATCTTTTTTTATTGCTGATCCGGATGATTTCTTTCAAGAGAAAGAGAATCAAGACTAAGGCAACACCGCACAGAAAAAGGAGCGAGATAGTGCCAAATGTGATATAATGAAATTATGGATAAACAGATGAC
>CAKTCT010000007.1 GCA_934539585.1 uncultured Oscillospiraceae bacterium | reverse complement strand
AGATTAGACATAAACAAATCCTCCGCATGGTCTAAGCCATACGGAGGATTAACTGTTTTACGGACACCCGTCTATAGGCGGGCATCTTTTTATTCCGGAAGCTGTTTTTCCAGAAATGCAATTACCGTTTCGGCTGCTGTAAGGCGATAATCGGCAAAGAAATGATCTGTGGGGAAATCAATCTCCTGGAAAGCCGTTTTGCCCGCACGCTGAATTGCTTGCGCAAATGGCACACAGTGCGTCTGCGGCGGCGTGTAAATGTCCAGCGTTCCGCCAATGCACTGAATCGGCTTGCTTTTCAATTCCTCGCGCAGGTTCTCCATGGCAAACTCCGCGCTGTGATCGAATGTTTCCTGTAAAAGGGCTTCGCCACTGGTGCCGGTAAGCCAGCCAGCACTCTCATTTAGCACATTTCGGATGATCCCATATGCCGCCAGATCTTCCTGTGCGATTTGGGGCAGCCGTCCAATATCACATGGCCTCAGCAACGCAGCGTCCCTGATCTCTGCGCGTTTTGCGGTAAGCTGGCCGCATACAAAGCCGCCCGGCTTATACCATAAGGGCACGCTCAACACCCCCCGTCCCCGGAAATGCCGCGCCGGATAACGCCATAGGACGCGGGAATTGTCATCTCCGCCAATTCCAAGCGCCTTCCCGGAACAGCCCGCCCGCCCCTTGACTTTCCGCCTGCCATATGCTATGGTTATCCTGTAAAGCACAACGCCCGTTGACCGCTTCCCACGATTGGAGGAATTCAAATGAAGCCTTTCCATCGGAACCCCTTTGGCCGGTTCTGCCGCTTTCTCATCGTCCTCTGCTGCCTCGGCGTTTTCCTCCCGGCCTGTTCTTCCCAAGGCTCCGGCGGCCTCTTTTCCTATGCCGTTGATTCCAGCGGCTCCACCCTGTCCCCAAAAACCGTAAAATTCAACATGACCCCGGAGGAAGTCCGGAGTGCCGCGCAGATTCCCGGAACCGATCTGGATACGACCCTGGGCGAGGACCATCCGCGGATCATCCGTTCCATAGAAATCCCCGGGCTGTCGGATACAGTCCAGGAAATCTTCTCCTTCCAGGACAACAGACTGGTCGCCGTTGAATACGCGGTAACGGTCCCCGAATCTGCCTTCGAAAAAGCCCTTGCAGCCTTCGCGGACCAAGCCCCAGCAGCGCTGCCGTCGGATCTGCTGCTGGGCGAAAACCGCATTTCCCAAGGGAAAACCACCCAGTGGGAGGATGCCCAATCCAACACCGTCACCCTGTCCTTCCCCGAAACCAACGCCGGAGAGCGCGTCATCCTCTTGGGTCTCTACCTGGCAAAAAACTGACACACCAAAACAGCCGGGGCGTTCCATCCGCCTCGGCTGTTTTATAGAAAAAGCCTCCTCCCCCCACCCGCCGCAGGTCCCTTCCACGGCAGATGGAGAAGGAGGTTGTTTTCTTGGAAACCGGCAGCCGGAAAGGGCCCCCAACCGTCCCCTTCCGTGACCCTAATGCTACCCTTTCCGCACCAATTCTGACCCGGGTTTTCCGCCAATCGGAGTGCTTACAGCTTCCAGTCCACGGTCTCTTTTTTGCCGCCGACAAAATCGGCGTAGATGCCGGGCTGACCGATCAGCTCCTCATGTTTCCCCTGCTGGACGATGCGGCCATGGTCGATGACCAGAATCTGGTCGGCGTGGCGCACGGTTTTCAGCCGGTGGGCGATCATGATGATGGTCTTGTTCCGGGTCAGGGCCTCGATGGCCTTCTGGAGCCGGTCCTCGTTTTCCGGGTCCACGTTGGCCGTGGCCTCGTCCAGGATGACGATGGGGGCGTTTTTCAGCATGGCCCGGGCAATGGAAATCCGCTGTTTTTCGCCGCCGGAAAGGCTGGCCCCGCCCTCGCCGATCACGGTGTCATACCCGTTGGGAAGGGCTTCGATGAAGTCGTCGCAGCAGGCCGCCCTGGCCGCCGCGGCCACTTCCTCATGGGTGGCGTCGGGGCAGCCGAACTTGATGTTGTTCTCGATGGTGTCGGCGAACAGATAGACGTTCTGGAACACCACGCTGATCTGATCCATCAGGGATTCCAGGGTGTACTCCCGGACGTCATGGCCGCCGATTTTCACGCTGCCGCCGTCCACGTCCCAGAAGCGGGCGATGAGGTTGCAGAAGGTGGTCTTTCCGCTGCCGGAGGGCCCGATCACGGCGGTGGTGGTCTTATCCGGCAAGGTCACGGTAATATCCTGGAGGATGGGCTTCTTTTCATAGGAGAAGTTCACCCGGTCGAAGACGATGTCGTGGGTCTCCGGGGCCAGGGATTTGCCGTTTTCGTCCATCCGGGGCATATCCTCCGTCTCCACGGTGCGGTCAATGGCCGCCGCCGTCAGCCGCAGCATGGAAACACCCATGCCGAAGACCTTGATCTGGCTGAACACCATAAAGGACACGATCAGGCTCATCAGCGCGTTGGCCAGGGACATGGACCCGCCGATCCACAGCAGCACCGCCGCCAGCATCATGGCGACACCGGCCGCCTGGAGCACCGCCTCCTGCAAAGCCGTGTAGGGCGTCAGGACCCGCTCCACCTCCAGATTGCTGCGGCGGTTGTACTCCAGGGCGTCCTGGAGCTTTTTGTCCCCCTTGCCGGTGAGGTTGAAGGATTTTACGACGCTCATTCCCTGGACCGTTTCCAGGACCGCCTCGATCAGCGCCGTCTGGGACTTCTGGGTGTCGTCGGCAATGGCCGCCGATTTCTTCTCCATGGCGGAAACCACCCACAGGTGCAGCAGAATCCCCGCCAGGGCAATGAGGCCGATGCGCCAGTCAAAGACCAGGATCAGCACCGCAAACACCGCCGTGGTGATCAATCCGCTGAGGATGTTGACCAGCACCATGGGCACCATGCTCTCGATGCTGCCGATGACCGTAGTGCAGACGCCGGAGAGCTGGCCCAGGCTGTTCTGGTTGAAGAAGCCCATGGGCACGCTTTTCAGCCGGTCGGCAATGGAAATCCGCCGGTCGGCGGCCATGAAATAGCCCGCGTGGGTCTGGAGCATCTTGGAATAGCTGGCGGTCACAGCGCCGCCGAAAATGCTGATAAGCTCGCAGATCAGGGCCAGCCACGCCGTTTTTGCGGAATGTTCCCCGCCGATCAGCGCCAGGACCACAAAATAGATGGCCGCAACCTGAAACATTTGCAGCAGCGCGTTCAAAAAGCCCACTGCCACAGACTTGTTGATGTTTTTCGTTTCTTTTCCGGCGAAACGCCAGATTTTACGGAATGCTTCAATCATTCTGCGTCACCGTCCTTTGCTCCGATATGGGCCTGCCACATCTCACGGTAGAGCCCGCAGGAATCCAGCAGGGCTTCGTGCTTCCCCTGGGCCTCGATCTGCCCGTTGTTGACCACCACGATATTGTCCGCGCCGGTAATGGTGGACAGCCGGTGGGCAATGACGATCACCGTCTTATTCTCCACCAGCCTGGCCACGGCCTTCTGGATCACCGCCTCGTTTTCCGGGTCGATGTAAGCGGTGGCCTCATCCAGGATGACGATGGGGGCGTTTTTCAGTATGGCCCGGGCAATGGCGATGCGCTGGCGCTCGCCGCCGGAAAGGTGTGCGCCGCCTCCGCCCACCACCGTGTCGTAGCCGTGCTCCAGCTCCCCGATAAAGCCGTCGCAGCCGGCGGCCCGGGCGGCGGCCTCCACCTCAGCGTCGGTGGCATCTCTCCGGCCCATGCGGATATTTTCCCGGACGGTGTCGTCAAAGAGGTAGTTGTCCTGGGAGACAAAGGCCGTCTGGTCGTAGAGCTGGGTCAGGGGAATCTCCTTCAAATCGCAGCCGCCCATGGAAATGCTCCCGTCCTTCACGTCCCAGAACCCGGCGATGAGCTTGGCCAGGGTGGATTTTCCCGAGCCGGAGGGCCCCACCAGGGCCGTCATGCCGTTTTCGGGAATGGACAGGCTGACGTGGTGAAGAATCTCCTTGTCCGCGTGATAGCCGAAGGAGACGTCCCGGACCTGGATGGCATGGCCGGTCAGGGAAGCGGCTTTTTCGCCGTGGTCCTGCTCCTCAGCCTTGAGAATCTCGTCCACCTGGGCGACGGTGGTGTTGACCTGGGCCAGGGTGTCCACGAAGTTGAAGGCCGCCACAATGGGGGCTGCTATGCCCAGGGAGAGGATGATCACCGTCACGAAGGTCTCCGCCGTCAGGGTGCCGTGGGTGTAAAACAGCCACCCGCAGGGCAGAATGGTCAGCATCTGGGCCGGGAAAAAGGCGTAGGCCAGGGACATTCCGAACTGGCTGCGCTTCATCCAGTCGAAGTAGTACTGGGCGTTGGCCCGGACCTTCTCCACCAGGCGGCCATAGGACTTCCTGCCCTGGTTGAAGGCTTTGATGACCTCGATGCCGTTGATGTACTCGATCATGGTCCCGCTCATCTCGTTTGTGGCCTTGACTGCGCCTTCAAAGTCCTTGGCGTAGTTCCCCATGACCATCATCATAAAGAAGAAGGCCACCGGGAACACTGCCAGGGACAGCAGCGCCAGCCGCCAGTCCAGCAGGAACAGATAGACGATGATCAGCACGGGACCCACAACGTTGGCGGTCATTTCCGGGAAAAGATGGGCCAGCGTCGTTTCCATGCTGTCCACCTGGTCCACGATGATCTCCTTGAGCTTGCCGCTGGAGGTGTTCATCACCGTGCCCAGAGGCAGCCGGGGCAGCTTGGCCAGCAGCTTCTGGCGGATGGTCTTCAGGATGCCGAAGGTGGCCTTGTGGGAGATGGAAAGGGCGCTGTTATAAAGGGCCGTCCGCAGCAGAAAGCCGCACAGCGCCGTCAGCAGCCAGGGAAGATAAGCGGCAATCGCCGTTTCCCCCGAAAGGAGCAGCACGATGATCTTCGCCGCCGCAAAATACGGCGCCATGCCGCAGATCACGCCGGTCACGGCAAGGAGCACCGCCGTGATGAGCCTGCCGTGCTCCTGCCGGCCCAGCTCCCAGATTCGCCCGATGGGGCTTTGTTCTTTCATACAGTTCCCTCCTATGAATTAGCACAGGCTAACCCGTGCCTTTATAGAAAGGCTGCCGTTTCCGGCAACCCTTCGATGCGTTTATTCCCCGCCCTGGCCGAAGATCGCGACAAATCCGGTGCGGTGGTACCGGCTCAGCAGCTGGATGTACTCGGCGGCCTCCTCCCGGCTCATGCCGTGGCGGATGACCTCAAAGATACTCTCAAAGCGGGAGGTGGTGACGATATGAAGCAGCTTTTCCGTCAGGGCGTCGCCGAACCGGGCGGGATACCCCACCGTTTCCATGTACTTGTAGGTGTACTCCACCTCGATGCGGACCAGCTGGTCCACGAAGTTGTGGAACCGGGTGCCGTAGGAGGCGTCCAGCAGCAGTCGGAACTCGTCCAGGTGGTCGTACATGTACCCCACCAGCTCCGCGGTGCCGCCGTCGGCATACTCCGGCATCCGGGCGGCCTGGGCGGCCCGGTCCATGTGGTGGAAGGTCTCCTGGATTTTTAAGAAGCGCTCCACCATCTCGCTGAGCACCGGCTCCACAATGGCGGAAAACAGCCCCTCCTTGTCCCCGAAGCGGACGTAAATGGAGTTGGTGCTGGTCTCTGCCGCCGCCGCAATGGTGCGGAGGGAGGCGTCGGTGTACCCCTTTTCCAGGAATTCCTCCTTGGCGCAGGCCAGGATACGCTCCCCGACCCCTTCGATCTGCTTTGCCACCGGACTCACCTCGATTCATAACACTGTTTTATAACACCGTTGCTGATAATATACCCCTCTTTCCCAAATGTCAAGAGAAAACCGGCGTTTTTCCGCAAAAAATCCCCCGTTCCGACGCGCAGGCCGGGAACGGGGGATTTTCTCAATACTGTTTCTGGGAAAGGAGCATGTGCTTGCTGTTCCAGCAGGCTTCGGAAAGGTCCACGTAGTACCGGTGGGGGTTCTCGAAGCGCTTGACCTCGTCCCACAGGGTGTTGACCTGGGCGGCGCAGTACTCCCGGATCTCGCTGAGCTTGGGGCACTGGTAGATGCATTTGCCCTTTTCGAAGATGTGCTCCATCATGGGCCGGAGCTCCACGTCCTCGAAGGTCTTGCACTTCCAGGTCTCCAGGGGGTCAAAGAGGGTGATGGGGCCTTCGGCGGGGACTTCCTCGTCAAAGAGGGCCACATAGTCCGCCACAGCCTGGCCGCTGTCCTTTTTGAACAGGCGGTAGACCTTTTTGAAGTTGGGGGTGGTGATCTTCTCCACCGTCTCGCTGACCTTGATGCGGGGCTCAAACTTGCCGTTCTCCTCCACGGCCACCAGCTTGTAGACGCCGCCGAAAACCGGGTCGCTCTTGGAGGTGATGAGGTTCTCGCCGACGCCGAAGGTGTCGATGATGGCGCCCTGGAGGATCAGGTCCCGGATCAGGTACTCGTCCAGGGAGTTGGATGCCACGATCTTGCAGTCCGGGTACCCGGCGTCATCCAGCATCTTCCGCATTTTCTTGGAAAGGTAGGCGATGTCGCCGGAGTCGATGCGGACGCCCTTGGGACGGTAGCCCATGGGCTTCAGGACCTCGTCGAAGCACTTGATGGCGTTGGGGATGCCGGATTTCAGGACGCTGTACGTGTCCACCAGCAGGACGCAGCCGTCGGGGTAGATTTCGGCGTACTTTTTGAAGGCTTCGTACTCGCTGTCAAAGAGCTGGACCCAGCTGTGGGCCATGGTGCCCATGGCAGGGACCTCGTATTCCCGGTCGGCGATGGCGCAGGCGGTGCCGTCGCAGCCGCCGATGAAGGCCGCCCGGGCCCCCAGAATGGCGGCGTCGTAGCTCTGGGCCCGGCGGGAGCCGAACTCAAAGACGCTGCGGCCCTGAGCGGAGCGGACGATGCGGTTGGCCTTGGTGGCCACCAGGGACTGGAAGTTCACGGTGAGGAGGACCATGGTCTCCACCAGCTGGGCCTCAATGGCCGGAGCCACCACCGTCACCACCGGCTCCCCGGGGAACATGGGGGTGCCCTCCCGCATGGCCCAGATGTCGCCGCTGAAATGGAAGTCCTTTAAATAGGAAAGGAATTTCTCGCTGAAGATTTTTTTGCTCCGGAGATAGGCAATGTCCTCCTCGGTAAAGTGGAGGTTCTTTACATAGTCGATGAGCTGCTCCAGACCGGCGCAGATGGCAAATCCGCCGCCGTCGGGAATCTTCCGGAAGAACATGTCAAAGACCGTCAGCCGGTCCCCGCAGCCCTGTTCAAAATAGCCGTTGGACATGGTGAGCTCGTAAAAGTCCACCAGCATGGTCAAATTGCGGTTTTCGCTCCAATTCATATCGGTTGCTCCTTTATTCTGCGCGATAATTGACGACCCGGACGCCGTTTCCCAGCATGGAGACCAGGGCGGCCCCGCCCATGAGCTCCCCGCTGTGGCCGGGAGCGTCGTAGGTCTCCACCAGCTGCCGGGGGACGATGATCTCCACAGGCCGGTCCGCCTGGTTCCAGGCGGCTTTCAGGGTGAGGACGAACTGCATGACGCAGATGTCCGTGCAGCATCCGGTGACTACCACCGTCTCCACCCCGCGGAGAAGCTCGTCCATTCCCGGGGCAAAAAAGGCGTTGGTGCTGTTTTTCCGGATGACCGTCTCCGGGAACTCCCGGATCTCCTCCACCAGCTCCGATTCCGGCGTGCCCTCCAGGCAGTGGGCCGGGTAGGAGCGGAACTCCTCGGCGTCGGGCTTGTGGCAGTCGGTGACGGCGGCTATGGGCAGCCCCAGCTCCCGGCACCGGCGGAGAAAGGCCGCCGTTTCGGGAATGATCCCGGCCACCCGGGGACTGGACAAGGCCCCCATCCGGGTAAAGCCCTGGTTCAGGTCAATGCTCAGCACCAGGGAACGGCGGGGGTCCAGGGAGGCCGGTTCCCACTCCGGGAGGGCGTCCAGCTGGACCCGCAGCGCGGAAAAATCATCGGTTACGTTCATGAGGATTCCTCCTTTGTCAATATTTTACACGAATCCCCGAAAAAATACAAGAGCAGAACGCACAAAAAGTCGCCTTAAATCCGGGTATCCAGCAGGCGGACATACCGGTCGTGGAACTCCTGGAAGGTCCCGTTGTCCAGCGCCTCCCGGATACGCTCCATGAGGGTATTATAAAAGTAGAGATTGTGCATCACCGCCAGGCGCATCCCCAGCATCTCGTTGGCCTTGAACAGGTGCCGCAGATAGGCCCGGGAGTGCTTCTGGCAAGTGGGGCAGGTACACTCAGGGTCAATGGGAAGGTCGTCCTCGGCGTACTTGGCGTTCATGATGTTGCGGATGCCGCTCCAGGTGTTCAGATGGCCGTGACGGGCGTTGCGGCTGGGCATGACGCAGTCGAACAGGTCCACCCCCCGGGAGACCGCCTCGATGATGTTTCCCGGCGTGCCCACGCCCATGAGATACCGGGGCTTTCCGGCGGGCATATAGGGCTCCACCGCGGAGATGACGCGGTACATTTCTTCCGCCGTCTCCCCCACGGCCAGGCCGCCGATGGCGTAGCCGTCCAGGTCCAGGTCGGCGATGGCCTTCATGTGCTCGATGCGGAGGTCGTCGTAGACGCAGCCCTGGTTGATGCCGAAAAGCAGCTGATGGGGGTTCACCGTGTCCGGAAGGGCGTTCAATCGGGCCATTTCCGCCTTGCACCGCTGGAGCCACCGGGTGGTCCGGGCGCAGGACTGGGTGGCGTACTCCCGGGTGGAGGGGTTCTCCACGCACTCGTCAAAGGCCATGGCGATAGTGGAGCCCAGGTTGGACTGAATCTGCATGCTGATCTCCGGGCTCATGAAGATTTTCCGGCCGTCGACGTGGGAGTTGAAGGTGACGCCCTCCTCCTGGATTTTCCGCAGGACCGCCAGGGAAAAGACCTGGAACCCACCGCTGTCGGTGAGGATGGGCCGGGTCCAGCCCATGAACTTGTGGAGACCGCCCATCCGGCGGATCAGCTGGTCCCCGGGGCGGACGTGGAGGTGGTAGGTGTTGCAGAGCTCCACCTGGCACTTCAAATCCACCAGATCGTAGGAGGAAATCCCGCCCTTAATGGCGGCGGAGGTGCCGACGTTCATAAACGCCGGGGTCTGGACGGTTCCGTGGACGGTGGAAAATTCCCCTCTGCGGGCGGCGCCTTCTTTTTTTAAGAGGGTATACATAACGGCATCCTTTCTGGCATCTTATTATAGGGATACAAGCCTTCTGCGGCTGACCGAAAAACGGCGCAGGACCTGTTTCCTGCGCCGCCTGTTACCTTCCTATCATAACAGATTTTCCCGGAAAAAGCAAGCCGGAAACGGAATTTTTTCCCCCGAACCGGATTTCCGCCCCGCATCCGCGAACTGCACAGAACCTTACGGAATAACGCAAAAATTCTGTGCGATTCAGCAAGATTTACAATGGACATGCAAAATCCCCATGGCCCCGGCCGGACAGGCCGCTGCGTTTTTGTCTCCAAATCAGATTGTCACATAACTTTACTCATGACGACTGCAGTGTTTCTCGGGATTTCCGACAGTTAGTGTACCCCCCCCCCCCCGCATTTTGTCATGATGTACTGAAATGGCAAGATTCACAATGTACATTCTGTGTATTTGCGCGTATACTTAGTAAAAAGAGATAATTTAAACGATTTCCCACTTTTCAGCGGCAATTCCCTCCCGAAATTCAACATGCGAGGTGCTTTTATGAAACGCGAAGCAAAAAAGAAGCGGCTGATCCACCAGCCGGGATTCCGGCTGTTCCTGCTGATCCTGCCGCTGCTCTGTCTGGTCTTCCTGTTTTCTTACGTGCCGCTGTACGGCTGGATCTACGCCTTTTTCAACTACAAGCCGGGCAAGCCCCTATTCTCCTGCGAGTTCGTCGGCGCTAAATGGTTCACCCTGTTCCTCTCGGACCAGTATTACCGCAGCGACGTGGCCCGGGTGCTGAAAAACACCCTGGGGATGAGCTTCCTTGGCATCTGCACCTCCTGGCTGCCCATGGTATTCGCCATCTTCCTGAACGAGATCGGCTCCCGGCGATACAAGAAGTTCGTCCAGACCGCCTCGACCCTGCCCAACTTCATCAGCTGGGTCCTGGTTTACGCCGTGGCCTACGCCATGTTCTCCGTGGGAGACGGCTTCATCAACCGGATCCTCATCAGCCTGGGCATCATCGAGGACGGCATCAACTTCCTGGCCAGCGGCGAGCACATCTGGCTGAAGATGTGGCTGTGGGGCACCTGGAAGGGCCTGGGCTGGAGCTCGGTGGCCTATATCGCCGCCCTGTCCGGCGTGGACCAGGAGCTTTACGAGGCCGCCGACGTGGACGGCGCGGGGCGGTTCACCAAAATGTGGTACATCTCCCTTCCCGGGCTGATCCCCACCTACTTCGTCCTTCTGATCCTCTCCATCGGCAACCTGATCAACAACGGCATGGACCAGTACTTCATCTTTTCCAACTCCATGAACCGCCACTCCATCGAGGTCCTGGACCTGTACGTCTACAACCAGGGCATGGCGGGACGGATGTACTCCTTCTCCGTGGCCGTGGGCATGATGAAATCCATCGTCAGCCTGGCCCTGATCACCTTTGCCAACTGGCTGTCCAAGGCAGTCCGCGGCAACTCCGTATTTTGACCGCGCAAAAGGACCGGAAGGAGACGAGACAATGAAAACCAATCGCTATCAGACCTGGAAAGACGTCCTGTTCCGCGGGATCAACGGCTTTGTGTTCGCCCTTTTCTCGCTGCTCTGCGTGTTCCCCTTTTATTACATCTTCATCAACTCCATCAGCGACAACACCATGGTGGCCAACGGCCAGGTCATGTTCTGGCCCAAAGGCATCCACCTGGAAAACTACAAGCAGATTTTTGAGATCAACCAGATCGCCTACTCCTTCCTGGTCAGCATCGCCCGGACCGTGCTGGGCACCGCCCTGGCCCTGGTGGCCACCAGCCTGCTGGGCTACGCCCTGACCCGCCAGGAGCTGTGGCACCGGAAGCTCTGGTACCGGATGATCATCGCCACCATGTACTTCAACGCCGGTCTGATCCCCTGGTTCATGCTGATGAAGAACCTGCACTTTCTCAACAACTTCTTCGCCTACATCATCCCCGGCATGATTTCGTCCTTCAACCTGATCCTGTTCAAGACCTACGTGGAAAGCATCCCGCCCTCCCTGGAGGAATCCGCGGACCTGGACGGTGCGGGGTACCTGGTCAAGTACTTCCGCATCATCCTGCCCCTGAGCAAGCCCATTCTGGCGACGCTGCTGATTTTCACCGCCGTGGGCCAGTGGAACGACTTCATGACCACCGTTTACCTAGTCACGGACCCCAAACTCTTTACCTTGCAGTACCGGCTCTACCAGTACCTGAACGAGGCCAACAGCGTGGCCCAGATGATCAAGGACATGGCCGCCGCAGGCGGCAGCACCGCCGGACTCACCACAGCCACCACCCAGCTCTCCCCCACCAGCTTAAAGATGGCAGTGACCATCGTGGCAGTTTTCCCGATCCTGTGCGTCTACCCCATTTTCCAGAAGTATTTCGTAGGCGGAATCATGATCGGCGCAGTCAAGGGATAAACCGGAAATCCATCCGGTTTAAATAGTAAGGAGGAAACCTATATGAAGAGAACGTTCGCAATGATCGCAGCCCTCACCATGGTCCTGAGCCTGGCATCCTGCGGGTCCGACGGCAAAACTTCTTCGACTCCGGAATCCAGCACCCCCGCATCCAGCAGCACGCCAGCCGCCAGCACTCCCGCCGGTAACGACGGCGAGGTCCCCTACCTGGGCGAAGTTGAGGTCTACAACGCCGAAGCCGCCAACGTCGGCCTCTGCACCGGCTGGATGCCCGATTACATCCGGGAATCCGCCGGCGTGGACATGATCGGCATCGCCAAGGAAGACGGCAAGTTCGAACTGATGGTCACCGCCGGCTCTCTGCCCGACGTCACCATCATCGACGGCGTGGATAACCTGAATTACGCCATCGACGCCGGCCTTCTCATCGACCTTTCCACCGTCATGGAGAAGCTCCCCAACCTGACCAAATACGAAGAAAACGACTCCATGATGCAGTACGTCCGGGATAACTGCTCCAGCGGCACCGGCGGCCTCTACGGCCTGAACCGGATGTACAGCGAAAACGAAATCGCGGACATGGACATCGGCGGCATCTTCCTCCGCTACGACTACTTCGGCGACGTCGGCTATCCCGAGCTGAAGAACACCGACGACCTGCTGGATGCCCTGAAAGCCATGCAGGACGCCCATCCCACCACCGACGACGGCAAGAAAATCTACGGCATGTCCATCTTCCCGGATTGGGACAGCGCGACCCTGGGCGTTTCCGGCTACATGGCCCGCTCCATGGGCTACAACTTCGGCCTGGTGGACCGTGACTACCATGAGTACCAGGGCACCAACGACGCCGGCAAGATCATCTTCCGCGGCATCACCGATAACGATTCCGGCTACAAGAAATTCCTGAAATTCATGTTCAAGGCCAACCAGATGGGCCTCCTGGACCCCGACTCCATGACCCAGACCTTCGACGACTCCAAGGCCAAGACCGCCAGCGGCAGATCGCTGCTGTCCTTTGACAACTGGGGCACCGAGTACTCCGCCGAGGACCAGGCCAACGGCATCGGCTTCCGCCGGGTCCCCCTTACCGGCGATCCCTACGTCGCCGATGACTGCTCTCCCTGCCCCGGCGGCACCCACACCTTCGTCACCATCTCCAAGGACTGCAAGAACGTTGACGCGGCCTGCGCCTTGATCAACCTGATGTACGACCCCGAGTTCACCGTGACCTATATGAACGGCCGCCGCGGCGAAGTCTGGGACCAGAAGGAAGACGGCACCCCCTACATGGTGGAAGGCGGCTACGAAGCCCGGGCCAACCTGGACTTCAATAAGCGCGGCTGCCTGGTGATGCTCACCTACCACTTCTCCGCTCCTCTGCCCGGCTTCAACGGCTACTCCACCGACTACACCCTGTGGCCCACCCAGCCCTGGACCCCCGAGGATAACCAGCTGGTGAAGAACTGGAAAGAGCACACCGTCAACGACAACTTCACCGCCTACGGCTACATGAAGAGCATCGACCAGTACGTTGTTCCCCCCGCTGTAAAAGCCATCGTGCTGGACGATGAGACCAAGATGCTGGAAGACCGCCTGAAAGACGTCATGAAGACCGCCAACTGGAAGCTGGTCATGGCCGCCAATGAAGCGGAATTCGAATCCATCTGGGCGGAAACCGCCGAGACTCTCAACGGCATCGGCCTGGACAAATACGTCGAAACCTGGACCGAAACCTACCGCAACGCCCTCTATTAAGAGATTTCCCGGCATAACGAACCCGCCCGCCGCAGTCCGAAGCTGCGGCGGGCGGGTGTTCTTTTCTATCGCTTTTTATGGGCTATGACCCACTCCAGCAATTCCCCATAGGTCATGGAGCCATCTGCCAAAGCCAGGCCGATCTGAACCAGCTCATCGTCAGTACACGTCAGCGGGATTCCATTCACCTCCAAAAAGGTCAGCATTACATAAATCCCGATTCGCTTGTTTCCGTCCACAAAAGCGTGGTTGGAAATCAGACAATAGCCAAGACGAGCGCCTTTTTCCTCCTTCGTCGGATAAAATTCCCGGTCGCCGAAGCCGGAAAAAGCACTTTCCAAAGCAGATTCCAGCAGTGCTTCATCCCGCAGGCCCAGACTTCCGCCGGTGCTCTCAATCAGCAGACGATGAAGCAGCAGCACCTTTTCCTTGGAGAGCCGGATCATTTCGCCAGCTCCTCAAAAGCCGCCTTGTGTTCCTTTAAAATCCTCTGGGCTGCGCGGTCGATTTTTTCATCGTCCGCCATCTCAACGGCAGCCTTTCCACGGCGAGACGCCCTGGGAAGCGCCACCTCAAAGGGAATCCCGTTTTCATAAAGGCATTGGCGGAAAAACATGTTGACCGCCGTGGACAAATCCAGCCCCAGCTCCGCATAAAGCGCCTGGACCTTGGCCTTCACGTCTGCGTCAATGGAAAGCGTGGTGGGAACCTTTGCCATAAAATCATCTCCTTTGCCTTTATTATACGCCGATTTTATGAAGAAATCAAGAAACACACATACGTTCTATTAGATTTCTTCCATAACCAACAGAAACAGCAGCAATCAAGACAGGAACATCGCATCCCCAAAGCTGAAAAACCGATACTTCTCCTCAACCGCCACCCGATAGGCGTTCATCACGTGCTCATACCCCGCAAAGGCGGCGACCAGCATGATCAGCGTGCTCTCCGGCAGATGGAAATTGGTGATCAGCCCGTCCAGGACCTTGAATTCGTAGGAGGGATAGATGAAAATGTTGGTCCAGCCCTCGGCTTCCCGGATCTCGCCGCAGAAGGTGGCCACGCTTTCCAGGGTGCGGCAGCTTGTGGTCCCTACGGCGATGACCCGGCCCCCGGACCGCTTGGTCTCGTTGATCAGGTCCGCCGTCTCCTTGGGCAGATGGTAGTGCTCGGAGTGCATCTTGTGCTCCAGGATGTTCTCCTCCTTCACCGGCCGGAAGGTCCCCAGCCCCACGTGGAGGGTGACTCTGGCGATGCGGACGCCCATCTCCTCCAGCTGGGCCATGAGCTCCTTGGTGAAGTGGAGCCCGGCGGTGGGGGCCGCAGCGGACCCCACCTCGTTGGAATAAACCGTCTGGTACCGCTCCTTGTCCTGGAGCTTTTCGGTGATATACGGGGGCAGCGGCATCTGGCCGATCTGGTCCAGGACGCTGAAAATGTTGTCCTCGCACTCAAATTCCACCAGGCGGTTCCCGCCCTCCACCACCTCCAGCACCGTGGCCCTGAGCAGCCCATCGCCGAAGACGAACCGGGAGCCCACCTTGGCCCGGCGGCCGGGCTTCACCAGGACCTCCCAGCGGTTATTTTCCTTCTGCTCCAGGAGGAGGAACTCCATGTTGGCGCCGGTGTCCTCCTTGACGCCGTAGATGCGGGCCGGGAGCACCCGGGAATCGTTGACCACCAGCAGGTCCCCCTTCCGCAGGAGCTTGGTCAGGTCGTGGAAATGGTGGTGGGAAATGGCGCCGGTCTCCCGGTCCAGGCACATGAGCCGGGAGGAATCCCGGGGCTCCACCGGGGTCTGGGCGATGAGCTCCTGGGGGAGCTCGAAGAAGTAGTCGCTTTTTTTCATGAGATCCATGGTTCTTCATCCGTTCTGCCGTGAAACAACGGCATATATTTGGAGAGGGCGCGCCGCGCCCGTTCCCAGCAAAAGGGTCCGTCCTCGGAATTTCCCGGGAAATTGCGGAATCTTTTCAAAAACCGATTGACACCCGGGGGCCAAAATGGTATGATAGTCTTAAACAATTTAATCATTCCGGTCAGAGGAGCGGGTTTTAAGAGTAAGCTGTCGGAGGTTTCCCGAAACCGCAGAACACAGCCCAAAGGGAAAGCCGCCGAAGGGGATCCCCCGGGGTGGGTCCGCCTGGCCTTGCGCTGAAGAAGCGTAGGGCTGTCATCACGGGTGTGATGGAGCGCTGACGATGGGTACGGCCTGCGGATTTTCTGCGGACGCATCCGGGACGCAGTATCTATTATAATCCATGATGAGCCGGTTTTCAACCGGTTTTTTTCATACTATTCCATGAAAACGCCTCATACACTGGAAAATAGAGGCCGGACCCGGAAATCCGGGCCGGTACGATGACAAAAGGATGGGTATCACATGAAAACGTATCGTGTTGGGATCATCGGCGCAACGGGCATGGTAGGCCAGCGTTTCGCGACGCTGCTGGAAAACCACCCCTGGTTCCAGGTGACGGCTCTGGCGGCTTCCGGCAGAAGCGCCGGAAAGACCTATACCGAGGCTCTGGGCAGCCGTTGGGTCATGAAAACCCCGATTCCCGCGGCCATGGCGGATATGGTCCTCTTAAACGCCGAGGAGGACATCGAAAAGATGAAGGAGCGGGTGGACTTCGTCTTCTGCGCCGTCAACATGAGCAAGGCGGAAACCAAGGCCCTGGAAGAAGCCTACGCCAAAGCGGAAATCCCCGTGGTCTCCAACAACTCCGCCAACCGCGGCATGGACGACGTCCCCATGGTGGTCCCGGAGCTGAACCCCGACCACATCGCCGTCATCGAGTCCCAGCGGAAGCGCCTGGGCACCAGGCGGGGCTTTATCGCCGTCAAATCCAACTGCTCCCTCCAGAGCTACGTCCCGGCCCTCCACCCCCTGAAGGACCGCTACGGCCTGACCAAGGTCCTGGCCTGCACCTACCAGGCCATCTCCGGCGCGGGCAAGACCTTTGAGACCTTCCCCGACATCGTGGACAACGTCATCCCCTACATCGGCGGCGAGGAAGAAAAGAGCGAGCTGGAGCCTCTGAAGCTCTGGGGCAAGGTGGAAAACGGCCATATCGTCAACGCAACCAGCCCCTCCATCACCACCCAGTGCCTCCGGGTGCCGGTCAGCGACGGCCACACTGCCGCAGTCTTCGCTTCCTTTGAAAAGAAGCCGGACCTGGATAAAGTGAAGAAAATCTGGGCAGAATTTGAAGGAGAAGCCCAGCGCCTGGCGCTGCCCTCCGCCCCCAGGCAGTTCCTCCACTACTTTGAGGAAAACGACCGTCCCCAGGCCAAGCTGGACCGGAACCTGGAAAACGGCATGGCCGTCTCCATCGGCCGTCTCCGTCCCGACAGTCAGTATGACATCAAGTTCGTCTGCCTTTCCCACAACACCCTGCGGGGCGCTGCCGGCGGCGCGGTCCTCATGGCAGAGCTTCTGGCGGCCAAGGGCTATTTCGACTGAGATTTTGGATTTTAGGAGGGGTTTATTTTGAAAAAGAGAATCTTTACCGGCGCGGGCATCGCCATCCTCACCCCCATGCACCCCGACGGGAGCATCAACTGGGAGGAGTTCGGCCGCCTCATCGACTGGCAGGTGGAAAATTCCACCGACGCCATCATCGTCTGCGGCACCACCGGAGAATCCTCCACCATGACCGATGAGGAGCACCTGAACGCCATCGCCTTCGCCAAGGAGCGGGTGGCGGGCCGGGTCCCTGTGGTCGCCGGAGCAGGCTCCAACGACACCGCCTACGCGGTGAACCTGGCCAAGGAATCCAAACAGGTCGGCGTGGACGGCCTGCTGGTGGTCACGCCCTATTACAATAAAACCTCCCAGCGGGGCCTTATCGCCCACTACAACCAGATCGCCGACGCCACGGACCTGCCGGTGATCCTCTACCACATCCCCAGCCGCACCGGCGTCACCATCGCCCCCCAGACCTTCAAGGAGCTCTCCAGGCACCCCAACATCGTGGCGGTGAAGGAAGCCTCCGGGAACATCTCCAGAATCGCGGAGACCAAGTATCTCTGCGGCGACGACCTGGACCTTTATTCCGGCAACGACGACCAGATTCTGCCCATCCTGTCCCTGGGCGGCATCGGCGTGATCTCCGTCCTCTCCCACGTGGCCCCCAAGCTGACCCACGACATCTGCCAGCTTTATTTTGACGGCAATGTGGCGGAAAGCACCCGGCTCCAGCTGGAGTACATGGACCTGATCCACGCCCTGTTCATCGACGTGAACCCCATCCCCGTCAAGGAAGCCATGAACCTGATGGGCTTTGCCGCCGGTCCCTGCCGGATGCCCCTCTACCCCATGAGCGACGGCGACCGGGCGGTCCTCATCGCCGCCATGAAGAACCACGGCTTGCTGAAATAATCACCCACGCGGGGCGGATTCCGGTCCGTCCCGCGTTTTTTCGGACGTTTAAGGAAAGGAAGTAGCTTATGCTGAATATCATGCTCTGCGGCTGCCAGGGAAAAATGGGCCGGGTCATCGAGGAATGCACCCGGACCCGAACCGACTGCCGCATCGCCGCCGGAATCGACCTGGACACTTCGGACCCCCGGGACTTCCCCGTCTACGCCTCCCCCGCCGACTGCAAGGAGGACGTGGACGTCATTGTGGACTTCTCCCACCCCAACTCCCTGGACGGGCTGCTGGAATACGCCCTGACCCGGAAAACGCCCCTGGTCATCGCCACCACCGGTTACAGCGAGGCCCAGATTGCCCGCATCCACGAAGCCGCCAAGGAAATCCCCGTTTTCTTTACCTTTAATATGTCCCTGGGCGTGAACCTTCTGGCGGAGCTGGCCAGAAAGGCCACGGCGGTCCTTGGGGACCAGTTCGACATCGAGATCGTGGAAAAGCATCACAACCGCAAGGTGGACGCCCCCAGCGGCACCGCCCTGATGCTGGCCGACGTCATCAACGAGACCCTGGACAACCGGGACGTCTACGTCTACGACCGCCATTCCGTCCGGAAAAAACGGGACAAAAACGAGATCGGCATCCACTCCGTCCGAGGCGGCACCATTGTCGGCGAGCACGAGATCATCTTCGCCGGCCGGGACGAGATCGTCACCCTGACCCACACCGCCATGTCCCGGGAAATCTTCGCCGTAGGTGCCCTGAACGCCGCCGTTTTCCTCTCCGGCTGCCGGGAGGCCCGGCTCTACGCCATGTCCGACCTGATCCAGGCCCAGTGACCCAATTTTAATTGTGAATTTTTTGTAAAACTATTGCAAAAACAGACCGGATATGCTATAATATACTACGCATTACGCACGCACGGTGTTTCCGCGCATGGTGCTGAACTGTGTCAGTCGCGCCGGAATCTGTGCGGAGGTGGATTCCCCCCCGGGAGTCCAACAAACCAAATTTTTTAGGAGGTACCCCTACTATGGCAGTTGTATCCATGAAGCAGCTTCTGGAAGCCGGCGTGCACTTCGGCCACCAGACCAGAAGATGGAACCCCAAAATGGCGCCCTACATTTTCACCGAGAGAAACGGCATCTACATCATCGATCTGCAGAAGACCGTGAAGAAGCTGGAAGAAGCCTACATGTTCGTCCGCGACACCGCGGCCAACGGCGGCGAGATCCTCTTTGTCGGCACCAAGAAACAGGCCGGTGATTCCGTGAAGGAAGAAGCCGAGCGCTGCGGCATGCACTATGTCAACGCCCGTTGGCTGGGCGGTATGCTCACCAACTTCAAGACCATCCGTCGCCGCATCGAGCGTCTTGCTCAGCTCCGGAAGATGGAGGAGGACGGCACCTTCGAGCTGCTCCCCAAGAAAGAAGTCGTCAAGCTGAAACTCGAGATCGAGAAGCTGGAAAAATTCATCGGCGGCATCAAGAACATGTCCGAGCTCCCCGCCGCCCTCTTTATCGTTGACCCCAAGAAGGAAAAAATCGCAGTTTCCGAAGCCAGAAAGCTGGGCATCCCGATCGTCGCCATCGTGGACACCAACTGCGATCCTGACGAAGTGGACTATGTCATCCCCGGCAACGACGACGCGATCCGTGCTGTGAAGCTTATCGCCGGCACCATGGCCAACGCCGTTCTGGAAGGCAAACAGGGCAACGACGTCGTCGAAGAACCCGCTGAGGAAGCGGCCGACGAGGCTTCTGCCGAATAATCGGCGCAATAACGAACTGACAAAATGCCCGAGCCCATTGTACTCGGGCATTTTGGGAATTTTAGGAGGAAGAAAAAATGGCATCTTTTACTGCTGCTGATGTAAAAAATCTGCGGGAACGGACCAACTGCGGCATGATGGACTGCAAAAAGGCCCTGACCGAAGCCGATGGCGATATGGAAAAAGCAATCGAATTCCTGCGGGAAAAAGGTCTGGCCGCCGCTGAGAAGAAGGCTGGCCGCATCGCCGCCGAGGGCCTGGTCGTCTCTGTCGTGGAAGGCAAAGTCGGCGTCGTCCTGGAAGTCAACGCCGAGACCGACTTCGTTGCGAAGAACGCCTCTTTCGTCGAGTTCGTCAACGACGTTGCCAAGACCATCATCAAGAACAACCCCGTCGACGTGGCCGCTCTCAGCGACATGCACTGCGAAGGCACCGAGTTCACCGTTGCCGAAGCGCTCCGGGATAAAATCCTGACCATCGGCGAGAACATGAACATCCGCCGCTTCGTCCGTCTGGAAGGCGACCTGTTCTCCTATGTCCATGGCGGCGGCAAGATCGGCGTCATGGTGAAATTTGACACCGACTGCGCCGACAAAGAAGGCTTCGCCGTCTGCGCCAAGGACGTGGCCATGCAGATCGCAGCCGCCACTCCCCTGTACCTGAAGAAAGACGAAGTCCCCGCCGACGTTCTGGAGAAAGAGAAAGAAATCCTCAAAGCCCAGGCCATCAACGAAGGCAAGCCCGCCGCCATCGCCGAGAAGATGGTCAACGGCCGGATCTCCAAGTACTACAAAGAGAACTGCCTGCTGGAGCAGCCCTTCGTCAAGGATGAGGATGTCACCGTTGCCCAGTACGTTGCCAACACCGCCAAAGAGCTGGGCGGCAAGATCGAAGTCGTGGAGTTTGTCCGCTTTGAAAAAGGCGAAGGCATGGAAAAACGTGCCGACAACTTTGCCGACGAAGTCGCCAGCATGGTGAAATAAGCAAAAAATCCAACCGCCCGGTCCCCTATCCTGGAGACCGGGCGGTTTTCTGTTCCAAAAAACACCCCGGACGAGCCCTGACCGGTTCGTCCGGGGTTTGCGTTACCAGTTTTTCAGCATATCGGTGACGATCTCCGCCGCGTCGTCCGCCGCCAGCTTCTCAAAGACGTCGTAGGTCATCTCCGCCTCGTCGTCGGCGTTGTCGGAGATGCAACGGATGATCACAAAAGGCACCCCGTTGGCCGCACAGGCGTGGGCCACGGCGCCGCCCTCCATTTCCACGCAGCTGGGGTCCAGCCGGGAGACGATGTCCGCCTTCACCCCGCTGTCGGAGATGAACTGATCGCCGGTAGCGATCCGCCCCACCTGGCAGTGGACCTTCCCCTGACAGGCGGCCTCCGCCTTGCGGACCAGCTCCGGGTCCGCCGGAAACTCCCGCAGATTGGGCGGCGACAGGGCCAGGATGCGGGGGTCCATGTCGTGGTACGCCGCGCAGTCGGAAATCACCACGTCCCGGACCCTGATGCCGGGATGGGTCCCCCCGGCGATGCCGGTGTTGATCACGGCGCTTACGTCAAAGCGGTCGATGAGAATCTGAGCGGTCAGCGCCGCGTTGACCTTTCCGATGCCGGAGCAGACCACCACAGCGTCAACCCCGCCCAGCTTCCCGGCGTAAAAATGCCGCTGGGCGGCCACCGTCTCAACGCGGTCCTCCATCCGGTCCCGGAGCAGCTCCACCTCAAGGCCCATGGCCCCGATAATTCCGATTGGCTTCATATGTATCCCGTCCTTTTCACGTCCGAGCCTGGTCAGACGTTCTGTTCTTTTTTGATGCCGAAAATCAGCCGGAGCAATCCGGACAAGCATTTCGGGCTCTTGACAACAACGATCTTCATAGCGGACCTCCCTTTCAGCCTTTGGTGCAGCAGTAAACGCCCCAGCCGATCAGCGCGACGGCAGCCATCGCCAGAACGAACCGGAAGGACAGCAGCACCCCCAACAGCAGCACAGCGCCGACCGCAATGGCCGCCACAGGAGGACGCAGCGAGGTGTACCACGGTTTTTTCATGCCTGCCGCCTCCTGCCCAGCTTTGATCGGTACCCCATACTATGCCGGGACGGAGGCTTTGGTGCATCAGGCCAGCTTGCTTTGAATCAACAGAAGGGTTCCCTTCTCCACCGAGACTTTCATCTGCTGGCCCGGCGCGTGGCGGTTGCTGACCCCCAGAGGGAAGGAAGGCTCCAGCACCGCATTTTCCAGAGGATATTCCGCGCCGGTGATGGTCACGCCCTCACAAACGCCGGAGTACGCAAACACCGACAGATACCGGTAGTCCAGAGAAAGCACCGCGCTCCCCTGGTCCACCATGGACACCAGATGGTTCTCGTCGGCCAGGGTCCCCGACGCCCCGTGCTCCAAAAGATAGGCCAGGGTCTGGATATTGGCGTAGGTGTGGTCCAAACGGCCCCCAAGCCCCCCCAGAAGCAGGACGTCCCTGGCCCCCATGGCCAGAGCCTTTTTCACCGCCAGCATCATGTCGGTGTCGTCCTTCCGGGAGGGGTAGAGGATGGCCCCCTGGGGGATGTCTTCCTCCCGCAGAGAATCCATATCCCCGATAAAAGCGTCCGGCGTCAGGCCCAGCGTATTGGTATGCCGAAGGCCGCCGTCCGCCGCAATGATGGAAAAAGGCTCCTTGGGCAGCAGCGCCCGGATGGCCTCGTAATCCGAAACGGGGCCCGCCCCGAAAATCACACAGTTCAACTGCGCTTGTCTCCTTCCTTCCGCTCCCAATCCCGAATCTGCATGGCGTCCTCGTAGAGGGCGCAGTAGCTTTCGTGGCGGGAGGGGCTGATCGCTCCCTGTTCCAGGGCCGCCAGAACCGCGCAGCCCTTTTCCTTCCGGTGGGAACAGTTCTGGAACTGACACTGGCCCAAATATTCCCGGAACTCCCGGAAGCACTCCGGAAGCTCCTCCTTGGGAATGTGGCCGTACTTTTCGATCTCCACCGTGGAAAACCCCGGCGTGTCGGCCACCAGACCGCCGCCTTCCAGCTCATAAAGCTCCACGTGGCGGGTGGTGTGCCGCCCCCGGCCCAGCTTGTCGCTGATCTGCGCGGTGGCGACCTCCAGGTCCGGGATCAAAGCGTTCATCAGAGTGGACTTCCCCACCCCGGAGTTGCCGATAAATACGCTGAGCCGCCCGGCCATCTCCGCCAGCAGCCCGCTGTAATCGGTCTGCCCCGGACAGCTGGTAAACACCCGGAACCCCGCCCGACGGTAGACCTCCTGAAGATCGGAGGAATCCGCCAGATCGGTTTTGGTAAAGACCAGCAGCGGCTCAATGCCCTTGCTTTCGCAGATGGCGATGAGCTTGTCCAGAATCAGCGTGTTGGGCTGGGGCTTGTCCGAAGAAACCACCAGCACCGCCCGGTCGATGTTGGCCGCCGGCGGCCGGAGAATCTGGTTTTTCCGAGGCAGAATCCTGGAAACCACCCCGTTTTCCACCTCCACCCGGTCCCCTACCAGAGGGGTGACGCCCTCCTTGCGGAAGACGCCCTTGGCCCGGCACTCCAGCACACGGCCGTCGTCGGTGTGTACATAGTAAAACCCGGAAAGCGCCTTGCGGATCATTCCCACTTCCATGCCGGTCACTCCACAGGCGGGGCGTCAAAGGGCGAATCGCCGGGTTCTCCGGGCTCCGAAGACTCCGGCTCCGAGGGCTCTCCCGGGAAGAAGGGCCCGTCCTGACGGACCACTTCGAAGTAGTACCCATCGGTCAGCGTCGATGTGCCCTCGTCGAAGTCCACGTCAAAGGAAGCGTACTTCTGCCCGTCAATGGAGACCACCACCGGCATAACGCCGCTGCCCTCGATGGGATAGACCTTCTCCAGACTGTCCGCGGGGTTCACCGTCTCGTTGAGGAACTCCTCGCCGTTGACGTAAATAACGATGTTGGCATCTCTGGAAGCCGCATCCTCGGGGAAGACCAGAGTCAGCAGCGCCTGTTTGAAGTATCCGGAGCCATTGCTGACCTTCAGCTCGATGGTCTCGCCCTTTTTGGCGTATTCGTTGGCCAGGGTCTGCTCCACCACGATGCCGGGAGCCTCCTCGCTGTCCACTTCCTCGGAAGTCACCACGAAGCCCAGGGCCGTCAGCTTTTCCGTGGCCGTGTCCAGATCGTAGCCGATGAGCTTGGGCACCTTAATGGTGGTGGACGCCTTGGCGCGGCTGACGTAGAGAATGACCTGGGTGCCCTGCTCCACCTGCTGCCCCGCCGGAGGGTCGGTCTTGATGACCTTGTCCGGCTCCACAGAGGAATCCTCCTGGGTCCGGACGATGTGGTCCAGCCCCAGCCTGGAAAGGGCGTCCTCGGCGTCGCCTACATACTGGCCGGTGAGTTCCGGGACCTCCAGAACCTGAATTCCGGCGCTGATCTTGATCTTAATTTTCCGGTTGACCTTGACCATGACCCCCGGGGTCACGCTCTGGTCGTAAATCTGCCCCTTGGGGTACTCGCTGAAGTCGTTCTCCACGATCTGGAACTGGAAGTTCTTATAATCGTCCTCCTTACGGACATCGTCCAGATACATTCCCACCAGATTGGGCATGGGAATCTCCGCCACCTTCTCGTCCCGGCCCCAGTAGAAGAAGCCCAGGAGCACCAGAATGGCCGTAATGACGCAGGCCGCCGCGATCCCCGCCAGAATCAGGATGGTGGGGCTGCGCTTGATGACGATCTCCTCGTCCTCGTCCTCCTCCGCCTCCGGAGCCTTCCGCCGGGGCTTTCCGCCGTTTTCCTCGGCCTGGATGGCGCTGACGGAGCGGTAGTATTTGGTGGCGGCAGGCTCGTCCGCCATGTACTTGTACTCGAAAACGATGCTGGGGTTCTGCTTGAAGGCGTCGATGGCCGCCAGCATCTCCGCCGCCGAGCGGTAGCGGAGGTTCTTGTCCTTCTGCATGGCCTTCTCCACGATTTCGCAGAGCCCCGTGGGCACGTCGGGCTGGAGCTGGGAAATGGGTACCGGCCGCTGATGGATGTGCTTCATGGCGATCTGCTCGGGCGTCTCCCCATCGAAGGGCACCCGGCCCGTCAGCATCTCGTAAAGGAGCACGCCCACGGAATAGATGTCGCTTTTCTCGTCGGACTCCTCGCCGCAGGCCTGCTCCGGGCTGATATAGTGGACAGACCCGATGGCCTTGTCGTCCATGGTGCGGATGTCCTCCCGGGCGAACCGGGCGATGCCGAAGTCCATGACCTTAATGGTCCCGTCCCGGAGCAGCATGATGTTCTGGGACTTGATATCCCGGTGGATCACCCCGTGCTCATGGGCGTGGGACAGCGCCCGGAGAATCTGGGTAACAAAATGGACCGAGTCCTTCCACCGAAGGTGCCCCTGATGCTCAATGTACTGCTTCAGGGTGATGCCGTCGATGTACTCCATGACGATATACTGCTCCGCGCCGGTGAAATTCACGTCGTAGACCTTGACGATGTTGGGATGGTCCAGCACCGCGATGACCTTGGACTCGTTGCGGAAGCGGCGGACGAACTCGTCGTTGGTCAGATACTCCTCTTTCAGAACCTTGATGGCCACCAGCTTGTTTTCCAGCAGGTCCCTGGCCTCAAAGACGTTGGCCATGCCGCCGCTGCCGATGAGCTTGACCAGCTCGTACCGGCCGTTGAGCCGTTTTCCAATATAATTCTCCATGAATCAAACCTCCATGAAATTCCGGCCTGTCCGGATGCCCCGACCCGCTCTCCCCGAGCGTTCCCGGGAACCCGGACAAGTTTTCCATCAGCTTTCTACGATGACAACGGTGACGTTGTCGTGGCCGCCGCTCTGGTTGGCCAGACGGATCAGCTCCTCCGCCGCCTCCTCGGTGGGACGGCCGCCCAGCACCCGGGCGATCTCCCCGTCGGTGCAGGCGTTGGAGAGCCCGTCGGTACACAGAAGCAGCCGGTCGCCGCTGCACAGCTCCAACACGTGAAGGTCCAGCTCCACGTCCCACTGAACGCCCACCGCCCGGGTGATGACGTTCTTGTTGGGATGGACCCGGGCCTCGTCCTTGGAAATCTGCCCGCTGTCCAGGAGCTCCTGGATAATGGAGTGGTCCCGTGTCAGCTGCTCCAGCACGCCGTTCCGGAGACAGTACAGCCGGCTGTCCCCCACATGGAGGACGTAGGCGTGGTTCTGGTACAGCAGCGCCATGACCACCGTGGTGCCCATGCCCTGCAAGGCCGGGTCCTCCTGGGCGGCCTCGTAGATGCGCCGGTTGGCCTCCATCACCGCCTCCCGGACCATGATCTTCACGGCCTCGGGGCCCATGTCGTCCCGGTAGCGGGAGCAGACCGTCTCCGTGATGGTCTCCTTGGCCAGGGAGCTGGCCAGATCCCCGCTGCTGGCGCCGCCCATGCCGTCGCAGACCAAAGCCAGCCCGGCTCCTTGTCCCAGAGCCAGAATCTTAAAGGCGTCCTGGTTGGTGGGGCGCACCATTCCGATGTCTGTTTTTCCAACGATTTTCAAAGCGACAATCCCCTTTTCCTCTCGCAGTAAGAAGCTGTTCCATAACCGGCGCCGCGGCCGTGGAAACGACTTCTAAGCCTTGGGAGCTCCTCCGTCCGGCTGTTCGGCCTCCCGGCGGAGCTGTCCGCAGGCAGCATTGATGTCCGCTCCCAGGGTTCTTCGGACCGTTGCGTTGATTCCCCGGTCATTGAGGACCTTCTGGAACTCATAGACCCGCTTCCGGGGACTTTTTTCATATCCGGCTTCCCTGACGTAGTTCACCGGGATCAGATTGACGTGGCAGAGCATCCCTTTCAGCAGCCCCGCCAGCTCCTCCGCCTGCCTGCGGCTGTCGTTGACGCCGCTGATCAGGGCGTATTCGTAGGAGATCCGCCGGTGGGTCCGATCGGTGTACTCCCGGCAGGCGTCCAGCAGCTCCCCGATCTGCCACCGCCGGTTCACCGGCATAATGGCGCTCCGGGCCTGGTCGTCGGTGGCGTGGAGGGAGATGGACAGGGTGATCTGCAGGTCCTTTTCCGCCAGCTCCCGGATCCGGTCCACCACCCCGCAGGTGGAAAGGGAGATGTGCCGGTGGCTGAGGTTCAGCCCATTGGGGTCCGCCACCAGCTCCAGGAACCGCATGACGTTGTCGAAGTTGTCCAGCGGCTCCCCGATGCCCATCATGACGATGCTCCCGATCCGCTCCCCGGCGTCCCGGCCAGCGGCGTAGACCTGTTCCAGAATCTCCGAAGCCGTCAGGTTCCGGACGAACCCGGCCTTGGTGGAAGCGCAGAAGGCGCAGCCCATCTTACAGCCCACCTGGCTGGAAATGCAAAGGGAAATCCCGTGCTCATACTGCATCCGGACGCTTTCCACGTGCTGCCCGTCCGGGAGCCGGTAAAGGTACTTCACCGTGCCGTCCAGTTGGGACACCAGCTTCCGCTCCACCTCCAGCGAGGTGATGGCACATTCCGCCTCCAGCTTTTCCCGAAGGGCGGCGGGCAGGTTGGTCATCTCCCCGAAGGTCAGCACCCGCTTGTCATGGAGCCAGGAAAAAATCTGCTTAGCCCGGAACTTCGGCTGCCCCCAGTGGGCCAGCAACCCTTCCAGCTCCGGAACGTTCATGGATTTGATGTCGATCACCGGCGTCACCCCCTTTCCTTACATTTTTCTGCGGAACCTGGCCAGAAAGAACCCGTCGAAGCCGCCGTCCATGGGCATCAGCGTCTTCCGGGCGCAATCCTCGCCCAGAACAGCCCTGACCGTCTCCGGAAAGCCCTCCGGCTCAAACTCCGGGTGCCCCTCCAGAAAGCGGTCGGCCACCTGATCGTTTTCCTGCCGGCTCAAAGCGCAGGTGGAATACAGAAGCGTCCCTCCCGGCTTCACATACCGGGAGCCGTTTTCTAAAATCGCCAGCTGGATGGGCGGCAGCCCGTCCAGCTCCGCGTCGGATTTGTACCGGATTTCCGGCTTCCGCCGGATAATCCCCAGCCCCGAACAAGGCACATCGCAAAGGACCCGGTCTGCCAGCCCCAGCTCCGGCCGGAACCGGGATGCGTCCCCCGCCTCCGCCCGGATGCAGGAGATTCCCAGCCGCGCCGCCCCTTTTTCGATCAGCGCCACCCGGGAAGGATGCAGATCAAAGGCCCGGACCGTTCCCCGGTCCCCCATCAGCTCCGCCACGGTAAAGCTCTTGGAGCCCGGCGCGGCGCAGAGGTCAAAGACCGTCTCCCCCGGCTGCGCCCCCAGAGCCCAGGCGCACAGCTGGGACGCCGTATCCTGAATGGCGATCCAGCCCTTCCGGAAAGGCTCCAGCTCCGCGACGCTGCCGGTGCCCGAAAGCTCCAGACACCCCGGCAGAACCGGGTGGAGCCTTACCTCCACTCCTTCCGCCGCCAGCGCCGCCGCAGCCTCCTCCGGAGCACACCGCAGGGTGTTGACCCGGGCGTGCAGAGGCGGCCGCCCCAGACAGGCTTTGGCCAGCTCCACCGCCGTTTCCCGGGAATAATCCTTCTCCCACCGCTTCAGAATGGAAAGCGGCATGGAAAACTCGACGCTGGCCCGCTCCAGTCCCTCCCCCTTGGGCAGAGGGACCCGCTTCCCGTCCCGGAGAAAGCTCCGGAGAACGCCGTTGACGAATCCGGCGGCGCTTTTCTTCCGGGACTTCTTGATGAGCTCCACGCTTTCGTTGACCGCCGCCGAATCCGGGATGCCGTCCATGTACAGAAGCTGGTAGAGCCCCAGCTCCAGCGCCGCCGCCACCTCGTCGTCCAGAGCCGACAGCTTTTTCCTGGTATACCCCCCGATCACATGATCCAGGGTCAGCTTCCGCTCCAGAACGCCGTAAAAGAGGCTGGCGGCCAGCTGCCGGTCCCGGGGATCGGCGTTTTCCCCCCGGAACAGCGCGTCCAACGTCAGATTGGAGTAGCCCTTCTCCTTTTCCACCCGCAAAAGGGCGGTGTAGGCCAGTTTCCGCGCGTTCATCGGCGCTGATTCCGGTCCCGCAGAGCCAGGAGCCGCAGGAGGTTGGCAAAGGCCACCAGCAGCGCGGCCACATAGGTCATTGCCGCCGCAGCCAGGACCTTTTTGGCCCCTTTCAGCTCGTCCGCGTCCAGGATGTTGTCCTCCCGGAGGGTCCGGATGGCCCGGTGGCTGGCGTTGAACTCCACCGGCAGGGTCAGCAGCTGGAAGATCACCACCGCGCAGAACAGGAGGATACCCACCTCCGTCAGCAGCGGGAACCCCAGGACCAGCCCCAGAATGGCCAAAGGAAACGCAATGGACGACCCGATCTGGGTAATGGGGATAAAGGCGTTGCGGACCTTGATGGGAACGTACCCCACCCCGTACTGAATGGCGTGGCCCACCTCATGGGCGGCGACCCCCAGGGCCCCCACCGAAGTGGAGTTGTAGGTGCTGTCGGAAAGCCGGATCACGTCCTCCTTGGGGGAGTAGTGGTCGGTGAGCTCCCCGGCCACCCGCTCGATGCGGATGTGCTGCAAGCCGTTTTCGTCCAGAATCTGCCGGGCCAGCATAGCCGCGGTGTATCCCCGGCGGTTGGGGACCCGGTTGTACCGGGCGTAGGTGGATTTCACCTTGACCTGCGCAATCAAAGAAATCAGCAGCGCCGGAATCACCAGTATCCAATAATAGTAGTCCATGGTTCCCCTTCCTTCCCGGGCTCAGCCCAGAACCTCGTGTTCGCCGGGCTTTTTGCCCCGTAAGAATTCCTCGCCGGACATCTTCCGGCTGCCCTCGTACTGGACCTCCGCCAGCTGGACGGCTCCGTCCCCGCAGGCCACCACGAAATGCCTGGGGTCCAGCAGAACCCCCGGCTCCCCGGTCCCCTGGGCCAGATGGCTCCGGTAGACCTTCAGCCGCTTGCCCTGGTAACAGGTATATGCAGCCGGCCAGGTGGACAGACCCCGGATCTGGTTGTGGACCTCCTGGGCGGGCCTGGAAAAATCGATGCGGGACAGCTCCTTGGTCAGCATGGGCGCGTAGCAGGATAGGGCGTCGTCCTGCTTCTTCGGCTCCAGCAGCCCCTTCTCCGCCTTTTCCACGGTGGACAGCAAAAGCTTCGCCCCCAGCTGGGATAACCGGTCGTGGAGCTCGTCGGCTGTCTCATCCGGGCCGATCTCCAGGGAAGCGCTTTCCAGCATGTCCCCGGTGTCCAGCCCCTCGGCCATGTACATGGTGGTGACGCCGGTAACAGTCTCCCCGTTGAGGACTGCCCACTGAATGGGCCCCGCTCCCCGGTACCTGGGCAGCAGCGACGCATGGACGTTGATGCACCCCAGCCGCGGCAGGTCTAGGATTTCCTTGGGGAGGATTTTCCCGTAAGCCACCACGATGATCAGGTCCGGCCGAAGGACCTGCAGCTGAGCAAGGGCCTCCCCGTCCCGGAGGGTCCTGGGCTGAAACACCGGAATCCCCCGGGAAACCGCCAGCTCTTTTACCGGAGATTGGGCCAGCTGATACCCCCGGCCCTTGGGCTTGTCCGTCTGGGTAAACACGCCGACCACATCATAGGGGTGATCCAGCAGCGCCTGCAAATGCGGCACTGCAAAATCCGGCGTACCCATAAAAACGATTTTCATTGCGGTTTTCCCTCACTTTTTCTCCGCTGCGTGGTGGTCGAAAAGCCTGCGGCGGCGGGGACGGCGTTCCTCGGGCTCCAGCATTTCCTTGGCCTTGTCCTTGAAGACCACGCCGTCCAGATGGTCGATCTCATGGCAGAACGCCCGGGCCAGCAGCCCGGAGCCGGAGTACTCCACCGGCTTCCCGAAGCGGTCCTGAGCCTTCACCACGACCTTTGCAGGCCGCTCCACGATGCCGAACTCGTTGGGGAAGGACAGGCACCCCTCAGAGTCCTCCACGCTGCCCTGGGTCTCCACGATCACCGGATTCACCAGCTCGATGAGGCCCTCGCCCACGTTGATGGTCACGACCCGCTTGAGGATTCCCACCTGAACGGCGGCCAGACCCACGCCCTCATACTTGTACATGGTGGCCGCCATGTCGTCCAGCAGCGTCCAGAGCTTTTCGTCAAAGACCTCCACCGGCCGGGACGTTTTCCGAAGAATGGGGTCCTCCCCCGTCACAACTACACGAAGCGCCATTGCGCATCCTCCTTATCTCACGCCGCTATAAGATGTCCCCGTTGATGTCCACGAACACCGTCACCCGGCCCAGGAGCTTCTGCTCCGAGGCCGCCCCGAAGGCCTCCCGGAGAAGGCTGCGGAACCGGCGGTTGTTCCGGCATTTCATGAGAATCCGATAGCGGAACTTATTATTTACACGGTAAATCCCCGCCTGGGACACCCCAAGCAGGACAATGGGCAGCGGCTCCTTCAGCGCCAGGATTTTTTCCCGGAGGATTTTGTGGAAGGCCTGGGCGGTTTTCCGCACCGTTTCCTCCACCGGACCGGAAAATCCCACCAGCGCCAGGTCGCAGAACGGCGGCTGAAGGCAGGTCTTCCGGAGGGTGATCTCCTCCCGGTAAAATCCGTCATAATCCTGGCGGGCGGCATGGAGCACCACGGAGTTCTCCGGGGAAATCGTCTGCAAAATCGCCTGTCCGGGCTTCTGATAACGGCCGCTTCGGCCCACCACCTGTGTAATCAGGGAAAAGGCCCGCTCGCCGCTGCGGAAATCGTTGGAATAAAGGGCCTGATCCACCCCCAGGACCCCCACCAGGGTGACGCCGGGGAAATTGAGCCCCTTGGCCACCATCTGGGTCCCCACCAGGATGTCGTACTCCCCGGCCTCAAAGGCCGCGAACCTTTCCTCATAGGCGTACCGGGAATAGACCGAATCTGTGTCCATCCGCAGCACCCTTGCATCGGGAATGGATTTGGAAAGAATCTCCTCAATCTTCTGGGTGCCGGTTCCCACCATATTCAGGTGATGCCCGCCGCAGGAGGGACAAGGCTCATCCTGCCGCCGGGAATAGCCGCAGTAGTGGCACATCAGGTAACCGTTGGCCTTGTGGTAGGTCAATGTGACGCTGCAATTGGGACACCGCACCGGTTCTCCGCAGTCCATGCACAGGGCAAAGCTGGAAAACCCCCGGCGGTTGATGAGCAGAATGGACTGCTCCCCCCGCTTCCAGGTCTGGAGAAGCTCCTCCGCCAGCTCGTCGCTGAGGGGGGAGAAGTTGAAGGCTTCCTCCTCCTTGCGCATATCCACGATCCGGACGGCAGGAAGGGCCGCCGTGCCGTACCGCTCCGTCAGGGTGAACAGCGCGTACTTTCCGGTTTTGGCGGCGTGGTAGCTTTCGATGCTGGGTGTCGCCGAGGCCAGCAGCAGCGTTGCCTTGTGGCAGACGCACCGCAGCTTGGCGATATCCCGGGCGTGGTATCGAGGGGTGGAATCTGATTTATAGGAGTGTTCCCCCTCCTCATCCAGGATAATCAGCCCCAAATTGTCAAAAGGGGCGAAAATGCTGGACCGGGTGCCAATGGAGATTCGGGCTTTCCCCGTGCGGATCCGCCGGTATTCGTCCAGCCGCTCCCCCATGGAAAGGCTGGAATGGATCACCGCAATGTCCTCCCCGAAAAGCCCCCGGAATTTGGCCAGAAGCTGGGGGGTCAGAGAAATCTCCGGCACCAGCAGCATGGCCTGCTTCCCGTCCTTCAGACAGGCTTCAATGAGCTTAATGAAAATCTGGGTCTTCCCACTGCCGGTCACCCCGAAAAGCAGGGCAACGTTGGCTTCGTCCTTCTTACAAAGGCTGCGGACGCCATCGTAGACCCGCTGCTGCTCCGACGAAAGGGTCAGGTCCTCCAAGCGGAATTCCGCGGAGACCTTTCCCCGGGGCGTCCGAAAGACTTCCCGGTCAAAACACTCCAAAACGCCTTTCCGGACCAAGGTCCGGATGACGCTTTCCCCCACTCCGGCGTGATAGGCCGCTTCTTTTTCCGCGGCAGACCCGGCTTCGGCAACGATCCGGACCACCTCCTGCTGTTTGGCAGTCAACGGCGGCAGCCCGTCGGGGAAAATCCCCGGAACCAGCCGGACCATCCGCACGGTTTTGGCGCCAATCCTGGGCCGGAGCATGTCGGTACATTCCAGATAGCCCTTTTCCGCCAGCACCATGGCCGTCCGGCGTTTGGCGGCGGCATCGCCCTGACGGAAGAACTGGTCCCGCTCCTTTTGGGAAATGTCGGACTGAAAGAGCCGCAGCATCTGCTGTTCTTCCTCCGGCAGCGCTTCCGCCTCCTCCCCCGGAGTCTTGATCAGGCGGAACTCCTCCTCCGGCGTCACGTTGAGCCCCGCCGGAAGGATGCATTTCAAGGCGTCATAGTAGCTGCAAAAAGCGGCGTCCGCCATGTATTCCAGAATACGGAACCCTTCCTCGTTGAGGACCGGCTCCCGGTCAATGACCGCCAGAACCGGCTTCAACGGCCGCTCCGGCTGGCTTTCCTCAACGGAAAAGACCAGCCCGGGGACCTTGCGGTTCCCCCGTCCGAAGGGCACCAGGACCCGGACGCCCCGGCGGACCTGCTCCCGCAGCTCCTGGGGAACCCGGTAGCTGAACCGCTTGTCGAAATAAAAGAGGGCGTTTTCCACCGCAACCTCTGCAACAAGGTCCATGGCGACCCCTCCTTCCGCAAAGGGAGCTTACTCCTCGTCCTCCAGACTGGTGGAGGGCACGTACATCAGCCGGCGGTCATGGATCACGCCGATATCCTCGCTTTCCACCAGCTTATAGCGGCCCTTGGCGAAGTCGTCCACCGCCAGCTTGACGGGCTTTTCAATAAGGATGGTGCCGTTTTCGTCGGCTTCCTGGGCGATTTCCCGGGCGCGCTTTGCCACGGCCACCACCAGGGAGTAGTAGCTCTGGCCAGGTTTCAACAGCTCCGGAACAGAAGGTCTATGCATCATAACGTAACACCTCGTCTATAAATTTCTTCCGATTGGAAGTTTTCAGCGATTCTGCGCGGAGGATGGTTTTCAGCTCTTCCGCCGCTTCCTCCACCACGTTGTTGACGATCACATAATCGTACTGGTAAGCCATTTGAATCTCCCGCCGGGCGGCTTCCATCCGGCGGTCAATGGTGGCGGCGTCTTCGGTCTGCCGGCCCTCCAGCCGGCTCCGGAGCTCGGAGAGACTGGGCGGCATGACAAAGACCAGCACCGCCTCGGGGCACTTCTTCCGGATCTGCCCCGCGCCGTCCACCTCGATTTCCAGGATCACGTTCTCTCCCCGTTCCAGCCGCTCATAGACCGGCCCCCGGGGCGTGCCGTAGTAGTTCCCGCAGTAGGTGGTGTGCTCCAGGATTTCGTCGTTGGCCAGCTTTTTCTCAAAGCTCTCCCGGGTGAGGAAGTAGTAGTGGACCCCGTCCTCCTCCCCCGCCCGGGGCTGCCGGGTGGTCGCAGAGACTGAGCAGAACGCCTGCCCCCCCGACGCGAAAAACTCCTTCAGAACCGTCCCTTTTCCGCACCCTGACGGGCCGGAAAAAACGATCAGCGTACCCTTACTCATCCTCGTCCTCCTCATCTTCCAGGTCCTCCGGCTGGCCGAAGCGGTTGGCCACGGTCTCCGGCTGGATGGCCGAGAGGATGACGTGCCCGCTGTCCATGACGATGACCGCCCGGGTCCGCCGCCCGTAGGTGGCGTCGATCAGGGCCCCGTTGTCCCGGGCGTCCTGGATGATCCGCTTGATGGGAGCGGATTCCGGGCTGACGATGGTGATGATCCGGTTGGCGGACACCATGTTGCCAAAGCCGATGTTAATGAGCTTCATACCTCCACCTCACTCGATATTCTGGATCTGTTCCCGAATTTTTTCGATTTCCGCTTTCATTTCCACCACGACCCGGGCGATTTCCAGGTTCTGGGCCTTGGAGCCGATGGTATTGGTCTCCCGGTTCATCTCCTGGACCAGGAAATCCAGCTTTTTCCCCACAGGCCCCCCGGCGTCCAGAAAGCCCCTGAACTGATGGAGATGGCTCCGGAGCCGGACGGTTTCCTCGTCCACGGCCACCCGGTCGGCGAAGATGGCCGCCTCGGTGATCAGCCGGGATTCGTCGATGTTCTTGTCCGCCAGCACCTCGGAAAGCCGCTGGTAGAGCCGGTTGTAGTAATCCGTCCGCAGGGTGGGCGCTTTTTCCTCCACCTGGGCCAGAAGCCCCTCCACCTGCCGGAGCTTTGCCTCCAGATCGGCCTTGAGCCGGGCGCCCTCGGCCTCCCGCATGTGCTGGAAGGATTCCAGCGCCGCCCGGGCCGCCCCGGACACCGCCGTCCAGACCGCGTCCTCGTCCAGCTCCGCCCGCTTCGCCGTGAAAACGTCAGGGAGCCGCAGCAGATGGGAGAGCTTCAGATCGTCCTGCAAGTCCAGCTTCACCCGGATCTTCCGGAGGGCGTCCACATAGGCCTGGGCGGCGGCCTCGTTGACCACGATCTCGGTGTCGCTGCCGTTTACGGAGGCGGCCGTCACCGTCACCTCCACCTTTCCCCGGTTCACCGCGGACTGGACCAGGGCTTTCAGCCGTTCTTCCAGAAAGGGGAACACCTTGGGCAATCGCGCCGCAAATTCGAAATACCGGTGGTTCACCGCCTTGATGTCCACCGTAATGTCGAACCCGCCGCCGGTCGCCTGCCCCCTTCCGTATCCGGTCATGCTTCTCAACATACCATTCATTCCTTTATACAGAAAGTGTGTGATTCGTTTTCGGTGATTCTTCACCGTTTCTATTTTACCACAAATCCCCAGGGAGCGGCGTGTTTTGTTTACAATTTATTCACGAACTTCATATACTTTTTACTTCTTGCAATTCCCCCGAAAACGCGGTATGATAAAAGAAAACTCCCACGAAAGGGGCCGCGCCATGCTTCTCGCCGACCTGCACATCCACTCCCGCTACTCCCGGGCCACCAGCCGAGACTGCACCCCCGAAGCCCTGGACCTCTGGGCCCGCCGCAAAGGCATTGCCATCCTGGGCACCGGAGACTTCACCCACCCCGCCTGGCGCCAGGAGCTCCAGGAAAAGCTGGTCCCCGCCGGAAACGGCCTCTACCGCCTCCGCCCGGAGCTCCGCCTGGCCGACGGCCCCGACGGCGAGGAGGGCGGCCCCTATTTCGCCGTCACCGGGGAGATTAGCTCCATTTATAAGAAAAACGGCCGGGTCCGGAAGGTCCACAATCTCCTGATCCTCCCCGGCCTGGAAGCCGCGGAGGCCCTTTCCCTCCGCCTGGAAGCCATCGGCAACCTCCACTCCGACGGCCGCCCCATCCTGGGCTTAGACTCCCGCGACCTCCTGGAGATTCTCCTGGAAACCTGCCCCGACGGCATTTTCATCCCCGCCCACATCTGGACGCCCCACTTTTCCCTGTTCGGGGCCTTTTCCGGCTTTGACACCATCGAGGAGTGCTTCGAGGACCTGACGCCCCATATCACCGCCCTGGAGACCGGCCTTTCCGCCGACCCCGCCATGATTCGGCGGCTGTCGGCCCTGGACCGCTTCCAGCTGATCTCCAACTCCGACGCCCACTCCCCTGCCAGGCTGGGCCGGGAGGCCAACCTCCTGGACATCCGCCCCTCCTACGCCGCCCTGGCCGACGCCCTCCGGACCGGCAAGGGCCTCTGCGGCACCGTGGAATTCTTCCCCGAGGAGGGCAAGTACCACTTTGACGGCCACCGGAACTGCGGCGTCTGCCTTTCCCCCGCGGAGGCCGAAGCCGTGGGCGGCGTCTGCCCGGTCTGCGGGAAAAAGCTCACCCCCGGCGTTCTCCACCGGGTGGAGCAGCTGGCGGACCGCCCGGAAAACGCCCCCGGAGCCAGGCCCTTTGAAAGCCTGGCCCCCCTCCCCGAGGTCATCGGGGCCTCCACCGGCTATTCCGCCGCCTGCGCCCGGACCGAAGGGGTCTACCTCCAGATGCTCCGGGACCTGGGCCCGGAATTCCGCATCCTCCGGGACCTCCCCCTGGAGGACATCCGCCCCGTGGCCGGTCCCTGGGTCACGGCAGGCATCCGCCGCCTCCGGGAGGGCAAAGTCCTCCGGGCCCCGGGCTTCGACGGCGAGTACGGAAAGATCACTCTGTTCACCCCGGAGGAGGTCCAGTCCCTCAGCGGGCAGACTACCCTGTTCACCGGCGTCCCGGCCCCCCGCAAGCCGGTCAAGGCCCCTCCGGCCAGGGCCGCCGCTCCCGAAAAGAAGGCCGCCCCCGCCCCGGAGCCTTCCCCTCTCTCCGACCTGAACCCGGAGCAGCTGGCCGCCGCCACCTCAGAAAGCCCTGCCACCGCCGTCATCGCCGGCCCCGGCACCGGCAAGACCAAGACCCTCACCGCCCGGATCCGCTGGCTGGTGGAGACCTGCGGCGTGTCCCCCTCGGCCATCACTGCCGTGACCTTCACCAACAAAGCCGCCGCCGAAATGCGCCAGCGCCTGGAAAAGGTTCTGAGCAAGCGCGCTGTGGCCGCCATGCACATCGGCACCTTCCACTCCATCTGCCTGAAACTCCTGGGCGACGTGACCCTGGCCGACAAAAGCGAAGCCCTGGCCCTGGCCGGAGAAGTCCTGGCGGAATCGGGCTCCAAGCTCACCCCCCGCCAGCTCCTCCAACAAGTCTCCCGCTTCAAAAACGCTCCGATTTCCGGGATAAAAGCCGCCCGCACCTGCCCGCCCTTAACCCTCCGAACCAACGAAAGCAGCCCCCTTGCCGGGGAATCTCTGCCAGAATCCGCCGAATCCCCCACCTCCCGGCATCTCCCCGCAAACACCCCGTCCCCCGAAACTCTCACCCCCAGCACCCCGCCCTGCTCCTGCCACCCCCTGACCCCTCCGGACACCATCTCCCCCATCGAACCCGCCCAATCCGCCGGAGCCCTCCATGCAGAATCGTCCCCGTTCTCCCTCTCCGAAGAAGGCGCCCGCTACTGCCAGCGTCTGAAAGCCCTGGGCCTCCTGGACTTTGACGACCTGCTCCTGGAGGCCCTCCGCATCCAGGGGGACGCCGCCCCGGGAAAGGCGTTTTCCTACCTCCTGGCCGACGAGTTCCAGGACGTCAACGACCTCCAGTACCGCCTTCTCATGGCCTGGAGCCGGGGCGGAAAAAGCCTCTTCGTCATCGGCGATCCGGACCAGTCCATCTACGGCTTCCGGGGCTCCGATGCCCGGTGCTTTGACCGCCTGGCCGCCGACCTGCCGGACCTCCAGGTGGTGCGCCTTGTGCGGAACTACCGCTCGGCCCCGGAGATTCTCCGCTGCGCCCTACCGGTCATTGACCGGAACCCCGGCCCGGTCCGGCAGCTTACCCCCCAGCGTCCCCTGGGACAGCCGGTGCAGCTGGTCACTGCCGACGACGACTTTGCCGAGGCCGTTTTCATCGCCAAGGAGATCAACCGCATGGTCGGCGGCATCGACATGCTGGACGCCCACGCCGCCGGGGATTCCGCCCCCCGGGGCTTCTCCGACATCGCCGTTTTGTACCGCACCCACCGCCAGGCGGAGGTCCTGGAAAAGTGCCTGACCATTGAAGGCATCCCCTACACCGTCACCGGCCGGGACCCCGCCCTTTCCGACGGCGCGGTCCGGGGGACCCTGGGCTTTTTCCGGAACCTTCTCCGACCGGAGGACCGGATTTCCCTCCAGACCTGCCTGCGGACCCTCCTCCACTGCCCCAAAGACGCCGCCGGAGCCTTTTCCGCCCTTCCCCCGGACCAGCGGACCGCCCCTCTGCCGGACTCCCTGGCCAAAACCGCCGCCTTGCTCCGCTGGCAGGCGCTGGCCGCCGCCTACCGCCCCCGCCTCCGGGAAAAGCCCCGGAAGCTCCTGGAAAGCTGGGTGACAGAGCTGGGCCTCGCCGGTTCCCTCCCCATGGAAAAGCTCCTGAACACCGCCGTCCTCCATGGGGACCTCCCCTCCCTCCTCCGGACCCTGGACCTGGGGGAGGAGGGCGACGTGACCCGCAGCGGCGGCAAGCGCTACCACCCCGACGCCGTGACCCTGTCCACCCTCCACGGGGCCAAGGGCCTGGAGTTTCCCGTGGTGTTTCTCTGCGGCTGCGCCAGGTCGGTGCTGCCCCTGAACCTCCCCGGCCGGACCGCCGACCCGGAGGAAGAACGGCGGCTTTTCTATGTAGGGCTGACCCGCGGCCAGGAGGAACTGATCCTCACCGTCCCCGGGACCCCCTCCCCCTTCCTGGCCGACATCCCCGGCGACCTTCTCCGCCGCAGCCACGCCCGCCCCTTAAAACCCGCCGCCCCCGCCAAGCAGCTGACCCTGTTCTGACCCCAAAAGCACCCGGGCATGACCTTTCTCATACCCGGGTGCTCCCGATTTTATGTCCCGTAATCACCGTATAACTCCCCGCGTTCACCGTCAGGACACAATTACGTACCACTCTCCGTTCCAGATCATTTGCCGCTGGAGCAATCATTTTTCCCCGCCATCCAGCGGCACCCAGAACCCCAACTAGGACTTTTTTGCAACATCCCGGAAATCTTCCCCACGGCCCCTTTTCCTGCCAACCTCCTGTGGAGCTTCTCTACTAAAACCCGCCGCCCCTACCAAACAGCCAACCCCATTCTAACCCCAAAAGTACCCGGGCATGACCTTTCTCATACCCGGGTGCTCCCGATTTTATGGCCCGTAACCACCGTACAACTCCCCGCCTTCACGTCAGGACCCAGCCGCGTACCATTCCTCCCATTCCAAATAATCCGCCGCCGGGAACAAACCATTTTCTCCCGCCAGTCAGCGACCTTCAGGAACCCCCAGGACCTTTTTGCCAACATTTCGGAAAACTTCTCCACGGACCCTTTTCCCGCCAACCTCCCGTGGAACTTTTCCCCATACCCAACCCCGCCATTGAAACCCGCCGCCCCTACCAAACAGCCGACCCTATTCCACCCCAAAAAGCACCCGGGCATGACCTTTCTCATACCCGGGTGCTCCCGATTTTATGTCCCGTAATCACCGTATAACTCCCCGCGTTCACCGTCAGGACCCAGCCGTCCCCGTAAACGTACCAATTCTTCCCCCTCCGGACGATTCCGTCACTGTGGGCGGCAATCTGCTCCCAGCACCAGACCATCGGGTCCATGGCCCCCAGGGAGAGGTTCCGACGGATCCGCTCCGCACCCAGCTCCGTGGTGTGGAGGGCGGCTAAATTTTCCAACAGCGGATGGTTCATATTTTTCCCTCCAAAAAGCGGCGTCCGGGAGATTGGCAGCTCTCCCGGACGTCTTTATCCAAAAATTCGAATTCTTTCACGCAAGGGTTACTTGAGGACCTTGGACTTGCTCTGGCCGCCGGCGCCCTTTCCGGAGCTCTTGCCGGTGGGCTGCATGGGGACCTCCTGGGTGCCGATGTCGGTGAAGATGGGCTCGTCGTCCTCGTCTTCCTCCTCGTCGTCATCGTCCTCGCCGCGCTCCTCACGAAGCTGCTGCTCGTGGGGCTCCACAATGTACTTGATGATGTAGGGGTAGGAGTTGAACACCGCGATAAACCCGATGGTGGAGAAGGCCAGCAGCACGATCACCGGAATCGTAATGGGGAAAAACAGCGCGCAGGGCACCGCGATCAGCAGGACGAAAAAGGCCGTGATTAGGTTGGTCTTGGCCCCCAGGAAGGCGAAGATGAAGGAGTTTTTGATGATGTACTTCAGCTTCAGCTCCACCGTCACCGCCATGAGGTAGACGTAAAACTGCATGAACAGCAGCACCAGACAGAAAAGGATGCACAGTCCCAGAGGGATCAACATCAGCCAGGACCGGGCGGAGTTGGCAAAGTACCAGAAGAAGGACACGCCGGCGATGGCCGAGATGGCTGCAAAAATCACCGACAGCCCAAAGCCCTGTTTCCAGTTGCTCTTGAAGGCGTCGAAGAAATCGGAGACCAGGAAGGTGGGCTTCTCCGTGGCAAAGTTCCGGAGGACGTAGGTCATGCCGGCAATGGCGGGGCCGATGGTCACAATGGGGATGCAGCAGACCAGAAACAGCAGGTTCAGCTGGATCATCTTCCAGAACTTCCGGAAGTACAGCTCAAAAAACAGGAAAAAGCGTTTCTTTTTGGGGCCGTTTTTGTCCACGCCGGGACCGGGTTTGCTGTAATTGAACAATCCGAAAAAAGCCATGTTTCTCTTCTCCGTTTCTTCTTGGACGGCCAGAATCCCGGCCGCTCCTAAACACTTTCTTTATTATGAAAGAAAATGTGCATTTTGTCAATAGACAGTCCATAGCAACTTTTTAAACGAATTATTAACTGACCTGGGCTGCCAAGGGGGCAAAGACCTTGGCGCAGACGCCGTCCAGCAGCGCCGACCCCAGCTCCATCCCCAGCAGGATCAGGAATTTCACGCCGTAGACCCGAAAAGTCCGGACGCTCATCACCGTTCCCGCCGTCATGGCGCGGAAAAACAAGCCGGAGAGCTTCAGCGCCTCCCGGCAGGCCAGCAGCAGCGCGTATCCGGCCAGGGCCCCGCTGGGCAGCAGCATCCCCATGGCCAGGAGGATGCCCCTCCCGCCCATCTGGCTGTAAAAATACCCCATGGATATCCCCAGGCCCACGCCCCGGAACAGCAGGAAAAACACCGCGAAGGGCTGTCCCACCGCGCTGAACCCGCAGAGAAAGACCCCCGCCAGCAGCACCGCCCCGGAGCCCAGGGCCCGCAGGCAGATGCCCCAGAAGCCCTCCCCGGCCCGCCCAAGGAGAAACCCCCGGGTGATGGAATCCATGGCCGCCACCGTGTCCGCGTCCAGATAGCGCACCAGGGCCGCGCCGTAGGCCACTCCGGCCAGGAACAGCGCCGCCAGCACCGTGGTCAGGACGCTGCTCCGGCGGGGCGGCCCGGGCCTGGCCCGATGCAGCAGCTGCCGGGCCTCCTCCTGGGTGATCTCCTTGGGGGCCTCGGGCTCCCGGGCGGGTTGCGAAAGGGGCTCCATCCGTTCCATTTTGATCCTTCCTTTTCCGTTTTGTTCCATTCTATGAAAAGGAAGGGGGATTTATGCGGACAAGATCACTCCGCCAGCTCGTAGGCCCGCTTGGTGCAGGCTTCGCAGCCTGCCAGGATGGCCTTTTCCAGGCCGTTTTCCCGGAAAGCGTCCAGCCCGGCGATGGTGGTGCCGCCCTTGGAGGACACCATCTGGATCAGCTGGTCCACGGTGTAGCCGGAGTTGTCCAGCATGTCCGCCGCCCCCCGCAGGGACTGGGAGAACAGGGCCAGGGCCGCGGCGGAGTCAATGCCCTCCTTCTCGGCGTAGGCCAGGAAGCCCTTGGCGAACTCATAGATAAAGGCCGGGCTGCTGCCGTTGATGGCGATGATGGGGGACATCTGATCGGGCCGGATCTCCCGGACCACTCCGGCACAGCGGAAAATTTCCTGAGCTGTAGCAAATTCCCTCTCCGTCACCGGAGCTACCTGCGCCATAGCCGTAGCGCCTTTTCCCACCAGCAGCGGGGTGTTGGGCATAATGGGAACCACCTTGGCGTCATAGCCCAGCTCCCGTTTGATTCTCTGGGCGGGGACTCCGGCGGCAATGGAGAGGAACACCCGGTCCTTTTCCGGGCAGGCGGCGATCCGGGCCAGGACCTCGCCGATGTTCTGGGGCTTCACCGAGAGGAGGACGTAGTCCGCCTCCGCCACCACCCCGGCGATGGAATCCTGGGCCCTGAGGCCGATGTCGGCCAGGGCCGCCGCCTTTTCCGGCGAAACATCGTAGCCAGAGAAGGCGAAGTCCCCGGCATATCCGGCGGCAACCCCCCGAAGAATGGCCGTGGCCATATTGCCGCAGCCGATAACGCCTAATTTCAGCATTTGTATCATCCTTTCCGTAATAATGCAGACAACGGCACTGCCCGGAAGTATTTCCGGACGGTGCCGCCGCGTTTATTCGCTGTCCGTGTCGGCCATGGCGGCCTTGATCATGATGGCGCACTCCAGGCGCTTTTTCTCCAGGTCGCAGGCCAGGCGGTAGGGCTTGAGCACGTCCCCGGCATACTGGAGGTTGTTGGCGTTGCAGCCGCCGGAGCAGTAGAACTTGGCCCAGCACCTGCCGCACTCCTCCTTGCCGTAGATGTTGGCGTGGGCGAAGTACTCCTTCCGCTTGAGGTCGAAGGTGCCGTCGTAGAGGCTGCCCATCTTCCAGTCCTCCATGCCCACGAACTGGTGGCAGGGGTAGATGTCCCCGTCCGGCGTCACGGCCACGTACTCGTTGCCGCAGCCGCAGCCCCGGAGCCGCTTGATGGCGCAGGGGCCCTGGTCCAGGTCGATCATGAAGTGGAAAAAGTTGAAGCCGGTCCCCGCCTTTTTCCGACGGATCAGCTCCTTGGCCAGACGCTCGTACTCGTCATAGATGACGGGGAGGTCCTCCTCCCGGAGGGCGTAGTCGTACTTGGAATCCGTCACCACCGGCTCCACGGAGATCTGGTCGAAGCCCTTGGCGTTCAGGTCAAGGACGTCCTGGGCGAAGTCCAGGTTGTACCGGGTGAAGGTCCCCCGGACGTAGTACTGATCCTGGCCCCGGCTCTCCACGAATTTCTGGAAATGGGGCAGGATGGTGTCGTAGGAGCCCTTTCCCCCGGCGTTGGGCCGCATCCGGTCGTTGACCTCTTTCCGGCCGTCGATGGAAAGGACCACGTTGGATATCTCCTTGTTGAGGAAGTCGAACTTGTCCTCGGTGAGCTGGACGCCGTTGGTGGTGATGGTGAAGCGGAAGTTCTTGTTGTGCTCCTTTTCGATGCTCCGGGCGTAGGCCACCACCTGTTTGACCACCTCATAGTTCATCAGGGGCTCCCCGCCGAAGAAGTCCAGCTCCAGGTTGTGCCGTGTGCCGGAGTGTTCGATGAGGAAATCGATGGCCCGCTTGCCGGTCTCGAAGTCCATGAGCTTCCGGCCGTGACCGAAGTCGCCGGTGGAGGCGAAGCAGTACTTGCACCGCAGGTTGCAGTCGTGGGCGATGTGGAGGCACATGGCCTTCACCGGGGCCGAGACCATCTTGTCGGAGAACTGGCCGTAGTCGTCTGCGGAAAAGAGGATGCCGCTCTGGTACATTTCCAGCAGCTCGCCGTAGGCTTCCCGCAGGGCCTCCTCGGAGAACTCGCCCTTCAGCGCGTCCAGGGCCGCCTGGGGACATGTCTCCTGCAAAGGCGGTTCCAGATGGTCCAGAAGCCGGTAGGCCGCGTCGTCCACCACGGAAACGCCGCCGCTGTTGACGTCTAAAACAATGTTGTAGCCGTTAAGGCTGTATTTGTGGATCATGATACCTTGCCTTTCTCAAAGGTCCATCCATGCAAAACGAACGGGCGCACCTGTGCGACGTGCACATTGTGCGCCCGCGAAACGCAGGAACCCGGTTTTATTTGTCCTCGTGCTCGCACTTCTGGTTGGCAACGGTGCAGGAGGTCTTGCAGGCGGACTGACAGGAAGCCTGGCACTCGCCGCAGCCGCCCTTGGCCGCGCTGCATTTCAGGTTGGCGTTGTTCAGAGTTTTCACGTGTTTGCTGTTGGTCATTTCAAATCTCTCCATTTCAATGATGTCATAGTTTTAGCGGCGGACGCCGGTTCCGGAGCCTACGCCCAGGACGCCGCCCACCATTCCGGCCGCTCCGCAGAGCAGCAGCTTTGTAATCGCCTGCATCGCCGGGATCGCCCCGGAAATGCAGAACCCCAAAACCAGAAAACAGCCGCCCAGAACCGCCCCGGTACACCCGCCAATGACCAGTCCCCGCTTTTTCCGGGACCTGGCGGCGAAAAATCCCGCCGCAAATCCCCCCGCCGCCCCGATAATCCGGGCCAGCCAGGGAATGGCCGCCAACGTCAGGTGCATCGCCCCCATGGCCGCCGCGAAAAGGACCAGAAGGAGCAGCGCTCCCCCGGCTCCGGCCAGCAGACCAAAGAGGAGGGGCCGGAGGTTTCGCCTGATCCGGTCCTTCCAGGTGCGTTCTTCGGTTTTCGCTGTGTTTTCCATATCCGCCCCGCCTTCCATACCCATCTGTTGCATGGATATGCGGGTGCAGGTGGAATTATGCAGAAATTACGCTTCCGTATCGTGGAGGGTCTCGTTGGACTGGATGGCCCAGCGTTTCACCCGGATCTTGCTCCGGTCGGAGCCGGTCTCCACCACCACGGTGTCCTCCCGCAGGGAAACAACGCGGCCCACGATCCCGCCGGAGGTGGTCACTTCATCGCCTACCTGCAGGTTGTTCCGCATGTTCTGGGCTTCTTTTTCCCGCTTTCTCTGGGGGCGGATCAGGATAAAGTACATGGCCACCACGACCAGCAGCAAGGGCAGGAACTGTACGACGGCCAGAAGCCAGGAGCTTTCAGTGCCGGTGCCGGTATTGGCAGCCGTTTCCAGCAAAACGGTTAACATTTGGGATACCTCCAAATTGCAATTTCGCGGCAAACCCGGACAGGCTCGCACACAATACATCTATTATACGATACCCCCGGAGATTTTGCAAGGGGGAAGTTTGTACGTTTTATGAATTTTCGGGAGTTTTTCCCATTATCCGGCGAAAAACGCTTCGATGCCGTTGGCCGTGGCCTCGGCGAAGGCTTCGTTGTAGGACTCGTCCACGCAGATGCTCAGCTCGTCCTTGTTGCTGAGGAAGCCGTACTCCACCAGAATGGAGGCGAACTGCTTGGGACGGTTCACGGCGAACTCGCTGAACTTGTCCCCCCGGTTCCTGGCTCCGCTGCCGTTGGGCATGTCCCGATAGGCTTCGTAAAGCTCGTCGCAGACGTACTTGGCCAGACGCTGGGAGTAGGGCGTGTTGTAGAACACCTCCACGCCCCGGGCCGAGGTGTTGTCCGCCCAGTTGTGGTGAACGGAGACGAAGACGTGGGGCATCCAATCGGTGGCCAGGTCCGTCCGGGTGTACAGGTCCAGACGCTTGCCGCCGTTGGTGTTCAGCATGTAGACCTCCGCGCCCCGGGCTTCCAGCTCTTTCTTCAGAGCCTGGGCCTTTTGCAGGTTGAGGATCGACTCGTAAAATCCGCTGCCGGAGTTGCCGGGGTCGTCGGTGCCGTGGCCGGGATCGATGACGATTCGGGCGCCGTCCAGGCTGTCCACGGGGTTCAGGAAGGTCAGCACCAGGTTGCCGGAGGCGTCATACTTGGCGTAAGCGCCGTAGTAGCCCCCCTCCTGGGAAAGCTCCAGCTGGAGCTGCACCTGGGGGATGCCGTTGGTCGTCACTTTCTTCCAGGAGGCGCTTTTGAAGGCGCTGTTCCGGGGGAAGCTGATCCGGCTGGCGGGGAAATCCGTGGTGTAATCAAAGGTCAGGATCACCGCCGTGGGGACGCAGCTGGTCACGGTGTTGCTGGTGGATTTCTCGTACTTCACCGGCGTGGGAGTCAGGTTGAAGGGCACGTTCCAGGTCTGCTTGATGGTCAGGGTGGTGTAGGTCCCGTCGTTTTTCACCTTGACGCTGGACACCGTGTTGTTGCCCTTGGTGCCGGAGCCCAGGCTGGTGACGTTGGTCTTGGCGATGCGGCGGCCGGATTTCAGGTCGTAGCAGGTCTTGGTGGAGCCCACCACGTAATCGATGGTGCCCTTGGGAAGGTTATAGTAGTAGGGCGCCGCGTACTCCTCGCCCCGGTCGTCGATGCTGTAAATTTCGGCGTAGTCGGGCTTCACCACTACCATATCGCCGCTGACCGGTTCCTTGTTGTCGTCGGCGGGAGGGTCCACCTCTACGGTGACGTTTTTCTCCGCCACATTGACGACGCCGCCCACCCGGGTCTCAGTGCGGCTGCCGCTTTTGGCCGTAAAGGAGATGGAGCCCAGACTGGCCCCCCCGGCGGCCTTGGGGACGGTATAGGTCCCCTGGTACCACACTCCGCCGTCTTCCTCCTGGTCCGTAGCGGTCAGGGTCACGGTCTGGCCGTTGACCGTGGCCGTCACCGCAGCGCCGGAAGCGGCCAGGGCCCGGAGCTTCACCGTTTTTCCCGCCGGGACGCTGACGCTGCTCTTGGGCGAAACGTCCTGAAGCAGCCCCACCACGGTGCCGGCGGCAGAGGCCGGCAGCGCCGCCGCGATCATCACAATCATCCAAAACAGGGATACGATCCCAAGCTTCAATTTTCTTTGCATGTCCTTATCCTTTTCAACGTCGCAGTTTCTCTCTTTTTATGGGAGGATTTCTTCGGAAAGGGCCGGTAAGAAGGTCTCCCTTGCCTCCTCCACCGCCGATGCGTAAGCCGGGTCCGGCTGGAACACGCTGCCGTACCGGAACAGCATCACCCCGCCGTAGGCCGACAGCTCCCGGGACGCCCGGATCTCCTTGGCCAGAAGCTCCGGGTCCTCCAGCCACTCGGACTGCCCTTCCTCGGCGTAGGCGTCCTGACGGCCGATCTTATACGCCGCCAGACCCACCACCAGCCGGATGCCATGGCCCTCCGCCAGCCGGTTCCACTCCTCCGCCAGGGCGGAAAAGGGGGCCGCCGTGTTCCGGAAGCCGTAGTAGAGCTGGGGCGCCAGGTAGTCCAGGCAACCGGGTTCCCCGGCCAGCCGTTCCAGGTCGATGTACAGGTCCTCCAGGTTCTGGGACATCTGTCCCCGGGGGCTGACGCCGAACTGAACGGAGGGGTCAGCCGCTTTTACGGCGGCGCTGAGCTCCCGGACCATCCGGAAGGTGTTCTCCCGCCGCCAATCCCCCTGGGACAGGGTCCCGCTCCCGGCGCAGTAGGCGTCGTAGGAGGCTCCGTCCGCGGAAAACTCCAGCTTGGGGGGATAAAAGTAGTCGTCGATGTGAACGCCGTCGATGGAATAGCGCTCCGCCAGCTCCGCCGCCCCGTCGGCGATCAACGCCCGGACCTCCGCCGAGGCCGGATTCAGGTAGACCCGGCCGTCCAGCAGGATCAGCCGCTCCGCCCGAAGGGCCGGATCGTCGTACCACTGGCGGATGGGGAATTCCTCCGGCACCGCCGCCGCTTCCTCCAGGGTCATGGCCCGCATGGGGTTGAGCCAGGCGTGGAACTCCAGGTCCTTCTCCGCCGCGATCCGGGTCATAATGGCCATGGGATCGTAGGCAAGGGGCCCGGTCAGGGCGGACCAGGAAAAGTACGCCGAGGGGTAAAAGCTGTCCCCGAAGGGCCGCACCTGGACCACCAGGGCGTTGAACCCCGCTTCCCGGCAGCTCTCCGCCATGGCGGAAAAGCCCTCCGTGAATTGGTCCTCGCTTTTCTCCCGAAGGAGGGGAACCAGGTCCAGATAGGCAATCCAGACGCCCCGGAGCTCTCCCTCCGGCTCCGGAACCGCCTGGCGCAGCTCCCGGAGGATGTCCTCCAAAGCGCCGGGCTCCGGCCCGTTGGGGACGCTGGACGCCGTCCCCTCCCCTTCCGGGAGGGCGCAGCTCCACAGCATCGCCGCCGCCAGGATCATTGCCAGTCCTTTCCAGAGCCTTCCCACAGTCATCCCCCGTTTCCGCCGCATTTGCCGCGGAACGGAAGGACTCCCTGTACCAATCGTGTCGTTTTTCCGACAGATTGTTGCACGAAAATCCGAAAAAACTTTACCGGTCCGGGGCAACAGTAATGTCTATTCGGAACCCGTCGGTTTTAACACGGATTTCCTTCGGACCGGAAAGGGGGACCACCGCCGCTTCCTTGCCCGCCACCAGAACGGTGAGCACCGGCTGGAAGGACGGCCCGTCGGGGATGATCACCCGCTCCAGGCCCGAGGAGCTCTGGGGCCGGATGATGGGGTTGAAGTCCAGGTCGCCGTAGCGGTCGGAAAGGCTGTCCGGGGAGACGTCCTCGTCGGGCTCCCCGGCGGCCATCTCCTTCCGGAGGGGGGAACGGTAAGGCCTGGCCGGTCCCCGGCCGGTGTAATCCGCCGTCACGTCCACGAAATTCTCCCGCCGGTCGTCCATGGCGTGGGAGGATACCTTCCGCCGGAGCCCGTCAAAATCCTCCTCCTCCCGGCCGGAACGGGCGAAGCAGATCAGCTGGATCAGCTCGATGAGGAAGAAGATGCCGCAGGGGATCACAATGACGCACAGCAGCCCCCGCCGGGTCATGAGAAAGTCCCAGGCGGTACCCAGGAAGCCCACGGAGCCCACGGCCCGGTACTGGATTTCCTCCAGGGAAAGCTCGTAGGGGTCCGAAAGCCGGTCCTGCTTCAGCAGAACCGTGGAGACGCCGTCCTTTTCCGTGATGTTGACGATCCGGGAGAGGGTCCCTTCCCGGCCGTCCTCCCGGCCGTAGACCACCGCGTCCCCGGAACGCAGGCTGGGGGCGGCGACCTCGTTGAGGAACACCAGGCTCCCGTCGGGGAACTCCGGCTCCATGTCCTGGCCGTGCAGGCTCATCAGCTCATATCCCAGCACCCGGGTGGGAACGCCGCTGCTCCGGTTGTGCCAGAGCCACCAGCACAGCCCGGAGAGCAGCGCCATCAGTACAAGAAAAATCACGATTCCGGCAAGGCCAAAGGAGCGTCCTCTGCCCTTGGGTTTTCCCATGTGCATCACCTCTCGTCCAAATCCGTGGGAGTTCGACAAACTATACTATCTATTATTATACAGAATGACCTTCTTGTCAAGGCCGGATTTCCGCCTGATAGTCGTTGATCTCCCGGACAAGGTCCGTATCCCCGGTGAGGACCTGTGTGTAGCTTTCCGGAACGGTGCCCACCACCACGGTCTCCGCCAGGACATACTCCGTGGGGACCTCCACCTCCACCTGGTACCGGGAAAGGATGGCGCACCCCTGGACCTCCACGGAAAGCAGGAGCTGGTGCCGGGTCTGGTTGACGCCGCAGGCTTCGAACCGGCTGAGAATCCGGGTGGAAACGCTGCCCTCGGGAAGGAACCGGTAGGTGAGCCCCGGTCCCTTCCCCGCCAGGAGGCCGCTGCCCAGCAGGGAGCCCAGGGGGATTTTCATTCTGCCGCTGTCCCCGGCCTGCCGGAGGTTCCGGAGAATCTGCTCCGTGATCCGGAGCTTCACCCGGTTCACCGCCTGCATCCGGACCTCCACCGCCTGGACCTCCCCTTCCCCGTTCCGGACCACCTCCACCAGGGGCGCGTCCTCCAGGGCGGCCAGGACCGCCTCCACCCCATCGTTCATGGCGGCCTCCGCCGTGAGCCGGGTGCGGTGCTCCGCCATAGCCGCGGCCGCCGGGCGCAGGTTTTCCTCCGCCAGCCCGTATCCCAGGGTCAGGACCGCCAGCACAGCCGCCAAGAGCCAGAACGCCGGATGAAACCGGCGGCGTTTTCGTCGCATTTCGCCCCCTCCTTTTCCCTGTATCCTATGCGGAACGGTGAAAAAGGGTCACGGCTTCGACGGGGAGTGACAAAACCCTCCGCCGGGGAGGGTCGGGGGTCATAAGAAAGTAATATCGTATTTTCTCAGGAACGGCGTGGCTTCGGTCACGCCGTTTCCTGTTTCAGCAGTTCTTCCACGGGAATAAAGCCCACAAGGTCATAGGAAATGCGGATGCCCTGATGCCGCTTGCCGCTGGACTTGTCCGGGGCTTCAATGTAGATCGCCTTGACAAGCTCCCGCAGCGCATACGGGGTAAGCTCGTCCAAGTCCTCATATTTGCGTACTCGCTGGATAAACTGCTCCAAATTTTCAATCTGTCGTTCCTGTACTTCGATTTCCTGCTGCAAAGTCTGGATTTCCACTTTAAGCTGTGCCTGTTCGTCCTCGTAGGTCTTGCTCATCATAGAGAACTTTTCATCTGTGATGCGCCCCGCCACATTATCCTCGCAAATGCGGATAAACAGACGGTCAAGTTCTCCCACCCGCTTTTCAGCCTGTGCCAACCGCTTCTTGTGCCCGCGGATCGCGGCTTCGCTGGACAGCCGGAGCTTCTGCTCCATGACGGCACGGATAGGCAGTGACACCGCAGATGCTTCCGTCCGGCGAGAGACGGGCGAAGGTTTCTTTCGATGCTCAAGACAACTGCTGTCCCTGCCGGACAACTGGGACTATACCCTTGCGGGGCTGTCTCGCATCAACCGGGAAAGTATTGCTTTTCGTGGCGGCAAAAAAATAACGGGTATCCGGCTTTTTCACCAGATACCCGTTATTTCGTTTCCAATCCCGCCTGACAGATGCCATAATCGTAATTTTTAGAATTACTGTCTTATGAGCACCCTTGCGAGGCGGAGGGTTTATCGAAGCGTCAGCTGTTTTGAAGTTTCTCTGTCGTGTTCTTCGTTGATTTCCCTTACGACGTTGTTTTCTCCTTACCCCAAAATTAGGATCGTTTCATATTGCTTCAACATAACCGTATCCGCTTTTTTGTATGTTTCTGAATTTTCCATATTTTCCTCTTGGTTCAATCGGTATATCTCAAATTTATCACTGTCAATGCCAAGAAGTTTGAGGAAAATTTCATCGTCATTGCCACGGTTGGTTATCATGACCGCCGTGTTTTTCCCATTTTTTGCAGCAACACAGTAAATATCATCATTGGAGTTGTCAACACGAACCTGCGTACCCAATTCATATAAATACGAAAATGCTTTGAAAATATAATACGCCTTAAAGGGTTCATATACTATCGGATTGAACAAGCCCTGATAACTGCCATGCACCTGGCCGTCATAATACATCAGCATATCAACGCTCGTATTCTGCAAGGTCAGTATATTTGCACTGATATCGGCTGAATCCTTCAATGTTCCTCGCTGATTGATTCCCATATTCCACTCATTCAAAATACTTTCCGTGTTTTCATAGCCGTATTTATCAAGCTGCTCTCTTGCATAGCTTGCATAAATAACATTTGCCTCAACACCCGAATAGCTGTGCCACGAAAAGAAATCAAGCGGTATGCTGCTATCACTTATCACCCTCATGAATTTGTGGAAACATTCAATAAAATACTCTGTACGATTGGCGCTGTTGGCTTCTGGATTGTAACCGTCCAGCAAAGCGTAAAAACCGCACGAAGCATATCCGCCGACTTTTATGCTGTCGCCAAAGCGTTTCTTCAGATGTACTGCAGCCGTTTTATACAGCTCTATGTATTCTTCAAACGTACCCTTCCACATATTGTTGTCGGCAATGTCAGGGTAATTATCCGGTTCATTCCAAATTTCCCAGTATTTAATGCCCATGTGATAGCCGTTTGCCCAGCCTTCATTATAGTGGGCGATAATATGCTCGCAAATCCTTGCCCACTTAAAATTGTCCTTGGGCGGAAAAATTCTGTATGCTTTTATCTTCTGTTCATTTTCAATTGTAGCGCCCAGTCTGAAAAAGGGTTTGACGCCTTGCTTGTCCAGCTCCTCCATCAGCCAATCGGTAAAGGCAAAGTCATAGGCTTGAGGGGAATTTTCATCCGCATCAAAATTTCTGAATATGTTTTCTATATCGACAAATCTGTTATTTCCATATGCGCCTCCCGTATCATGCAGCCGTGAATACGGAATTTTTGCCTCTCCCAAATAATGAAATAGTTCTGAGGTCGCGCTTAAAAGCGGTGCATTATTAATTGCGTGCATCGGCTTGATTCTGCCGACACAATCATTAAAATTAACAAGGATTCTTTTGGCCATATCTTATCCAACCCACTTTCCATATATTACATATACAACAGCATATTGTCAAAAGCATGCAACATCATCGTGCTATCCCTTAGCAGGCTCAATTTTCTACACATTTTCACCCCTTTTAAGCATTTTCGGAATACAACCGTATTCAGTATATCACTGCGCCAAAACTTTTGCAATACATTTCCAAAATTTTATTTATACTGCAACGCGGCCCCGCTCCATCTAAGTCCGGAGCGGGGCCGCGTATTCTCATGATTTATTCCTGTTTCTGCTGTTCCTTGGCTTTCTCCCGGTCCCGCTGGGCGATCTCCACCCGGCGGATTTTGCCGCTGATGGTCTTGGGGAGGGAGTCCACGAACTCCACCACCCGGGGGTACTTGTAAGGTGCCGTAGTCTTCTTCACGAAGTTCTGGATCTCCTTTTTCAGTTCCTCGGAGGGGGTGTACTTGCTGGTCAGCACGATGGTCGCCTTGACCACTTGACCGCGGATAGGGTCCGGCGCGCCGGTGATGGCGCACTCCAGGACCGCCGGGTGCTCCATGAGGACGCTTTCCACCTCAAAGGGCCCGATGCGGTAGCCGCTGGACTTGATGATGTCGTCGGTGCGGCCCACGTACCAGAAGTAGCCGTCCTCGTCCCGGTAGGCGGTGTCGCCGGTGTGGTAGTATCCGCCCCGCCAGGCTTTGGCCGTGCTCTCCTCGTCCCGGTAGTAGCAGAGGAACATGCCGGGGTGCTGGTCCTCCCGGGTGGAGCGGACCACGATCTCGCCGACCTCGCCTTCGCCCACGGAGTTGCCGTCTTCGTCCACCAGGTCGATGTTGTAAAGCGGCGACGGACGGCCCATGGAGCCGGGCTTCACCTCGTTGCCCCGGAGGTTGGCGATGGTCAGGGTGGTCTCGGTCTGGCCGAAGCCCTCCATCAGGGACAGGCCGGTGTACTCCTTGAACTTCTTGAAGACCTCCTCGTTGAGGGCCTCCCCGGCGATGGTGACGTATTTCAGAGAGGACAGGTCGTAGTTGGCGATGCCCTCCTTGATGAAGAACCGGAAGATGGTGGGCGGCGCGCAGAAGGTGGTGATGCGGTACTTTTCGATCATGTGAAGGACGTCGGTGGGGACGAACTTGTCAAAATCGTAGACAAAAACGCAGGTCCCGGCCAGCCACTGTCCGTAGAGCTTGCCCCAGACCGCCTTGCCCCATCCGGTCTCGGCCAGAGTCAGATGGATGCCGTCGGGGTCCACGTTGTGCCAGTGGACAGCGGTGACGATGTGGGCCAGGGGGTACTGGTAGCCGTGGAGGACCATCTTGGGCTGCCCCGTGGTGCCGGAGGTGAAGTACATCAGCATCCCGTCGGTGTTGAGGACGGGGACCCGTTCCATGACGGCGGGCTGCTTCTCGATCTCCTGGTCAAAGTCCACGTAGCCCGGGAACTCGCCCATGGTGGAGAACTTGACCACGTTGACGCCCAGCTTCTTCTCGGCCTCGTCGATGTAGGCGTGGACGCTGCACTGACAGGTGCAGACAATGGCCTTGATGGAGGCCGCCTGCATCCGGTAGACCACGTCCTTGGTGGTCAGCATGTTGGTGGCGGGGACAGCAATGGCCCCCAGCTTGTGCAGGCCCAGGATAGCGAACCAGAACTGATAGTTCCGCTTGAGGATCAGCAGGACGGTGTCCCCCTTCCCCACGCCGTGGGCCGCAAAAAGGTTGGCCGCCCGGGTGGAGTAGTCGCTGATGTCCTTGAAGGTGAAGATTTTCTCCTCGCCCTGCTCGTTGGTCCAGATCATGGCCCGGCGGTCCGGCCAGAGCTCGGCCAACTTGTCCACCACGTCGTAAGCAAAGTTGAAATCCTTGGGGGCTGTCACCTTGAAGTGGTTGAGGATTCCGTTTTCGTCGAATCCTTCCTCACAGAATTGTTTATAAAAGTCCTTGATTTCCATTGGACGTCTCTCCTTTTTCCAGCGCTTCCCGCTGATTTTTTCGATATGCCAGATAGCTTTCCAGAATGATGGTGGCAGCGACCTGGTCCACGGCCTGTTTCCGCTTTTTCCCCCGGGTGTTGGTTTCGTTGAGGTAGTTGTGGGCCTGGACCGTAGTGGCCCGCTCGTCCCAAAGCTCCACGGGAATGGGCACGATGGCCTGGAGCTGCCGGGCGAACTCCGCGCAGCGCTCTGCGCGCTCCCCCACGGTGCCGTTCATGTTCCGGGGGTAGCCCACAACGATCATCTGGACGCCGTATTCCTGAGCGGCGTAGGCCGTCTTCTGGACGGTGCGCTCAAAGTTCCGCTCCTCAATGACGCCGATGGGAGACGCCAGAAACTCCGTGCGGTCGCAGGCTGCCAGACCTGTCCGCGCGTCGCCGAAATCCACTGCCATAATCTTCATAAAAGAATCCTTTCGGAATGAAATTGTACGTTACCAGGGCTGCACCGTGCCGATGATCTCCCGGACGGAGGAAATCCCGCGGGAGTCCAGCCAGTCGTTCAGGCCCTCTGCGATCTTCACCGGCGCATAGGGATCGGTGAAAATCGCCGCGCCCACCTGAACAGCGGAGGCGCCTGCCATCATCATTTCCACGGCGTCCTCCGCCGAGGAAACGCCGCCCATGCCCACCACGGGGATTTTCACGGCGTTGGCCACCTGCCAGACCATCCGGACGGCGATGGGGAACACCGCCGGGCCGGACATTCCGCCGACGTTGTTCCGCAGAACGGGACGGCGGCTGTTGATGTCGATGCGCATCCCCAGCAGGGTGTTGATCAGGGATACCGCGTCGGCTCCGGCAGCCTCCACCGCCCTTGCAATGGCGGTGATGTCCGTGACGTTGGGACTGAGCTTCACCATCAGCGGCTTCGTCGTGGCCTTCCGCACGGCTTCGGTGATGCCGGCGGCCGCCTCGCAGCTGGTACCGAAGGCGGCTCCGCCCTGCCTGACGTTGGGGCAGGAAATGTTCAGCTCGATCATGTCCACGGCGGTGCCTTCCAGCTTTTCCGCCATGACCACGCAGTCCTCAACGGTGCTGCCCGCCACGTTGGCGATGATCCGGGTGCCCTTTCCCGCGAGATAGGGCAGCTCTTTCTCGATAAAATGGTCGATGCCGGGATTCTGCAGCCCCACGGAGTTGAGCATCCCCATGGGCGTTTCCGCGATCCGGGGAGGCGGGTTGCCCGCCTTGGGGAGCCGGGTCATCCCCTTCACCGAGATGCCGCCCAGTTTGGACAGCGGGTACAGCTTTTCGTATTCGTGACCGAAGCCGAAGGCCCCGGACGCAGGAATCACCGGATTTTCAAAAGAGACTCCGGCTACCTCTACCCGAAGGTCCGCCATCAGAACACGACCTCCTCTCCGGAAAACACCGGTCCGTCCTTACAGACGTGGAGGTAGACCTCCTGGCCGTCCCGGCGGATTTTGCAGGCGCAGCCCAAGCAGGCGCCTACGCCGCAGGCCATCCGTTCTTCCAGGGAAACCTGACAGGGCACCGAATGGGCCGCTGCGATTTCCGCAACTTTTTTCAGCATGATCATAGGACCGCAGGCGCAGATACAGTCGGGGCGCTCCGACTCCAGAAGCTCCTCCAGGGCCGACGTGACGAAGCCTTTCCGGCCCATGGTCCCGTCGTCGGTACAGAGGATGGTGTTCGCTCCGGTTTTTTTGAAGTCATTCTCGAGAATCGCGGCCTGCGCGCTGCGGAAGCCCAGGATGGCCGCCGCGCCGGCGCCGAAGCGCTTTGCGACTGCCAGAAGAGGCGGAACGCCGATGCCGCCGCCGACAACGACGACCCGGCCCGTTTCCGGAAGGGTATATCCGTTTCCAAGAGGTCCCAGGATATCGATCATGTCTCCCGCCTTCAACCCGGCCAGAATTTCCGTGCCCTCGCCGCGAATCTCGTAAATAATTCGGACGGTCCCCTTTTCCGCATCATAATCGGCGATGGAAATGGGCCTGCGCAGGATGTGCCCGGGCACCCGGATGTGTACAAACTGTCCGGCTTTTGTCTGCCCCGCGATGTCCGGGCAAAGAATCGTCAGGTCATAGACGTTTTTCGCCAGGTTGGTCTTGCCGATCACAGGGAACAAACCTTGCTGATAAGACATTCTGTATCCTCCTCTTTCAAAACTGCACAAGAATCGTGCTATTATTCTATATAATACCATACTGCCCCCGGAAAAGCAACGGAAAAATATCGCACGATTCCGGTATGCTTTCTTCCACATTTTGTGCATTTCGCGACATATGAAAAGGAGAACCGCATTTTCAGCAGTTCTCCTTAACAAATTCCGCATTTTGTTTACTTGATAAAGGCTTCGGAAACGGCGTTCATAGCCTTGACGCCCAGGTCCTTCTGGATGAGCACCGAGATTTTGATCTCCGAGGTGGAAATCATCTGGATGTTGATGTCCGCCTCATAGAGGGCCTCGAACATCTTGGCCGCCACGCCGGGGTTGGACTGCATCCCCGCGCCGACAATGGAGACCTTGGTCACATTCTCGTCCACCTCGATGCGGTGAGCGCCCAGGAGCTCCATCTGCTCGTTCAGCGCCTCCACAGCGGTGCTGAGGCTCTCCTCCGGAACGGTGAAGCTGATATCCTTCGTCCCGTCGCGGCCCACCGACTGCAAAATGATGTCCACGTTGACCTTCTTGGACGCCAGCACTGAGAAGATCCGGAACGCGATGCCGGGCTTGTCAGGGAGCCCCACTACGGAAATCCGCGCTACGTCGTCGTCTTTTGCCACGCCTTTAATCAACATTTTCTCCATCTTTGTCACCTCTTTGACTTTTGTTCCGGGTTTATTTTCCAGGCTGGAAAGAACCTCAAGATTTACGTTGTACTTTTTCGCCATCTCCACCGACCGGTTGTGCAGGACCTGGGCCCCGCAGGAGGCCAGCTCCAGCATCTCATCGAAGGAAATCTCCTCCAGCTTAGTGGCGGACCTGACGATCCGGGGGTCGGCGGTGTAAACGCCGTCCACGTCGGTGTAGATCTGGCAGAGATCGGCCTTCAGCTCCGCCGCCAGGGCCACGGCGCTGGTATCCGAGCCGCCCCGGCCCAGGGTGGTGATATCGTCGTAGCGGTTCATGCCCTGGAATCCGGCCACCACCACGATCTTCCGCTGGTCCAACTCCTTTTCGATGCGCTCGGTGTCCACCTTTTTGATCCGGGCCTTGGAGTGGTTGGAGTCGGTAAGGAAGCCCGCCTGCCGGCCGGTGAGGGAGATCACCGGGAAGCCCAGCTTGGAAATGGCCATGGCCAGCAGCGCAATGGAAATCTGCTCGCCGGTGGAGAGCAGCACATCCATCTCCCGCTTGCTGGGGTTGGGGTCGATCTCATGGGCCTTGGCAATGAGGTCGTCGGTGGTGTCTCCCTGGGCGGACACAACGACCACCACGTTGCAGCCCTTCTTATAGGTATCCGTAACGATCCGGGCAACATTGAAAATGCGCTCCGTATTGGCGACGGACGTGCCGCCGAATTTCTGTACGATCAGTTTCATAAAAGCCTCCGTTTCTGATTCTCCCGCCTGGCATCAATCCTCAAGGACACGGATTTTTCCCATCAGCCGGTCCCCGGTATCCAAAATTTCATCCAGCGTTTTCTCCAGCTGGGACTCGCATTGGGGCGGCGTCACTGCCGCCAGCTCGTATTCCGGCTGACTGGGCCGGGACAGGAGTTGAAGCCCCGGTATCCGGGACCGGAGCCGCTCCGCCGTCTGCTTTGCATCGGAAGCGCAGATGCGGAGATAGAACCCGTAAGGGACCTCCCGGTGGTCCGCCACCCGGACCGGAGGGGCTTCCTCCCAGTTCAGGGTGGGGCAGGTGGACGTTTCCTGGACCGCTTCGATGATGTCCGCCGCCACGGCGCTGGCCGTGGGGAGCTTCCCGGCGCCCCGGCCGTAGAACACCAGGTCTCCGGCGGCGTTTCCCCGGACCAGGATGCCGTTGAACACGTCGTCGATATTGGCCAGCTGGCTCTCCCTGGAAAGCAGCGCCGGGAACACCGTCGCCGTCAGCCCGCCGTCCTCCAGCCGCTTGGCCCGGCCGATGAGCTTGACGACGCCGCCCCAGCTTCTGGCGTAAGCCATGTCCTCCGGGGTCAGCCCGGAAATCCCTTCGGTGTAGACCGACGCGGGGTCCACCTGCCGCCCCCAGGCCAGGGAGGCCAGGATGCAGATTTTCCGGCAGGCGTCGGTGCCTTCCACGTCCGCTGCCGGGTTCCGCTCGGCGTAGCCCAGCTCCTGGGCCATTTTCAGGGCCTTGGAGAAGGCCATCCCTTCCCGGACCATCTTGGTCAGGATGAAGTTGGTGGTGCCGTTCAGAATCCCGGCGATCTCCCGGATTTCATTGGCGGCCAGGCACTGGTGCAGGGGCCGGATAATGGGGATTCCCCCGCCGACGCTGGCCTCGAAAAAGAAGTTGCAGTTGTGCTCCCGGGCGATGCGCAGAAGCTCACCGCCCTTGGCGGCCACCAGCTCCTTGTTGGAGGTGACGACGCTTTTTCTCCGTTCCAGAAGGGCCTTCCCGTACTCATACGCCGGGGAAAGCCCGCCCATGACCTCGGCCACCACGGTGATTTCCTCATCGTTTAGGATTTGGTCAAAATCCTTGGTAAACTTCCCGCGATAGGGCAATTCGTCAAAATCCCGGATATCCAGGATGTATTTGATTTCAATCTGCTGACCAGCCTTGGCCGCGATGCTCTGCCGGTTCTGCTCCAGAAGCTCGACCACCCCGGAGCCGACCACGCCGTGGCCTAAGACTGCAATTTTTGCCATTCCTGCTTCCACCATCGCTTTCCCATTATATTCGCTTCACAGACACAACGCCATAAATTGCCAGGAGATTTTTGATGACCTCGTCCGGATCCACCTTGTCCCGGTCGATCCGGACGCTGATGGTCACAACGGCCACGGCGTCCACGGGAATGTTCTGGTTTACCGTCAGAATGTTGGCCCCCAGCTCGTAGAGCTTCTGCAGGACCCGGGACAGGACCCCGGGCTCGTCCGACAGCTTGAAGTAGAGCGTCCCCAGCTGGCCGCCGTCCTTTTCCTCGTAGAGCTGAACGCTGTCCTTGTACTTGTAGTAGGCGCTGCGGGAGATTCCCACGATCCGGCAGGCGTCCGAGGAGTTCTTGGCCTGGGCCTTGGAAAGCAGCTGCTTGGCCTCGATGACCTTGGTAAAGACATCGGGCAGAACATCGGCCTTCACGACCAGATATTGGGGCTTTTCGCTCATGAGAACTCCTCCATCCTTGGGTTCAGACATCCGGATTCTTCCGGTGGGTATCCGCTGTACAAAAACATCTGTAAATCGACTGAGTACAACTATAACACGTTCCGGAAGAATCCACAATTTCCATATTTTCAGAAAAATGCGGGCATTTTTCGATTTTTCTACATTTTCAGCACTTCACAGCACTGTATCGTTGAATTTCTTTCGATTGCAAAGGATCATGGCGAATCTTCACAGGAAATCCGCCGGTTTTCCGCGTTTTTTGCGCTTTTTGAAGTAGCTTTTCTTCTCCTCCGCGACAGTTGTGCTCAAAACAAGTACAGCCGCCACGTTAGGAACAGCCATCAGCAGGTTCAGCAGGTCGGAAATCCCCCAGACCGCCTCCAAAGAGAGCACCGCTCCCCCAAAGACCCCGCAGAGGTAAAGGACCCGGTAAAGCCTCCGGACGCCGGCCCTGGGCGTCAGATATTCGATGGCCTTTTCCCCGTAATAGCTCCACCCCAGGATGCTGGCCGCGGCGAAAAAGCAGATGGAAACGGCGACAAACCCCGAAGCGTACCGCCCCAGGGTCCGCCGGAAGGCCGCCGCCGTCAGGGCCGCGCCGTCCAGGCCGGAGCCCTCCTCCCCCGCCGCCAGGATCACCAGGGCCGTGACGGTACACATCACCGTGGTGTCCAGAAAGACCTCCACCACGCCCCAGAACCCCTGCCGCACGGCGGAATCCGTCCGGGCCGCCCCGTGGACGATGGGCGCGGAGCCCATCCCCGCCTCGTTGGAAAAAACGCCCCGGGCCATGCCCAGCCCCACCGGCCGGGACACCAAGAATCCCAGGACGCCCCCGGCCGCCGCCGGAACCTGAAACGCCTCCCGGAGCATCCGGGCAAAAATCCCCGGCAGCTTTTCCGCCGAAAGGACCAGCACCGCCGCCGACGCCAGGAGATAGACCCCGGCCATCACCGGCACCACCCGCTCGGTCAGCCAGGCGATCCGCCGGATGCCCCCGCAGAGGACCAGCCCCGTCACCGCCAGAAGCACCGCCCCGGAAACCGCCTGGGGCACCCCGAAGGACTCCTCCATGGCGGCGGCCGCGGCGTTTGCCTGGGCCAGATTTCCGATGCCGAAGGAAGCCGCGGCGCACAGCACGGCGAAAACCGCCGCCAGAGCCGGGCTCCCCATGCCGTCCCGGATGTAGTACATGGGCCCGCCGACCCGCTCGCCCCGGTCATTTTTCCGCTGGTAGCGGACCGCCAGGACGATCTCCGAAAACTTCAGGGCCATGCTGAACAGGGAGCTGATTCCCATCCAGACAATGGCCCCGGGGCCGCCGCTGACCAGGGCCGTGGCCACCCCCGCGATGTTCCCGGTGCCCAGGGTCCCGGCCAGAGCCGTGGCCGTGGCCTGAAAGGGGGAGATGGCCCCCTCCTCCCCGGCCTCCCGGCCCCGGAACAGCCGCCCGAAGGTCTCCCTCCAGACCGTTTTCCCATGGAGCAGCTGGAAAAATCCCAGCCGCAGACTCAGATAGACCCCCGCCCCCGTCAGGATCACCACAAAGCCGGGGCCGGTAATGTCCTCCAATCGTTCCCAGAAAGATGCCACGCTCCTCACAGCCTTTCGGAAAAAGTTTCCGTTGTACGTCCGGGCTGTGAAACGTCCTGGGGATCAGGATTCGTGGTCGGTCTGATGAAAGACCTTCAGATTCCCGATTTTCTGCCGACGCTGCTCCAGAATGGCCTGGATGTCCGAAAGCTCCAGCCCCTGCTGGGCCATCAGGACTAGCATGTGGTAGATCAGGTCGCACATCTCGTTGGAGAGCTCGTCGTTGTCCTGATTCTTGGCGGCGATGATCATTTCAGAGCACTCCTCGCCGCACTTTTTCAGAATTTTGTCCAGGCCCTTTTCAAAGAGGTAGCAGGTGTAGGAGCCCTCAACGGCGTGCTCCTTCCGCTCCTTGACCACTTCGTAAAGTCCCTCAATGGTTTTCTTCATGGGTTTCCCTCCAGATTTCCTTGAAAAAACAGCTGTGATGCCCAGTGTGGCAGGCGGCTCCCGTCTGCTCCACCGTGACCAGCAGGGTGTCATCGTCGCAGTCGGCGGCGATGCGCTTGACCTTCTGCACGTGGCCGCTGGTGGCCCCTTTGTTCCAGAGCTCCTGCCGGGACCGGCTGTAAAACCAGGTGTAGCCGGTTTCCAGGGTCTTCTGGAGGCTTTCCCGGTTCATATAGGCCAGCATCAGCACCTCCCCGCTTTTCTCCTCCACCACAACGGCGGGGATCAGCGGGCCCTTGACGAAATAACGGTCCAGATCCATAGCGTCTCCCATCAGCCGTTGTACTTGCCGGCCTGCTGCCGGATCAGGTCCAGGTCCTCGAAATAGTTGATCCGCATGGCGCGCTTGACCTCGGAAAGGGTCTGGGCCGCAGTCTCCCGGGCCGTGTCGCTGCCCTTTTTGAGGATTTCATAGATTCCGGGGATGTCCTTTTCGTACTCTTTCCGCCGCTTCTGGATAGGCTCCAGGGTCTCCATAAGGACGTTCAGGAGGAATTTCTTCACCTTGACGTCGCCCAGGCCGCCCCGGCGGTAGTGGTCCTTCAGTTCGTCCAGATTGGCGTAATCCGGCAGGAACCGGGCGAAATCCCCGTCAGAGCAGAAGGCGTCCAGATAGGTAAAGACGGTGTTCCCCTCCACCTTGCCGGGGTCCTTGACGGAGATGTGGTTGGGGTCGGTGTACATGCTCATGACCTTGGCGCGGATGTCGTCGGGAGTGTCCGCCAGGTAGATGCAGTTGCCCAGGGACTTGCTCATTTTGGCCTTGCCGTCGATGCCGGGCAGCCGGAGGCAGGCGGCGTTCTGGGGGATCAGGGCGTCCGGCTCCACCAGGACCTCGGCGTAGATGGTGTTGAACTTCCGGACGATCTCCCGGCACTGCTCGATCATGGGCAGCTGGTCCTCGCCCACGGGGACGGTGGTGGCCTTGAAGGCGGTGATGTCCGCCGCCTGGCTGATGGGATAGGTGAAGAAGCCCACGGGGATGCTGGCTTCAAAGTTCCGCATCTGGATTTCCGATTTCACCGTGGGGTTCCGCTGGAGCCGGGACACCGTCACCAGGTCCATGTAGTAGAAGGTCAGCTCGCAGAGCTCGGAAATCTGGGACTGAATGAACAGGGTGGATTTGGCCGGGTCCAGTCCGCAGGAGAGGTAATCCAGCGCCACCTCGATGATGTTCTGCCGGACCTTTTCCGGGTTCTCGATGTTGTCGGTGAGAGCCTGGGCATCGGCGATCATGATGAAGGTCTTGGCGTAATCGCCGGAGTTCTGCAGCTCCACCCGCCGCCGCAGGGAGCCTACGTAATGTCCCACATGAAGCCGCCCGGTGGGGCGGTCGCCAGTCAGAATGATCTTTTCCATATCCTTTTCTCCTCAATTCTCCGGGCTCAGCGCACCGGGATATTTCTCCGGCGAAGGTGGTCCTTGACCTCCCCCACCGTCAGTTCCTGATAGTGAAACAGCGACGCCGCCAGGGCCGCGTCGGCTCCGGTCTCCTCAAAGACCTGGGAAAAGTGCTCCAGCTTCCCGCAGCCGCCGGAGGCGATGACGGGAACGCTGACCCGGGCGATGACCGCATTCAGCAGCGCCAGGTCGAAGCCGTCCCGGGTGCCGTCGGCGTCCATGGAGGTCAGGAGGATTTCCCCCGCCCCCAGGCGGCAGGCTTCCCTGGCCCACCAGACCGCGTCGATGCCGGTGTCCACCCGCCCGCCTGCGGAAAAAGCGTGCCAGGAGCCGTCCTCCATCCGCTTGGCGTCGATGGCCGCCACCACGCACTGGCTGCCGAACCGGGCCGCCGCGTCGGCGATGAGCCGGGGATTTTTCAGCGCCGCCGAGTTGACGCTGACCTTATCCGCCCCGGCCCGCAGGAGCTTGGCAAAGTCCTCCGGAGAGGTGATGCCGCCGCCAACGGTCAGGGGGACAAAGACCTTTTTGGCCGTCTCCCGGACCACGTCGGCCATGGTCTCCCGATGGTCGCTGGTGGCCGTGATGTCTAAGAATACGATCTCGTCGGCGCCCTGGCGGTTGTACATCTCCGCACATTCCACCGGGTCGCCCACCTCTTTGATCCCCACGAAGTTGACGCCCTTGACCACCTTGCCGTCCCGGACGTCCAGACAGGGAATGATCCGTTTTGCCAGCATCATCCCACCTCCTCTTTGGCCGCTTCAATGGCCTGGGAAAGGTCCAGGGTTCCTTTGTAGAGGGATTTCCCGCAGATGGCCCCGTAGAGCCCCAGCCCCTTCAGCGCCCGGATGTCCTGGATACCGGAGATTCCCCCGCTGGCCACGATCTGGCAGGAGACCGCCGCGTTGATGGCGGCCAGCTCCCGGAGGTTGGGCCCGGTCAGGGTCCCGTCCCGGGAAATGTCGGTGTAGATGATGGTCCGGACCCCGGCGGCCTCCATGGCCTTGGCCAGGTCCAGATAGTGGGCGCTGCTGGCGTCCAGCCAGCCCTCCACAGCGGCCATGCCGTTTTTGGCGTCGATGCCCACGGCGATGCGGCCGCCGTACTCCCGGACGGCCTCCCGGACCAGAGCCGGATTCTTCACCGCCGCCGACCCTAAGATCACCCGCTGAACGCCGCCGCTGAGATACTTCTCCACCGTGTCCATGGAGCGGATGCCCCCGCCCACCTCCACCTGTAAGGAGGTGTTCCGGACCACGTCGAAGAAAATCTCCGTGTTCCGGGGAGCGGCGTCCTTGGCCCCGTCCAGGTCCACCATGTGGATCCAGGAAGCGCCCTTTTCCTCAAAGGAGCGGGCGGTTTTCAGCGGGTCCTCCGCCACCTTTTCCACGGTGCCGAAGTCCCCCTTGAACAGCCGCACGCAGCTGCCGTCCTTGATGTCGATTGCCGGAAAAATGATCATCTGGCCAGCCTCCCGAAGTTTTTCAGTATGGTGAGCCCCACGTTGCCGCTTTTTTCCGGATGGAACTGGGCCCCAAAGACGTTCCCCCGCTCCACCAGCGCCGGGATTTTCGTCCCGTAGTCGCAGAAGGCGGACAAATCCCCCTCCTCCGGGTACGCCTGAAAGGAGTGGACGAAATAGACGTAGGCCCCTTCATCGACCCCCTCCAGCAGCGGGCTTTTTTTGGCGAACTGCAGGCTGTTCCAGCCCATGTGGGGAATTTTATAGGGGCAGCGGATCCAGTCCACCCGCCCCGGCAGAAGGCTCAGCCCCCTGGTCCGGGAAAACTCGGTGCTCTCCTCAAAAAGCATCTGCATCCCCAGGCAGATGCCCAGGAAGGGCTTCTTCCCCGCCTCCTCCCGGATGGTATCGGTAAGGCCGGTGGCGGAAAGCATCTTCATGGCGTCGGGAAACGCCCCCACTCCCGGAAGAATGAGCCCGTCGGCCCGGCGGAGGTCCTCCGCATCCCGGGTGATTCCGCTGGGGATTCCCAGATAGCCCAGGGCGTTCTGGACGCTGAACAGGTTCCCCGCCCCGTAATCGATAATGGCGATCATGTTCCTTCCCCTTCCGTCACAGAACGCCCTTGGTGGACAGCACGGCCCGGTCCCCCAGGGGGACCACCGCCGCCTTCAGGCTGTGAGCCAGGGCCTTGAACAGGGCCTCGGCCTTGTGGTGGTCGTTTTTGCCGTATTCCACCTTTGCGTGGAGGGTGATTCCCGCCTGGAACGCGAAGGCCCGGAAAAATTCCTCCACCATCTGGGTGTCCATCTCCCCGATGCGGTCGGCGGCAAAATCGCACTGGAACACCAGAAAGGGCCGCCTGCTGATGTCCAGGGCCACAAACCCCAGGGCCTCGTCCATGGGGATAAAGGCGGAGCCGTACCGCGCCACGGGAACGTCCCCCAGCGCCTTTTGCAGCGCCTGGCCCAGAACGATGCCGGTGTCCTCGATGGTGTGGTGGCAGTCCACGTTCAGGTCCCCCTGGACCTGAACCAGCAGGTCAAATCCCGCGTGGGCCCCCAGAGCCGTCAGCATGTGGTCGAAAAATCCCACCCCGGTGGAGATTTCCGTCTGCCCGGTCCCGTCCACGTTGAGCCGGACCCGGACGTTGGTCTCCCGGGTCCGGCGGATGACTTCAGCAGCCCGCATGAGGGGTCCCTCCCATCTCTATCAGTATATCGCCCAGGGCCTCCAATAATGTCCGGTTCTCCTCCGGGGAGCCTGCGGTGATCCGCAGGCTCCCGTCAAAGCACCGGACGGCCACGGACCGTTCCAGCAGCGCCTTGTGGATTTCCCGGCACCCCGCCGTCCGGACAAAAACGAAATTGGTGCAGGTGGGATAGACCTCCTCCAGCGCCGGAAACCTCTCCGCCAGGGCGGAAAGCCCCTCCCAAAGCTCCCGTGCGCTGCGGACCAGAGCGTTCCGGCAGCCTTCCAGCAGCTCCCGCTTTTTCAGCACGCAGGCCCCCATGGCCTGGGAGATGGAATTGACGTTGTAGGGCGATTTCGCTGCCCGCAGCGCCCGGGTCAGCACCGGCCCCGCCACGGCGAATCCCACCCGAAGGGCCGCCATGCCCATGGCCTTGGAGCAGGTCTTCAGGATGATCAGGTTGTCATAGTTGAGGACCTCCGGCAGCAGACTCTGGTCCCAGAAGTCCATGTAGGCTTCGTCCAGGACTACCAGCGCCTCCACCCCGGAGACCAGCCTCCGGACCTCCTCCCGGGGAAGCCCCCGGCCCGTGGGATTGCACGGGTTGGAAAAGAGCACCGCCCTGACCCCGTTTTCCCGGACATAGCGGATGACCTTGTCCACGTCGATGGAAAGGTCCGCCTCCTTTTCCAGCACGTCCACGGGATTTTCAAAAATCTCCCCGTAGAAGCGGTACATGGAAAAATCCGGCGCCAGAGTCAGCAGCCGGTCCCCCTTCTGGAGCAGGCTGCCGCAGATCAGGCTGATGAGCTCGTCGGAGCCGTTCCCCGCCGTCACCGCCGCCTCCGGAAGGCCGTACAGCGCCGCGAAAGCCCCGCACAGCTCCTTGGCATAGGGGTCCGGATACCGATTGAAGGCCACGGAGGCCGCCGCCTCCGCCAGCTCCTTCCGAAGCCCCTCGTCGGGGACAAAATAGCTCTCGTTGGCGTCCAGCCGGACCCGGTACTCCCCCTCGATGGGGTCGTAGGGGGTCAGCTCCCGCATTTTTTCGCAAAGCTGGTAGGCCATGGCTCACTCCTCCTCCGGATACCGGACCAGAATGGAGTTGGCGTGGGCCGTCAGCCCCTCCCGGTTGGCGAAGCGGACGATATCCTCCCTGGCCTCCCGCAGCGCGTCCTCGGTATAATAAATGAAGCTGGATTTCTTCACAAAGGCGTCCACCGACAGCGGCGAGAAGAACCGGGCCGTGCCGCTGGTGGGAAGGACGTGGTTGGGCCCGGCGTAGTAGTCCCCCAAAGGCTCCGGGGCGTACTTCCCAAGGAAGATGGAGCCGGCGTTGTCCAGCCGCCCCAGGTATTCGAAGGGATTTTCCAGCATGACCTCCAGATGCTCCGGCGCGATCTCGTTGGCCAGGTCCACGGCCTGATCCGTGCTCTCACAGACGATGATGCCCCCGAAATCCGTCAGGGACTTCTCGATGATCTCCTTCCGGGAAAGGCTCCGGACCTGGCGTTCGATCTCCTTCACCGTCTCCTCCGCCAGCTTCCGGCTGGTGGTCAGGAGGATGGCCGACGCCATCCTGTCGTGTTCCGCCTGGGACATCAGGTCCGCCGCCACGTAAGCGGGGTCCGCCGTCTCGTCGGCCAGGACCAGGATTTCGCTGGGCCCGGCGATCATGTCAATGTCCACGGTGCCGTACAGGAGCTTCTTGGCCGTGGCCACAAAAATGTTTCCCGGCCCCACGATCTTGTCCACCTTGGGCACCTTTTCCGTGCCGTAGGCCAGAGCTGCCACGGCCTGGGCCCCGCCCATGAGGAACACCCGGTCCACCCCGGCAATGGCCGCCGCCGTCAGGATGTCGGGGTTGGCCTTGCCGTCCTTCATGGGCGGCGTGACCATGATGAGCTCCTCCACCCCGGCGATCTTGGCCGGGACCGCGTTCATCAGCACCGAGGAAGGATACGCCGCCGTGCCCCCGGGAACATACAGCCCCACCCGTTTCAGCCCCCGGATGCGCTGGCCCAGAATGACCCCGTTTTCCTTGGGATTCACAAAGCTCTGGTGCTTCTGCCGGTTGTGGAAATCGGCGATGTTCTCCATGGAATTCAGCAGAGTGGAGACGAAATCCGGGTCGGCGTTGGTCAGAGCGTCGTTGATCTCCTCCCGGCTCACCTCCAGAGCAGGCGGGAGCTTCCCGTCGAATTTCAGGGTGTATTCCTCCACGGCCTTGTCGCCGTTTTTCCGGACGTTTTCCAGGATTTCCGAAACGGTGCGGGTGACTTTTGCGTCCACCTCCCCGCTGCGGGAGCGCAGGGCGGTAAGCAGCGCCTGCTCCTCCACGCCGTTGGCCGTTACGATTGGCAGCATATTCATTCTCCTTCCTTCACCGCGTTCTGAATGGCGGAAATCAGAACCTCCAGCTCCTTTTTCCGCAGCTTCAGGCTGGCGCTGTTGACAATGAGCCGGGCCGACAGGCTGATGAGGCTTTCCGCCACCTCCAGGCCGTTTTCCCGGAGGGTCGCGCCGGTCTCCACGATGTCCACGATGCCGTCGGAGAGCCCCAGCAGCGGAGCCAGCTCCACGGAGCCCTCGATTTTGATGATCTCCACGTCCATGCCCTTCCCGGCGAAAAAGCTCCGGGCCACGCCGGGATACTTGGTGGCGACGGTCTTGACGGAGTAGCCCTCATAAAAGTTGGAGCCCTTTTTCACCGCCAGGGCGAACCGGCATCTGCCGAAGCCCAGGTCCGCCACCTCGAAAAAGCTGCCGCCGTACTCCATGATGGTGTCTTTCCCCACCACGCCCATGTCGCAGACGCCGTGCTCCACGTAGGTGATAACGTCGGCGGCCTTGGCCAGGACCACCTCCAGATTGGCTTCGGGGATCTCCAAAATCAGCTTCCGGCCTTTGTTCCGCAGCTGCTCGCAGTTGTACCCGATCTTCTCAAAAAGGGCCACGGTGGAATTTTCCAGCCGCCCCTTGGTCAGCGCAATGCGAATGGGTCTCATAGCCGCACCTCCACCAGATCGTCGTTGACGAGATACACCGTCCGGATGCCCTTTTTCTGGGCGTAGCGGCGGCTCTCGTCGAAGCTGTTAAAGACGCTGAACTCCGAGGTAAAGCCGTGAGCCGCCAGCTTCCGGATTTCCAGCAGCGCCTTGACCTCGTACCCCTCGTCGGCGTAGACCAGCACATCCGGCACCGGCATCCCCGGCAGGGAGCTTTTCAGCACCCGGGCCACGGCGTCGGCGTCGATGCTGAACCCGATGGCGGGCTCCGGCGCGCCGTAGTCGGCCAGGAGGGTGTCGTACCGCCCGCCCACCAGAGCCGTGGTCCCCAGGCCCTCGACGTAGCCCCGGAACACCACCCCGGTGTAATAATCGTTGCGGTTGACGATGCCCAGGTCGATGGCCATCTTGTCCCCCAGCCCCAACTGGGACAGGGCGCTGTAAATGGCCCGCAGCGCCTGGATGTCCGCCGCAATCTCCGGGAAATGCAGCAGCTCCTCCGCCTGGTCCAGGACCTCCTCGCCGCCGAACATGGCCGGCAGCTGCTTGAGCATCCCGGCGGTCTCCCGGTCGGCCATCCGGTCCAGCAAGTCGTTGAGGGAGGGGAAGTTCTTGGCCTGAATCAGGTTCCGGATTTCCTCCGCATCCTCATCAGACAGGTTCATCCGCCGGATCAGGGCGTTGAAAATGCCGATGTGGCCGATCTCCATCCGGAAATCGGTGAGCCCGCAGCTTTGCAGCGCCTCCACCGCCAGCACCAGGACCTCCAGGTCCGTCCTCCGGCCCCCGGCGCCGATGATCTCAATGCCGATCTGGGCCGTCTCGTCGCTGCGCCCCGTCAGCGCCTGGGAGGCGGTGTAGATGGGCTGGTCGTAATAAAGTCGCAGCGGCCGGGTCTGGCCCTTCAGCCGGGTGGCGGCCACCCGGGCCACCGGCATGGTCAGGTCCGGCTTCACCGCCAGGAGCCTGCCCTTCCGGTCGCTTAATTTGTACATCTTTTCCTGGGCGATGCCGTGGGCCTCCGAGGCGAAAACGTCGTAAAACTCGATGCCCGGCGTAATGATCTCCGAAAATCCCCGGTTTAAGAGCAGCTCCTTGATGCGGCTCTCCACCTGCCGGCGGGCCATGCAGTCCTCAAAAAGGAGGTCCCGGGTGCCCTCGGGGGTGTTCCATTTATTTTTCAGCATAGGCGTCCCTCTTTTCATACGCTTTAGTATGCTACTATGATAGCACACGAAACAGGCGGTTGTCAACGGCTTTTCGCTATGGGATTTGTAGAATCAGAACAGAGACATCTGGCTGGATTTGGGCAAATCCTTCAACGCCCCGATCTGGTCCAGCATTTCGATAATGGCCTTGGACACTCCGGACCGGGTCTGAACCTCCTCCACGGAGATGTAAGGCCCCTGCTGCCCCGATTCCATCAGGCTGATGGCGGCGGCCTCGCCCAGACCCTTCAGCGCCGTAAATGGCAGCCGGATTTTCCCGTCCTCGATCTTGTATTTGGTGGCGTGGGACTTATATAAGTCCACGTTGAGGAACTGGTATCCCCGGCAGAGCATCTCGTTGATGATAAGAAGGGTGTTGTAAACGTCCTCCTCCTTGACGCTGCGCTCCATGTCCCGGAGCTGCATCAGCCGGACCCGGCAGGCTTCCTTCCCGGCCAGAGCCGTCTCGGCCTCCAGGTCGCCGCCCCGGACCGTAAAGAAGGCCGCATAGTAAGCCAAAGGCTCGTGGACCTTGTACCACCCCAGCCGGATGGCCGCGATGACGTAAGCGGCGGCGTGGGCCTTGGGGAACATGTACTTGATTTTCAGACAGCTGTCGATGTACCATTCCGGCACATCGTGGGCCCGCATGTCGTCCTTCATCTCGTCGGTCAGGAGCTTGGGAGCCTTGCCCTTTCGGGTGATCTCCATAATTTTAAACGCCAGCTTGGGTTTCAGCCCCTTGTGGAGCAGATAGGTCATGATGCTGTCACGGGTACCGATAACCTCGGAAATGGTGCAGGTCTTGGCGTCGATGAGGTCTTTGGCGTTGCCCAGCCACACGTCGGTGCCGTGGGACAGGCCGGAAATCTGCAGAAGGTCGGCGAAGGTCTTGGGCTGGGCCTCCAGAAGCATCCCCCGGACGAAGGGCGTCCCCATTTCCGGCAGAGAGAGGGTCCCGGTCTCGCTGAAAATCTCGTCCGGCGTGACCCCCAGTGCCTCGGTGGAGGTGAACAGGCTGAACACCGCCGGGTCGCTCATGGAAACGTCCATGACCTTGATGCCGGTCATGTCCTCGATGTGCCGGTACAGGGTGGGAACATCGTGCCCCAGCTCGTCCAGCTTCAGGATCGTATCGTGAAGGGAGTGGAAGTCGAAGTGGGTGGTCAGAATGTCGCTGTCGGCCTTATCCGCCGGGTGCTGGATGGGGGTGAAGTCGTAGACCTCGTAGTCCGAAGGGATAACCACCATGCCCCCGGGATGCTGGCCGGTGGTCCGCTTGACCCCGGTGCAGCCCTTGGCCAGCCGCAGCTCCTCGGCCTTGTGCATGACCTTCTGCCGCTCCTCCAGATACTTCAAGACGAAGCCGAAGGCGGTTTTCTCCGCCACCGTGGAGATGGTGCCGGCCTTGAACACGTGGTCGGAGCCGAACAGCTCCTCGGTATACCGGTGGACGTGGCTCTGGTACTCGCCGGAGAAGTTCAGGTCGATATCCGGCTCCTTGTCGCCGTCGAATCCCAGGAAGGTTTCAAAGGGAATGTCGTGGCCGTCCCGGTCCATGGCCGTGCCGCAGACGGGGCAGTCCTTGGGCGGCAGGTCGAAGCCCGAGCCCACGCTGCCGTCGGTGAAAAACTCGCTGTGCTTGCACTTGGGGCAGACATAGTGTGGCGCCAAGGGGTTTACCTCGGAGATTCCCGCCATAATGGCCACAAAGGAGGACCCGACGGACCCCCGGGAGCCCACCAGATACCCGTGCTCCACAGAATAATGCACCAACTTCTGGGCGATCATGTACAGCACGGAGAACCCGTGCTTGATGATGGAGTCCAGCTCCCGCTGGAGCCGGGTCGCCACCAGCTCCGGCACCGGATCGCCGTAGACCTCCTTGGCCCGGCCCCAGGTAATGCGCTGGAGGTCCTCCTCGGCCCCGTCGATGCTGGGCGGGAAGGTCCCCTTGGGAATGGGGCGGATGTCCCCCTCGATCATATCGGCGATCTTGTTGGGGTTCTCCACCACCACCTCATAGGCTTTTTCCTTGCCCAGGTAGGCGAATTCCTCCAGCATCTCCGTGGTGGTCCGCAGGTAGAGGGGGGCCTGCTGGTCGGCGTCCTTGAACCCCATCCCCGCCATGAGAATGGCCCGGAAAACCGAATCCTCCGGGTTCCGGAAGTGAACGTCGCAGGTGGCCACCACCGGCTTCCCCAGCCGCTCGCCGATGCGGCAGATGAGGCGGTTGTTCTCCATCAGCTGCTCCCGGCTGGAGGCGATCCCCTCCCGGAGCATGAACTCATTGTTCCCCAAGGGCTGGATTTCCAGATAATCGTAAAATTCCGCAATGGAGCAGAGCTCGTCGAAGCTCTTTCCATCCACAATGGCCCTGTAAAGCTCTCCAGCTTCACAGGCGCTGCCAACGAGGAGCCCTTCCCGGTATTTCATGATCTCGCTTTTCGGCGTTCGGGGATGGCGGTAAAAATAGTTCACATGGGCCGCCGACACCAGCCGGTAGAGATTTTTCAGCCCCGTGTGGTTCTTCACCAGCAGAATCTGGTGGTAGCTTTTCATCTGCCGGGGGTCGCCGCCGCCGATGGCCTTGTTGATGGCCGACAGGCTGTGGACCCCGTGGTCCGCCGCCATCTTCTTCATCATTTCGATAAAGATTTTCGCCAGCATCTCCGCGTCGTCGCAGGCCCTGTGATGGTTAAAATCCCCCAGATTCAGGTGCTTGGCAATGACGTCCAGCTTGTGCTTTTTCAGCTCCGGATACAGCGCCCGGGAAAGGACCACCGTGTCCACCGAGGTGGCTTTCAGCGGAATCCCGCTGCGCCCCGCCGCCGCCAGGAGAAAGCTCATGTCAAAGGGCGCGTTGTGGGCCACCAGAGGCCGGTCCCCGGCGAAGTCCAGGAACATCCGCAGTGCTTCGGCCTCCTTGGGCGCCCCGGCCACCATGGAGTCGTCGATGCCGGTCAGCTCCACGATTTTGGGCGGAATGGGCTTTTCCGGGTCCACAAAGGTGTCGAACCGGTCCCTGACCTCCCCGTTGACCAGCAGCACCGCGCCGATCTCGGTGAGCCGTTCGTTCTGGGCCCCCAGACCGGTGGTTTCGGTGTCGAAAACGATGAACTCCCCGTCAAAATCCCCGTCGGCAGGCCCGTTGACCGCCTCCGCGAAGTCGTTGACGAAGTAATCCTCCACGCCGTAGATGATCTTGAAATCCCCGCCGTCCTTCCGGATGCCGTCCACGGCGTTCATGGCGTCGGGATACGCCTGGACCACCCCGTGGTCGGTGATGGCAATGGCCTTGTGCCCCCATTTGTAGGCGGTTTTAATCAAGTCCGCCGCATCGGAGACCGCGTCCATGGCGGACATCTTGGTGTGGCAGTGGAGCTCCACCCGCTTCCCGCCCTCGGCTTCGTCCATCCGTGGAATGCGGCTGACGGTCATGATGTCATAGGGCTTGATGGAGATTTCCCGGTCGTACTTGTCGTCCACCACGTCGCCCCGGACCAGAATGGTGGCCCCGGGTTTCAGAATCCCGTACTTCTCCTGGTTGTCCACGGAGTCGATGATCTTCATGGTGTTGCTGGAGGTGTAGTCGGAGAAGTTGTAGGTGAGGATCACCTTGTCCCCCGCCCTGGTCACCTTGGCCTCCGCCGCGAAGATGTCGCCCCAGACCACCACGGTGCCGCTGCTGGCGTTGACCTCCTTCAGAGGCGTGGGCTTGTCGGTGATCTTCCTGCCCTTGAGCAGCAGCGCGTTTTTCTTGAACTGCAATTCGGAAAAATCAATGGTGATCTCCTCCGGCGGGTCCTTCACCGCTCCACCCCGCCGAGAGAAGCCGCCGCCGTTCCCGCCATTGCCCCCGTTCCAGCGCTGCTGGGGAGCCGCCGGAGCCGGATGATGCTCCGGAATGGGCTCCCGCAGCACCACCGGCGGCGGCTCCAGCTGGGAAACGTCCACCTGGCCGTCCTCCTCAAAGACCACCGCCAGGGACATAGAAAAGTGCTCCCGGATGATCTCCTGGATCCGCCGGTCCACGCTGGCCTTCTGCAGAATGTCCCGGCCGCCGTTGTGGAGCCGGATGCGCAGCTCCTGGCCGGAAAGCTCCGCCTGGGCCCCCTCGAAAAAGCCGTTGACCACCCCGCACTGGGTTTTCAGCTCGGTGACGATGGAGGGCAGGTACTCCGTGGTAAACAGCGTGGGCAGATACTTCATGGTCAGCCCCACCTTTTTCAGCGCCGCCTTTTCGGCCAACTGCCGGGCGCACTGAAAAACGTGTTCCATCTCGATGAGACGGCCGCTTTTGGCCTGAATCCGGATTTCCCCGGAGCCGCGGTCCGCGTCGATCCGCAAAAGCTCGCACTCCCGGAAAATGGAGCGGTAAGGCTCCTCCAGATACTCGCCGAAAATGGTTTCAAAGCTGCTCTGCTCCATAGTCTGTCCCTTCTGTCACATCTTTTCGATTTCCGCAAAAAGTTCTTCCAAAATCCGGTCCTCCGGCACCTTCCGGAGGATTTCTCCCTTCTTGAAAAGCACCCCGCAGCCGTCTCCTCCGGCCACGCCGATATCCGCCTCCCGGGCCTCGCCGGGACCGTTGACGGCGCAGCCCATAACGGCCACCTTAATGGGCTTTTTCACCCCCCGGAGCCGTTCCTCCACGGCGTTGGCCAGGGAGATGAGGTCGATCCGGGTCCGCCCGCAGGTGGGGCAGGCCACGATCTGGGGGGCCCCCTTGTCCAGGTCCAGCGCCCGGAGAATGTCCCGGGCCGCCGCGATCTCCCGGACCGGGTCTGCGGTCAGGGATACCCGGATGGTATCCCCGATGCCGTCCACCAGCAGACTGCCGATGCCGATGGCGGACTTGATGAGCCCCATCCGCTCGGTGCCCGCCTCGGTCACGCCCAGGTGCAGCGGATAATCGCACCGCGCCGCCAGCTTCCGGTACGCCTCCACCGTGGTCTCCACGTTGGAGGATTTCAGGGAGATGACGATCTGGCGGAAGTCAAATTCCTCCAGCAGCTTCGCGTTATAGAGCCCGCTTTCCACCAATGCGTCGGCAGTGGGCCCGCCGTATTTTTCCAGAATGTGCCGCTCCACCGAGCCGCTGTTGACCCCGATGCGGATGGGCACCCCCCGGTTGGCGCAGGCCACAGCCACGGCCTTGATCCGGTCGGGGCTCCCGATATTGCCGGGGTTGATGCGGATTTTGTCCACCCCGGCCTCCAGGGCCTCCAAAGCCAGCCGGTAGTCGAAATGGATGTCCGCCACCAGAGGAATGGACACCCGCTCCTTGATTGCCGGAATCAGCCGCACCGCGTCCTTGTCCGGAATCGCCGCCCGGAGAATCTCACACCCCGCCTCCTCCAGAGCCACCGCCTGGGCTACGCTGCCGAGGATGTCGGTGCTGGGCACGTTCAGCATGGATTGGATGTAAATACGCTCCCCGCCCAGGGTCAGCCTGCCCAGGGAAACGGGGACGGTCTTTCTGCGCTGCATAAAAACTCCCTTCCGCCGGACTGCCTGTCCGGCTCCGTCATGCAAGAAAGGGCAGGCGCGGGCCTGCCCTGGAATCAGCGAATCAGCTTGAAAACGTCGTTGACTGCCACCACGACCATCAAAAGGATCAGCAGTGCAAAGCCGATGGCGTGGACCAGCCCTTCCCGCTCGGGCTTCACCGGTTTTCCCCGGACCGCCTCCACCAGCAGGAACAGCATCCGTCCCCCGTCCAGCGCCGGAAGGGGCAGCAGATTGAAAATCCCCACGTTGATGGTGATGAAGGCCACCAAAAGGAAGAAGCTGCTGACCCCGACCCGGGCCGCCTCTCCCACCACCTTGGTCATGCCGATGGGCCCGGAAAGGTCGTTGAGGGACGCCCTCCCCGTAACCAGGTCCAGCAGGGACACCCAGACCAGCCGCCCCACCGACGCCGCCTTCCGGAAGGAGTAGGAAAGCACGCCGCCGACGGTCTTTTTCTCCCCCACCACCTTGAAATCGATGATCAGGGACCGGTCGTCTCCCTCCCCGTCAAAGGCAAAAGTCACCTCCGGCAGGGTGACGAGCTTTCCGTCCCGCAGGACCTCCATCTCCACCACACCGTCGGCGTCCTTGACAAGCTCGTAGGAAATGTCGTTTTCCACCCAGATGCTGCGGCCGTTGACCTTCTTAATCACGTCCCCCACCTGGAGCCCCGAAGCCTGGGTGGAGGCATTGTCGGCAAACTTGGCCACGGTGTTGGTGGTCAGCACCGGCATGGCGCAGGTGACGCCTACCAGGATCAGATACCCCAGCACCAGGTTCATCACCGCTCCGGCCAGGACCACGATCATCCGCTTGCTCACCTTGATGTTGCAGAAGGCCCGGGGGTCGTCGGAAGCGGCGTCCTCCCCCTCCATGCTGCAGAATCCGCCGATGGGGAAGGCCCGGATGGAGTAGGTGGTCTCCCCCCACTGCTTTTTGAAAAGCGCCGGGCCCATGCCCAGAGCAAATTCATTGACCCGGACGCCGCTGAGCTTCGCCGCCGCGAAATGCCCCGCCTCATGGAGCACGATAATGACGATGAACACCAGCAGCGTCAGGAGAATATTTACGATCATGCAAACCTCCAAAATACCGTTTTCTGCCTCGAAACAGCCGATTTTTTATCCCAAAACGGCCGTTTCCAGCCAAAAATCATTGGCAGGATTCCCGGACGAACCGCCGCGCCCGCTGCTCCGCGTCCAGGATGGATTCCACCGTCACCGCCCCGGAGCCGTCCAGCTCCAGCGCCCGGCAGACGGTGTCCCCGATTTTCAGGAAGGGAATCTTCCCCTCCAGAAACAGCCGCACCAGCTCCTCGTTGGCCCCGTTGACCAGCGTGGGATACAGCCCGCCCCGGCGGATGGCCTCCAGCGCCGCTTTCAGGCAGCAGAAGGTCTCCGGGTCCGGCCTTGCAAAGGTCAGGGTGCCGTAGTCGAACAGGTTCAGCCGCTTTGTGGGGCAAGGCAGCCGCTCCGGATAGGTCAGGGCGTACTGGATGGGGATTTTCATATCCGGAACCCCCAGCTGCCCCAGAACCGCGTAATCCTCAAACTCCACCATGGAGTGGATGACGCTTTCCCGGTGGATCACCACCTCCACCTGCTCCGGCGAAACGCCGAACAGCCACACCGCCTCGATGCACTCAAAGCCCTTGTTCATCAAAGTGGCGCTGTCCACGGTGATTTTCGCCCCCATGGACCAGTTGGGGTGCTTTAAGGTCTGGGCCACGGTGACATGGGTCAGCTCCTCCCGGGTCTTGCCGAAAAACGGCCCCCCGGAGGCAGTCAGTAGGATTTTATTCACCTTGCAGCCGGAATATCCTTGCAGGCACTGAAAAATCGCCGAGTGCTCGCTGTCCACCGGCAGGATTTTCACGCCCTTTTCCGCTGCGGCCCTCATGACCAGCTCCCCGCCGGTGACGAGAGTTTCCTTGTTGGCCAGAGCCACGTCCTTCCCGGCGGCGATGGCGGCCAGAGTCGGCTGCAAACCGATCATCCCCACCACGGCGTTGAGGGTGATCCCCGCTTCCGGAAGGGCCGCAGCCTCGCAGAGCCCCTCCATCCCCGTGACCAGTCGGACGTCCAGGTCCGCCAGCCGGACCTTCATGCTCCGATAGGCCCCTTCGTCATAAACGCAGACCAGCCCCGGCCGGAACCGCCGGACCTGCTGCTCCAGAAGCTCCTCGCTTTTCCGAGCAGCCAGCGCCGCCACGGGAAATCCGTGGGCCGCGCAGACCTCCAGAGCCTGGGTTCCGATGGACCCCGTGGAGCCGAGTATGCTGACGCTGGGACGATTCATGACGATGCCTCCGAATCAGGAAATGGTGGTAAAAATGGGCAGGACCTGCAAAATCAGGTACAGCGTCGGCGCGACGAACAGAAAGCTGTCGAACCGGTCCATGACGCCGCCGTGGCCGGGCATGATGTGGCCGAAGTCCTTGATCCCCCGCTGGCGCTTGACCACCGAGGCCATCAGGTCCCCGATGATGCCCATGACCGCGCAGACCGCGCCGTCAATGGTGGCCGCCCAGTAGGAAATGTGGACCGTCGTCCCCTGTCTGGCTAGAATGGCGCTGTACCCCCAGCAGAACAGCAGGAAAAATCCCACGGCGAACACCACGCCTCCCACGGCCCCTTCCACGGTCTTGTGGGGGCTGATCAGCGGGCAGAGCTTGTGCTTTCCAAAGGCTCTCCCCACGAAATAGGCCGCCGTGTCGGCGATCCACGCCGCCACGCAGACCAGCAGCGTGTAGAACAGCCCGTACTCATAGTGGTCCCGGATGTACACCAGAATGGAAAAGCCCACCGGCACCACTAGGGACACGAAAAACGCCGTGGTCACTTCCTCAAACTCCACTTTGGTGTGCTGGGTCAGCAGAATGGCAAAGAGAATGACAAAGTACCCCAACGTCACGTAAATGGGGAACCGATCCACCGGCACCACCGCGAAAAAGGGCACCACCGCCGCATAGATCAGCGAAGCCGCCACAATCCCCCGGTTGGAGACGTACTTGGTGGCGCAGAGCAGCTCGTAAACGGCGACTGCGGAAATCAGCGCAATGGCTGCGTTCAGGACCAGGGTGTTGTAGCAGAACAGCACCGCCGCCAGAATACACAGGGCGACCATTGCGGAAATTACTCGTTGTTTCATAAAATGTCGTTTCCTCCGTGGACGGAACCTCCGCCCGCTTTTTATGAAAGAATCCGTTCGGGGCTGCCCTTCCCGCCGGTATCCGCCCGGGAATCGACAGCCCCGCCCTTGCCGTATCGTATCAAACGCCGCCGAAACGCCGGCTGCGATGCTGGAACTCCTCCAGCGCCCGGTCCAGATCCGCCGGCCTGAAGTCCGGCCAAAGGATCTCGTCCATAAAGACGTATTCCGCGTAGGCGCACTGCCAGATCAGGAAGTTGGACAGGCGGTATTCCCCGCTGGGCCGGATGACCAGGTCCACGTCCGGCTCCCCCTGGGTGTACAGCCGGTCGGCCAGGGCCTGCTGGGTGATCTCCTCGGGCCTGATGAGCCCCTTGACCGCGTCGGAGGCCAGTTTCGCCGCCGCCATGGTCAGCTCGCTGCGGCCGCCGTAGTTCACCGCCAGATTCAAGGTCAGACCGGTGTTGTCCCTGCTGGTCTCCCGGATGTCGGCCATCTTGGCCTGCATGGGCTCGTCAAAAACCGACAGGTCCCCCAGAAACCGGATGCGGATGTTCTCCGAACGATAGTTGTCCACGTCGTCCAGATAGTTCCGGAAGAGCTTCATGATGGAGTCCACCTCGTCCTTGGGCCGGGACCAGTTTTCCGTGGAAAAGACGTACATGGTCAGATACTGTAAGCCGATGCGGTTGGCGTACCGGACAATGGTCCGGAAGGTCTCCGCCCCGGCCTTGTGGCCCATCTTCCGGGGGAGCCCCCGGCGCTTGGCCCAGCGGCCGTTGCCGTCCATGATGATCCCCACATGGACCGGCAGATTCGAAAAATCCGGCATCTTACAGCTCCATAATTTCCTTTTCTTTTTTCTCGGTCATCCCGTCGATGTCCTTGCAGTACTTGTCGGTGAGCTTCTGGGCTTCCTTCTCGCCGTCCTTCAGGTCGTCCTCGGTGAGCTCGCCGTCCTTCTTCATGGCCTTGAGCTTCTCCATCAGGTCCCGGCGGATGGAGCGGATGGCCACCTTGGCCTCCTCGCCGTACTTGCGGATATCCTTGGCCAGGTCCCGGCGGCGCTCCTCGGTCAGGGGCGGGAACATGATCCGCAGCACCTTGCCGTCGTTGTTGGGGTTGAAGCCCAGATCGGAGGTCAGGATCGCCTTCTCAATGGATTTCAGGGTGGACAGGTCCCAGGGCTGGATCACCAGGAGCCGGGCCTCGGGCACGGAAATGGCGGCCATCTGGTTGATGGGGGTGGGCACGCCGTAGTAGTCCACCGTCACCTTGTCCAGCACCGCGGGATTGGCGCGGCCCGCCCGGACAGCGGCGTATTCCTTGTCCAGAGAGGTCAGGGTCTTCTGCATCTTTTCTTCTGCTTTTTTCAACTGCTCTTTCATTTTCTGTTCATCCCTTCTTGTTATTCAGCGATCACCAGGGTGCCAACTTTTTCGCCTTTTACCGCCGCAACGATGTTGCCGGGCTCCGCCAGGTTAAAGACCAGAAGCGGCAGACCGTTGTCCTTGCACATGGAAGCCGCCGTGGCGTCCATCACCGCCAGATTCTGGGTCAGGACCTGGCTGAAGGTCAGGGTATCGTACTTCACCGCGTCGGGGAACTTGTGGGGGTCCTTGTCGTAGATGCCGTCCACCATGGTGGCCTTCAGCACGATGTCCGCGCCGATTTCCGCCGCCCGGAGGGAAGCCGCCGTATCCGTGGAGAAGAACGGGTTGCCCGTTCCGCATCCGAAGATCACCACCCGGCCCTTTTCCAGGTGCCGCACCGCCCGGTTGCGGATGTAGGGCTCCGCCACCTGCTGCATGGCAATGGCCGTCTGGACCCGGACCGGCACGCCGGTCTCCTCCAGGACGTCCGCCACAGCCAGGGCGTTCATGGTGGTCCCCAGCATCCCGATGTGGTCCGCCCGAGTGCGGTCCATGGAACCGCTGTCGCGGCCCCGCCAGAAGTTTCCTCCGCCCACGACCACCGCGATCTGCGCGCCCATGTCGACGCACTCCTTGATCGCCTGGCAGATGGGACGAATCACGTCGTAATCCAAACCGAAATGTTTCTCCCCCGCCAGGGCTTCGCCGCTGAGCTTCAGAAGCACTCTCCGATATTTAGGCTCCATAGTTGACACTCCATTCGCAAATTTATACAGGTATATTGTACCCTATCTTCCCCCTAAAGTAAAGGGAAACTTGCGAATTTTATGGGAATTTTCTTCCGGACCCCGTCTTTTGGGCGAAAAAATCCCCCTCCGCCGCCCGGCAGAAATCCGCCGGACCCCGGAAGGGGAGGTGCGTCACCGCATGGTCTGGGCAAAGAGCTGGGCCCACTCGATGCTGCTCTCGCTCCGGTAAAACGCCGTGCCCAGATAGTTGAAATCGGGGTTCAGCAGGTTGGCCCGGTGCCCCTGAGAAGCCAGCCAGGCCGCCACCACGTCCTCCGGGGAGAAGTAGTTCTCCGCCAGATTCTCCCCCAGGGTCCCCGACGCCTGGGGATATTCCCGGAAGATGGTGTTCCATGGCGTCCCGTCGGGCCGGGTGTGGCTGAACTGCTCCGCGCACTCCCTGGCCCGGACCGCAGCCGCCGCCTGCAGGGTCGCCGACGGCGCCAGAGGCGATACTCCCGCCTCCGCCCGGGCCTCGTTGACCAGCTCCAGCACCCGTGCGGACCAGGCCGCCTGGTCCGGGTCCCCGGTCAGGGCCCCGTCGTCGCCGAAGACGTACAGCGTCCCGTCCAGGAGCACCGCCCCTGTGGCCATCCGTCCGCTTCCGTCCAGATAGTAGGTCTTCTCCCCTATCGTCCGCCACCCCGTGACCATAGCGCCGCTGCCGTCCAGATAGTACCAATCGCCTTTCCAGAGCAGCCACCCGGTTTTCATGGAGCCGTTGGGATTCAGATAGTACCACCGGCCGTTGACCCACCGCCATCCCGTGGCCATGGCCCCGCCGGCGTCGCAGTAGTACCAGACGCCTCCGGCCCGGACCCAGCCGGTCTGCATGATCCCGGCCCCGTCGAAGTAGTACCACGTCCCGTCCAGCCGCTGCCACCCGGTCAGGGAGACGCCGTTCTGCCGGTAGCTCCACCGCCCGAAGGCGTCCTTCCGCCAGGCGGCCCCCACCGGAGCCGCCATGGAGACCGCCGCCGCGGCTCCCAAAAGAAGGGCCGCAGCCCTTTTCCAGATTCGATTCATCCCGTTCCTCCGTCAGAAAACCAGCTGCACCAGCAGCATGTACACCACCGTTCCCACGCCGATGGACAGGAGCATGTTCCGCTTCCACAGATGAAGCCCCGCCACCACCGCCGCGCCGATGAGCTCCGGCAGCCCGTGGGGAGCCTCCGTCACGGAAACGCCCTTGAAGCAATACACCACCAGCAGTCCGATGACCGCATAAGGCAGCACCTTCCCCAGATACTGCACGTACTTTGGGGTGGGCCTGCTGGCCGGAAAGATCAGAAACGGCAGGAACCGGGTGGTCATGGTCCCCAGGACCACCGCCCCCACCGTCAGGAGCATCTGCGTTGTAGTCATACCGATTCCCCTCCCTTCTCCGGCTCCAGCTTCCGCCGGAAGGCCGTCAGCAGCAGGAGAATCAGCGCCATGGCCGGAAGAATGAACCGGTCCGCCCCGAAAACAGCCAGGCAGACCAGGGAGGCCCCCAGCCCGATGAGGGCCGGCCGGTGCTCTTTGGCCTCCATCCACTGGTTCAGGAAGATCACCACAAACAGCGCCGTCATGGCAAAATCGATGCCGGTGGTGTCAAAGGGCACAAACGCCCCGGCCAGACTCCCCAGCATCGCGCCGCAGACCCAGTACAGGTAATTGAGCCAGGTAACAAACAGCCGGAACCACCCGGCGTCCACCCCCTCCGGGGGCTCCACCGAGCAGTTGACGTAAAACGTCTCGTCGCACATGCCGAAGACCAGGAAGAACTTCTTCCACCCGGCCCCCCGGTACTTGTCCAACATGGAAATGCCGTAAAAAAGATGCCGCGCATTGACCATCAGGGTCAGGAAATAGGCATAGGCCGGATGAAAAGCCCCCGCCAGCAGCCCCACCGTCACAAACTCCATGGAGCTCGCGAAGATGGTGGTGCACATCAGCAGGGTCCAGGGCCACCCGAAGCCCTTGCTGTATACCAGGATGCCGTAAGCCATGCCCAGAAAGAGAAATCCCGCCAGAATGGGAAGGGTGTGAGGAAACGCCGCACGGAAAGCCTTTCCGATGGGGTTATTTCTCACGCTTGCCATCTCCGGAAAGCTCCACCGGCACCGAAGTGGTCCGCTTTTCCACGCCCAGGACCACCAGCGACTCCACCGAGCTGATAATGGGGCTGGCCGTCAGGTTGTCGATGATAAAATCCCGGTAGGACTGGGTGTCCCGGGCCACGATCTTCAGAAGGAAGTCGTGGCTCCCCGTCAGGGTGTAGCACTCCTGGATCTCCGGGTACCGGTTCACGTCCTCCATAAAGGACTTGATGCTGTCCCGGTTCATGGGAGCCAGGTTCACCAGCACAAAGGCGATGGTGTTCATCCCCAGTTTCTTTTCGTCGATGATGGTGGTGAACTGCTTGATGACCCCGGATTCCCGGAGGTTCTTGGTCCGGGTCAGGCAGGCCGAGGGGGAAAGCCCGATCTTCTTGGACAGCTCCAGGTTGGAAATGGATGCGTCCGCCTGCAGCTCCCGGAGAATCGCTTTATCGCTGTTATCGAGAGTAATCATAAAATAGCCTCGCTTTCAACCGATTGTTTCATCCATCTGTAATTATACAGGATAGGATTTGAAATTGCAACGAAAAACCGCACAAGATTTACAAAAATTTTCTTTTTTCCAAAATCCCTTCCGCCCCGTATTTTCCCCCGCCGCAAATTCTGATAAGCAGAATCAACAAAACCCACCGCAAAATTTGCAGGAAGCTGTCGAATCGCCCGAAAACCTCCCAAGGCAATTGGTGAGTGCTACAAAACTTTCCTTTTTACGCAATTATTACTGGAAAAACCTCCGGAGATTCGTTATAATAAATACAGAAGAACACCCATCGAAACGGCCCGCCCCGCTTTGGAAAAAAGCGCCGGGCAAACGGAGATACACAAGTGAAAACGCAGCATAGACGGATCTGCGGCATCCTCCTCTGCCTCCTGCTGACGCTGCTGCAAATCCCGTCCGTCCACGCCGAGGAACCTCCCGGGGACGAACCCCCGATTTCCGTGTCTGTCAGCATCCGGGAAAACGCGGACAACCAATACCTGGTCCAACCCCTGACCCTCTCCTGCCCCAGCGGGACCACCGCGGCGGGCTTGCTCCCCATTCTTCAGAAATACGCCTACCTCACCGGCTTCCAGATGTCCGAAGACACCCTCCTGGCCGTCACCCTGGAGGAAAACGGCCAGACCCGCCTCATCGGCGGCGACGGCGTCTGGAACCTGCAAACCAACGGCGTCACCATCACGGAAAGCCCCCTCCCGCCCCTTGCCGACGGCGACCGCGTGGAGTGGATTTACCACCCCGTTGGCGAGCGCCCGGATTCCGGTACCGAAGAACTCCTCCCGGAGGTGGCCCCGGCCGTTACCTCCGCCCTCTGGAACGACGCCTGCGCCAACGCCCTTTCCGGCGCATGTTCCTGGCTCCGCAGCAATGGAACCCGGAACAGCCGCTTTACCAGCCTGGGCTCCGCCGGTGTCTCCGTGGATTACCAGGACATCGACGAACTGATTCAATCCGTCCTGGAGGAGCAGTCCTATGAGACCGCCGCCTCCGTTGCCTCGGACATCCTGGCCGTGACCTTCTGCGGCATCTACGCCGGCAACGTCTCCGGGACCAACCTGATGACCACCCTTTCCAACTACCCCGACATTTCCCGGGGCGGCAGCTACGGAGCCATCCTGGCCCTTCTGGCCGCAGACTCCAACGGCTATTCCCTCCCCTCTGACGGCATCAACACCCGCTCCACCCTCCGGGCCGTGATCCTGGGGGCCCAGAACGACGACGGCGGCTTCGCCCCCTCCCGGGGAGAAGACAGCTCCGCCTACCTCACTGCCTGCGCCATCACCGCCCTTTCCCGCTACACCGGCCTGGACGAGATCCGGAACGCCGTCCAGGAGGGCTTCTCCTACCTTTCCGCGGAACAGCTCCCCGGCGGCGGCTTCACCGGCAGCGAGACCTACTCCTCCGGCCGGACCACTGCCGCCGTGCTGACAGCCCTCTGCGCCGCGGGCCTTTCCCCCGACGGCGCCGACTTCACCAAACCCGGGGGCAGCCCTCTGGACGCCCTCCTGACCTACCGCACCGAGGACGGCGGCTTCTCCGCCGAGCTGGACGGCGTCCCCGAAGAACAGGCCACGGAACAGGCCATCCTGGCCCTGGTCTCCCTGAAAGGCAGCCGCAGCGGATACGTCCTCCGCACCGCCATCCAGGCCCAGGACGCCTCCTCCTCCCAGCCCCCCGACGAGGACTCCTCCACCCCCTCCGAAAGCTCCGACTCCTCCGACCACGAGGAGATCATCAAGCGGAAAAACATCCTCGCCGGCAGCCTGGGACTGGCCATAGGCGTCGTGCTGGGAGCCCTCCTGCTTTTCGGCATCCTCTTTCTCATCCACCGGGGCAAGCGCCCCAACCCCTGACTTCGGTACCACGCCAGGCCCTTCTGGCTGTGATACACCTTCCTTTCATCGTTTTCTTGGCAAAGCAAAGCGGGCACGGATTGCAGACTCCGTGCCCGTTTTGTTTGTGTTGAAACCCTTACCGGTCCTTCCGGTTCAGCGCGTACAGCAGGACCATCAGCGCCGTCAGCACCACGATTGCCCCGCAGAGGACGGCGTACATCCCGCCCAGGCTCACCTGTTTCCCGAAGAAATAAAGGTTGCAGTCCACGGAATCCTTGATCCCCTCAATGACCTGCTCCGGGAACCCCGCGTCCGCCATCTCCCGGTACGCCCCGGCCAGAGCGTGGTTCCGCAGCAGACTGGTCCCGTAGTTCCCCGGCAGAAAGGCCATGACCTTTTGCAAACCCTCGGAAAAGGCGGGCACGGATTGCAGACTCCGTGCCCGTTTTGTTTGTGTCGGAACCCTTACCGGTCCTTCCGGTTCAGCGCATACAGGAGGACCATCAGCGCCGTCAGCACCACAACCGCCCCGCAGAGGACGGCGTACATCCCGCCCATGCTCACCTGCTTCCCGAAGAAATAAAGGTTGCAGTCCACGGAATCCTTGATCCCCTCAATGACCTGCTCCGGGAACCCCGCGTCCGCCATCTCCCGGTACGCCCCGGCCAGAGCGTGGTTCCGCAGCAGACTGGTCCCGTAGTTCCCGGGCAGAAAGGCCATGACCTTCTGCAAGCCCTCCGAAAAGCTGGAAATCGGCATATACGCCCCGCAGAGGAACCCGTACCCGGCGCTGACCACGGTTCCCACCGCCGACGCCTGGCCCTGGGTGCTCAGCAGCGAGTTGACGCAGGAGGAAAGCGCCACCCCGAACAGCGTCAGCAGCACCACATCCAGAACAATGAGCCCCACATCCGTCAAGGTCAGGTACCACCCGGTGATCCCCAGATACAGCAGACAGACCCCCAGAGCCCCGAAGTTGACAATGAGGGTGGACAGTGCGCAGGACGCGAAATACGCCCCGGCCAGCACCGGCCGCCGGACCGGCGTCACCGTCAGGTCCCGCCGCGCCCCGCTGATCTTGTCCTGGACCATGAGCAGATTGGAGCAGAAGGCCACCGTCACGCAGGAAACCGCCAGCAGCGACGAAACCAGCTGCCCGCCCACCGTAGCGTTGAGCAGCCCCTCCTCCACGGAGACCCCCGCCGGCAGCGCCGAAAGAAAGCTCTCCTTATAGACCTTCGCCAAAAAGGTAGCATACAGCACCAGCAGGATCACCGGCGTAATCAGGGAGGTGAAAAACATCCCCTTGTCCTTGAAATAGAGCTTGGTATTGCGCCGGATCAGCGCCCACATTCCGGTCATTTTTCCGCACCTCCCGTGAGTTTCTTGCCGGTAACGGCCAGGAAAACGTCGTCCATCTTCCCCTTGACGATCTCGTAATCGGTAAACAGCTCCGGGTGGTCCAGAATCAGCTCCGTGGCCGTCCGCGTGTCCGGGACCGCCGCCCGGTACGCCTCCCGCAGCGCCTCATAGGGCAGTCCCAGCGCCTTCACCTGCTCCTCCCGGAGCCCGTAAAAGGTGATAAAGTCCCCGGTGTAGGCGTTTTTCAGCTCCAAAGGCGTGCCCTCTGCGGCGATCTTCCCGCTGTCCAGGATCACTACGTAGTCCGCGTCCGCCGCTTCCTCCATGTAGTGGGTGGTGAGGAACACCGTCAGATTCTCCCGCCGCCGCAGGTCGGAGACCACGTCCCACAAAAGCTTCCGGGTCTGGGGGTCCAGCCCTGTGGTGGGCTCGTCCAGAATCAGGATTTCCGGCCGGTGGAGCAGCGCCCGGGCAATGTCGATCCGCCGCCGCTGTCCCCCGGAGAGCTTCCCTACCGGCCGGTTCAGGAGCTTTTCAAAGTCCAGCAGCTCCGCCAGCTCTCCCAGCCGCCGCTGAAAGTCCCGGCCGTGGATGCCGTACAGCGCCGCCCGGCTCTGCAGATTCTCCCGGACGGTGAGGGGCGCGTCCAGAACGGAATTCTGGAAGACCACCCCCAGCTTCCGGGTAATGTCGGCTAACCCTTCCTCCAGCTTTTTGCCGCAGACCTCCACGTCGCCGCCGTCCTTTTGCAGCTGCCCGCAGAGAATGGAAATGGTGGTGGATTTCCCCGCCCCGTTGACCCCCAGAAAGGCGAACAATTCCCCCTTCCGGACGTGGAAAGACAAATCCTGCACCGCCCGGACCTCCCCGAAGGACTTGTTCAGGTGCCGGATCTCAATGACATGTTCCATCGAATCATCCTTTCAAAACGGAGGTCCCCCTCCGAACCTTTTTCACAGCTCTTTGACAAAGCAGACGATGCGGTTCGCCTCGGCAAAGCCCGCAGCCCGGTGGAATCCAATGCTCCCGCCGTTTTCCACCGGACAGTCGCTGGCGAATTCCCCGCAGCCCCGCTCCCGGGCCCAGTTCTCGCAGACCGCCAGAAGCTCCCGGGCGTATCCCCGGCGGCGGAAGGGCTCCTTGACAAAAATCCCTTCCAGATACCCCACCGGCGACGAGCACGTTCCTTCCACATAATCCCGGCGGAGCTGGCACTGGGCAAAGCCCGCCAGCTCCCCGGCGGTTTCTTTCAAAAAGAACCGGGCGTCCTCCTGTTCCAAAAGGGCCGCCACCTCCTGCCGGAGCTCCCCGGCCTCATAACCGGGCCACAGGAGAAGGGCCAGCTCCGCCAACCGTTCTTCATCCCCGGGAACCGCCGCCCGGATCACTTTCCGTCCTCCGCAATCAGCTCCCGGAACACCTTGTCCCGGTCAAAATCCCCTGCGGCAAACCCGGGAATCTCCTTGATGGCCTTGTAGACGCTGACGCTGAACCCTGTCAGAATGTCGGCGATCTCCTTTTCGGAGTACGGGCAGCCCCCGGTGACGGTCAGGGTGGCGATGCTGTGGACCACCAGCCACATGTCCAGGAAGTACCGGTCCGCGTCGGCCTTCCCGATGTGGTAGATTTCCTCCAGGGACGGCCGGACCAGCTCCCGGAACCGCTCCATTTCCGCCATGGCCCCGCTTTTCCCGCTGGCGTCCGTGGTCAGAAACAGCAGCCGGTAAAGCTCCGGCTCCTCCCGGGCGAACCGGATGTACCGCACGCCGAAGCCAAAAAACGGCACCGGCTCCTTGAGCCCTTCCATGGCGTAGTCCACGTACCGCTTCTCGGCGGCCGCCCGGATCTCCCGCCGGACCTCCTCCATGGTGCTGAAGCAGGTGAAAACCGGCTGGGTGGAAACCCCCAGCTTTTCCGCAATGGACCGGGCCGTAACCGCCTCCATGCCCTTTTCCCGGACCAGCTCCACACCTGCCGCAACCATTTCTTCCCTTGTAAACTTATTTTTCGGGGCCATTTCCTGCATCCTTTCCAGCGCATACCGCAATATATATCATTTGATATTATACTATTTTCATCAGGATTTGTCAAGAGGGAAAAAATCCCCTACCTCCCTATAATAGCTCGCAGAAAAAGCCATACCTCTCATGAACAGCCGCACAACAGCCCATCGTTCCATCTCCGACGAAGTGCATCCCAAAATGCGGCGCCATCCGGAAGTGCCGCCAGGTCCGCTCTCATCTTCTTCCGGAAGCAGTGCTGAGAATCATAGCGCCCCTGACCTGCCAAAGACGCTTTCCTTGCCAGCATTTAAAGCGCGCGGATTTTTTACTTGCAGCAAAGGTTCGCTGCCCCTAAATAGGCATTTGCCGTTTTTATCGAGTGTACACAAATTTGTCAGATTGCTATTCTTAACTTGCTTCGCTCAATGCTTGAAACGAAAGCTTTTTAGGGGATACCTCCACCGGCATAGCCGGTGGTTTCCGAATCCAAAAATGCGGTGCCATCGGAAGTGCCGCCAGGTCTGCTCTCATCTTCTTCCGGACCAAACGCCCTCCCAGTCCCCAAAGCCCATGCCAGGAGACCGGATCATCCCCCGATAAGCCACCGGACCTGTCCGCCGGCCCCATACCCCGAAGCCCGCACCCCATCCGAAACCGCGCCGCAAACCAACAACCCGCCATCCCGAAGTCTTCCCCCATTCAGACTCCATGTCAAGCGCCCAGCCGCCGTTCCGACAGCCGACGAAAACCGCCGTGGCTTTTCCGCAGGCCAAACCAATCGCCCCATCTGAAACCGCGCCGCAAACCAACGAAGGGGCTTCCGCCGGTGCTCATTGCGGGCTGTCTGGGATTGCATGATTTTCCCGGCGCGCTTCCTGAATTTTGAAAGACGGGCGGGATTTTTCTTTTCCTCCTGACAAACGGCTGCGAAAATAGCGCAGCCCCGGCAAGCCCAAACGCCTCCGCCGCAAAATGGCGAAGGGTCTGCCGGTTGCAGCAGTCCCTTCCCCAATCCGCCGACAGTTCCCCGCCCAGCGGCCCCTTCCAAAAATCCACCGCACCCAACATGCCAACGACCCGCCGCCCCGAAGCCTTCTCCATCCAGGCTCTATATCAAGCAACCAGCTTACCACCCGACAGCCGACGAAAACCGCCGCAGTTTTTCCGCAGGCCAAACCTATCGTCCCATGCAAAACCCAACACGCAATCATGCTCCCGGCTCAAAGAATACGCCCTACCCCGGAGGACCGAACCACCATGACTCCGGAAAGTGTTTTAATAGAATTGTGCTAATTATCAGAATTTATCAATGGTATTTACTAATAGCGTCTCGATTTCCGCTGTCATTCCCCTGACCGCACCCCAAACGCACCCAAAAAAGACCCCGCACGCACCCTGTTTTCGATGCTTGCGGGGTCTTTTTCCCGAATTTGTAACTTGTTGTGACCTTAAATTGCCCGGAAAATCACCAAAACAGCCCGGTCTTTTTCCGGTAGAAGGGTTCCGTTTTTTCCATCAGGTCGGCGGCGAATTTGTCGTCCCGGCGGACGATGTCCATGCCCTGGTCGTCCTTGAGGTAGGGCTTGGCCGCCTCGCCGATCAAGGGGAACAGCTCCTTGGATTCCTCCGCTTCGCCGTCAAAATCCACGATGAGCATGAGCCGGGGCTTTTCCGTCCCCTCCCGCAAAGCCGTAAAGAGCCAAGCCTCCTGGATGCTTTTCTGCTTCTTGCGGAAGTACCTGGAAAGGGCTTCCGTCAGCTCCTCCGGCTCCTCCTTGAGCTTGCCGATGAGGAACCGGGGCGGCACCATTTTCAGAAGGGCGGCCCGGCGCTTGGGGAAATTCTCGATCATTTCCTTGGTCAAAGTGATATTTTGACCAAAAGGATTGATAACAACGCCCTTCGCAGTAGTCGATTTTCCCAAAAGCGCCGCAAAGACCGGCAAGGGCGCGGTAAAGGCGTCCCGGTGCTCGCCGCCGGACCACTTTTTCAGCTCGTCCTCGTCGGTGAAAGCCAGGAAAAACTGTTCACCCTTGTTGTTGATGATCAGATAGTGTTGAAAAGCGGTGTCCGGACCCAGCTGACCGCCCTCCACAGGCTTGGCCAGGCTGATGGGGGTCAGAAATTTCGCCGACAGCAGGCCGGCGATCATATCCAGCTCGGTCCGGGGGCTGGGTTCTTTTTTAAAGGCGTCCATGACCTTGATCAGGGCGGGATTTTGGATGGGTTGATTCAGTTCCAGCATAGCAGTGCGGAGAGGTTCTCTCCTGCTCCTTTCCCAAAGATACAAGTTTAGTATAGCATACTTTTACCAAAAAAGAAAGCCTTTTCCGCGATTTTCCGGCCATACCTTCACAAACCTTTCCCGGGCGGCCTTGACAAACCGGCGGCGGAGGGCTATACTAGACCATACAGATACCCCAAACGGTATGGAGGGCTCCTTATGAAACAATGTATGGATGCGGAAAATCTGCACCGCAGACTGAAAAAAATTATCGGACAGGTCCAGGCCATCGACCGGATGATCGACGAGGACATCCCCTGTGAGGACATCCTGGCCCAGATCAACGCGGCGAAATCCGCCTTGCACGGCTGCGGGAAGGTGGTCCTGGAGGGCCACATCCAGCACTGCGTCCGGGACGGCATCGAGCACGGCGACGCCGAAAAGACCATGGAAAGCTTCACCAAGGCCGTGGAGCGCTTCGCGAATATGTAAGAAAGCAGGCGGAAGCGGCTCTGCCGGTAAAACCGTACCCTTCGGACAGGCATGACTCTGGTCGTGCCTGTCCTGTTTTTTTGTGGCTCATCCACGGATGCAGGGGGGCGGCTCTGTCACATCATTTTTTAAGAACCGGAAGGTCAAGCCGTCTGCACATAGTCCGCAATGTCGGACGCTATCATATCCCGGAGGATGATATTTTTATATCCGCTCTTCATTTGTTCAGTCATTTTCAAACTCTCCGATCAAATCCGTGTATCCCGTTTTGAAGGCGGATACATCCCGGTGGCTCCGGAGATTTTCGGCCGATTCCCTGTGCGCGCACACGGCAGCAAGGAAATTGGCCCGGGCTTAACAGGTCTGCGGGAATTGGCTGCGTAAAACGGGACAGTTTGCATCTTAGTCGCACAAGGGCGGTCAAAATGCCACAGCCCACTAAGGCGATAATTTCAAACGAACAGAAAAGTGGCATTCGCAAAGGCAGCAACAGGGCTTC
>CAKTCT010000006.1 GCA_934539585.1 uncultured Oscillospiraceae bacterium | reverse complement strand
GCGGCTTCCATCCTGGGCGATGCTCTGATTAACTAATTTCTACCGTGCAGCTGTCCAACTTGCACTTGCAATTTTCGCCAAAAAAAATAATTCTAAAAAAACCGAATCCAACTGTCCAAAATGACCTCCTTTATTCGTTTACAGGGTATAAGCGAATAAAGGAGGTCATCCCTTTGAAAAAACATTTCTTCCCCATCATGTGTGCATTCCTCGTGCTACTCTCATCTACTGCCCATGCAGCAACGAGAGCAGCAGCGGTTGTTCCCCGTATCTCTTTTAATGGAACAACTGCCTCCTGTACGGTGTTTGTTGCTGCGGACCGACCGACTGATGACATTGAAGCTGTAATAAAGTTATGGCAAGGAAGTAAGTGTATCGAAACTTGGGAAGCATCTTCTGTTGGAGATCTTGCCTTTAGTGGCACAGCAACGGTGTCGAGGGGAAAAACCTATCAATTAACAGTCGATGTTACCCTTGAAGGCAAGGCACAGCCAAGATTTTCTGTCGAAGGAACTTGTCCATAATACGGTGTATCACTGTAATTGAACAAATATGTGGAGACATCTTTTTTACCGGAAAGGAGTTGATACCGATGTTTTCTTTTTTGATGACAGGATTTAGATGATTTGTCGCCTTAATAGAAAGGAAGGTTTGATATGAAAAAACTGTTTTCTTTGTTGTTGGTCTGCGCTTTGGCCTTTACCATGAGCGTTTCCGCATTCGCAGCCGAGGCCGCACCCTCTACGGAAAAAGAACCCCCGGCACAAACTGAAGTGGATGCAACTACACGTGCAGAAGATATCCCCACCGAGTCCGCTGCGTTGCCCTATTATGCAACGGTGGTTAATCTATGTGAAGGTTGCGGTACATACACCAAGTACTACTTTAATACCACCTCTGGCAAGTTGACGATTGGCGGAACGCTGAACAGCAGCGGCGACGAGAACAATAAATCTCGAAACGCCAAGATTGAACTGTATGAGGTCAACAAAAGCGGTGCCATTGACTCCTATACTGTACCGCAGTTCACCGAATCGACATCTTTGAGCCATACATTCAGAAACCTGAGCGCGAACAAGAACTACTATATCCGTATTGTTAATACAACTGGTTGGGGCGGCTTCTTCACAGACCTGTGGTTGGGCGGAACTGTGAGTATCAGCCAATAAAATATATAACCGGTAGGGGGTGTCCTAAACAGGGCATCCCCTACCGGGGAATTATGGGGGATGGGACATGACAAGTTCGATACAATATGTGAGTAGAATATTAATTATTTCACTTCCGGCAGTAATTGTCTTTCTGTGCTTTATGCCATACCGCATGAGGGCACTGAAGGCCATGAATCTGCACTCTGGATGGCAACGCGAGATTGGCTTAATTCTATTTGTTGTATCTATTTTCGGTATCTTGGCTCTGACATTATGGCCTACATATATTTGGGAAGATTCTCCTGGTATTTGGGGAAATATCCGCATTCTAATTGACCGCCCTGCTTGGAAATCCAGTTTAAGCGTAGTTCCATTCTCTGTATTCAAAGATTATTATGAGGATTTATTGAAAAGTCCCGTGTACTTTTTTGTGACGCTCATTAACTTCTTTGGCAATTTGGCTATGTTTATCCCAATTGGATTTTTTTCCGCCCTTTTATTCCGAAATGCCACATTGAAACGATCTGCAATCATCGGTTTTGGAATGTCAACTTTTATAGAGTTTGCACAGTATTTCATTATGCGCAACACCGCTGTTGACGATATTATTTTGAACACACTTGGGGCAATATGCGGTTATTGGGTGTACCGTTTACTACGAAAGATGTTTCCAGGTTTCTCCCGCAAATTTATATGCAATATCACGCAAGTACCCAGGAATTGATCCTACACTTTTTAGCCGTTTTTGGCGATTTTCTCTCGATTTTAATTCCTTTCCTAACATCTTGTGCCCGCATCTCCCATGTGTTCCGCACCTGTCTGTGGCATTTTATGTGGTCAAAGGCACCGCATGACGCTGGGTGAGATCACGATCCAGCCGGAGGAGGCAGAGAGCCTCCACCGGTCTTGCCGCCTACACCAGCCGCTACGCCCTCTCGGACCGGCTGGTGTGCGGCGAGTGCGGAACGCTATACCGCCGCTGCACATGGACGCGCCCCGATGGAAAGCGCGTCGTGTGGCGCTGTGTAAGCCGCCTGGACTACGGCAAGAAATACTGCCACAGCTCGCCCACGCTGGACGAGGCGCCGCTCCAGCAGGCGATCATAGCCGCCCTCAACACTATTCTGCCGGACTTGGATGGCCGCATCCGTCAAATCACGGAGGCGTTGGAGGCGGAGGTCATCCCGTTTCCCGGCAGCGGCATGAGCCTTGGCGACATCGACCGCAGGCTGGCGGAGCTGGAGGCACGGTTCCAAAAGCTGCTGGAAAAGGCGGCGGATGATCCCATCGCCTATGGGGATCAGTTCAAGGAGATACTGGACGAGCAGACCTCGCTAAAGGAGCTGCGGGCAACCATCCTTGCCGAGAGCAGGGAACACGCCGAAGCAGATCGGCGCATCAAGGATGCCGCGGGGATGCTGGAAAACGCCGTGCCCCACATCGCGGAATGGGACGAGACTGCCATCCGGCAGCTGGTGGCACAGGTGAAGGTGCTGTCCAAGAACGAGATCAGTGTGACGTTAAAGAGCGGCATCGAGATCCGCCAGAGCATATCAAACTAAAAAAGGAGATGGGAAAATGGTATTTGTGACCGGCGATTGCCACGGAAATTTTGCAAGGTTTGAGCAAAAACACTTCCTGGAACAAACGGACATGACGAAGGATGACACGGTCATCATCACAGGCGACTTCGGGGGCGTTTGGTTTGGTGACAGCCGCGACGATGAAACGCTGGACTGGCTGGAACGCCTGCCCTTCACGATTGCCTTCGTCTGCGGCAACCACGAAAACTAGCCTCCACCTCTGCGATGCGGATGCCCTTCCCGGCCAGGGATTCGGAGACCGCCCGGACCATCTCCTGGTACTGCTCCTCCCGGGACTGGTCCTTGTAGACCTCCTCCACCGCCCTGATGCAGTCTTCCACCACCCGCTTTTTGGTCTGGTCCCGGACATGGCGGTTGTAGAGCCGCTTCAGAACGACTCCCGCCATGCCGCCCAGGGCTGTCAGAAGCCCATAGAGAAGCACTGTGGCATACTGGTTGAAAAACTCCGTGAAGAAACGCATTTTGGGCTCCTTTCCCGGCGGCCGGTTGGCGGCTGCCGCGGCGGCATCGGCATACGTCCTCTGACAACGGACGTAAGTTGTTGGATTTTCCCATATTTTTCCCGCTTCTCCCTTGACGAAAGGGCAGTTTAATATGTATAATGAAAGAAGGGACTTTCTGCGGGAGGCTTTGGCTCCATCCAAAACTCCTTGTCCGCTTTCAGGATAGCAGATTTTGGCGAAAATGGGAATTGGTATTCTTTTCCCCTGGGTTGGTAAAGCTTTGGTTTCGTCCGTAAAATACGGAGAAGGGACTGGTAAAACATGGAAAGACCGCCAGACGCCATTCAAAAGTACCTTTCCGCCATGAAGGAGCGCACCGGGATGTCCTGGGCGGACCTCTCCGCCGCCACCAGGCTCCCCGACTCCACCATCCGAAAGATTTTCAGCGGCGAGACCGCCGATCCCCGGCTGGAGACCATCTCCCTCATCGTTTCCGCCATGGGCGGCTCCCTGGACACCATGCTGGAAGGCGCTCCGGAGCCGGAAACGCCCCCGGCGGCGCTAAGCGATTTCAGCGCCCTTCAGGAGTCCTGCGAAAAACGCCTGGAGGAAGTCCGTCGTTCCGCCGAACGCTATGTCAACTCCCTGAAACGGGACAAGTACGTGCTGTTCGTCATCTGCTGCATCCTGGCCGGGCTCCTGGTGATGTTCCTCATTCCTGGACCTGACCCTGGGGTCTGTGGGCTGGATCCGCTATTGACCAAAAGGCTGCCGCAAGGCGGCTTTTTGTACGCCTTGCAGTTAGCCATAACTAACCATTAAAAAGGAGTCCTGCATATGAAGTTCTACCCCTTCGGACCGGAGGACGCCCCGGTCCTGCTCCTGCTGCCGGGGACCTGCTGCCACTGGAAAAGCAACTTCCAGAAGGTGATCCCGCTGCTGGAAGGGACCTTCCGGGTGGTCTGCGTCAGCTACGACGGCTTCGACGAGACCGAATCCACCCGGTTCCCCACCATGCTGGAGGAGACCGAAAAGCTGGAAGCCTACATCCGGGACCACTGCGGCGGGCACATCCGGGGAGCCTACGGCTGCTCCCTGGGCGGCTCCTTTGTAGGGCTGCTGGCCGCCCGGCGGAACATCCGCATGGACGTGGGCATCCTGGGCAGCTCCGACCTGGACCAGACTTCCCCCTTCGCCGCCCGGCTGATGACCGGCCTGATGCTCCCCATGATCTATCCCCTGATCCGGGACGGGAAATTCGGCCTGCACCTTTTGCAGAAGCGCATGGAAAAGGAGCTTTCCGACCCCTACACCGCGGCCTTCCTGGAGCTTTTCGGCGGGGCCCGGCCCTATATTACAAAGGAAAGCTGCAAGAACCAGTTCTACTCCGACCTGGTCACGCCCCTGCCGGACAAAATCGAGGCTCCCGGCACCGAAATCCACATTTTTTACGCTAAGAAAATGGGGAAAAAGTACCGGGACCGGTACCTGCGGCACTTCGCCCGCCCCATCATCCACGAGCAGGACCTCCGCCACGAGGAGCTCCTGGCCTGCCGCCCGGAGAGCTGGGCCCAGCTGGTGAAGGCGGTGGCCGGCGGCGTCCGCTGACAAAAAACAGCTCCCTTGCCGGGGTTTCCGGTAGGGAGCCGTTTCTTATGCGTGTTCGCCGCAGATGTGCCGCTTGATGGCGTCGAAAGTCTCGTCGCTGATGTCGTGCTCCACCTTGCAGGCGTCCGTTGCCGCCGTTTCCGGGGAAACGCCCAGGCGGATGAGGCACTTGGTCAGGACCTGGTGCCGTTCGTAAATCTTTCCTGCGATTTCCGCCCCAGCCTCGGTCAGGGTAAGAAAGCCCTCCTCGTCCATGAGCACGTAGCCGCCTTGCTTCAGAAGCCCGATGGCCCGGCTGACGCTGGGTTTGGAAAAGTTCATATACTCGCTGACGTCGATGGACCGGACCGCATTGCTTTTCCGGGACAAAATCCATATGGTTTCCAGATACATTTCGCCGGATTCCTGCAAATGCATAAAAGTCCTCCTATCAAAACGTGTTTCTTTAACTATACCACATCTTTGTGAACATTTCAAGTCTTTTCCAAAACAGAAAATATGCACAAGCAAAATGTTAGCACTTGCTAACTCTTTTTTGCAAAACGACGAAAGTAAAAAAATGGCGGATTCCCGGCGGCAAAACCCCTTGACAAACGGGGCAATCCTGAGTATTCTATAAGATAGTTAGTCGAGACTAACCACGGCCTTCTGCCGGAAGGTTAGCCTACCCTAATCGGAGGAGGTATGAACGATGATGCCGTTGATGCTTGCCGATGTCGGCGAAGTCAACACCATCAAAAAGATCGGCGGAAGCCCGGAGGTGAAAAAACACCTGGAAAATCTGGGATTCGTTGTGGGCGGAAACGTCACTGTGATCACCGCCTTGGGAGGAAACGTTATCGTCAACGTGAAGGAAGCCCGGGTGGCCATCAGCCGTGAGATGGCGCAGAAAATCATGATCTGAATCCGATTGGATCGGAAAAATATGGTATTCAAAGGAGGATATCCCGCATGAACACATTGAAACAGGCGAAGATCGGCGATACGGTCAAAGTCGTCAAGCTCCATGGGGAAGGCGCGGTCAAACGCCGCATCATGGACATGGGCATCACCAAGGGCGTTGAGGTTTACGTCCGCAAGGTTGCGCCTCTGGGCGACCCCATCGAAGTCACCGTCCGCGGCTATGAGCTTTCTCTCCGGAAGGCTGACGCGGAAATGATCGAAGTGGAATAATTCAGCAAAGGAAGGGGCTTGTCCCCTTTATTTTCGGAGCAGGAGTTAGCCCGCGCTTACCCCGGTTCCCATCATGAAAGAGAGGATCAGCAATCATGGATTTGCGAATTGCTTTGGCAGGCAACCCAAACAGCGGTAAAACCACCCTGTTTAATGCCCTGACCGGCTCCAACCAGTTCGTAGGCAACTGGCCCGGCGTTACCGTGGAGAAAAAGGAAGGCAAGCTGAAAAAGCACGACGGCGTTGTCATCACCGACCTTCCCGGCATCTACTCCCTTTCTCCGTACACCCTGGAGGAAGTGGTGGCCCGGAACTACCTCATCGGCGAACGCCCCGACGCCATCCTGAACATCGTCGACGGCACCAACCTGGAGCGTAACCTCTACCTGACCACCCAGCTCACCGAGCTTGGCATCCCCGTGGTCATCGCCATCAACATGATGGACGTGGTCAAAAAGAACGGCGACAAGATCAACGTGGACGAGCTCTCCCGGGAGCTGGGCTGCAAGATCGTTGAAATCTCCGCTCTGAAGGGCACCGGCATCATGGCCGCCGCCGAGGCCGCCATCGAAGCCGCCAAGTCCACCAAGACCGTCCCCATGCACACCTTCTCCGGCACCGTGGAGCACGCCATCGCCCACATCGAGGAAGCGGCGGTCCACAACATGCCCGAGGAGCAGCAGCGCTGGTACGCCATCAAGATCTTCGAGCACGACGACAAGGTTCTGGAAAAGCTGAACATTCCCGCCGAGACCATGGCCCACATCGACCAGGACATCAAGGCCGCGGAAGAAGAACTGGATGACGACGCCGAAAGCATCATCACCAACGAGCGCTACATCTACATCGCCTCCCTGATGAAGAACTGCTACAAGAAGAAATCCGCCGGCAAGCTCTCCACCTCCGATAAGATCGACAAGGTCGTCACCAACCGCTGGCTGGGCCTGCCCATCTTCGCTGTGGTCATGTTCCTGGTCTACTGGGTCGCCATGGTGGCCGTGGGCGCGCCTGCTACTGACTGGGCCAACGACGGGCTCTTCGGCGACGGCTGGCACCTGTTCGGCATCGGCAGCAGCGCTTACAACGACGCGGCTGACGAGTACACCTCCGCTACCGAAGCTGTCAGCGCCTTCACCGGCATCGACTTCGGCGACGAAGAACTGGACGCCGACGCGGCTCTGGAAGAAATCAAAGCCTTCGCTCCCGAATCCGACACCGCCACTGTGGACGTGGAGGACGAGGAGACCCTGGCCATCAACGAAATGACCGCCTACTATGATAAACTCCCCGACGGCGCGGACAAAATGGACGACGTTGTTCAGATGACCTACGTGGACGCCGCCGCTTACTTTGAGGAAAACGGCCTTGACGAGCCTGATCCTGCGGACTACGGCGTGTGGGTCCCCGGCATCCCCGTGCTCATCGGCAACGGCCTGGAAGCCGCCGGTGCGGCTGACTGGCTCAGCGGCCTGATCCTGGACGGCATCGTCGCCGGTGTCGGCGCGGTTCTGGGCTTCGTTCCCCAGATGCTGGTCCTGTTCCTCATGCTGGCCTTCCTGGAGGCTTGCGGCTACATGGCCCGTATCGCCTTCGTTCTGGACCGGGTGTTCCGGAAATTCGGCCTCTCCGGCAAGAGCTTCATCCCCATGCTCATCGGCACCGGCTGCGGCATCCCCGGCATTATGGCTTCCCGTACCATCGAGAACGAGCGTGACCGCCGGATGACCATCATGACCACCACCTTCATCCCCTGCGGCGCCAAGGTTCCCTTCATCGCCATGATCGCCGGCGCGATCTTCGGCGGCAACGCCTGGGTCGCCACCTCCGCTTACTTCATCGGCATGGCCGCCATCATCATCTCCGGCATTATGCTGAAGAAGACCAAGATGTTCTCCGGCGACCCCGCCCCCTTTGTCATGGAGCTGCCTGCGTACCACTGGCCCACCGTCGGCAACGTCCTTCGCAGCACCTGGGAGCGCGGCTGGTCCTTCATCAAAAAGGCCGGCACCATCATCCTGCTGTCCACCATCTTCGTCTGGTTCACCACCTACTTCGGCTGGGTCGACGGAACCTTCCAGATGCTCTCTGAGGAGCAGATCAGCAACTCCATCCTGGCCAAGATCGGCAGTGCCATCGCCTGGATCTTCATTCCTCTGGGCTGGGGCAACTGGCAGGCCACGGTGGCTTCCATCACCGGTCTGGTGGCCAAGGAAAACATCGTCGGCACTCTGGGCATCCTCTACGGCGGCGGCGACGCCACTGTGTACCAGGCCCTGGGCGCTGCCTTCACCGGCATCACCGCTTACTCCTTCCTGGTCTTCAACCTGCTATGCGCTCCCTGCTTCGCGGCCATCGGCGCTATCAAGCGTGAGATGAACAGCGCCAAGTGGACCTGGTTCGCCATCGGCTATCAGTGCGGCTTCGCCTACCTCATCGCCCTGATGATCAACCAGTTCGGCAAGCTCTTCACCGGCAATGTCAGCATCATCGGCCTGATCTTCGCCATCGCGGCTCTGGCCCTCATCATCTACATGCTGGTGCGGCCTTACCACGAGTCCGAGCATCTGTCCACCAAAGTCCGGGTGAAATAATCTCCCCTGAAATCCTGACAAAGGAGGAATTCACATGTTCAGCTGGATCACGGAGAACCTCGGCACCATCCTCATTACCCTGGTGCTGCTGGTTATCGTCGGCGCCATTGTCGCCACCCTCCTGAAAAACCGCAAGAAAGGGAAATCCTCCTGCGGCTGCGGATGCGCCCACTGCGCCATGCATGGCCAGTGCCACCCGCAAGCGAAAAAGTAAACATTCAATCCCCGGGAGGCGCGAGCCTGCGCCTCCCGAAATTTTTAGGCAGTAGTTAGCGTATGCTAACTCAAAATGAAAGGAGCTGACCCAATGAGCGTTGTGATCATCGGAGGAAACGAGTGCATGGAGCGCCAGTACAAGGACCTCTGCCAGGAATACCGCTGCCGCGCCAAAGTCTTCACCAAAATGAACGGCGGCCTGAAAAACAAAATCGGGAACCCGGACCTGCTGGTCCTCTTTACCAGCACCATGTCCCACAAAATGCTCCACAGCGCCCTGAGCGAGACCAAGGGCCAGGGCACCATCATCGCCCGGTCCCACTCCAGCTCCATGGCGGCCTTAAAAAACATCCTGGAGACCCACGCGGTGTAAGGAGGCTTCTATGTCGGAAGAATTGGTGGTCCGCCAGTGCTCCCCTACCCTGGCCGGACTGAAAACCGGAAACCTGTTCACCGCCCCTTGTCCCTCCCAGAAGGAAATTTTAAGCAACGTCCGGACCCTGAACCGCATCCTGGTGCCCAAGGGCCTGCGGATCCTCCCCATGCGGTACGCAAAGAACCGGGTGCTCCTGTACCTCTACCGTCCGGACCGGCTCCGGGCCGACCTGGAGGACAGCGGGGCCAGGAGCCTACTCCAAAGCATGGGCTACCCTTGCGGACAGACGGAACAATGTGTGGCCTATCTGATCCGCAAGCTCCGGAAAGAGCCGGAATTCCCCCACGAGATCGGCCTGTTCTTAGGCTACCCGCCGGAGGACGTCCGGGGCTTCATCGAGAACCGGGCGGGCTGCTTCAAGTGCGTGGGCTGCTGGAAGGTCTACGGCGACGCGAATAAGGCCCAGAAAACCTTCCAAAAATATCGCAAATGTACCAACGCCTATTGCAGGCGCTGGGCCATGGGAGCCACCATCGACCAGCTGACCACAGCGGTCTGAGGGCTCCGAAATATAGAAAGGCAGGTAAAAATTATGAGCAAAGTTGCAGTTGTGTATTGGAGCGGCACCGGTAACACCGAGGCCATGGCCAACGCCGTCCTGGAGGGCGCCAAAGCCGCCGGGGCCGACGCCTCCATCTTCACCGCGTCGGAGTTTGACGGCTCCAGGGTCGCGGAGTTCGACGGCATCGCCTTCGGCTGCCCCGCCATGGGCGCGGAAGTCCTGGAGGAAAGCGAGTTCGAGCCCATGTTCAACTCCTGCGAAAGCAGCCTGAGCGGCAAAAAGCTGGCCCTGTTCGGCTCCTACGGCTGGGGCGACGGCGAGTGGATGCGGAACTGGGAGGAGACCTGCGTCTCCGACGGCGCGACCCTGGTCAGCGAAAGCGTCACCTGCTGCGAGGCTCCCGACGACGTGACCGTGGAAGCCTGCAAGGCTCTGGGCGCGGCGCTGGCGTAATCCCCCGTAATTGCGTGATATTCTTACCGAAGAAATGCAGAACAGCAGCGGCCGGAAGGTGGAAAAGCCTTCCGACTGCTGCTGTTTTCTCTGGAAATCCGCTTCGCTGAAAGGGATTCGCTTCTTTGTCAATATTTAACCAAGAATAAGGTACAAAGGCAACTGGGTTCCGCTTGAGGTGATCCAGCTGCCTTTCTTCAATATAACTCAGAAAGAGTCAATGCGTTTTGATTTTGTTATGCATCATCCTATTACGAGATACCTTTCAAGTGCCGTCAAGATTTATGCGCAAAAATGTTTGCAGACCCCGGCTGAATGAAATCAGCCGGCAATGAAGGCGTCGTCCAGAGCCGCCTCCAGATGCTTCATATTCATGTACTTATAATCTTTGGGAAAATCCCTACAAGAAAACTGGCTGCATGGACAAGAAGAAAAAACAGAGAGACTTTCTGGGCAAAAGAAGAATGTCTGAAATTTGCCGAAGTCAAGCTAGACAAGTCTCTGTTCTTTAAGGTAGCCAGCCCCTCTCATTTTCACTCCGTTCCCGGCTTCAACGGCCCGTAAAAATAGCTTGCCGTTGCGCCGCCGTCGATGAGGAAGGTGGAGCCGCTGATAAACGCGCCCTTGCCGCTCATAAGGAGCTCCGCCACATTGGCGACCTCGTCTGCCGTCCCGGGACGGCCAGCCGGGCAGTTGGCAAACATATTCTTGTAAAAATTCCCCCGCGGGCCGTTGAACTCATCAAGCGCAAGCGGCGTGACGATGATGCCGGGAGCGATGGCATTGAGCCGCGCGCCCCGCCTGCCCCATTCCACCGCCTGTGCCATCACGCGCTTTTCGTTGCAGCGCTTTGCCATTTGGTAGGCGTGGAGGGTGTCGCGGATGTTTTCGGACTGCAAAAAGTCCAGCTTCAGCAACTCCTCGGTCGGAGCCGTGGCAAGCAGCTCGTCCTGTTCTGCGGTCAGCGCAGGCATCCGCCAGCCGGACTGGCTGGAAATGGTAACGCCCACGCCGCCCTCGGCGATGACCCTGCCGACTTCCTCCAGCAGCACCGCCGTGCCGTAGAGATTGACCTTCAGAATCGCTTCAATGGGCGCCTGACTGGGGGAAACGCCGGCGGCATTCACCAGCATTCTAATCTCGCCGTACTTCTGCCCCTCACGGATCAGCGCTTTGATGGACCCACGGCTGGACAGGTCCATTTCCATGGAAACCGCATCAAAGCCCGCCTCGTTTATGGTCCTGGCGACGGCCTGGGCGTTTTCGATTTTCTTATCGCCGACGACTATTTTCATCCCCGCACCCATCCGGCGGGCGATTGCCATGCCGATCTGTCCGGCTCCTGTCAGCAGCATTACGTTTTTCATACCAATTCTTCCTTTCTTTGGGAACCATCCCTTAAAATCCGCATCTATCTGACCCACTGCGCAAGCGCGTCTTTCGCGCCGTCCACATTGCTGCCATGAATGGCAAGGCCCTTGGTAACAACTGCACCCAGCGCGGCCTTTTGAATATCCCGTTCCGTATTGGAAAGCCCGCTGCCCTCATGGGTGCAGAAAGGGTGAATGGTCTTGCCGGTGAAGTCATAGCGTTCAAGGAAGGTGTAGACCGCCATCGGCATCGTGCCCCAGTAGTTCGGATACCCCAGGTAAATCTCGTCGTAGGTGTCCAGATTATCAGGCAGATTCCGCACCTCCGGACGGGCGTTCTTCTGCAGATCCGCTTTCGCTTGAGCGATGCAGGTCCGATAATCCTCGGAATACGGCCGCACCTGCTGGATTTTGTAAAGCACGCCGCCGGTCAGGCCGGCAATCATCTTTGCCGCCTTTTCCGTATTGCCGACGGAAATACGGCGGTAAGCGCCGCCGAAGTAGTTTTCTCCTGCGCGGGAGTAAAAAGCGATCAGGACTGCCATGTTAAATCTCCTTTCCCATTTCGTAAGCCTGCTGCAACGCGGGGTGACGGTACACATCGCCCTTGTCCCATGTTCCTATCCCGAGAATCACGCCCGCCTCCTTTGCGCCGGGCAGGCAGCGGAGATATCCCCGGAAGTCCGCCAGTGTTTCATCGGCGGCGCTGTGCTGGGGGTCAGCCGCCGTAACGATCAGATAGAACGCCTTGCCGCGGATGGCCTGATAGTCGGCAAGACAGCGGTCGATCATGGTTTTCATCTGGGCGCAGACGGAATAGAAGTACACCGGAGACGCCAGCACGATGACATCCGCCGCCTTGAGCGCCTCCAGCACCTCCGCCATATCGTCGTTGCGGACGCAGACATGGGTCTCCGCGCAGCCATAGCAGGCAAGGCAGGGAGCGATCCTTTTCTCCGCCAAGCGGATTTTCCACACCTCATGACCGCTTTCCGCAGCCCCTTTCAGAAATTCGTCGCACAGCACATCGGAATTGCCGCCCTTACGGGGGCTCGCGCTGATGGCAAGTATTTTCATGGAAAACGCCCTCCTTTGGTTTCTGTATTCATTCTACACAGAAGCGGCCGCTGAATCAATTCGGATTCTCTGCCTTTCGGATAAGAAAAACTGATACAAAAAACGCCGCCCCGTCAACCGGGACAGCGTGATGCCTTATTGCGCAAACTGCTCCTTCAGCAGCTCCGCAAACTCCTCCACAAAATAGCCGGAGTTGTCCTTTTTCCAGAACGCGCAGTAGTTCCTGCGTATCGGCTCCGTTCCTCTCATCAGCGGAATCCGCACGATGGAAGCGCCCACCGTCGGCGCAAAGGTCCCGCCCTCCACGGGGAGGAACCCCTTTCGCCCGATCACCATCAGGCGGGCTTCCTCCAGATTTTCCGCATATAGAAACTCCCCGCGGAACCCGACCACATCGTGATAATATTCCTGCTCGGTCTCCCGCTGGGACGCGGAGGAGATCAGGATGCACAGATGATTTTTCAGTTCTTCCGGCGTGATTTCCCTCCGCGCTGCCAATGGACTGAACGCGGAAACCTCGACATAGGCGGTACAGGTCGTCAGAATCAGGTTGACATATTCGTCGGAAAAGGCGCGCCGCTGGTCATTGAGAACAAGATCGGCCTGCTCCGAGCGGAGCATCGCATACAATTCTTCGTGGTTCCCGTATTCGACCGAAACGGAAACCTCGGGATACTTTTCGGAAAACAGCGCCAGCGCACGGTGAAATTCGCTTCCCGAATAGCAGCGCAGATACCCGATTTTCAGGGAAGCCTCGTCGCCCTTGGCGATTTTGGCAGCCTCGCTGCACATTCTCTCATAATCCGCCGTCAGAACAAGGCTTTTCCGATAAAAATGCTCTCCGGCGGGAGTCAGCACAAACCCGCGGTTCTTCCGATCGAGCAGCCGGAAGCCCAGCTCCCGCTCCAGCGCCTGTATCTGCTGGGAAATCGCCGATTGCGAGACGTAATTTTCCTCGGCCGCCTCGGAAAAGCTGTTTTTCTGCACGACCGACTGGAAATATTTCAGCTGCTTCAGCATGGCAGTTCTCCCCTTTTTCAAGAGCCCGTGTGCGTCGGCCGATTGTCCGCCGTCCAGTTTTTCGGATTGGTATCGTCCGGAGCAAGCCCCGCCAGAATCGCCTCGTAGTGCGCCGCCTTGCCATCCATGTAGTTCGCGGTAGCTTTTGCTTCCTCCAGCCGCTTATAGGCTTCTTCCCGCTGCTTCAGAATGATCGCGTACCTCGCCCGCAGGTTCTCCTCCGATTCCTCCAGCAGGCAGAGACGGCAGTACTCCCGGATGTCCTCGATGGACGCGCCGCAGCCTTTCAGGCACTTTATGCCCTGCATCCAATTCACGGATTCTTCGTTGAAAACCCGGCGGTTTCCGCCGTCCCGCTCACATGGCAGCAGGCCCTGGTCGGTGTAAAAGCGCAGCGTGTGCTCCGTGACGCCGAACATTTCCGCCATCTGCCTGATCGTATAATACATCGCGCCCTCCGAAAAATGCAAAAAACCTCTTGACTTCGTGTTACCCGAACTTGTTACAATGATTATAGCACAAGACGGGCGTCTGTGCAATACGAAAACGGAGGACGGAATCATGGAATATCTCACGTTGAACAACGGCGTACAAATGCCCCTTGTCGGGTTCGGCACCTTTCTGCTGGGAGGCGAAACCTGCGTAAGGGCAGTTTCCGACGCCATCCGAACCGGCTATCGGATGATCGACACAGCGGAAGCCTACGGCAACGAAAAAGATGTCGTCGAAGGGATCCGACAGAGCGGCGTTGACCGCAAATCGCTGTTTCTCGTCACCAAGGTGAACTTCAAATCCTACGAGCACGCCGGGCAGACGGTCATCCAATCCCTTGCCGATTTGCAGACCGACTATATCGACCTGCTGCTCCTCCACTGGCCCTTTGCCAACTACTATGCGGCGTGGCGGGTCCTAGAGAAGCTGTACGCAGAAGGAAAGGTCCGTGCCATCGGCGTTTCCAACTTTGAGCCGGACCGGCTCCTTGATCTGATCGCCTATAACCAGGTCGTCCCGGCAGTCAATCAGATCGAAACCAACCTGTTCTGCCAGCGCAGCGCCGAACGGAGCTGGATGGACAAAAAACAGGTGGCGCACATGGCGTATGCGCCCCTGGGGCAAGGCAGCCGCAGCGAAATGTTCAAGGAGCCCGCCGTAATCGCCCTTGCCGGGAAATACGGTAAGACCCCGGCGCAGATTCTGCTGCGCTTTCTGACGCAGAAAGGCATTGCCGTCATTCCGAGAAGCAGCAAGACGGAGCATATCCGTGAAAACTTCGACCTGTTCGATTTCACGCTGACCGCCGATGAAATGGCACAGCTTTCCGCGCTGGACCAAAAAGACCCGCGCATCGGCAGGCCGGAGACGCCGGAGCTTGTCGAGTTTTCGCTGACCTGGTAAGCCGCTGAAAATAACCCCAGACCGCCGCGGGCGGAGAGTGCAGAACCCTGCCTTCTCCGCCCGCGGTTATGCTTTTTTCCGGACTTTACACCCGGACATTGGGATTCGTATACTGCCCGTGTTTCTTGGTGTTTTTGCCGTACTGGATCGCGAATTTCGGGCACCGGTGGAGGCACCCGAGACACATCACACACCTGTCCTTGACCCAGACCGGGCGCTTGCCGCGCATTTCTATGGCCTGCACAGGACATTTCCCCGCGCACAGCCCGCAGCCGACGCAGCTTTCCTCCACATGAAAATTCGCCGTGCGCCGCACGTTTTTGTTATAGATCGGCGCCGCAATCCATTCGGTGAGAAACGCCGGCGTGCGGGGCGACATCCGCTTGTTTTTCCGCCGCTGGCCGACGCCGCAGATCGCACGGTCGATCTCCGCTTCGGTGTGCTTCGTATATCTTGCCGCCTTTTCCGGGGTGGAAAGGTCGAAGATCGGCGTCCACGTGTCCACCATGCGGACGGCATAGTACGCGTCGATCGTTCTTCCGCGGATGGCCTTGTTTGCCATGTATCCGCTGGCGCCGGGAGTGGTGCCGTAGGTGGCGATGAAATACAGGTACTCCGTCTGGAAGGTCGCCTTTTGGAGGAATTCCGTCACGATGCTCGGCAGTCCCCAATCGTAGGTCGGGGAGACGATGCCGATGGTTTCATCGGAAAACGCATACTGCCCATCCCGGATGCAGTCCGGAATGGCGGCCATTTCCCCCTCAACAGACTGCGTCAGCCGGGCCGCAACATACTTGCAGTTCCCCGTGGCGGAAAAGAATAGAACCATCTGTCTTCCTCCCAAATCCCAATTTGTCGATCTCTGAGCAGCCTGTGAAATCCGCCGGAGATTTTCTCATTTCTTCCGCCGGAACAGGGAAAAGGCCGGAACCGCAGGCTCCTCGCTGTCCCCGTGGGAACGGGCCGCCTCCTCGTTGCGGATCTCCCAGTGGATCAGGAAGGTCAGGGCCGCCCGGAGCAGGATGATCCCGGCCACCGTGAAGATTTCGGAAAACTCCCGGACCACCACGGTGCGGAGAATCTCACTGCCCAGCTTGAATTCCAGGCCCATGGCCATGCCCTTGGCCAGATTCAGCCGGGTCAGAGGGTTCCGGGTCACGTACCCGATGATGCCCTGGATGCCGGAAACCACGATGACCACCACGCCCATGGACTCAAAGAGCAGAATGGCCCAGTCCACCACGGTGCTCAGGATGGAATGAAGCAGTTCCATGCGCTCATCTCCTCTCGTTTCAATGGTATTTTTTCCCCCGGACCGCCGTTTATCCCGGAACCCCGTTGCGGTTTTTCCGGGAATGTGGTAAAATGAAAGGGTTGGGAGGAATGTCTGTGTCTGCAAAATTCGAACTTCCGAAGTTTCACTATTTCCGCTCCGGGAACCCCTACGGGGGCAGCTTCCGGAACTTCCGCTTCCGCATAAAGCCCGCCGACGACCAGCTGAAGCTCTGGGCGTGGCCCGGCCCCTTCTGTCAGGACAAAACCCCCGAGGACCAGATCGTCACGGCGGAGTTCCCCCTCACCGAGGACGGCCTCCGGGAGGCCGAAGCCTGGCTGGACCAGGAGGAGGAAGCCCCCCGGTATCACTGATGAAAACCGTTCCGGAACCCCCGGAGCGGTTTTTTATTGGGCCGTTTTGGGAGAAAACTCCCGGGTCTTCCGGGTGATGGTGGCATAACATGCCGGGATCAGCAAGGCCACGGCCCCGATCCAGGCCCCCACCTCCGCCATGCAGACCCCGAAATAGCCCAGGTTCAGCAGGTCGGAGAAAATAAAGGCCACCGCCACCCGCATCCCCAGCTCCACAACGCCGGAGATCATGGGCACCAGGGTGTTCCCCATGCCCTGCAAGGCCGAGCGGTAAAGGAACAGCAGCGCCAGGATTGCTTCGCATGGCCCGAGAATGTACAGATACTGGGCGGCGGCGGCCAGGGTCTCCGTCTCCGCCGCGTCCACGAACATCAGCAGCACCGGGCGGTTGAACAGAGCCATCAGCACCCCCAGCACCGTGCTGGAAATAGCGGTGATCCAGGCGCTCTGCCGCAGGCCGGACCGGATGCGGTCCATTTTCCGGGCCCCCAGATTCTGGCCGGAATAGGTGGCCATGGCCAGTCCCAGAGTATAGCCCAGCTGATCAACAATACCCTGGATCCGGCTGGCGGCGCTGTACCCCGCCACGCAGGCGGAGCCGTATCCGTTGACAAAGGCCTGGATGATGATGCCGCCGATGGAGATAATGGAGTTCTGCAAAGCCATGGGGATGCCCAGAACGATGAGCTTTTTCTGCATGGGAAGATAGAGCTTCCAGTCCTCCCGGGTGGTCCGCAGGATTTCATACCGCCGCAGCAGCGCCCAGCAAAGCACCGCCGACAGCGCCTGGGAGATCACCGTGGCCAGAGCGGCCCCGGCCACCCCCATTTTCAGGGGCAGGACGAAAATCAGGTCCAGCACCACGTTGACGATGGCGGAGATCACCAGCACGTACAGCGGCCCCTTGGTGTTCCCCAGAGCCCGGAGCACCGAGCCGTAGAAGTTGTACATTACCGTAGGCAGCGTCCCGGCGAAGGTGATGAACAGGTAAATGTAGGCGTCCTGGAGGATGTCCTCCGGGGTGTTCAGCAGCTTTAACAGGGGCATGGTGCAGGCCGTGCTGGCCCCGGTAAAGACCAGGGAGATGGCCACGGACAGAATGGTCCCCTGGGTGTAGGTGTGGCGGAGCCCCACGGCGTCTCCCGCCCCGAAGCACTGGGCCGTCAGGATGGTGAACCCTCCGGTCAGGCCGGTGACGAACCCCAGGATCAGGAACCCCACCCACAGGGTGGCCCCCACGGCAGCGAAGGCCCCTACGCCCACGCCCTTCCCCACGATGATAGAGTCGGCCATGCTGTAAAACTGCTGGAACAGATTTCCCGCCAGCAAGGGCAGGGAAAATCCGATGAGAAGCCGGGCCGGGCTTCCCTTGGTCATATCCTTCGTGTTCATACATCACCTCAAAAGGGGCAGCAGCGCGGAGACGGTCTCCTCCGCGGTTTTCCCCCGGCAGTCCAGCGTGATATCGGCGTATTTTTCGTATAAAGGGACCCGCTCCGCGTAAACGTCGGCCATGGTCTCCCCGCCCGGAATGGCGATGCCCCGGGTGGTGATGTTGGAAAGCCGGCTCATGATCTCCGGGAAGGGCAGCTGCAGATAGACCACCGTGCTGCTCCGGCCCAGATGCTCCATGGCCGGAGCGCTGTACACGGCGCTTCCCCCGGTGGCGATAACGGCGTTTTCGCAGGAAACGGAAAGCAATGCCGCCTCCTCCGCCCAGAGAAAGGCATCGAAGCCCCGGCTGTCCAGAATCTCCTGGAGCAAGGCCCCCTCCCGCTTCTGAATGATGAGATCGGTGTCCACGAAATCCGCCCCCAGGCTCTTGGCCAGAAGGACGCCGATGGTGCTTTTCCCGCTGCCGGGCATCCCGATCAATGTGATGTTTTTCATAGCAAATTCCTCGATCCATTGGTAAAGCAAGCACCCTGTCCGGATGCAGCATTTCCATTATATTCCGGAGAGAATCGGCCTGTCAAGCCGTTCCCCGGAAAAATTTCGGCAAAATCGCCGGAGATTCGGAATAATCCGCGAAAACCCGCGGGAACCCGGATTTTTCCCAGAATTTGGCCCCTTCCAACCTCCCACGATCCGTGTTAGAATGGACCTGCGGGACTCCGCAAATCCAATTCTGAGGTAACAGCATGAAAAAACGTCTCACCGCCCTGACGGCCGCCTGCCTGATGGCGCTTTGCCTTTCCGCCCCGGTCTCCGCCGCTTCTCCGGCTGCCGGAACCGTGGCCACGTCCTCCACCGGCCTCAACGTCCGCAGCGCGCCGTCCTCCACGGCCGCCATCCGGACCTCCCTCCCCAAAGGAACCGCCGTGACCCTGATCTCCCGGTCCGGGGACTGGTGGCAGGTCCAGTACGGCCCCGATTCCTACGGCTATTGTAGCGCCGCCTACATCCGGGAGCTCTCCGGCAGCAGCTCCGCCGTGGTGTCCACCGCCTCCGGCAGTCTCAACGTCCGGAGCGCCGCGTCCTCCTCCGCCGCCATCCAGACCTCCCTCCCCAAGGGCACCGCCGTGACGGTCCTTTCCACCTCCGGCAGCTGGAGCCGGATTCTCTACCACGGCGCCCGGACCGGCTACGTCCGCAGCGACTACCTCTCCGCGGGAGCCGCCGTTTCCCTCAACGTGCCCAGCTATAAGCAGACCGACGCCCGGTGGGCCTCCGTGACCCTGGGCTCCTCGGGGCAGACCATCGGCCGCATCGGATGCACCACTACCGCCCTGGCCATGACCGAATCCTACCGCCTGGGAACGACGATCACCCCGGCGGACATGAGCCGCCGCCTTTCCTACACCTCCGGAGGTGCCCTCTACTGGCCCTCCAACTACCGGCTCATCGACGACGGGACCAACGCTTTGGGCACCATCCGCGCCCTCCTCCAGAAGGGCACGCCGGTAATCTATGGGGCCAGGACCTCCGCGGGCCAGCAGCACTGGGTGGTGGTCAGCGGCTATAACGGCCAGGGCCTTTCCGCCGAAAACTTCACCATCCTGGACCCCGGCTCCAGCTCCCGGACCACCCTCCGGCAGTTCCTCAACGACTACCCCGTCTTCCATCGGCTGGCTTACGCGGATTAAACGTTTTCGAAACTCATCGACAATTTCTGAAAAACCGTTGACGTCCCCCTTCCGGCGGGGTATAATCAGGGTATCAACTCCAAAGGAGGCTCCCTATGTACCCGCAATCGGAACGCGACAAAATCTACGTCAAAGTCCATCCCTCCCCCCGGCAGCTGGCCGTGGAGCAGATGGAATTCTACGCCTTCGCCCACTTCACCGTCAACACCTTCACCGGCAAGGAATGGGGCGACGGCACCGAACCGGAATCTGTCTTCGACCCCTCCCAGCTGGACGCGGACCAGTGGGTGGACGCCCTGAAATCCGCCGGGATCACGGGCCTGATCCTCACCTGCAAGCACCACGACGGCTTCTGCCTCTGGCCCTCGGCCTACACGGAGCACTGCGTAAAAAACAGTCCCTTCCGGGGCGGCAAGGGCGACGTGGTCCGGGAGGTGGCGGACGCCTGCCGCAAGGGCGGCATCCGCTTCGGCGTGTACCTTTCCCCCTGGGACCGGAACTCCCGGCTCTACGGCCAGGGCAAGCCCTATGACGACTACTTCTGCAATCAGCTCACCGAGCTTTGCACCAACTACGGGGAACTGTTCACCGTCTGGTTCGACGGTGCCTGCGGCGAAGGCCCCAACGGAAAGAAGCAGGTCTACGACTGGCCGCGCTACTACGCCCTGATCCGGGCGCTCCAGCCCAAGGCCTGCATCTCCATTTCCGGCCCGGACATCCGCTGGTGCGGCAACGAAGCCGGGGACACCCGGCCCTCGGAGTGGTCGGTGCTGCCCACCTCCTTCGACTCCCCCGAGGACGTGGCCAGAAAGAGCCAGCAGACCGACGACGCCTCCTTCCGGGAAAAGAAGATCGAGGAAACCGAACAGGACCTGGGCAGCCGGGAATTTCTGGAGGGCGCGGCGGGCTACGCCTGGCGTCCTGCGGAGACCGACACATCCATCCGCCCGGGCTGGTTCTATCACCCCGAGGAGGACGACAAGGTCCGCTCCACGGAAACGCTGCTGGACATCTGGTACCGCTCCGTTGGCGGGAACTCCACCCTGCTCCTGAACATCCCCCCGGACCGCCGCGGCCTTTTCCACGAGACCGACGTGGCGCGGCTCCGGGAGATGGGGGACTATCTCCGCCGCACCTTCGCCCGCAACCTGGCGGAGACCGCCGCCGTCACCGCAGACCGGGACGACGGCTACCACCTGGCGGAGGCCGTGAAAACCGACAGCTACGACGCCTACTACAAGCCCTTTGACGGCGAAACCGCCGTAACCCTCACCTTCCGCCTGGACCAGGTCCGCCCCGTGACCCACGTGGTGGTCAAGGAGCACATCCCCATGAGCCAGCGGGTGGAGCGCTACGTCATCGAAGCCAGGACCCCCGGCGGCTGGGTGGAAGTCAACCGCGGGACCACCATCGGCTACAAAAAAATCGCCCGGTTCCCCGCCGTGGAGACCGATGCCATTCGTCTCCGCATCCTGGACAGCCGGGTCGCGCCGGTGCTCTCTTTTGTGGGGATTTATTGAGCATAAAAAGACAGCTGCAAGCCCCGCGCCATGCGTTTACAGGACGTATGGCGCGGAGCTTTTGCTTTCAATGATTCTTTGTCAGAAATTGAAATATGGCAGTCCGGCATATTCTTCCGGCAGATCCGCTTCGTCAAACACATCCGGAAGCGTTGCAAGCAATTCTGACGGTTCCTCACAAATGTACCGGTTCAGATAATCAATGAAATCCTTTTCCGAATAACGCACGCCCACCGTATCCCCCACTTTGGTGCGATATTTTTCGGCGTCGGGACTTTCGTACAGCCAATGACAACGAAACTCCAGGCAGTATGTTTCAAGATTTTCTGCGACTTCGTCCGGGACGCTGAACACGCTGATTTCGTCGTCCGCACTCAATAACACTCTTTTCATAAGCCCTCCGAAGGGTAACTTGCCAAACTCCTGTTTTTTCAGTATAGCATGGTATTGTGAATAAATCCACCCATTTCCACAGGGTTCCGCCCGATTCAGACAGAACGATGGAAAATCCGGCGCGTCTATGCTATAATATGGAGGAAGCAAAAATCCCCCGACAAAACCGCGCCCCCGATCGTTATACTTACAGGAGGAGAAGCCTATGCCGGAAAATTCGCAGCCCACAGGCGGATGGTTCGAGGCATTCTACGAGCGGAATTACAGGCTGGTCTACCGGCTCTGCTTTACCTATCTGAAAAGCCAGGCGGAGGCCGAGGACTGTACCGAGGACGTCTTTGTGAAGGTGCTCACCGGCGCTTTCACCTTCAACGACGAGACCCACGAGAAAAAATGGCTGACGGTAACAGCCATGAACCTCTGCAAGGACCGTCTGAAGCGCTGGTGGCGGAAGCGGGTCACGTCCCTTGACGAAGCGCCTGAAATCCCCGACGAGAAAGGCTCCGGCCCTGGTCGGACATCTCTACACGCTGCTGTGCGTGGCGGTGGGCTGGGTGCTGTTCGCCTTTGAGGACATCGGGAAAGGCTGGGCGTTTTTCAAAACGATGTTCGGCGGGGCGGCCTTCTGCGATTCCGGGACCGTCTATCAGCTGCTGTCCTATCTGCCGCTGCTCCTGCTGTGCGCCGCGGCCTCCACGCCCCTTGCCGCGAAGCTCTGTCAGAAGCTGGGCGGAAAATGCCGCGCCGGGCTCCGGGCCGCCGCCGATGTGACCGGCATGGCGGGGATCATGGCGCTGGCGGTGGCGTATCTCATCAGCGGGTCCTATAACCCGTTTCTGTATTTCCGTTTTTAAGGAGGCGTGATCATGGGAAAGAAAATCCTCACCCTGGGGTTCTGCCTGCTGCTGGCTGCGGGCGGGCTGGCCGGATTTTTCCTGCCGGACAAATACTACTCCGAAAGCGAAAAGCGGACCCTGACCCAAAAGACCGCCATTTCCATCGCAGATTTCCCCAGCGGAAAAATGGGCGCGGAGGTGGAAACGTACCTGGCCGACCAGTTCCCCCTCCGGGACAGCTGGATCACGGTAAAGACCCTGACGGAGCGGCTCAGCGGGAAAACGGAGATTTCCGGCGTCTACTTCGGCAAGGACGGCTATCTCATCGACGCCTTTACCGGCTATGATCCCACGCAGTTTGCGGCCAATGTGGAGGCCCTGAGGAAGCTGTCGGAAGCCCTGAAGGTCTCCGGCGTCCCCATGCAGGTGATGCTGGTCCCCACGGCGGCGCAGATTCTCTCGGACAAGCTGCCCGCCTGCGCGCCGAATCTGGACCAAAAGGCGCTGCTGGACTACGCCGGGGCCCGGGGCCTGGATACCGTGAATGTGTTCGACGCCCTCTCGGAGCACAAGGACGCGTATCTCTACTACAAAACCGACCACCACTTCACCAGCCTGGGGGCCTACTACTGCTACGCCGCCTGGATGCAGGCCCAGGGAAAGACCGCGGAGCCCCTTTCCGCCTGGCAGAGCCAGGTGCTCTGCGACAACTTCCGCGGGACCACCTACAACAAGGTAAACGACCCCTTCGCCCCCTTCGACACCATCACCGCCTACTACAAAACGCTGACCCACGCCGTCCGCTACAACGGCGGCAATTACGTGACCGACAGCATCTATGAGCGGAAATATTTAAGCGGCAAGGACCAGTACGCCGCCTTCCTGAACTCCAACCAGTCCACCACCGTGGTCTCCGGCCCCGGAGAGGGCAGGCTGCTGATTCTGAAGGATTCCTACGCCAACTGCTTTGCCCAGTTCGTCATCGACGACTACGCCGAGACCCATCTCATCGACCTGCGCTTTTTCCAGGGTTCCGTGACGGACTATATCGCGGAAAACGGCATTACCCAGGTGCTGGTGCTGTACAACATCCCGAACTTTGCAGCGGATACAGCCATTGCAAAGGCGCTGGGCTGACGGTCAACAAAAGAAGGACAGGTATCCGGTCCGATACCTGTCCTTCTTTTCTTATCCCATCGTCAAAGGATATGTCACGGCAAACAGCGATACCTCCGCCCGGCCTCCATGGCATATCCCCGCACGGCGAACAGATTGCTCACCGTCGTCACCTGGATTCCCGCTTCCCGCAGCGCCGGAAGCCCCTGCTCCAGGGCCTCCAGCGTCGCCTGGACGCCGTCGTGGACCCGGACGATGTCCCCGTCCTGGGCCGTCAGCAGCCGGGCCAGGATTTCCTCCGCCGAGGTGCTCACCGCGTCCTGGACGTCCAGGCTCCACAGCACCACCGGGTGCCCCGCCGCCGCCAGCACGTCCCCGTTGACCCGGCCGTAGGGGGGCCGCATCAGGGTGGGCGCGGCGCCGGTAAGCTCCTCCACCAGCTGATCGGTGGACTCCACCTGGCGTTTGATCTTCTCCGGACTGAGTCCGGCCAGCTGCTGGTGGCTGTAACTGTGGTTGCCGATCTCCATCCCGGCGGCGGCCAGGGCCTCCAGGGTCTCCGGGTCGTTCTCCGCCAGATACCCCACGGTAAAGAAGGTGGCGGTGCAGCCGTTGTCCGTCAGGGCCCGGCAGTAATCCGCCGTCAGGGCCGTCACGGAATCGTCAATGGTCAGGGCGATAATGGGCAGGCCGGGGTCCAGACCCTCCACCTCCACCGGGTCGATGCGCTGAAGTTCCTCCTGCTCCGATACCCAGGAGGATTCCACCGGCTCCACGCTTTCCAGGGAGTTCCCCACGGTCTCCCGCTCCGCCTCCCGCCAGGAAAGGAGCAGGGTGTAGGCGGCGATCCCCACGGTCACGACCATGGAGACCACGCACCAGATCAGCGCCCGCTTTCTGCGGCGCTCCGACAACCGGCCCATGAAATCCCCCCTTTTCCGATTCTATTATACTCCTTTTTCCTCGGTCAAGGGGATACAGATTGGTGAAAAATCGTTACAATTCTGCAAATTCGTCATTCCGGCGAAAGACCGCCGCCGGGAGCCCGCCTCTTTTAGCGGAAACCACAGCCCTACCGCTCCTCCACCGTGGTCAGTGCCTGCATCCCGGTGCGGTTGACGTCTACGTGGACGTCGTAGACAAACTCGATGCCGTCCAGCCGCTGCCGCCAGTCTCCTTCCAGGGACTTCCACAGGTCCGGGCGGCGGTTCCGCACCCGGTCCCCCAGGGAGAACACATCGCTGCGGGCCTCCACGCCGCTTTTCTGCCAGGCTTCCCGGCAGTCGGCTTGGATGCGCCCTTCCACCTCCCGCTCCAACCCTTCCAGGGACCGGATGGAGAAGCTGCCTCCCTCCCGGAGGGCCTTTTCCACCAGCATCCCCTCCGCCCGGACCTCCACCCGGAACCGCAGCCGGTCCCCCGAAAGCTCCGGAACGATCCTCGTCCGGCTCCGGTAAAGCTCCACGGCGGCCCGTTGATAGTCCCGGGTCTCCACGGGATAGACCACGCTTTCGATCTCATCCCGGAGAAAGAGGAACCCCCGGGCGGCGGCCCCCTCCAGCACTCCCTCCTGCCGGCTCCGGGAAAAGAGTGCGATGCCGGTGAGCTCCACAGCCTTCATGTCCCGGTCCTCGCTGTTTTCCTTTTCCACCGGCTGAATCACGGGGATCACCGCCCCCCGGTACTCCCGGGTCAGGGCCTGTACGGCGTCCACCAGCAGCACCTCCGCGGAAAGGCCGCTGCGCTGGGCGTTCCGGACGGTGTTTTCAATGGACATGGCCGGGAGAATGGTCTGGGAAATCCCCACGTCCAGAATGTCCGACGCCTTTCCCGGAGTGGTCAGCAAGGTCACGTCCAGCCGGGAGTCGGGACTGTTGCCGAAGTAGGACAGCGTCTCCTCCAAAGGCCACTCCCAGGTCCCGCCGCCTAAAATGACGATGCGGTTGTGGCCCAGATAGAACTCCTTGGCCTGGTCCCTGGCCGATTCCGCCACGGCCTGGGCCACGGTGGCCCCCCGGCAGGTGATGATCTTGGCGTTTTCGTTGGCGGGGTCCACGATGGTCTGCCCGCCGGAGCCCTCGGGGCTGAACACCTGCATGGTCACGACATATTCCCCGTCGGCCCAGTCCACCCCCACGCCCTGGACAATGGCCCGGTCCGAGAGGTCGGTAATGGGGATCCACCGGCACCCGCTGAGGAGCACCGCCGCCAGAAGGGCCGCCATTGCCTTAACCCACTTCATGGAGCCGCCCCCTTTCCCGCCGCTTCTGAATCCCAAAGACCCCCAACAGCAGCAGCGGCCCGAAAAACAGCGCCGCCGCCAAAGGCCACCCGCTGGACAGCGCCTCCAGCAGCCACCGGAGAAGTCCCAGGCTCCCCATAAGCGCCCCGCCTCCGCAGACGGCCGCCGCCATGAAGAACACCAGGAGCCGCCGCTTCCCCGCCGCCGTCTCCCCTTTGGGCGCAAAGGGCCGGAGCAGCTCCCCGCAGGCGCAGAAGTTGGCCGCGATCCGCAGGAAGCTGATGGCGGTCCACACCCCCAGGTGCAGCGCGTCCATCCGCTGGAACACCGAAATCCGGGACACCGTGGTCAGGGTAAACAGCGGAAACGCCTTGGCCGCCGCCAGGTCCCCCAGAGCCGCCGCCACCAGAAAGGTCACGATCTCCTGCAAAACCAGCGATGCCAGGAGGTACCAAAGGAACCCCTTCGCCGCCCCCCTCCCCCGGGTCTTGTGGGACAGAGCCGCAAAGGTAAACACCGGCGACGACCGGGCCGCGATCTTCCACGCGCTCCGGACCACCCCCGCCGCCCCGCCGTCCAGGGGGAAGGGCTGGATGTTCAGGGGGTCCAGCCGCTGGATCACCCCCAGAAAAATCGCCAGCAGCCCCAGGCTGAAGGCCACGCAGAGGATCAGCGCCGCCCGGGCGATGCCCTCAACCCCCAGGGAGGCCGCGTACCCCGCCGCCAGCACCAGCGTCCCGGCGAAAAACAGCGCGCTGGCCCCGGGAAAGGCGGTGTTCACTAGGAAATTCGCCATGCAGTACACCGTCAGCGAAGTGGTGGTCAGCAGATACCCCGCTCCCAGAATGGGAAACCACAGCCCCCACCGCCCCATGACGGCCGCCACCGATTCCCCCAGCCCCCGGCCGGTGGCCCGGGTCAGCAGATACGCCGGGACCATCAGCCCCAGTTGAAACACCGCCGCCAGGGGAAACGCCGCCAGATGCACCGCCCCGTATCCCGCCCCCACATCGTGAAGGGTGGCCGTAAACAGGTTAAAGGACCGGCAGACATACAGCAGCACCACCAGCTGGAACACCGAAATCTGATTCTTGTCCACAAAATTCCCCCTTACCGTCCGATACTGGTGGAATCCAGGTCGCTGCCCCGCAGGTCCTGGAGCCTCTCCCCCCGCCCCAGCCGCTTCCAGCCCACGCGGACGAATACGTCCCCCATGGCCCGGAGGGTCAGCGGCGTCACCGGGGAGGTGAAGGGCACCCCCAGGTTGTTCAGCTTGCAGAGATTCACCAGCAGCACCGCCATGACCAGCGAAATGCCGTAAAGCCCCGTCAGCCCGCCCAGGAAAATAAAGGCGAACCGCAGCACCACCCCCGGCTCGTACAGCGACGGCACCACAAAGGAGCTGATGGCCGTCAGCGCCACCACCATGACCATAGGCGCGCCGATAATCCCCGCCGTCACCGCCGCGTCGCCGATGACCAGCGCTCCCACGATGCTGACGGCGTGGCCCACCGGCCGGGGAAGCCGCAGCCCCGCCTCCCGCATGATCTCGTAGATCAGATGGATGACAAACGCCTCGATAATCAGGGGAAACGGCGTGGTCTCCTCCGCCGTGGCGATGTTGAAAAGCAGCGCATGGGGCAGCGCCGCCGGATGAAAGGTGGCCACCGCCACATAAATCCCCGGCAGCAGAACGCTGACGAAGAAGGAAAAGTACTTGAGCAGCCGGATAAAGGTGGCAAAATAAGGCCGGTTGGAGTAATCGTCAAAGCTCTGGAAGTTCTCCACGAACAGATAGGGCAGGATCAGGGCGTCGGGGGTCCCGTCCAGCAGAACCGCCACCCGCCCCTCCTGGATCTTGGCGCAGAGGGTGTCGGGCCGCTCGGTGTGGCCCACCTCGCTGAACAGGGACAGGGGCTTCCCCTCCAGAAACGGCTGGAGATACCCAACGTCCAGCACCAGCTTCAGGTCCACCTTCTGCAACCGCCGCCGGACCTCCGCCAGGAGCTTCCCGTTGACGGCCCGGGGACTGTAAATGATGCAGGCGGAGGTCTTGCTCTCCGTCCCCACCTCGGTCATTTCAAAGCAGACCTCCCCGGACTTCATCCGCCGCCGGACCAGGCTCATGTTGACCTTGATAGGCTCGGTGAAGCTCTCCCGCGAGCCCTTCTCGTTGACCTCGTTTTCCGGCTGGGAGACCGAGCGGTAAGCGTAGCTCTGGGCACCCATGACAACGGCCGTGGGCACCCCCTGGATGAGAATGGCCACAAACCCCGAGGTGATGAGCCGGATGAGCTCGTCGAACTCATACACGTCCTGGACGTCCCCCACAATGGCCGTGTCCTCCAGAAAGGCAAACACGTCCCACCCGCTGGAAAACTCCCGGAGGGAAAGGGGCCGTACCACGGCCTCGTCCAGCTTGGACAAGGCGCTCAACCCCTCGATCATCACAAAGCAGAGGGAGACTCCTCCCGCCGTCACCGGCCGGGTCACCAGATCGGCGGAGTTCCACAGCTTTTCCCGGAGAAGGATGAGATTCCGGTCCAGGTCGCAGCTCAGCCGCCGGGATTCCTCCTCCGCCGGGGGCTCCTCCACCCGCCCGGAACGCAGATTTTGTTTCACAGTCCTCGCCCCTTTCGGTATAACTTTCTCCGGGGCGGCGATACTAACAGCGCCGGTGTTCCGCCGGATTCACGGAACAGTATGGGCACAACCCCGAAAAATATGCGCCCGGCAAGGAAAGGAAGGAGCCTCGTGATCGTCTTTATCCGCGCAATCCTCCTGTATCTGCTGATCATCTTCTGCCTGCGGCTCATGGGCAAGCGGCAGCTGGGGGAGCTCCAGCCCTCGGAGCTGGTCATCACCATCCTCATCTCCAACATCGCCTCCCTCCCCATTGAGGACAACTCCATCCCCATGATCATGGGCGTGGTGCCCATTGTGGTGCTGGTAGGCTTCGAGCTGTTCATTTCCAGCATCTCCCTCCATTCCAAGCGGTTCCGGACTCTGGTTTCCGGCAAGCCCATGATCATCGTCCGCAACGGCCAGATCGACCAGACCGCCATGAAAAAGGTGCGTTTTTCCATTGACGACCTGATGGAGACCCTCCGGAGCAAGTCCATTTTCGACCTCCGGGACATCCAGTACGCCATTGTGGAGACCACCGGCCAGGTCAACGTCCTCCAGAAGCACGCCGCCCAGACCGTCACCGCCCAGATGCTGGACTTAAAAGGCAAGGACGCCGATCCCCCCGCCGTGATCATCAGCGACGGCCAGATCATCCGCTCCGCCATGGAAGCCTACGCTCTGACCGACGCCTGGCTCCAGGCCACCCTCCGGGAGAACCACTGCACCGAAGCCGGCGTTTTCCTCATGACCGCCGACCGGAACTGCCAATACTTCCTGGTCCCCATGGCGAAAAAGGAGGGCGGAAAATGAGACGTCTTATCATCATCGGCTCCATGCTGGCGGCCATTCTCATCGCGGGAATCTGGTCCCTGGCCTGGCTGGGCCAGTACACCGAGGACCTGGCCCAACGCCTGGAATCCGCGGCGGAGGAAGCCCTCACCGACCCCGACGCCGCCCTGAACTCCCTCCTGGCCATCCAGGAGGACTGGCATCATAAGGAGCACTGGATCGGCGTTTTCGTCCACGAAGACCCCCTCCAGGAGCTCAGCGACCGCCTGGAGGAGTGCATCGCCCTTCTCCGCCAGCGCCAGAGCGCGGACTTCCAGGTCCGCATCCGCCAGGCCGTCTTCACCGCCCGGAACATCTACCACCAGGAGATTCCCAACATCGAAAACATCCTATAAAAAATTCCCGGCCGCGTCCGAAAACGCAGCCGGGAATTTTTCCTGTCCCAACGACCGTTACGCCCCAAAATACGCCAGAATCTCCTGCATCCGCCGGCTCTGGACCACATGGAAGGGACAGCGGCGGTCGCAGTGGCCGCAGCCGATGCAGTCCCCCGCCCGCTTTTCCAGGGTGAGGTAGTGCTCCTTGGCCAGGCCGTCCCCCAGCTTGGAAAGGTCGTAGTACTTATTGATCAAAGCAATGTCCAGCCCCGCGGGACATGGGTGGCAGTGCTTGCAGTAGACGCACTTGCCCATGGTCTCCGCCGGCGCGAAGCCGCTGATGGCCGAGTAGTCCCGCTCCGCCTCACCGGCATCAAAGAACCCCAGGACCTGTCGGAGCTCCTCCTCGCTGCCGTAGCCGGGGAGCACCGTCACCACCCCGGGCTTGTCCAGAACGTACTGGATGCACTGCTCCCGGGACAGCGCCACGCCGAAGGGCGACTGGGCCGCGTCCAGCAGCTGCCCGCCGCAGAAGGGCTTCATCACGGAGATGCCCACGCCCTCCCGCTGACAGCGGCAGTAAAGCTCCTGGCGCTCGGCGCTTTCCCCGATGCCGAACTCCCCCTTGCCGTAGTCGTAAATGGGGTTGACGCTGAACATCACCACGTCCACAAGCCCGGTGTCCAGAATCCGGTTCACCAACGCCGGCGTGTGGGAGGACAGCCCGATGTGCCGGACCACGCCCTTCTCCTTCAAGGAGAGCAGATAGTCCAGCACCCCGTTTTTCCGGTAGGTCTCCCAGTCGCTTTCCTCGTCGATGCAGTGGATGAAGCCGAAATCAATATAGTCCGTCCGGAGCTTCTCCATCTGCCATGCCACGGACTTTTTCACGTCCTCCAGCCTGGTGGTCCAGCCGTATTCCCCGGAGGTATAGTCCGCCCCGAAGTGGACCTGCAGATAGACCCGGTCCCGGATGCCCTCCAGCGCCTTCCCGTAGGCTTCAAAGATGGCGGCGTGTCCCCCGGCCATCTCAAAATAGTTGATCCCCGCCTCAAAAGCGGCCCGGACCGTCCGGATGATCTCCTCCTCCGGCCGCCCGCCGATGACCGACGACCCCATGCCGATGACGCTGATCTTATCCCCGGTGCGGGGCAGGATGCGGTATTCCATACGGTTTCCTCCTTACGCCTTGCGTGCCGCAGGTTTGTTTGTTCTTATTATACCATACCCCGCCCCGGAACGCAACCGCCCATAAAAAAGCGGCCGGAGTCCTTCCCCAGCCGCTTTCTGCCGTTATTTCCCGAAATTTTCCGCGTAGTTCTCATAGCTGCCGTACTGCCGCCAGATGTCGATCATCATCTCGTACCGCTTCAGCGCCAGACCGGTGTACGCGCAGTTGGTGGTGGAGAACACGTACCCGTACCCCCGCTCCATCCCCTCCCGGAGGGAGCGGAGCACGTCCTGGCGGCACTCCTCGTCGGTGCCGGTCTGCAAAAGCCCGCAGTTGACGTTTCCCACCAGAGCGATCCTGTCCCCGATGAGACGCCGCACCTCCGGGATGCTGACGCCCCCCTGGGGGTCCAGGGAGTGGATGGCGTCGGGGCCGCAGTCGGCGATCTGCCTGACAATGGGCAGGATGTTGCCGTCGGTGTGCTTGATGGTGTAGTACCCCATCTCCCGGTAGCCGTCGATGACCCCTTTCAGATAGGGCACGATGAGCTCATCAAACATCTCCGGGCTGAAAAAGGGGTTGACGTTGAAGCAGTAGTCAGAGCACAAGGTGAAGCCGTCCAGGAGATGCCCCCGGTCGTCCAGCTTCCGGGCGAATTCCAGACACTTTTCCACCCGCCGCCGGGATTCCTCGTTGAGCGCTTCCGGCTCCTCGTACATCCGCTCGGAAAACTCCATCATGCCGTCCCCGTCGGGAATGGCCCAGGTGGGGTCCCCGTGCATCATGATGTAGTACTCGTCGCCGCTTTTCTCCCGGATCAGCTCCAGCAGCCACTGAACGCTTTCGAAATCGCTGGGATTCGGGTGGATGAAAATGGCGCTGTGGCCGTACTTCCGGGCCATGTCCACATAGAGCTGGGCCATTTCGTCCATGTGCAGGACCTGCTCCGACCGGCTCATCTGCTTCCACTGGGAATAGGCCCGCTGAGAGGGATGGACCTTCCCAAAGGCTTCCATGGTCAGAAAAAACACCAGCTCAAAGGTAGGGACCTGCCCGCCGATGGGCTCGCATTTCAACGTCTTGATAAATCGCTCCCGATTCGTCATGGGATTTCCTTCTTTCTACGCTTTGGTAAAAGAGTGATCCGTTGTACGGATTCCAGTATCAGTTTATCACACTTTTTTGTTTTTCACAAGTGGAAAGCAGTTTATTTATGTACGTGTAAAAAAGACACCCGTTCTCCCCGCCTGTACTTTTTCCCCCACCCCCTTGTAATCTTCCCCGGAGCATGGTATACTGTTTCTGTTCGCGTATTAACGCGGGAAAGGAGGACCGAGGAACTCTCATCCAAGGAGGTGACATACCAGTTTCCCCAGCATCAAGCGCCAGAGCCGCCCACGCGGCTGACGAGGCGGGAGGTTATCGAAGTTTTCGGCGGATGCCTCCCCGTTTTGCTTCCAAGCGGAGCCCTTCCCCAAAACCTCCGGGCAACCGGACCGACAAAGGGAGGGCAGGAAGCCCACATGACATGCTGTTTTGCGCACGGATGTCTTTCTCCGCGCGGGACGGCAGCCGTGCGATCTGCGTTATGCCATTCTGATCCAACCCGCGCGGAGAAAGACAGGTTTTATATGTGTGGAATCGTTGGATATACCGGCCTTAAAAACGCCCGGGAGCTTCTCCTGGACGCCCTTTCCCGACTGGAATACCGGGGCTACGACTCGGCGGGCATCGCCGTCTCCGGCCCGGAGGGCGTCCGGGTTCTGAAAACGGAAGGGCGGCTTCAGAACCTCCGTCAGGCCGCGTCCCAGGCAGTCCCTCCCCTGGAGGGCTGCTGCGGCATCGGACACACCCGCTGGGCGACCCACGGCCGCCCCTCTGCGGTCAACGCCCATCCCCACCAGGCAGGCCGGATCACCCTGGTCCACAACGGCATCCTTGAAAACGACGGAGAGCTGCGCCAGGCCCTTTCCGCCGCAGGCTGCGCCTTCCGCTCCGAGACCGACACGGAAGCGGCGGCCTGGCTCTTAGACACTTTGTACCGCGGCGACCCCCTGGAGGCCCTCTGGCAGTTCCGCCGTCGCCTCCGTGGGAGCTACACCTTCGGCATCCTCTTTTCCGACCGTCCCGGAGAGCTTTACGCCCTCCGCCAGGGCAGCCCCCTCATCGCTGCCCGGGACGACACCGGCTTTTTCATCGCTTCTGACATCCCCGCCGTCCTCCCCCTGACCCGGACCTACGCCCTGGTGGAGGAGGACGCCATCCTCCGGCTGACCCCCGCCGAAGCCCGGCTCTTCCGGGACGGCGGCGAAGCCAAACCCGCCTGGCAGCAGGCGTCCTGGTCCATGGAACAGGCCCGGAAGGACGGCTTCGCCCACTTCATGCGCAAGGAGATTGCCGAGCAGCCCCGCGCCCTCCGGGATACGGTGTTCCCCCGGCTGAAAAACGGTCTTCCCGACTTCTCCGGCGACCGCATCCCCCCCGATTTCTGGAACCGCTTCGATTCCATCGTCATCGCGGCCTGCGGCACCGCCATGCACGCCGGATGCGTGGGCAAAGCCCTGATCGAAGGCTTCGCCCGGGTCCCGACCCGCTGCGAGATCGCCTCGGAATTCCGGTACCAGAACCCCATCCTCACCCCCCGCACCCTGGTCCTCCTGGTCTCCCAGTCCGGAGAAACGGCGGACACCCTGGCGGCCCTCCGCCTGGCCAAGGATCATGGTTCCCCCACCCTGGCCATCGTCAACACCGCCGGCTCCTCCATGGAGCGGGAGGCCGACTACGTCCTCCGCACCTACGCCGGCCCGGAGATCGCCGTGGCCAGCACCAAAGCCTACTCCGTCCAGCTGGCCGTCTTTTACCTCCTGACCGCCAAACTGGCCCTGACCCGCGGGACCCTTCCGGAGCCCGCCGTCCGGCGCTTCCTGGAAGGACTTTCCGCCGCCATCGCCGCCGTCCCGGAGGCCATCGCCCTGGAGCCCGCCGTCCGGGAACTGGTCCGGGCCTACCGAGACTTAAACGACCTCTTTTTCCTGGGCCGCGGCCTTGACTACACCCAGGCCCTGGAAGGCTCCTTAAAGCTCAAGGAGGTCAGCTACATCCACTGCGAAGCCTACGCCGCCGGGGAGCTGAAGCACGGCACCATCTCCCTGATCACCCCCGGGACACCGGTGATCGCTCTGGCCACCCAGGACGCGCTGCTGCCCAAAATGCTCAGCAACGTCCGGGAGGTCCAAAGCCGCGGGGCCGACGTGCTCCTCCTCTGCAAAAAGGGGACCGCCGCCGACACCGCCCAATTTCCCAAGCGCCTGGAGCTTCCCGCCCTGGAGGACCCATTTCTCCCCCTGGCAGCGGCTCCGGTCTTGCAGCTTCTTGCCTATCACACCGCCCTTCTCCGGGGCTGCGACGTGGATAAGCCGCGGAACCTGGCCAAAAGCGTGACGGTGGAATAAAAAGGAGGATTCTTATGAAAATCCAGGACAACAGCAAGCTCATCTTCATCGGCGACTCCATTTCCGACTTCGAACGGGCCCGCCCCTGCGGCGAGGGCCTTTTCGGCGGCATCGGAAAAAGCTACGTGGGCCTGGTGGACGGCCTTCTCCGGACCACCTACCCCGCCTCTCACATCCGGGTCATCAACATGGGCACCAGCGGCAACACCACCCGGGACCTGAAAGCCCGCTGGCAGACTGACGTCCTGGACCTCCACCCCGACTGGCTGGGCATCCTCATCGGCATCAACGACGTGTGGCGGCAGTTCGACTGCCCCTTCATGACCGAGCTCCACGTGGGCCTGGAGGAATACGAAGCCAACCTCACCGACCTCATCGAGCAGACCCTCCCTACCCTGAAGGGGCTCATCCTCATGACCCCCTACTTCATGGAACCCAACCGCAGCGACCCCATGCGGGCCCGGATGGACCAGTACGGCGCCGTGGTCAAACGCCTGGCGGAGAAGTACGGCGCCATTCTGGTGGACCTCCAGTCCGCCTTCGACGACTACTTCCGCTACTACCATCCGGATTCCATCAACTGGGACCGCATCCACCCCGACATCGTGGGCCACACCCTCATCGCCCGGGAAATCCTCAAACAGCTGGACTACCAGTGGTAAAACCCGCTCCCTGATGCAAAAAACGCCTTCCGCCGCGGCTTCATCCCGCAGCAGGAGGCGTTTTGCCATATTCGCGCTTACTTCCGCAAATCCCTGGAGTACATAAACAGCTGGCACTTCATCATGCCGTTGTAGAGCTTCCTCCGCTTGTCCGCCCGCCGGCCGAAGTTCTTCTCAAACTCCTCGTCCGGCGAAATGACCGCGTAAGAAAACCCTTCCCGGCCCCGGAACACCTGCCCCATGACCCGGTAAAGCTCCCGGGCGGCCTGCTGGTCCAGGAGCCGCTCGCCGTAGGGCGGGTTGGTCACCACGATGCCGCTGTCGGTGACGGTCTTGAACTCCCGGATGTCCCGGGTCCGGATGCGGATGCGCTGGGCCACCCCGGCCTTGTGGGCGTTGTCCAGAGCCAGCTCCACAGCCGCGAGGTCCAGATCGCTGCCGTAGGCCGCAAACTTTGCGTCCCGCCGGACCAAATCCAGCCCCCGGGCCCGCTCCTGCTGCCACACCGCCGCCGGGATGCACCCCCAGCTCTGGGCCGCGAACCGCCGGGTGATCCCCGCCGGGATGTTCATGGCCTTCAAAGCCCCTTCAATGAGAAACGTCCCCGACCCGCAGAAGGGGTCGTACAGTATGCTGTCCCGCCGGACCCCGGCCACGTCCAGAATTCCCGCCGCCAGAGTCTCCTTGATGGGAGCCTCGGTGGAGTTCCGCCGGTACCCCCGCTTGTGGAGCCCCGGCCCGGAGGTGTCCAGGAAAACGCTGACCCGGTCCTTGAGAATCTGGAACTGGATCTGATGGACCGGCCCGGTCTCCTCGAACCACCCCACCCCGTACTTCTCCCGGAGCCGTTCCACGGCGGCCTTCTTGATAATGGACTGGCAGTCCGGGACGCTGTGGAGCTTGGACTTGTTGGAGTGCCCCTTCACCGGAAAGGCGTCCTGCCGGCCGATGAAGTCCTCGAAAGGCAGCTCCCGGGTCCGGTCGAACAGCTCGGCGAAGCTCCTGGCCTCAAACTCCCCCAGGAGAATGAGGACCCGCTCCGCCGTGCGGAGACAGAGGTTGGCCCGGGCCAGCATGGAAAAATCCCCGGAAAAGCTGACGCGGCCGTCGGCGGCGGAGACGTTCTCCGCGTCCAACCGGCGGAGCTCCCCGGCCAGGACGCTTTCCAGGCCGAAATGACAAGGTGCGGAAAAAGTCAGATCATTCATAAACGGTATCCTTACATCAAAAATGGGAGCGGTTTCCCGCTCCCACTTATTGTACCACAAATTCCGGCGTTTGCAAAGCCTATTTCTGCGGAACGATCAGGCCATAGCCGTCTGCGTTCCGGCGGTAGACCACGTTGACCTCCCCGGTCTCGCCGTTCAAAAAGACGAAAAAGCTGTGCTCCAGCATGTTCATCTGGAGAATGGCCTCGTCCACGGTCATGGGCCGCAGGGGGACCTCCTTGGTGCGGATGACGTCGTAGTCCATCTCCTCCGCCACGGTCTCCTCCGGGAAATCGAAGCCGGAAGCCTTGACCTTCTTGAGCAGCTTGGTCTTGTTTTTCCGGATCCGGCGGGTCAGATTTTCCACGGCCTCGTCCAGAGCGTCCAGCTTATCGGTGTTCTGCGCCTCGGCACGGAAAATCATACCGTTGGCCCACACGGTCAGCTCCACGCTGGCCTCATCCTTTTGAGTGGAAACAGTGACCTGCGCCTTGGCATCGTCAAAGAACTTGTCCAGCTTTCTGAGCTTCAGTTCGGCCCGCTCCTTGAACGAATCGTTGAGTGTTACTTTTCTCGCGACGTAAGCTGTGTTCATAATCATGCCTCCTATTCCACTGGAAGAGGGTTTCCCTCTTCTGTGTCTATAGTATAACACGATTGCACAAAAAAATCCAGTACTTTTGAAGAATTTTAGAAATATAGTGAAAGATTCTTCACAAAGTTCATGAAGATTTCACGAACTCACTCCGTGATCCGCTTCCCGTCGATAAAGACCATTTCCGGCCGGACATAGGGGCTGCACGGGTCCCCGTCAAAGACGCAGAAGTCCGCGTCCTTCCCCACAGCCAGGGAGCCCACCCGCCCGTCGATGCCCGCGGCCCGGGCGGCGTTGATGGTAATGGCCTTCAGAGCCTGCTCCCGGTCCATCCCCGCGCCGATGGCGATCCCGGCGCACAGGGCCAGGTACTGGATGGGAATCACCGGATGGTCGGTGCAGAGGGCCGTCTGGATTCCGGCCTTGTCCAGCAGCCCGGGATTTTCCACGGTCAGGTTCCGCAGCTCCGGCTTGGACCGGTCGGAGAGGATGGGCCCGGCAATCACCGGCACCTTTTCCCCGGCCAGAATATCCCGGACCAGGTGCCCCTCGGTGCAGTGGACCAGCACCAGGTCCAGCTTGAACTCCCTGGCGATGCGGATGGCGGTGAACACGTCGTCGGCCCGGTGGGCGTGAAAAAACGCCTTCTGCTTGCCGGTGAGCACCGGAATCAGCGCCTCGCACTTGGCGTCGAACTCCGGCTCGTCGAAGTCTTCCTCCTCGTCGGCCCGCTCCTTGTCGCTCAGATAGCGGCTGGCCTTCCGCAGCTGCTCCCGGATCAGGGACGCCGTGGCCATCCGGGTCACAGGGGCCACGTTTTTCTCGTTGTAGGTGACTTTGGGATTCTCGCCCAGAGCAAATTTCATGCCGATGGCGGGGTCCAGCACCATGTCGTCGATGCGGCGGCCCGCCGTCTTAAGGGCCGCCCATTGGCCCCCAATGGCATTGGCGCTCCCCGGACCGGTGAGCACCGTGGTCACGCCGCCCAGCCGGGCCTCGGCAAAGGTCCGGTCCAGGGGATTCAGGGCGTCAATGGCCCGGAGCTGAGGCGTCACCGGGTCGGTGGCCTCGTTGCCGTCGTCCCCCTCGAAGCCCAGGCCGTCCTCCCACATGCCCAGATGGCAGTGGGCGTCCACGAACCCCGGCAGAAGGGTCTTCCCCGCCAGGTCGATGATTTCCGGGTCGGCAGGCGCTTCCGCAGAAGGCCCCACCCCGGCGATTTTCCCGTCCTTGACCCAGAGGTACCCGTCGGGATACCCGCCGTCCTCCATGGTCTGGATATTTCCGTGAATAAAAAGCATGGTGTCGTTCCTTTCCAGATGTTACGGATTTTCCCCGGTAAACTCCACCGGCTCCGGCGGCGCGGCCCGCTTTTGGGCCAGCATCCAGGGGATCACATCGCTGTGCCGGTAGGCGTCGTCCCAGCAGTTGTGGCCGTTTTCCGGATAGATGGTCAGCACGGCGTTTCCCCTGCAGGCGTTGACCGCGTCTACCATCAACCGGCTGTACACCGGCGGGACCACGTCGTCCTTCCCGCCGTGAAAGGCCCGGATGGGCAGATTCGCCAGCCGGGAAGCCTGCCAGGACATTCCCCCGCCGCAAAGCGCCGCCAGACAGCTGAACCGCTCCGGCCGGTACGCCGCCAGCTCCCAGGCGCCGAAGCCTCCCATGCTCATTCCCGTCAGGGCGATGCGGTCCGGGTCAGCCCCGGATTCCGCCGCGGAAAAATCCGCCAGCTCCCCCAATTCCCGGATGTAGTGGAGCCATACCCCCTCCTCCGGACACTGGGGCGCCGCCACAATGCAGCGGCCATGGAACTCTCCCCCCAGGATCATCCCCGACAACCCGTTGCGCCGGAGCTGGGAAAGGTCCTTCCCCCGGCTCCCGGCCCCGTGGAGGTAGAAAATCATGGGCAGAGGCCCGTCCCCCCGCTCCTCCGGCGCATAGAGCAGATAGGGCAGCTCCGTCCCGTTTCCCGCCCGAAAACGGCGTTTTCCGATCATTTCTGCTCCGCCCTGAGCCCGTCAAAATAGGCGTTCCGCTGGGAGTAGGAAAGCTCCCCGGCCAGGATCCGGCGGCGGGTCTCCTCGGCGTCGGCGATATACAGCCGGTGCCAGGTGATGAACACCAGGATGGACCAGAGCTTCCGGTAGTTGTCGGCCTTGCCGGTGCGGTGGTCCTCCAGCATCTTCAGCGCGGCGGCCTTGTCGATATACTCGTCGGCCCTGGAGTTCTGGATGATGTCCCGGGCCCACTCGTACAGCTCGTTTTTCAGCCACACCCGGACCGGCACCGGGTACCCCAGCTTGGGCCGCATAAAGGTCTCGGGGTTCACATAATCCTTGAAGGCGTACCGCAGGACGTACTTGGTGGTGCCCTCCCGGAGCTTGTCGGAGTTTTTCAGGGTAGACGCAAACTCGAACACCTTCCGGTCCAGGAACGGCACCCGGACCTCCAGGGAGTTCCCCATGCTCAGCCGGTCGCCCTTGACCAGAATGTCCCCCTTGAGCCAGGTGGAGATGTCCACGTACTGCATCTTGATCAGGGGGTCCCGGTCCGCCACCCTGGCGAACACATCCCGGGTCAGCTCGGTGTACTTCTGATTGGGGTTGTACTGGACCAGAAAGTCCTTTTTCTGCTTCTCGTTAAAGAGGAAGGCGTTGCCCACGTACCGTTCCTCCAGGGGAACCCCGGCCCGCATGAGGAAGTTTTTCCCCTTGACGCCGTCGGGGATCAGATGGGAAAGCCCCCGGCAGGCCGCCTGGACGAATCCCGGCGCATTCTCGAATTTTCCCGCCCCCAGGGAGTCCCGGTAGGTCTTGTACCCGGCGAACAGCTCGTCGGCCCCCTCGCCGGAGAGCATGACCTTGACGTGCTTGCTGGCCTCCTGGGCGATGAGGTAAATGGCCACGGTGGAGGGGTCCGCCACCGGCGAATCCAGCGCAAAGACCACCTTCTCAAAGGCGTTTTTGAAAAGCTCGCAGTCGCCCTTGAGGATGATGTGCTCCACATTCAGGTGCTTGGCGATGTCGTGGGCGTCGTCGATCTCGCTGTAAGAGGCCACGTCAAAGCCCACAGTCAGGGCCTTGATACCGGGATTCAGCCGGCTGGCAATGGCGGTGATAATGGCGGAGTCGATGCCGCTGGACAGGAAGGTCCCCACCTCCACGTCGGAGATCATGTGGTACTCCACGGACTCGGTGAGGATGTCCCGGAGCTTTTTCGCCTTTTCCTCAAAGCTCTCCTCCGAGGGCTTCTCGAATTTCAGCTCCACATAGGGCTTGATCTCCACCTTGCCGTCGGGGCCGCATTTCAGGTAGTGGGCCGCCTCCAGCACCTTGATCTGGGGGGTGATGGTGTTGGGCTCCGGCACGTACTGGAAGGTGAAATAATGCTGCAAAAGGCTGGGGTCCACCCGGAACCCGCCCATGGTCTCGTCAAACAGGAACGCCTTCATCTCCGAAGCGAACATCAGGCCCTTTTCGGTCTCCCGGTAGTACATGGGCTTGATGCCGAAGGGGTCCCGCCCCACGAAAACGGTCTTTTCCACAGCGTCGTAAATGAGGATGGCGAACATTCCCCGGAGCCGGGTGATGAACTCGTCGCCGTACTTCCGGTACAGCGCCACAATGACCTCGATCTCCGAGTTGGTGCGGAACTCCACCCCCTCCTCCATGAGAGGCGCCCGGAGGTCCCGGTAGTTGTAGATTTCGCCGTTGAACACCGCGGTGTACCGCCCGTCCTCCGAGGTAAAGGGCTGGTCGCCGGTGTTCAGGTCAATGATGGACAGCCGCCGGAAGGCCACGCACAGCCCGTCCCGAACGATATACTGGCTGTCGTCGGGGCCCCGGTGCCGAATGGCCGTTGACATCTGGTTCAAGAGGACCTCGTTGTTATCCGCCGGGTCCCGGTTAAACATTCCCACAAATCCGCACAAAATTAAAACATCCTTTCCATGTGTTCTTCCCGGCTGCGCCGAAAGAAAAAGGCCCTCCCTCGCAGGAAAACAAGGAAGGGCGCTTCATTACTTGTTGTCGTTGAAGAGCTTCATGATATCTTCGAAGGGATCGCCCGGATCTGGGATGCTGCTCCCCGCTGCCGCAGGCTTGCTGCTTCCGGCCGCCTCTCCGGCTTCCGCCGTTTCTACGGGAGCGGAGCCATCCTCCAGGCGGCCCTTTCCGGCGTAGTCCTCGTCGAACCCGGTGGCGATGACCGTCACCTGGATCTCGTCGTTCATGTTGTCGTCGAAGACCAGGCCCCAGAAGATGGCCGCATCGGGGTGGGCCGCCTTCTCGATCATGGTGGAGACGAACTCCGCGTCCTCGTAAAGCAGGTCGTTGGAGGCGCAGATGTTGATGATCACGGCCTTGGCCCCGGTGATGGAGGTCTCCAGCAGGGGGCTGGAAATGGCCATGTCCGCCGCCGCCTCGGCCTTGTCCTTGCCGGAGGCGTAGCCCACGCCCATGTGGGCCATGCCGGCGTTTCTCATAACGGAACACAGGTCGGCAAAGTCCAGGTTGACGAAGCCGTCGGTGTTGATCAGGTCGGAAATGCTCTGGATGCCCTGTTTCAGCACCCCGTCCACCACCTTGAAAGCGTCCCGGAAGGAGGTCTTCTGGTCGATGACCTGACGGATGCGGTCGTTGGGGATGACCACCAGGGAGTCCACTACCTGGCTCAGCTGGGCCAGACCCTCCTCGGCGTACTTCATCCGCCGCTTGCCCTCGTAGCTGAAGGGCTTGGTGACGACGCCCACGGTGAGGATTCCCATTTCCCGGGCAATGTCAGCCACCACAGGGGCCGCGCCGGTGCCGGTGCCGCCGCCCATACCGGCGGTGATGAAGACCATCTGGGCGCCCTTCATGGCCGCCGCGATCTCCTCCCGGCTCTCCTCGGCCGCCTGGGCTCCCCGGTCGGGGTCGCCGCCGGCTCCCCGTCCCTTGGAGACCTTCTCGCCGATCTGGATTTTATACTCCGCCCGGGAGATGTCCAAAACCTGCCGGTCGGTGTTGATGGCGATGAAATCCACGTCCTTGACGCCGTCGTCCACCATGCGGTTCACGGCGTTGCCGCCGGCGCCGCCGACGCCGATGACCTTGATGTCTACCGTTCTCTGGGAATCATTCTCTAACGTAAAAGGCATTGGGTACGTCCTCCTATATTCGGAAAGCTGTGCTTTCGGTAAAGTCCCTGGCTTTAAAACTGTATAATATTATGGTATCAGATTTAGCGAAAAAATTCAAGAGAAAACCGGATTTTCTTTGCAAGAAAGTGCAAACTTTTTGTGTCCCGGCCCCTTTCCGGTTTCCGCGGCGGCAAAAGCCCCGCGTCCGCCTCCCAAAGGAGCCACTGGGACCAGTTTCCCGCCCCGGACATGCGCTCCGAAGACCCGCGCCGGGCAGCCGCCTTGGCAAAAGCACTGCGGTTCCAACCTTCCGCGCGCCCCGGACCACACCGCCCGCAGCCTTGCCCCCCGGACCGCGCCGCCACAGACCACCCGGAACCCCCGCGCCGTCCGCCGTGCAAACCACGCCAAAGGCCGCCAGCACTTCCTTGCAAGCTCCGACGCGTGACCTTGCAGCCCGAAAAACCGCACTGCCCGGCAAAAGCTCCCGGCACCAAAGCGCCGCCTGCATCCGGAAGCACAAACACGTTCCAAAAAACGCCGTCCCCCAGCGCCACGCCCAAGCCATTCCAACCCCGGACCGCGCCGCCACAGACCACCCGGACCCCTGCGCCGTCCGCCGTGCAAACCACGCCAAAGGCCGCCAGCACTTCCTTGCAAGCTCCGACGCGTGACCTTGCAGCCCGAAAAACCGCACTGCCCGGCAAAAGCTCCCGGCACCAAAGCGCCGCCTGCATCCGGAAGCACAAACACGTTCCAAAAAACGCCGTCCCCCAGCGCCACGCCCAAGCCATTCCAACCCCGGACCGCGCCGCCACAGACCACCCGGAACCCCCGCGCCGTCCGCCGTGCAAACCACGCCAAAGGCCGCCAGAAGCGCAGTCCCTTCGCAGTATGCCCCGAACCTTCCTACTCCGGACCGTGCCAGCCTTACGGACTGCCCGAAACTTCCTGCATCGTCTGCAAAAATCCCGCCTCTATGGTCCCCCAATCCTCCTATTCCCCATCATTTCCCCCTCCGGATTCCGCCGAAGTCTCGAGGACACTGCTTTCCCCTTCCGGCGGCAGGCCCGAAGCGCCGCTTTCCGCCTCCGAGGACACCTCCGAAGCCGCCGAAGCGGCCCCGTCCTCCCCGGAGCCCTCCTCGCCGTCGTCCCAGTTCCAGACGCCGCCGCACCCGTTGCCGGGAACGGCCAGCTCCGGGTTCTCCCGGTAAAAGACCCCGGCGGAGGACGCCGTCTCCGCGTCCAGGACCCCCCTGGCCTCCGCAGACAGCCGGGAGGAATCCTCCAGAATCGCCCGGCACAACTGGAGCTTGTAGGTCAGCTCCGAGAAGGACCCCAGCACCACCTGAACCCGGTTCTGCCAATAGACCGTGAGCTTCAGCTCGTCGCTGACGTCCACCGCCGTCACCCCGGAGAACCGGGCCTCCTTCAAAGCGGAAAACAGGGATTCCACCGCCTGGACCCGGTTCTGGAAGTCCGCGGCGGCGTCCTGCTCCTCCTGGCTGGCGGAGGACTCCGCCGTCTCCTTGACGGACAGGGAATCCCCCATCCCCAGGCCGGCCAGATCCAGCCCCACCAGAAGGACCCCCCGGTCGGGCCGGAGCTCGCTGTCGATCTCCAGAATCCGGCCGCTGCGGCTGACGCTGTAATAGTTCCCCCCGGATTCGATCTGGATCTCCGGGACGCCGTCAATGACCTCGATCCACAATGTGGACGGAAACACCCGCCGGACCGTCACCTGGTCGGACTTCAGAAGCCCCGCCTGGACGCTCTGCCGGATTTTTTCGGTGTTGATCCGCAGGAGGTTGTCCCCCTTCTGGACCCCCAGAAGGGGCTCCACGTCCTCCACGCCGTAGATGGCGCTGCCCGTGACCTCGATGTTCCGGATGTTGAAAAAGACGGTCAGGGAGAGAACGATCCCGGCCACGGTGAGGAAGAAAAACAGCAGGATGTAGTAGAGGGTGTAGTTGCGTTTCCGCTTTTTCTTCCGCCGCTGCTGGATCTCCTGAATCCGCTCGGCCCGTGGGTCCCGGACATGACCCGGAGCGTACCCTCTCTGCACCCCGGCCTGCCCCTTTTTTCCCCGGCCGGAGGGGGGCGCGGCAGGCCGTTTTCCCGCCGGCCGCCCCGGAGAAGCCGCGCTCCTTCCCCCCGAACCGCTCCGGACCGCCGGGCGGCTCCCTGTGGGAACCGTCCTGCGCCGTCTCGGGTCCGGCTGGGGATTCCGCCGTTTATCCATTGCGCTTCTCCTTTCTCCGTCCAATTTCTGCCTGGAAACGGACCTTTCGGCTCCGTTTCCTTCCTGTCTTTTTTCTAAAGCAAGTGTCCAGTTCCGGACATCGCCCCAATCGCGGACCGTCGGCGGGCTTCATTCCGCGAGGCTCTTATGACCGACGAATCGGCTCCGGAAGCTCCTGCGGCGAACCGTGAAGGGCCCGGAATCCATCCGTCTGGAAAGCTCTTGCCTCCGGGAACGCCCGGAATTACTTCATCCAATAATTCAGTCGATTTCCACATTTCCAAAATCTGCCGTCAAGCCTTGCACATCACCCCGAAAGAAACCCGCGAAGCACTTTGCAAACCCCGATAATCCCCGGGATTCGCCCGCGCCGCCCGCAGATTCCTGTGCCCGGAAGCCCCAGGCATTTGCTCCACCCAACCGCGCACCAGTCGATTGAAACATCCTCAAAAACTACTGCCAAACCTCGCCAGCGCCCCAAAGGAACCCGCGAAGAACCTTACAACCCCGATAATCCTCGGGATTCACCCAGGCCGCCCAGCAGATTCCCGCACCCGGGAGCCCCAGGCATTTGCTCCATCCAACCGCGCACCAGTCGATTAAAACATCCTCAGGAACCACCGTCAAACCTCGCACAGTGCCCCAAAAGAGGACCGCAAAGCACCTTGCAGCCCCCGGATTCCCTCACTCCGCCCGGCGGATATTTGCCCCCAGGGGGGCCAGGCACTCCTCGATCCGCTCGTAGCCGCGGTCGATGTGCTTGATGTCCCGGATCTCGGTTTCGCCCTCCGCCGCCAGGCCGGCGACGATCAGGGCCGCGCCGCCCCGGAGGTCCGTGGCCGCCACCGGCGCGCCGTAGAGCCTGGGAACGCCCTCCACCAGGGCCACCCGGCCCTCCAGCTTGATCCTGGCGCCCATCCGGGCCAGCTCGGCGGCGTGCTTGTAGCGGCTTTCGAAGATGTTCTCCACGAAAATGCTGTTTCCGTCGGCCAGGGCCGCCGCCGCCATGACCGGAGCCTGGGCGTCGGTGGGGAACCCGGGATAGGGCATGGTCCGCACGTCCCGGACCGCCCGGAGGCGGCCTTCCGGGGCCGTGAGCCGCACCGCCGTTTTCTCCACGTCCAGGCGGCAGCCCATTTCCTCGAACACCGGCAGGATGCCCGCCAGGTGCCGGGGCTCTGCCTGGCGGATGCGCACGTCGCCGCCGGTGGCAGCAGCGCAGCAGAGGTAGGTGGCCGCCACGATGCGGTCGGGGATCACGGTGTGCTCGCAGGCTTCCAGCCGGTCCACGCCCTCCACGGTGATGACGCCCTCGCCTGCGCCGTGGATTTTCGCGCCGCAGCGGTTTAAGAAATCCGCCAGGTCGGTGATCTCCGGCTCCCGGGCGGCGTTGGTCAGGACGGTGGTGCCTTCCGCCGTGGCGGCGGCCAGGAGGATGTTCTCCGTGGCCCCCACGCTGGGGAAGGACAGGGTCAGATTGGCCCCCTGCATCCGCCCGGAGACGGTGCAGTCCAAAACCCCGTGCTCCTCCCGGATGGAAAGCCCCAGCTTCCGCAGGGCGTGCAGGTGGAGATCAATGGGCCGGGGCCCCAGCTCGCAGCCCCCGGGGAAGCTGAGCTTCGCGTAGCCCATCCGGGCGGCGATGGCCCCCAGAAAGACGATGGAGGACCGCATTTCCCGCATAAGGCTGTCGGGGACGCTGCCGCCGCTGAGATTCCGGGCGTCCACGGCCACGGTGCGGCCCTCCCGCCGGACCTTGCATCCTAAGTACGAAAGAATCTCGCAGGCGGCGGTCACGTCGGAAAGCTCCGGGCAGTTGTGGAGCACCGTTTCGCCATGGCAGAGGACCGTCGCCGCCAGCAGCGGCAAGGAACTGTTTTTCGCCCCGTGAACGTCGATCTCGCCCCGCAGCGGGACCTGGCCGGTAATCAAAAGCCGTTCCATCTGAACACTCCCTTCGCAGAATTGCGCCGGCACAGACCCGGCCTTTCCGGGCGCTGTACACTACAAGTCATCATATGCCTCCGCGGCCGGATTGGTGCGGGGGCAAAGGGCTTGTCCCCGGCCCGGGGAAACGAAAAGGGCCTCAGGCCCGTTTCGCTTGCAGCGCTTTCATCAGTTCCCCGTAAATGCGCTGGGTGGTGTCGTAGGCGGCCAGGGAGGCTGCGTTTTTCCCCAGCTCCGCCAGCTTCTCCGGATTGCGGTAAAGCTCCTCGATCCGGGCGATAAGGCGTTCCTTGGAGTAGTCTTTTTCCTCCACCAGAATGGCTGCGCCGTGATCCTCCAGAACCTTGGCGTTATGGTACTGGTGGTTTTCCGCAGCGTAGGGATACGGCACCAGAATGGAGGGCTTGCCCGTGACCTCCAGCTCGCTGATGGTGATGGCGCCGGCACGGGAGATCACCAGATCCGCCGCCGCCGTCCAAAGGGCCATGTCGTCAATATACTCTCTGGCCTGGATCCGGGGGTATTGAGTCAGATCCACGCCCCGTTCCGCCAGCATTTTGGGGAAGGAGTCCCGGCCGTGCTTGCCGTAGCCGTGGATGTGGTTGATTCTGCCCTCCTTGCAGTGCCAGGCCATGATGTCCGCCGCCATTTCGTTGATGGCGTTGGCCCCGGAGCTGCCGCCCACGGAGAAGATGGTGAAGCTGTCGTCCAGCCCCAGCTTTTTCCGAGCCTCGGCCCGGCTTACTGTGAGAAATTCCTGACGGACGGGGTTGCCCACCACCTTGCAGGGGCGCCGGGTGGGCAGGTGGGCTTTGGCCTCGGCGAAGGCCAGAAACACCAGGTCCGCCTTCTTGGACAGGAGCTTGATGGTGACGCCGGGGAAGGCGTTCTGCTCGTGGAGGAAGGTGGGGATATGGAGCTTCTGGGCCTCCATGACAATGGGGCCGCAGAGGTACCCGCCGGTGCCGATGACGGCGTCGGGGCGGAAGTCCTTGAGGATTTTCCGGGCCTTGTGGTCCGCTGTGAGGACGTAGGAAACGGTTTTCAGGTTGTGGGAAATGTCGCTGGGAGTAAATCCCCGGTAGAAGCCCGCCATTCTGATGTGGGCCACAGGGTAGCCCGCCTTGGGAACCAGGGTGTCCTCCATGCCGCCGGGGTTGGCGACGAACAGGAACTCCGCGTCGGGCTGGTGGGCCTTGATCTCGTTGGCAATGGCGATGGCGGGATTGATGTGCCCGCCGGTGCCGCCGCCTGCCAGGATAAATTTCATATGACATCCGTCCTTCCGGTGAAAATTCAAGGGTCACAGGTCAGTCCCGGCGGCAGTACCGGGAGACGTTGAGGATCACGCCCATCTGGGCCAGCTGCATGGTCAAAGCCGTGCCGCCTGCGCTGAAAAAGGGCAGCGAGATGCCGGTATTGGGGATGGAGTTGGTCACGACGGCGATATTCAGAAGGGCCTGCCAGCCGATCTGTGCCGTCAATCCGATGACCAGCATGCAGCCGAACTTATCCGGCGCGCGCAGGGCGATGGAAACGCCGCTGTACACCAGCAGCACGAAAAGCAGGATGATCACCAGGGCGCCCACAAAGCCCAGCTCCTCGCAGACGATGGCGAAGATGAAGTCGTTCTGGGGCTCGGAGAGGTAGAGGAACTTCTGGGTGGAGTTCCCGAGGCCCACCCCCATGAGGCCCCCGGAGCCGATGGCGTATAATGACTGGGCCGTCTGCCACTTGGTGCCCCGCAGGTCGCCGGAAAGGGGGTCCAGCCAGTTGGAGAGCCGCACCTGGATATAATCGAAGCCCTTAAAGACGAGGATTCCCACGGCCCCCGCAAGGAGAATGCCGCCCAGGATCACGAACCACTGAATCTTGCTGCCGCCCACAAACATCATGGTAAAGACGATGAGAATCATAAGGATCAGGCCGGACATATGCCGCTGGAGCGCCAGCAGCAGCGCCACCGGCAGCAGAACGACGGCAAAGGGGTAAAGGCCGTACCTCCGGTTCCGCATCTGCTTATAGTTGGCGGCAATCAGGCTGGCGCAGACAATGGCCAGGGAGAACTTCATGATCTCCGAGGGCTGGAAGCTGATGATGGCGTGGCTCTGGGTGGGAAGATAGACCCACCGCTTCGCCCCGGAGTTGTTGGGGCTTCTGTAAATCAGGGCCAGGGCCATGAGCCCCAGGCCAACGAAATAGATCAGCCACTGGAGCTTCCGCCAGACGTGATAGTCCACATAAGAGGCCACCAGCATGGCAATCAGGCCCACAACGACGAAAATACTCTGCCGGATGACGTAGTAAAGGCTGCTGCCGTTTTCGTGAAGGGCGGTGACGTAGCTGGCCGAAAAGAGCATGATCAGGCCGATGGTCTGAAGCACGATGACCAGGAAGAAAAAGGAGATGTCGATGCGGCCCCGCTGGGGAGGCTTCTTGGCAGTCTCCTCCCGTTTCGCCGCCTGCTCCACGGCGGAGGGCCGGGGGCCGCCTCTGGGAGCCCGGGGCTTCCGGCGGGTCTGGGATCTGATCATAACTGCCTCCTTTCCGGCCGGGCCGGTCAGATATTGAATACGGCGATGACGGAAATGACACAGCCGATCAGGGTGATCAGGGAGAAGACTCCCACGATTTTCCCTTCGCTCCAGCCGCACATTTCAAAGTGGTGGTGAATGGGGCTCATTTTAAAGATGCGCTTCCCCGTGGTCTGGAAGCTGATGACCTGGAGCACCACGGACAGGGCCTCCACCACATAAATGATGCCGAAGGCCAGAATCAGCACCGGCAGGTTGATGCCGAAGCCCAACGCCAGCACCGAGCCCCCCAGGAACATGGAGCCGGTATCCCCCATGAACACCTTGGCCGGGTGGAAATTGTAGATAAGGAAGCCCAGAAGCCCTCCGGCCAGGGCCGCCGTGTAGATGCCCATACCCAGGATTCCCAGGATGCCGCTCATGATCAGCACGCCGATGCAGACGATGAAGGTCACGGAGGCCGCCAGGCCGTCAATGCCGTCGGTGAGGTTCACGGCGTTGGAGATAAAGAGGATAAAGAGAATCATGAGGATGTAGTAGAAGAATCCCAGGTCCAGCTGGCCGATAAAGGGGAAGATCACCGTGGTGGAGGTATCCCCCGCCAGATAGACCGAAGCCAGGTAGGCCACCGCCGTGAAGAACTGCATGATCAGCTTCTGCTTGGCGTTGAGGCCCAGGTTCTGCTTTTTCACATCCTTGATGTAGTCGTCCAGAAAGCCGATGAAGCCGAAGATCAGGGCCATGCCCAGTCCGCCGAAAAGCTTCACGTGGCCTATTACTGAGGTTCCGAAGGGATCCTCCTGCAAAAGGACCAGGAGGAAAAAGCCCACCAGAATTCCTGCGACAGCGCCGATGATGAACATGAAGCCGCCCATGTTGGGGGTCCCTTGCTTATTCTTGTGCCAGACCGGGCCGATCTCCTTGATGGTCTGCCCGAATTTGATCTTTCTCAAAAAGGGGATGAGGAATTTTCCCAGAACCGCGCTGACGGCAAATGCGACCACTGCGGCTGCGATACAGCTGATGCTTTCCATATTGTGACCTGCCTCTTTTTATGATTTCGCGGATTTTCAGTGACCCGCCTGGATGCCGTGGACCGCCGCGGCGACCTCCTCCAGGGCCATGCCCCGGCTGGCTTTGTAGAGGACCGCGTCCCCCTCCCGGAGGAAGTCCTTCAGAAAGGCCGCAAGCTCCGGCTTGCTGTCAAAGTGCCGGGTCCGGGGGCAGCCCTTTTCCGCCGCGCCGGACAGGAGCTCCGCCGCGTGGGGGCCGTAGCCGAAAACGGCGTCCAGGCCCTCTTCCGCCGCAAATTCGCCCACCTGGCGGTGCATTTCCGGGGAGTTGGGGCCCAGCTCCAGCATATCCCCCAGAACAGCGATGCGCCGGGCGGCCTTCATCCCGCCCAGAACCGTCAGGGAGGCCCGCATGGAGTCGGGGCTGGCGTTGTAGCAGTCCAGAATGACGGTGAGGCCGTCCTTCCGGAGGATGTTCTGCCGCATGGCAGAGGGCTGGTAGCTCCGGAGCCCCGCCACGATGTCCTCCGGGGCCATGCCCGCGGTAAGGCCCACGGAGAAGGCCGCCAGGGCGTTATAGACGTTGTGCTTCCCGATGACCGGGATCATGGCCGACACCGTCCGGCCGTAGTAGCGGACGTTGAACTCCGTCCGGTCCTCCAGCTCGGAGATTTCCGTGGCCCGGACGTCCGCCGAGGGGGCGTCGATGCCGTAGTAGAGGATATCCCGTTCGATGCGGTTGCAGACGTCGGCCAGAAGGGGGTCGTCGCCGTTTAAAATCAGGGGGGCGTTGGAGTTCATGCCCTCCAGAATCTCCAGCTTGGCCTGTAAAATATTCTCCTGGCTGCCCAGGTTCTCGATGTGGGACACGCCGATGTTGGTGATGACCCCCACGCTGGGCTGGGCCACCCGGGTCAGCCGGGAAATCTCCCCCCGGTGGGACATGCCCATTTCAATGACAGCGTTCTGGAAGCTGCCGTCCAGGCCCAGAATGGTCTTGGGGAGGCCGATGCCGTTGTTCAGGTTGCCCTGGGTTTTCAGGGTCTTGCCCTTCTGGCTCAGGACCGCGCAGATCATGTCCTTGGTGGAGGTTTTCCCCACGCTCCCCGTGACGCCGGCCACGAAGGTGTGGAACAGCCGCCGGTACCAGGCCGCCAGGTCCAGGAACGCCTCCCGGGTGGAGGGGACCCGGAGGACCGGCACGCCGGGGTCCGGGACGTCATGCTCGATGAGGACGGCCGACGCGCCGCTTTCCACAGCCTTGGGGATGAAATCGTGGCCGTCGAAGCGCTCGCCGCGGATGGCGATGAAAAGGCTCCCGGGGGCCGCCTGGGAGGTGTCGGTGACAACGCGGCGGATCTCCGCGTCGGCGGTGCAGGGGGCTCCTACGGCCTCCGCGATCTGCCGGAGCTGCAAGGTTTCCACTGGCCCGCCTCCTTATTCCGCGTCCCGGGCCGCCAGGGCTTCCGCCACGACTTCCCGTTCGTCGAAGTGATGCTTTTCGTGTCCGATGATCTGGTAATCCTCATGGCCCTTGCCGCAGAGGACGATGGTGTCCCCGGGCCGGGCGTGCTTCACGGCGTAGAAAATAGCCTCCCGCCGGTTAGAAATGACGGTGTACGGGACCCCCTTGCCCTCCACGCCGGGGAGGATTTCCGCAATGATGGCGTCGGGGTCTTCGGTCCGGGGGTTATCCGAGGTGACGATGACAAAATCGGAGTGGGCCGCCGCGGCCTCTCCCATCAGGGGACGCTTGGTGCGGTCCCGGTCGCCGCCGCAGCCGAACAGGGAGATGAGCCGCCCCTTGACGGTGTCCTTCAGGGCTCCCAGGATGTTGTCGATGCTGTCCGGGGTGTGGGCGTAGTCGCAAATCACGGTGAAATCCCGGCCGGGGGTGAGGTTTTCGTTCCGGCCCCGGACGCCCTTGACCTGGCTCAGGGCCCCGGTGATGGTCTCCAGGCAGACCCCCAGCTGGAGGCAGGCCCCCATGGCCGCCAGGACGTTCCGGACGGAGAAGGCCCCGGGCATGGCGAAGTGCATCCGGCTCTCCACCCCTTGGTAGGAGAAGCGGAAGTCCACGCTGTCGGGGTGGCAGGTGAGGTCGAAGGCTTTCAGGTCCGCGTCCCGCTCCAGAGAGAAGGTCAGGAGGGGGCAGGCGCAGTCTTCGGCGATGCGGCGGCCGTGCTCGTCGTCCAGGTTGACCACCGCCGTGTCGCAGCGGGAAAAGAGCTTCTTTTTGGCCTGGAAGTAGCTCTCCATATCCTTATGATAGTCCAGGTGCTCATGGGAAAGGTTGGTGAACACCGCCGTCTGGTAGTGGCTGTCGCCGATGCGCTCCTGGTCCAGGGCGTGGGAGGAGACCTCCATGACGCAATACTCGCAGCCGGCCTCTACCATCCGGGCGTAGAGGGATTCCAGCTCCATGGCATCGGGGGTGGTGTTCTCGGCGGGGATTGCTTCGTCGCCGATCTCGTTCTGGATGGTGCCGATCAGGCCCACCTTTTTCCCGGTCCGGGTGAGAATGGCTTTGATGAGGCTGGTCACGGTGGTCTTGCCCTTGGTGCCCGTGACGCCGATGAGCTTCAGCTTTTTGCCGGGGTTGCCGTAGAAGTTGGCCGCGATCTTGCCGTAAGCCTTGTGGGTATCCGGGGTCAGCACCTGATGGGGCAGGCCCAGGTCCCGCTCACAGACCACCGCCGCCGCGCCCTTTTCCAGGGCCGCCGCCGCGTAGTTGTGGCCGTCGGAGGCCGCGCCTGCGATGCAGACGAACAGGTCCCCCTCCCCGACCTTCCGGGAATCGTTGACCACGTTCCGGACCTCAGGGTCCTCGACGCTGCCCAGCAGTTCCACGCCTTCCAGCAGTTCCGATAATTTCATGACGTTCATCCTTTCCCTTGGCGGTTCCGGAGGACTGGCGTTACTCGCCGTCCTCGCCGGTGATCATACATTCGATGGTGACAACGGTGCCCTTGGGCACGGTGGAGCCTGCCTCGGTGTCCTGCCCGGAGACCTTGGCCTGCTTATTCTGGGCCGCGCCGCCGGTGATGCGGATGTTCAGGCCCGCGTTGGTCAGCTTCTGGTTGGCCTGGCTGGGAGTCAACCCCACCACGTTGGGAACGGTGGTGGTCTCCTTCTCCCGGTCATCGGTGTATAGAATGATGTTGGAGTTCAAGGCCACCTTGGTGCCGGCCTTGGGGTAAATATCCGTTACGGTCTTGCCGTCGCCGATGATGGTGCTTTCCAGGCCCTTGATCCGCAGCTTGCTCTGGGCCGCCAGGGGGTCGGTGCCGATGAGGCCGCCGGGGATGCTCACGTCCTGGAGCTCGGATTCGCTTTCGGAATACTGGGGCTGGACCCCCAGATAGGGCAGCAGGTCCGCCATCAGGGAGGCCGCCGTGGGAGCGACGACGGTGTTGGCGTATTCCGCCCCGGAGGTGGCTTCGTCCACCAGAATCAGGGCCGCCACCTGGGGATTTTCCACCGGCGCGAAGACGAAGTAGGAGAAGATGTACCGCTCCACTTCCTCGTCCTGCTTGTTGAGCTTCTGGGCCGTGCCGGACTTGCCGCCGATGCGGTAGCCCTTGACGTAGGCGTTGGAGCCGCCGTTGGCCGCCACCACCTGCTCCAGGATGGTGCGCATGGTGGCCGAGGTCTCCTCGGAGATCACCTGCCGCTTGACCTGGGTGCCGAATTCTTCCACGGTGTTGCCGTTAGTATCGACGATTTTGCTGACGATATGCGGCGTCAGCAGGTTTCCGCCGTTGATGGCCGCCACGGCGGCGGTCAGCATCTGGATGGGGGTCACGGTGTTGGACTGGCCGAAGGAGCAGGACGCCAGGCTAATGGCGTTCAGGCGCTCCGCGGTGTAGTAGCTGTTCTGGGCCTCCGCCGGGAGGTCGATGCCGGTTTTCTGGGTCAGGCCGTAGGCGTCGAAGTACTGGAAAAAGCTGTTGGCCCCCAGGGACTGGCCGATGGCGATAAAGGCCGGGTTGCAGGAGTTGACCACCGCGCCGGTGAAGTCCAGAAGTCCGTGGCCGGCGCGCTTATGGCAGTGGATGGGCTTGGAAAGCCCCGGGAAGCTCACGGCGCCGGTGCAGTTGTAGGTGGAGTGGAGGGTGGCCGTCCCCTCCTCCAGGGCCGCCGAAGCGGTGACAATCTTGAAAACGGAGCCGGGCTCATAGATGTCCGTCACCGTCTTGTTTTTCCACTGCTTTTCCTGGGCGGCCTGCTTGGCGGCGGACTTCTCGTCGCCGTCGGGCATGGCGGCGATGGCGGCGGCGGTCTCCTCGTCGGCGATGACCAGGGGGTTGTTCAGGTCAAAGCCCGGCTTGGAGGACATGGCCAGAATCCCGCCGGTGTTGACGTCCATGACGATGCCCGCCGCGCCCTCCAGGGGCATGTGCTGGGCGATGGTGGCGTCCAGGGCTTTTTCCAGGAAGTGCTGGACCACCTGGTCGATGGTCAGCACCAGGGAGTTGCCGTCGGTGGCGGGGTACAGCTGCTCATAGGTAGTGGGAAGAGCCTCGCCCAGGGCATTTTTCGCGGAAATCTGCCGCCCGGGGGTGCCGGAAAGGACGCTGTTGTACTTGGCCTCGATGCCGTAAACGCCCTGGTTGTCGTAATTGGTGAAGCCGATGACGCTGGAAGCCAGGTCGTCGTAAGGATAGAACCGCTTGGTGTTCACCTGGAGATAGACCCCGGTGAGGCCGTTGTCGGCGACGTACTGGGTGATCTCGTCGGCGACGCTTTTGACCACCTTCCGCTTGACCTCCCGGTACATGCTTTCGGTGTGGGAAAGGTGGCCCCGGACGGTCTTCTCGTCCACCTCCAGGATGGAACAGAGGCCGTCGATGAGCTTCTGCTCATAGGCGTCCTTGTCCGCCTGCGTTTCCAGGCGGCTGATGGCGGTGTAGACCTCCCGGGGAGCTAAAATCACGTCCCAGACCGTGGCGCTCTGGGCCAGAACGTTCATGTTGCAGTCGTAGATGGTGCCCCGGTTGGCGGTGATGGTGGTGTCCCGGAGCTGCTGGTCCGCCGCCTTGGCCCGGAGGTCCGGGCCGGTGATCAGCGAGCGGTACACCAGATTATAAAGGACCCACCCCAGAATCAGCAGCATGCCGCCGCAGAAGATGACGGTCCGGATCTTCATTTTTTTGCTGGCGCCCTCGGCCATAGTGTTCCCTCCCAGGCGGGCCGGAAAAATCCCGCAGATAGCAACAAAAGGTCAAGACGATTCCCATCTTAACCTCCTGCGTACTTGATATGTATGGAGGAATCCGCCCATTTATGCCGGACTCCCCGTTTGGACGGGTTTCACGCAAAGAAGCCCTGGATGTAGTGAACGATCTTCTCGAACAGCCCTTCTTCCTTTCCTTTGCCTTCCAGCCTGCTTTCCTTGGTCACCTGGATGTAGCTGACCTGGGAGCCGTCGGGCTTGACCATGCCGTATTCGCCGATGGCCGCCTCCTCAATGGCTTTCAGGGACATCTTCCCGTCCAGCTCCGTCTGCATCCGCACCTGTTCGGCGTGGAGGACGTCCAGCTGGGTAGTTGCGGCGTTGATCTCCTCGTTGAGCTCCGTAATGACCACCCGGCTGTACAAGAGGGAAAATCCCATGGCCAGGGCCAGAACCGACACCAGAAGGATTTTTGCCGGATGAACGCTGCGTTCCCGGCGGACGCTGATCTGGGGCTTCTGCTCCGGAACGGGCGTCCGCTGTTCAAAACGTTCGAGATCGTATGCAAGGTTTGTTTGTGCCATAAAGGCCCGCTCCTTTCTTATTCGATGGCCGCATTTCCGCGGTCGTGAAGTTTCTCAAGGACCCGCAGCTTCGCGCTCTGGCTGCGGCGGTTCTGTTCCAGCTCCTCCGCCGTGGGGAGGATGGGCTGTTTCCGGGGGACCAGCATTCCCTCCGGGGTGTGGCCGCAGACGCAGACCGGGAACTCCGGGGGACAGACGCAGCCCCTGCACAGGGCGGCGAATTTCTGCTTCACCATCCGGTCCTCCAGGGAGTGGAAGGTGATGACGCAGAGCCTTCCGCCGGGGGCCAGGAGGTCGAAGGCCTCGTCCAGTCCCTGGGAAAGGGCGTCCAGCTCGGAATTTACGGCGATGCGCAGCGCCTGGAAGGTCCGCTTGCACGGGTTTTTCTCCCGCCGGGACGCCGCAGGCACCGCAGCCTTGACGATTTCCGCCAGCTGGAGGGTGGTTGCAATGGGTTCCTTTTCCCGGCGCCGGACGATGGACCGTGCGATGGGACCGGCGAACTTTTCCTCGCCGTACTCCCGCAGAATCCGGGCCAGCTCCTCCGCCGGGGCGGTGTTCACCAGATCGGCGGCGCTGGGGCCCTCCTGGGACATCCGCATGTCCAGAGGGGCGTCTTTCTGATAGGAAAATCCCCGTTCCGCCGTGTCCAGCTGCCGGGAGGAGACTCCCAGGTCCAGGAGCACGCCGTCCGCCCGGGAGATGCCGATTTCCCCCAGGACCTCCCGCATATTCCGGAAGTTGGCCCGGATGACCCGGGCCCCCGGGAAGGGGGAAAGCCGCCGGGCAGCGGTCTCCACGGCGTCAGGGTCCTGATCCAGGGCGATGAGGCGGCCGTCCTTCAGCCGCTTTGCGATCTCCGAGGAATGGCCCGCGCCGCCGGCGGTGCCGTCGACATAGACGCCGTTTTCGCGGATGTTCAGTCCCTCCATGCACTCATGGAGCAGGACGGGGATATGATGGAACTCCATGACAGCCTCCTGAAGGGAATTTTGAGGGTGGAATCAGAAGCCCAGGTTGTCCACCAGCTCGCGGATGGACTCGGCGCTGATGCTGCCGCTGGCCCGCTCCCACTCGTCCTTGCTCCAGATTTCACAGCGGTCGCCGGTGCCCACAACCATGACGTCTTTCTCTAAGCCCGCATACTCCCGCAGATTCTGGGGGATGACGATGCGGCCCTGCTTGTCCGGTTCGGCCTCAAAGGCGCTGGGAAAAAGGAAACGCTGGAGCTCTTTGGCTTTCGCCGTGGGGTAGGTTTTGATCTTGGCGGTCTTTTCCTCCCATTCGGCCATGGAGTACACGGCCAGACAGGGGTCGCCTAAGCCTTTCGCGATCATGAACCGCTCCCCTAGGTCTTCTCGGAGTCTGGCGGGGAAATTCAAACGCCCTTTGAGATCAATGCTGTAACCGTATTCGCCGATCAGCACCCCCGCCGCCTCCTTTCTGTAAGTCCCAAGGGTTTCGCCGGAAAAATCTGGTCTCCGGTGGGAAGCCCTGTTCACTTCGTGGTATTCTTCACCATTTTTAACCGCCATTCACCACTTCGTCTTTAATTATAACCACTTTGCGCCCATTTTGCAACCACTTTTTTCGGCCGGGATCGGGGTTTTTTTGGTGTTCACAAATTGTTTACAACTTTATTTTTCCAGGAATTTCCAAAATCCCGCAAAAAAGCCCGGCGGTGCGGAAAGCCGCAGCCGTCGGGCGAAAATTCTCGGGAAATCCGGTTATTTTTCCAGGAACCGGAGGAACTCCTCGGCCTGGACCAGGGGCAGATTGTGGACGCGGACGTGGTGCTGGGTCTCGGCAAAGGTGTAGACCCGGACGTCGGCGGAGCCGGACATCCGCTGGAAAAGGGACTGGCGGACCTCCACCTTGGCGATCTTGTCCTTGTGGAGGACCGTGGTGAAAAAGGCGTAGCCGAAGGTGGAGTAGAAGGTGCAGATGTCCCCCCGGATGCCGATGCCCACATGGAAGTAGGCGGCAATTTTGACGAACAGCCACCACACCGCCGGAATCTCCGCCATGACGGCGAAAAACCGGATCAGGGTGGTCAGGGCGGGAAACAGCTTCCCCAGGAGGCAGAACCCCGCCAGCAGTCCCAGAATCGTCCAGATGGGCGGGTTCAGGAACCGCATGATGGTCTGCCGGGGCGGGTGGTACTGCCGCTCCGACACCCGGATCTCCGGCAGGATCATCCGGAGGTTCCGGCGGAGGTCCGCCTTATCCGCCGCCGGGAGGAGCACCGACAGCTCGTTTTTCTCCTTGCCGTAGCCGGTGCAGTTGATGAAGGCGGAGCAGAAGCCGAACAGCTTGGTCAGCAGGCTCTGGCGGAGGGTCAGGAAGTTGATGCGCTCCACAGCCAGATAGTACTCCCGCCGGGTGAAGAACCCCGCTTCGATGAACAGCCGCTTTCCCTGGCGCACCGCCCGGAAGCCCAGGTGGTTGATCAGATTGATAAGGAAGGCGATGCCCCACCCTCCCAGGAGGATGGCCGCCGCCATCGCCGCCGCCGGCGGGATGTTGAAGGCCAGGAACCGGACGATCTGGGTCAGGGAGTGGACCAGGAGCTTTTCGAATTCCTCCCCCAGAATCTTGCCGGTCTGGGAAAGGAAGGTAGACAAAAACAGCACCCCCGTCAGAGAGTTGGAGGTGATCAGAGAGAGAATGGCGATATACAGGGGCCGGGGGCGGTAGACCTTCGGCTCCGTCTCCCCGCCGGGGCGGACCGGCTCGTGGGCCAGGGATTCCGTGCCCTTTTCCACCAACGTCCTGGCCTGGGACTCCCGGAGAAGCAGGCTCACGTCGGCCCGGGAGGGACTGCCGCTGTCGGTTTCCAGCCGCATCCGGACGATGCGGAAGGGCCGCAGGTAGAAGGGGCGCTCCATCACGGCGGAGGAAAGGTTTGCATAGGGGATGTACCGGGCTTCATTAAAAAGCACGCCGCTCTCCACATAAATTCCCTTGTTCTGCAGGGCATAGACGGTGCAGTGCCATTGGAGCACCCCGAAGCCCACCACCACCAGCAACACCAGGATATCGAACCAGGCGCCCTGCGCCCAGGCCACAACATCTCCGCGCAGCAGGAGAAGCGACCGGAGCAGAGGCAGCAGAAGCAGCAGGATATACCTGGAAAAGGCGTGGACGATGGCCAGAGGGTGCTGCCGTTCAAACGCCGTCATGGCCGTCCTCCTTCCCGGAGCGGAACATCCGGGCCCTGATGGCCGGACGGCGGGGGGTGATCTCCTGGAGAAGGCTCTCGGCCACCGCCCGGGGCAGCCAGGGGATCACCAGGCTCCCGCCCATGGAGGAGACCACCAGGGTCCGGGTCCCCAGAAGGGGGGACAGCGGCGTCCGGAGGAGGGTGACGTACATAATGGACCGCCGCAGCATCCGGGTCCTGACAAAGACGAAAACGCCCCGGCCGTACTCCACGTATTCCTCCGTCACCGTGTAGCCGCAGCTTTCGTAAAGCAGCGGCAGCCACAAAAAGCAGCAAAGCACCAGCAGCAGCCCGATGAGCCACAGGGTCAGGTACCAGTACCAGGTCCGGGTGGGCAGCAGCCAGGCGGCCCCCGCCGCCAGCACCGCTCCCAGGAGCACCGCCAGGGCCTCCCAGGCCGCCAGACTCTTTTTGGACACGCCGCCTTCCATGCCGCGCCCCCTTTCCGATGGATTCATCTTTGTTATTTTACCATAATCCCGGCGGCAATTCAAACGGTATTTGTAAATTTCTCTCCGGAAGGCCGCGGTTCCGGCGGCTTTACAACTCCCCACGGTCATTTTACGACGCTTTTACAGAAGCTATACCGCAGATTGCTTTTGCATTTACATCAAAAGCCGTACAATGTACTTGTAAAAAGCAGAAAGGAAGAATGAAAAATGAAAAAGCTTACTTCGATCGTCGCCGCGGCGCTTCTGGCCGCTTTGATCCTCTCCAGCTGCGGAGGAACCGCAGGCACCTCCAGCACCCCCGCAGGCAGCAGCTCCACCACCGCTTCGGAACCCGCCGCCGCTCCTTCTTCTACGGAAGCCAGCGAGCCGGAGAAAATCACCGGCACCGTCTCCATGTCCGGCTCCACCTCCATGGAAAAGGTCGCCAAAGCCTTGGCGGAAAGCTTCAATGAAAAATACCCCGACGTGGCGGTAGACGTCCAGCTGGGCGGCTCCTCCACCGGCATCAAGAACGCCCAGGAAGGCGTTTCCGACATCGGCAACGTCAGCCGGGACCTGAAAGACACCGAAACCGGCCTCACCGCTCATAAGATCGCCCTGGACGGCATCGGCGTGGTCATCAACCCCGCCAACCCCGTGGAGGACCTGACCATGGAGCAGATCGCCCAGATCTACACCGGCGAGATCACCAACTGGAAAGACGTCGGCGGCGAGGACATGGACATCTACGTGGTCGGCCGTGAGGACGGCTCCGGCACCCGGGACGCCTTCGAATCCGTCACCGGCGTGGGCGAAAACGCCAAGTACGCCTCCATGCAGACCTCTACCGGCGCGGCCAAGACCACGGTAGCCACCACCCCCGGCGCCATCGGATACGTCTCCTTCGACTCCGTGGACGACACCGTCAAGACCGTGAAGGTCGGCGGCGTGGCCATCTCCGTGGAGACCATCAAGGACGGCTCCTACACCCTCCAGCGTCCCTTCGTCATGGTGACCAAGGAAGGCGCGACCCTCAGCGACGCCGCCCAGGCGTTCCTGGACTACGTCCTCAGCGACGAGGGCCAGGCGGTCTGCGTCAAGGTTGGTCTGGTCTCCGTCAAGTAAGACTCCTTCTTCGGAAAATCCGGGGCGTCCCGCTCCGGATTTTTTCAAAAGCGTCATGTAAAGTTTTTCCATAGCGCCCGTTGATTTTCTGCAAACCGAAAGGATGGTTTCCATGTCCGACAAACCGGCCGTTTCCGACGGGCTTTCCAAGACAAACGCCGCCAAAAACGCGGTGGAATCCCTCATGAACGGCATCTTCTTCGTCTGCGGCATCGCGTCGGTCCTCTGCGTCGCCGCCATCACCGCCTACATGCTCATCTCCGGCGTTCCCGCCATCCGGGAGATCGGCCTGTGGAACTTCCTCCTGGGGACCCAATGGGCCCCCACCGCCGCCGACCCGAAATTCGGTATCCTGCCCATGATCCTCACCTCTATTCTGGGGACCATGGGGGCCATCCTCATCGGCGTCCCCCTGGGGATTTTCACCGCGGTGTTCATCTGCTACCTGGCTCCCAAAAAGCTGGAAAAGCTCTTAGTCTCCGCCGTGGAGCTCCTGGCGGGCATCCCGTCGGTAATCTTCGGCCTGGTGGGGATGATCGTCCTCGCCCCCTTCATCGCGAAGCTGTTCAAGCTCCCCTCCGGCGCAACATTGCTGACCTCCATCCTGGTTCTGGCCGTGATGATCCTGCCCACCATCGTCAGCGTCACCGTCACCTCCCTCCGGGCCGCGCCGCCGGAGTACTATGAAGGCTCCCTGGCCCTGGGGGCCACCCCCGTGACCAGCATTTTCAAGATGAACGTCCGGGCCGCCCGGTCCGGCATCGTCACCGGCATCGTCCTGGGCGTAGGCCGGGCCATCGGCGAGACCATGGCCATCATCATGGTCTCCGGCAACGTCCCCACCATGCCCAACCTTTTCAAAAGCGTCCGGTTCCTGACCACCGGCATCGTCTCGGAAATGAGCTACGCCGCCGACCTCCACCGGCAGTCCCTGTTCAGCATCGGACTGGTCCTCTTTGTCTTCATCTTTCTCATCAACCTGGCCCTTAACCGTCTCCTGAAAAAGGGCTCCAAAGCCCGCTGACCTACGAAAGGAAGGTTCCCCATGACCGTCAACACCGCCGCCAGACCCCAGGTCTTCATCCAGAAAAACCCCGATTCCCTGACCAAGACCCGCATCCGCCCCTTCGATCTGCTGATGCAGGGACTCTCCGTCCTGGCCGGAGCCGTCACCCTGTCCCTGGTGGCCGGGCTGCTGGGGTACATCCTGATCCGGGGGCTCCCCCAGGTCAGCTGGACCTTCCTTTCCACCAAGCCCAGCGCCCTCAACGGCACCTACGGCATCCTGCCCAACATCGTCAACACCCTGTACATCATCGTGCTGACCCTTCTCATCGCCGCGCCCCTGGGGGTCGGCGGAGCCATCTACCTCAACGAATACGCCCATAAGGGCCGCCTGACCCGGATCATCGAGTTCACCACCGAGACCCTGGCCGGCATCCCCTCCATCATCTACGGCCTTTTCGGCATGATGCTCTTCAACAACTACCTGGGCTTCGGCTACTCCATCCTCTCCGGATGCCTGACCCTGTCCATCATGGTCCTGCCCACGGTCATCCGCACCACCCAGGAAGCCCTCCGCACCGTCCCTGTGGGCTACCGGGAGGGCGCTGCGGGCCTGGGGGCCTCCAAGTGGCACATGATCCGCACCATCCTGCTGCCCTGCTGCAAAAACGGCATCCTCACCGGTCTGATTCTCAGCATCGGCCGTATCGTTGGCGAATCCGCCGCCCTGATTTTCACCGCCGGCATCGCCACCAACCTCCCGGTGAACCTGTTCACCCACATCAAGACCTCCGGCGCGACCTTCGCGGTCCAGCTTTACCAATACGCCGACCAGGGCATGAACGACGTGAGCTTCGGCATCGCCGCCGTTCTGGTCCTCATCGTCCTGGCCATCAACCTCACCGCCCGGCTGGTAGGCGGCCGCCAGAAAGCGGAGGACCGCTGACGCCGGTTACAGGAAAGGATCTTCTTTCATGGATAAAATCACCGCTTCCCACCTGAATTTCTACTACGGAAACCTCAAGGCCCTGAAGGACGTCACCCTCCCCATCCGGGAAAACGCCGTCACCGCCTTCATCGGCCCCTCCGGCTGCGGAAAATCCACCTTTCTCCGGACCCTCAACCGGATGAACGACCTCATCGAGGGCACCCGGGTGGAGGGCACGGTCCTCCTGGACGGCGAGGACATCTACGGCCCCAAGGTGGAGGTCACCACCCTGCGGAAGCGGGTGGGCATGGTCTTCCAGCGGCCCAACCCCTTCCCCATGAGCATCTACGACAACATCGCCTACGGTCCCCGGCTCCACGGCATCCGGAAAAAACAGGAGCTGGACTCCATCGTGGAAGCCAGCCTCCGGGGCGCGGCCCTCTTTGACGAGGTCAAGGACCGGCTGAAAAAATCCGCCCTCTCCCTGTCCGGCGGCCAGCAGCAGCGGCTCTGCATCGCCCGGGCCCTGGCCGTGGAGCCGGAGGTCCTCCTCATGGACGAGCCCACCGCCGCCCTAGACCCCATCTCCACCCAGAAGATCGAGGAGCTGATCCTGGACCTGAAATGGCACTACACCGTGGCCATCGTCACCCACAACATGCAGCAGGCCGCCCGTGTCTCCGACTACACCGCCTTCTTCCTGGTGGGCGAAATGGTGGAGTACGACGAAACCTCCCGGATCTTCGGGAACCCTGCGGACAAGCGCACAGCCGATTACATCGGCGGCCGCTTCGGATAATATTTACAAATCATGGCGGACGTGGTATACTGATGACAGCAATCCGCCCGCTTTGCGGCTATATTGGAGGGAAAAACATGTCCCGTATTTACGTCATCGAGGATGACGAGAACATCCGCCAGCTGGTGGCCACTGCGCTCCATGCCTTCGGCTACCAGGTCTCCGCCTTTGAGACCGCTGGGGAGGGCATCGCCGCCCTGGAAAAAGAGACCCCGGACCTGATGCTTTTTGATATCATGCTCCCGGACATCGACGGCGTGGAGGCCGTCCGGCAGATCCGGAAGAACCCGGCCTACGAGACCCTGCCCATCATGATGCTCACCGCCAAGAACTCCGAGCTGGACAAGGTGGCGGGCTTAGACGCCGGAGCCGACGACTACCTGACCAAGCCCTTCGGCATCCTGGAGCTGAAGGCCCGGGTCCAGGCGCTGCTCCGCCGCACCGCCCGGAGCCGCCGGACCAGCGTCCTCACCGGCCAGGACCTGACCCTGAACTGCGACACCCGGGACGTCACCAAAAACGGCAAGCCCTTGGAGCTGACCTACAAGGAATTTGAGCTGTTGAAGCTCCTCATGGAGAACTCCGACCGGGTCATGACCCGATCCGAGCTGTTGAACCTGGTCTGGGGCATCGACTTTGAAGGCGAGACCCGGACCCTGGACATGCACGTCCGGACTCTCCGGCAGAAGCTGGGGGACGATGCGGAAAATCCCCGGTACATCCGCACGGTCCGGGGCGTGGGGTATCGGTTTTACTGCGGGTGAGTTTTTCGTGAGTGCGCAGCTGTGGCGGCTTACAGCCGCCGGGGAACCCCTTGATAGGGTTCCCCTCGGCAAAACGTCCCACCGGGACGTTTTGCCTTCCCTTCCTGATCTTGTTGGATTATCAGGGGTTTCGCCCTCTGCGGAGGGCGAGGAAGGGGCTTTGCCCCTTCCATCCCCACCAGCCTTTTGAAAAAGGCTGGACCGAAAACTTGGTTTTGTTGACTGGTAGGTAGTGGAAAACCACGAGCTGCCCACAATTCGTCGTTACCTATGGAAAGGAACGCCTATGAAGCTCAAAACGAACTTTTTCTTTCGCTATCTCCTGATTGCTTTGCTGTCCTGCGGCATGACCGTCTGCGGGGCGGTTCTTTATTTCCGAAAAAACTGGACCGTGGCCCAATTCGGCCTGTGGTTCGCCCTGGGGGCCGCCATCCTCATCCTCCTCTGCCTCCTCCTGAGCCGCTTCCTCCCCCGGGACAACGGCGAGGAGCTGACCCAGACCATCCAGCACCTCAACGCCGCCCTGGAAGAACAGCAGGAACGCTTCGCCTTCTACCCCCACCGGGACGTCCGCTCCGTGGAAATTTCGGACCTCTGCCAGAAAATCCGCCGGCTCTGCAACAAGATCATCCTCTGCCGCTACCGGCTCCAGGCCGAGGAGGAGCAGTTCGACTTCATCCTCTCCACCATGAACGAGGGCTTCCTCATGGTGGATTTTGAGCGGCGGATTCTCTGCTACAACCGCATCGCCCAGAAGGTCCTGAAGCTCCACGGGGACATCGACCACCAGTTCCTCCCCGCCGTCACCGACGACGGCAAGCTTTTGGCCGCCGTGGACAAGGCCATCCGCACCAACAAAGCCGTTTCCTACGACATCACCACCCCAGAGGGCAGCGTCTACGCCCTCCGGTCCCGGCTGGTCCGCAGCCAGGGATACCGCAGCAAAGGCGGGGTGATGCTGGTCCTTTACGACGTCACCTCCGAGCGCAGCGCCCAGAAGCAGCGCCAGGACTTCTTCTCCAACGCCTCCCATGAGCTGCGGACCCCCATCACCTCCATCATGGGCTTTTCGGAGATGCTGGAGGGCGGCCTGATCCCCGACCCGGAAAAGGCCAAAGAGAGCATCCGGATCATCCACCGGGAGGCCACCCGGATGTCCCGGATCATCAACGACCTGCTCCTGATCTCCAAGCTGGAAAACGAAGGCGCCGCCGCCCCCGCCGCCCCGGTCAACGTCCGGGAGGTGGCCGAGGAAATCCGGGACGCCCTCCTGCCGGACATGCAGGAAAAGCATATCCAGATGGACGTTTCCGGCGGCGATTTCACCGTGCCCATTTCTTACAGCCACCTTCACAACCTTTTCTCCAACCTGATGCAGAACGCCGTGAAGTATAACGTGGAAGGCGGCTCCGTCTGGGTCCGCATGGAGACCGACGACCGCCACCTGTACTTCAGCGTCAAGGACACCGGCATCGGCATCCCCCCGGAAATGAAAAGCCGGGTCTTTGAACGGTTTTTCCGGGTGGATAAAGGCCGCAGCCGCACCATCGGCGGCACCGGCCTGGGCCTGGCCATCGTCAAGCACCTGGCCAATCTGTATAACGGCTCCGTCCAGCTGGACAGCGAACTGGGAAAAGGCAGCCTGTTCCGCGTGACCCTCACCTACCCCACGACAACGCCCAGCACCCCGCACTGAATTGTGGCAGCCCGTAAGTTCCGCCCCACCTATCCGCCAGCACAAACCAAGTTTTCGGTCCAGCCTTGCGGCGAGCCGCCGCTCCCATGTCGACGCGGCCACCATCCTCGCGCCAAGTTTCGGCAGCCGCGCGACAGGCTGCGTGGCGACGATTTGAGCAGCCCGTAGGAACCATCCCGCAGTGTTGGCAGAAATAAGTTTTCGGTCCAGCCTTTTCCAAAAGGCTGGTAGGGATGGAAGGGGCAAAGCCCCTTTCTCGCCCTCCACAGAGGGCGAAATCCCCCAAATGATCCCAAAAGATCAGGAAGGGAGGTCAAACGTCCCGGTGGGACGTTTGACCGTGGGGAACCCTATCAAGGGGTTCCCCGGCGGCGGCGTGTCGCCGCTCCCAAGCCGCCGCGGCCACTCACCTCGCGTCAAGTTTCGGTAGCCGCGCGACAGGCTGCGCGGGCGGCGAGCCGCCGCTCCCATGTCGACGCGGCCACCATCCTCGCGCTAGGCTTCGACAGCCGCGCGACAGGCTGTGCGGCGACGATTTGAGCAGCCCGTGGGAACCCCGGCGGTTGTAAGCCGCCACACCCCCGCATCACCCCTGCGATACCCCGCATAACGACAAATTGAGCCCCAAAAGCCAAAAGTCCGCCGGACCCCCGGCGGACTTTCCCTTTTGTTCAGAACCGAATACTGATCTCCCCGCTGTTCAGCGCCTGGATGCGGCCTTCCCTGTCCCGGATCACAAGGCGGCCTTCCCCGTCGATGTCCAGGGCCGTCGCCCGGTAGCTTGCGCCGGAAAATTCCCGGACCTCGATTTCCTTCCCCAGGAAGAAAATCCCCTCCCGGTAGCGCCGGAGGACTTCCTCCTGATTTTTCGGGAAGTTCCCGCCGAAAAACAGCCGCTCAAAGCACCGGAAGGCCGCGGCGGCGTAATCGGCGGCGGCCACGTGCTTGCCCGTGACCATCTCCAGGGACCCGGCCTTGCTCCGAAGCTCCGGCGGGAAGTCCGCCAGGGTCTGGTGGAGGTTCATGCCGATCCCCACGGCCACGTAGGTCACCCGGCCCGTCTTCCCCTCTACGGAGCACTCGGTGAGGATGCCGCAGAGCTTCCGGCCCCCCAGGTACAGGTCGTTGGTCCACTTGATCCCCGGCCGGACCCCGGCAAGCTCCTCCACGGCATCGGCAATGGCCACGGCGGCCAGAAGGGTGATCCGGTTCAGAACGTCCAGCCGGATGTCCGGCCGAAGGAGCAGGGTGAAGTAGACCCCCTTCTCCGCCGGAGACTCAAACCGCCGCCCCAGCCGGCCTTTGCCCTTGGTCTGCCGCCGGGCCACCACCGCCGTTCCGTTGACGCCGCCCTGGGCGGCCAGGTTTTTGGCAAAATCGTTGGTGGAGTCCACTTCCTCCAGAAAAACCACCGGATGCCCCACGATCCGGGTGTCCAGCCGCCGCTGAATCTCGTAGGCGGAAAAAACCTCGCTTTCCTGGAAGCGGTAGCCCCGGTTGGGCACGGAATCGATGCGGTATCCCTCGCTCTGCAAGGTGGCGATGGCTTTCCACACCGCCGTCCGGGAGATGTTCAGAGCCTCCGCCAGCTCCCCGCCGGAAACGGTCTGGCCCTGCCCCTCGCGGAGAGCCTCCAAAATCTGATATCGGGTCAGCTGCTGCGCCAAACCTGCCACATCCTTTCCGAAAATAAGTCTTTCCTCATTATTATACACGTTTTCGTCATTTTTGTATAGAGGTTTCCTACAAAAAAAGATGCGGTTTCTTTACCCTTTGAACGCGGACTTCCCCTTGCCTTTTCTCTCCGAATCTTGTATACTATTATTAGGAGCCTCTCCCGCAGACGAGGGGCGGAAATTTCTGTTTGGAGGATGATTTTCATGCGCGATTACCGCATTGTCACCGACTCGACCTGCGACCTCCCGGCCAACGTTGTCGAGGAACTGGGCCTTACCGTGATTCCCATGGAGTTCCAGCTGGACGGAGCGACCTATCATAACTATCCCGACGGCCGGGAATACGACTTCCACCAGTTCTATGAGGCCCTCCGCGCCGGAAAGACCTCCACCACCAGCCAGGTCAACTACCAGACCTTCCTTGACACCTTCACCCCCATTCTGGAGGAGGGCAAGGACATCCTCTACCTCTCCTTCTCCTCCGGCCTCAGCGGGACCTACAACGGCTCCACCATCGCCGCCAAGGACCTGATGGAAAAGTACCCCGACGCCAGAATCATCAGCGTGGACACCCTGGCCGCCTCGGTGGGCGAGGGCCTTCTGGTCTTTGCCGCCGCCAAAAAGCGGGAGGAGGGCCTCTCCCTGGAAGAGCTGGCCAAGTGGGTGGAGGCCAACCGTCTCCATCTCTGCCACTGGTTCACCGTGGACGACTTAAACCACCTGAAACGCGGCGGCCGGGTCAGCCCCGCCGTGGCCATTATCGGCACCGCTCTGGGCATCAAGCCGGTGATGCACGTGGACGACGAGGGCCACCTGATCCCCGTGTCCAAGGTCCGGGGCCGCCGGAAATCCCTGGACGCCCTGGTGGACCACATGGTCCAGACCTGCACCCATCCCGAGGGGCAGACCATCTTCATCGGCCACGGCGACTCCCTGGAGGACGCCGAGTACGTGGCCAAGCTGGTCCGGCAGAAATTCAAGGTAAAAACCGTCATCCTGAACTACATCGGGCCGGTCATCGGCAGCCACTCCGGGCCTGGCACCATCGCCCTGTTCTTCTTCGGGACCCAGCGCTGAGCTTCTATTTAAAATGCGTCTTCCGCCGCCTGGAAACGGGCGGCGTTTCTCTTTCCAGAGAATGGCGGGATTTTCGGAAATATCCCTTATTTTTTCTCCAAAGCCCCCGGAAAGATTAAGATATTTATCAATTGTCCCATGCTCCCGCAAATGGTACAATAATAGTAGCAATTCATACCACAGGAGGTACCCCCGTTGAGAGGCATTTATTCATCCGTTACCGACATCCGCCGCAAGGTTTTCACCGAAGTCGCCCGGCTGGCTTACGAAGGCGGAGACTATTCCCGCATCGAGGAGCTGCCCTATAAGATTCTCCCCGGCGAGGCCGCGACCTACCGGGAAAGCATCTTCCTGGAGCGCGCCATCGTAGGCGAACGGCTCCGGCTGGCCATCGGCCTTCCCCTTCGGCCCATCGATGAGCACTCCCTGGTGTCCGACGGCATCGTGGAAAGCGCCATTGCCGAGAAATACTACGACCCGCCCCTGGTGAACATCATCAAGTTCGCCTGCAACGTCTGCCCGGAAAAGAGCTTCCACGTCACGGACTGCTGCCAGGGCTGTCTGGCCCATCCCTGCAAGGAGGTCTGCCCCAAGGGCGCTATCACCCTGGTCCACGGCAAATCCACCATTGACCAGTCCAAATGCGTCAAGTGCGGCCGCTGCAAGGACGTCTGCCCCTACGGCGCGATCCTCAAGATGGAGCGTCCCTGTGCCAAAGCCTGCGGCATGGACGCCATCGGCTCCGACGAGCTGGGCCGGGCCAAGATCGACTACGACAAGTGCGTTTCCTGCGGGATGTGCATCGTCAACTGCCCCTTCGGCGCCATTTCCGATAAGGGCCAGATTTTCCAGCTGATCCAGTCCATCAAAAAGGGCGACCGGGTCATCGCCATTGTGGCCCCGGCCTTCGTGGGCCAGTTCGGCCCCAAAATGACCCCGGAAAAGCTGAAAAACGCCATGAAGCTCCTGGGCTTCGACGACGTGGTGGAGGTGGCCATCGGCGCGGACCTCTGCACCATCGAGGAAGCCAAGGACTTCATGCGGGAGGTCCCGGAGCACCAGCCCTTTATGGCCACCTCCTGCTGTCCGGCCTGGTCGGTGATGGCCAAAAAGCTCTACCCCCAGCTGGCCCCCTACATCTCCATGGCCCTGACCCCCATGGTCCTCACCGCCCGACTGATGAAAAAGGAGCACAAAAACTGCAAGGTGGCCTTCATCGGCCCCTGCTCCGCCAAAAAGCTGGAAGCCAGCCGCCGCTCCATCCGCTCCGATGTGGACTTCGTCCTGACCTTTGAGGAGCTTATGGGCATGTTCGAGGCCAAGGACGTCCACTTCGAGGAGGTGGAGACCGGCGAGCCCCTCCAGGAGGCCACCGCGGCCGGACGGGGCTTCGCCGTCAGCGGAGGCGTGGCCCAGGCCGTCGCCGACGCCATCCACAAAATGGACCCGACCCGGGAGGTCAAGGTCCAGTCCGCCCAGGGCCTCCATGAGTGCCGCAAGCTCCTGGCCGTGGCCAAGGCGGGCAAGTACAATGGCTACCTCCTGGAAGGCATGGCCTGTCCCGGCGGCTGCGTCGCCGGTGCGGGGACCCTCCAGCCCGTGGTGAAGTCCGCCGCCAGCGTCCAGAAATACAAATCCGAGGCTCCGGACAAAAACGCCACCGACAGCAAATACTCCATCACCCTGAGCCTTCTCAACGACTGAAAGCAGCCTGCTGCATCCGGCCGTTTCCCCGCCCTCCCCTGTCACCGGACAGGGAAACGGCCCCGTCCCCGGTTTCCCGGGAGCGAGGCCGTTTTTTGCTGGTAAATTTTTCCATCAGTCGGTGAGAAGAATGACTCCGCTGTCCGGAGAAAGGGTCAGCGCGTCCCCCTCCAGGGACGCCTTTCCCACCGCCAGAAGGAGTTCTCCCCCAGCCGGAAGGACGGCTGTCTCCCCTCCCCGGTTGACGGCGGTGAGGAGCTTCCCCCGGCGGAAGGCCGCCAGCCCTCCCTGGGCGGACACAAAGGTCAGGGGCTCCGAAAGCTCCCCGGGATGGTCCCGGCGGAGGGCCCCCAGCTGCCGGAAGAAGGCGATGAGCTCCCCGTCCTCCCGGTCCCAGGGATAGCACCGGCGGTTCCAGGGGTCGGAAAAGCCCATGAGCCCCGCCTCGTCGCCGTAGTAAAGGGAGGGCATCCCCGGCAGGGTGTACTGGAGCAGCGCTGCCAGCATCAGCCCCAGCCGCCCCCGCTCCCGTTCTCCGGGAGTGGGAAGATAGTCCCCCCGCTCCTCCTCCGGGACCTCCCGGAGGACTCCCAGCACCGTGGCCGCCCGGGCCACGTCGTGGGTGGACAGGGGGTTCATCATGGCCTGGACCGCCGGAGCCGGGTAATGGTCCAGCAGCTCCAGGATCCGGCGGCGGAATAGCGCCGCGTCCCCCTCCCCGATAAAGTCCAGAAGGGCCTTCCGACAGGGATAGTTCATGACCCCGTCCAGCTGGTCCCCCAGAAGGTACCGGCGGCGCTGGCCGTAGCTTTCCTTGTTGGAGGCGTCCTCCCAGACCTCCCCCAGCAGGTACGCCTGGGGGGACCGGGCCTTGATCCGCCGCCGCACCGCGTCCAGGAACCCGTCGGGGAGCTCATCGGCCACGTCCAGCCGCCAGCCGGAGGCTCCCCGCTCCATCCAGTAGTCCAGGACGCCGCCCTCTCCGCAGATAAACGCCTGGAAGGACGGCTCGTCCTCGTTGACGTTGGGCAGGGTGGGGATGCCCCACCAGCAATCGTACTCCCGGCGCTCCGGGTCCTTGAAGCGATACCACGCTGCATAAGCCGACGCCGGGGACTGCCAGGCCCCCAGTGTGTCATAGTGCCCCTCCTTATTGAAATAGCGGCTGTCCGATCCGGTGTGGGAGAACACCCCATCCAAAATCACCCGGATTCCCAGCTCCCGGGCGTCCCTGCACAGCCGGAGAACGTCCTCTTCCGTCCCCAGCCAGGGGTCCACAGCGAAATAGTCGCCGGTGTTGTACCGGTGGTTGGAGGCCGCCTCAAAAATGGGGTTCAGATACAGCATAGTCACGCCCAGACTCTGCAAATAGGGCAGCTTCTCTCGGATCCCTTCCAAATCCCCGCCGAAAAAGTCCGTGGCGGCATAGTCCTCCACGTCCGCCTTGAACAGGGGCCGCTCGCTCCAGTCCTCGTGAAGAATCCGGTCGTTCCGCACCGGCGGCAGCTCGCCGGTCCGGCTTTTCCGGAACCGGTCGGGGAAGATCTGGTATAAAAGTCCCTGACCCAGCCCCTCCGGCGTGGCGAAATCCGCCCCATACACCGTCAGCTGCCACTCCGGGAGGAAATCTCCCACCACGGCCCGGGATTCCTCGTCCCGTCCCACGAACAGGATCCCTGCCGCCGTGAAAATCTCAAAACGGTAGAACCACAGCCCTCTTTCCGCGACAGAAAACGCCCCGGAAAATGTGGTAAGATGTCCGGTGGACACGCCTTTCAGCTCCACCTCCCGCTCTGCGGCCTCCCCGTCCCGGCGGAGCTTCAGCAGGACCCTTTCCGCCCCGGCCTCCCCCGGGACCTCCATGGAAATGCGGACGGTCTCCCCCTCCCGGACCGGGCCGAAGGGGGACTTGCACCTCTCGTCCCAGGCGTTGTAGTTTACGGTGTATCCCACGAACATTCTCCTTTTCTGCCGAAATCGCTCTTTTTATTATACACGGAATTTCCGGGAAAGTATATCCCTTTCTCCTACGATTTCCGTCAACAGAACGCACAAAAAATCCCCTGCGGTTTCTACGTGAAATCCGGTATTTTTACATAGTCTATGATTTACAAAAATCGTGAAACATGGTATAATACAGTTGTATCAAATGCACATACTTCTTGCCGTTTTTTTCCAAAACATCCGCCGCCGCTCTCCCCCATCTGGAGGACAGGCTGACCGGCGGGAAAAGGAGGCAGCCTCCCATGAAGCAATCTACATCCCCCTGGAGCGGCTGGGAAGGTCCCGGCGCGTTCCGCTCCTTCGGCTGCCACCCCCAGGAGGGCCAGACCCTTTTCCGGGTGTGGGCTCCGGAGGCGGAGCAGGTCTTTGTCACCGGCGCGTTCTGCAGCTGGGACCCCCGGCTTTTCCCCATGGAGCAGACCGCTCCCGGCGTTTTCGAAGCCCTTCTCACCTGCGCCGAGGAATTCGACGCCTACAAATACGCCGTCCAGACCCCCGACGGGCAGCTCCGCTTCAAGTCCGACCCCTTCGCCGTCCATGCCGAGACGCCGCCGGGCAACGCTTCCAAGGTCTATTTCCTGGAAAACTACCAGTGGAACGACGCCAGGTGGATGGCCCGCCGGGCCTTCGGGGAGGTCCGGCCCCTGAACCTTTACGAAATCCACGCCGGTTCCTTCCGCACCTACGCCAACGGCGAGCCGTTAAACTACCGGAACCTGGCCGGGGAGCTCAGCGCCTATCTCAAGGACATGGGCTTCACCGGCGTCTGCCTGATGCCCCTTCTGGAGCACCTGGACGGGGCCTCCGGCGGCTACCGGACCACCGGATTTTTCGCCCCCACCTCCTGGTACGGGACCCCCTCGGACTTCCTGGACCTGGTAAACGCCCTTCATCAGGCGGACCTCAGCGTCTGGATGGAATGGTCCCCGGAGGGCTTCCCCGTAGACGATTTCGGCCTGTCCGACTTCGCCGGAGCGCCCCTTTTCGAGTGCCACGAGGACGCGGAGCGCCCGGATTTCCGCCGCTTTGACTACGAAAACCCCGCCGTTCGGGCGTTCCTCTTTGCTTCGGCCCGGTTCCTCCTGGAGGTCTGCCACATCGACGGCCTCCGGATCTGCGGCGACCGGCGGATCGCGGCCCGTCCCGGCGGCAGAGAGTTCCTTCAGGAGCTGAACCGCCAGATTCCCCGGCACTTTCCCGGGGCCCGGACCGCGGGAGCGGCCCCCGAAGCCGAACCCTCCCTTCTCTGGGACGAGGAGCCCTTGCCGGCCCTCCTCCGCTTTGCCGCAGAGGGCGGCCAGCCCCCGGCCTTCCCGACCCAAGGGGACCGGCGGCTGCTGGCGGCGGGGCGGCAGTTCCTGGACCGCCTGGGCGACAGCCTTATGGGCTGGATTCCCGGCAGCTACGAGGAAAAATTCGCCCGGCTCCGGGCAGTGATGACGGTGTTCTACGGCGCGCCGGGACGAAAGCTGCTGTTCATGGGCAGCGAGTTCGCCCAGTTCTCCCCCTGGACCCCCGCCCATGAGCTGGACTGGATGCTCTTAGACTACGAAATGCACCGGAAGTTCCAGAGCTTCTTCCGACAGCTCAACGACTTTTACCGCAAGACCCCGGCCATCTGGCAAAGCCCGGACCTCTCCCCCATCGCCTTCCCGGAAAACCCGGCCCTCCTGGGCTTTTCCCGTAAGGACGAAGCCGGAAACGAGTTCCTGGTCCTGGCCAACTTCGGCAAGGAAGAAACGCCCATTGAGCTGGGCGTGGACCGCCGGGGAAAGTACACCGAGCTGTTCTCCTCCGACGAGATCAAGTACGGCGGCGGCGGCCGGTTAAACGGCGGCGGATTCGCCAAGCTCCGCCCCGCCCAGGGCAAGCCCTTCTGCGTGGACGCGGTGCTGCCGCCTCTTTCCGCCGTGTATTTCTTCAAGTCCGCCGGGATCAAGCCCCGGGATTCCATCTGACCCCAAGCCCATTTTATCCTATAAACGAGGTGCCCATCATGAAACAGAAGAAAGAAATGATCACCATGCTCCTTGCCGGCGGGCAAGGGACCCGGCTCTACGTCCTGACCAAGGAAGTGGCCAAACCCGCCGTCCCCTTCGGCGGAAAGTACCGCATCATCGACTTTCCCCTCTCCAACTGCGTCAACTCCGGCATCGACACCGTGGGCGTCCTGACCCAGTACCGCCCCCTGGAGCTGAACTCCTACATCGGCAACGGCCAGCCCTGGGACCTGGACCGGATGAACGGCGGCGTTTACATCCTGCCCCCCTATGTGAAGGACAAGGAGGGCCAGTGGTACAAGGGCACCGCCAACGCCATCTACCAGAACATCAATTTCATCGAGCGCTATGAGCCGGACTACGTCCTGGTCCTCTCCGGCGACCACATCTATAAGATGGACTACGCCAAAATGCTGGACTTCCACAAGTCCCGCCAGGCCGACGCCACCATCGCCGTCCTGGACGTCCCCGTGGAGGAGGCCAGCCGCTTCGGCATCATGAACACCAACCCCGACGGCTCCATCTACGAGTTCGAGGAAAAGCCCAAGCACCCCAAGTCCACCAAAGCCTCCATGGGCATCTACATTTTCAACTGGAAAAAGCTCCGGGAGTACCTGATCAACGACGAAAAGGACCCCAACAGCTCCAACGACTTCGGCAAGAATATCATCCCCTCCATGCTGGCCAAGGGCGAGCGGATGTTTGCCTACCAGTTCGACGGCTACTGGAAGGACGTGGGCACCATCGACAGCCTCTGGGAGGCCAACATGGACCTTCTGAACCCCAAGGTCAATATCAACCTCAGCGGCGACCAGTGGCGCATCTACGCCCGGAACGAGCCTCATCCGCCCCACTTCATCCGGGAGAAGGCGGACATCGCCGAATCCCTGATCACCGAGGGCTGCGACATCAACGGCAAGCTCTGGTACACCGTCCTGTTCTCCGGCGTCACCGTGGAGGAAGGCGCGGAGCTGAACTCCGCCGTGGTCATGAAAAACACCGTCATCAAAAAGGGCGCGGTGGTCAAATACGCCATCATCGCCGAGGACGCCGTCATCGAGGAAGGCGCGGTGGTCGGCGACGACCCCTGCAACTACTCCGACCCCTCCGAGTGGGGCATCGCCGTGGTAGGCCGGGGCGCCGTGGTCAAAAAAGGCCAGATCGTCCGTCCCAAAGAGATGATCGAGCCCGACGCCAACCGCTGACCGGATACAGAAAACTGGAGGTACACCGCTATGACTTCAAAAACCATGTGCATACTCTTCTCCGAGAGCTACAAGGTTTTCCCCAATGAGCTGGCCTCGGAGCGCACCCTGGCCACCGTCCCCTTTGCCGGACGGTACCGGCTCATCGACTTTGTTCTCTCCTCCCTGGTCAACGCCGGGGTGTTCAATATCGGCGTCCTGACCAAGGAGCACTACGGCTCCCTCATGGACCACCTGGGCTGGGGCAAGGACTGGGACCTGGACCGCAAAAACGGCGGCATCAAGATCCTCACCCCCTTCGCCAAGGCGGAGACCGCCGTCACCCGGAACCGCAGCAAGGTGGACGCCCTTCTCTCCGCCAAAGCCTACCTGGAAAACGCCGATGTGGACACCTTCATCCTCTCCGACGCCAACCTGGTCATGAACATCGACTTTGAGGAGATGCTCCGCTTCCACGAGGAACGGGGCGCGGACGTCACCGTCCTTTACCAGAACAAGGTCTGCCAGGGCCACGCAGGCGGCATCCTGGAGCACGACTCCACCGGCCGGGTCATTGACGCTTACTACACCACCGTCCAGCAAAACGAGCCTCAGAACGCCGTCCTGGGCGTCTACATCTTCAACAAGGACCTGCTGATTTCCCTTCTGGACCGGGCCTACACCTTCGGCTGGATCGATTTTGAGCGGGACTTCATCACCAAGAACCTGAACAAATTAAAGGTTTACGCCTACGCCCACAAGGGCTTCTCCGCCGTGATCAACACCGTCTCCGACTACTACAACGCCAGCATGGAAATTCTGAAGCCCGAGGTCCGCCGGGAGCTCTTTTACTCCGACACCCCCATTCTGACCCGGGTGAAGAACTCCGTCCCCACGGTCTACGGCTTTGACGGCAAGGTCACGGACTCCCTCATCGCCGACGGCTGCGTCATCAACGGCGAGCTCCACAACTGCATCGTCTTCCGGGACGTGACCATCGAAAAGGGCGCGGTCCTCAACAACTGCATCATCATGCAGAACACCACCGTCAAGAGCGGGGCCCGCTTAAACTGCGTCATTTCCGACAAAGACGTGGTCATCGAAGAAAACCACATTCTCTCCGGCTACCAGACCTACCCCTTCGTGATCTCCAAGGGGCAGCACGTCTGATTCATGAAATCGAGGTGTCCTATGAAAATTCTTTTTGCCGCCAGCGAAGCCCTTCCCTTCATCAAGGTGGGCGGCCTGGGGGACGTCATGGGCGCGCTGCCCAAGGAACTGGTCAAGCGCGGCATCGACGCCCGGGTGGTCATCCCCATGTACTCCGTCATGGCCCAGAAAATGCGGGAGCAGTGCCATTTTGAGAAGTTCTTCTACTTCTCCCTGGGCTGGCGCAGCTGCTACTGTGGGGTGTTCACCGCCCAGTCTGACGGCGTGACCTACTATCTCATCGACAACGAGCAATACTTCAAACGGGGCGGGACCTACGGCGAATACGACGACGGTGAGCGCTTCGCCTACTTCTCCAAGGCCGTGCTGGAGCTTCTCCCCCAGGTGGACTTCTTCCCAGACATCATCCACGCCAACGACTGGCACACCGCCCTGGTCCCGGTGTACCTGGACACCCAGTACCGGACGGTTCCCGGCTACGGCGGGATCAAAACGGTGTTCTCCATCCACAACATCGAGTTCCAGGGCAAGTACGACCGGAACATCCTGGAGTCGGTCTTCGGCATCTACCCCTCCCAGGAGTCCATTCTGGAGTTTGACGGCTGCCTGAACCTGATGAAGGGCGCCATCGAGTGCGCCAACATCGTCACCACCGTCTCGGAAAGCTATGCCAGGGAGATTCTGAACCCCTACTTCTCCTTCGGCCTCCATCCCATTCTGGAAGCCCGGCAGTATAAGCTCCGGGGCATCGTCAACGGCATCGATACCGAGGTCTTTGACCCCGAGACCGACCCCCACATCAAGACCAACTACTCCCTGAAGACCCGGGGCAGCAAGCGCTTTGACAAAGCCGCCCTCCAGGAGGAGCTGGGCCTTCCCCAGGACCCCGACGCCGTCCTCATCGGCCTTGTCACCCGCCTGACCCCCCAGAAGGGCATCGACCTCCTGGAGCCGGTGATGAACGACCTCATGGGCGGCCACGTCCAGATGGTGGTCCTGGGCAGCGGCTATGCCGACTATGAGAACTACTTCAAGTACTGCGATTACGCCTACCACGACAAGTTCCGGGCGGTGATCAGGTTCTCCATGCCCCTGGCCCAGCGGATCTACGCCGGCGCGGACCTGTTCCTCATGCCCTCCAAGTCGGAACCCTGCGGCCTGGCCCAGATGATCGCCATGCGCTACGGCACCATCCCCGTGGTCCACGCCGTGGGCGGCCTCCGGGATACCGTTCCCCCCTTCAATCCCGAGACTTTAGAGGGCAGCGGCGTCACCTTCCAGTCCTTCAACGCCCAGGATATGCTGGACGCCATCCGCCGGGCGGAAGCCATCTGGCGGGACCCGGACCAGCGCAAGGCCGTGATGAAAAACGCCATGAGCGGCGACTATTCCTGGAAAGCGTCGGCCGGAAAGTACATCGAGATTTATCAGAGCCTGTAAAATCCACCGGCGGAGGGCCCCTTCCGGCTCTCCGCCGCGGCATTGTGGATAAAAATCCGGGAACTGCCGGGGAATTCTCATGGTTTCCACCGATTGCATTTCCCCCGGAAACTGTGTATAATAAAGCATGGAGTATGCTCGAGGTGACAGCGGAGGCTTTCTCCGCCGCCGCCTCTTTTCTATTTTTCAAAAAGGAGGTTTCCCTATGGAACCTACGGTTACGGAACTGAAGGAAGAGTTGATCGCAACTCTGAAAAACGACTACGGCTATCTTCCCGACGAAGCCACCGACCGGCAGATGTACGGCACCATTCTCACCGTCATTCAGAACAAGCTCATACGCAAGCGGGCCGATTTTATGGACAAGGTCCGCCGGGAGGACCAGAAGCGCATCTACTACATGTCTATGGAATTTCTGGTGGGCCGCTCCCTGAAAAACAACCTCTACAACCTGAACCTGGAGGCCCCCATGAAGGAGGCTGTCCGGGAGCTGGGCTTCGACCTGGAGCGCATCTACGAAATGGAGCCCGACGCGGGCCTGGGGAACGGCGGCCTGGGCCGTCTGGCCAGCTGCTATATGGACGCGGCGGCCACCATGGGCTATCCTGTCACCGGCTTCTCCATCCGCTATGAGTTCGGCATCTTCAAGCAGAAGATCGTGGACGGCTGGCAGGTGGAATACCCCGACGACTGGCTGGAAATGGGCAAATACTGGCTGGCCCCCCGGACCGATGAGGCCATGGAGGTCCACTTCGACGGCAGCATCATCGAGCAGTGGGACGAACGCGGCCTCCGCACCATCCACAAGGACTACTACACCGTCCGTGCGGTGCCCTACGACATGATGATCTCCGGCAAGGACTCCGACGCCGTCAACTGCCTGCGGCTGTGGCGGGCCGAAGCCCCCAACAGCTTTGACATGAACGTCTTTTCCCGGGGCGAGTACGTCAAATCCATGGAGGAGGACGCCAAGGCCGAGGCCATTTCCAAGGTCCTCTACCCCGCCGACGACCACATCGAGGGCAAGCGCCTGCGCCTGAAACAGCAGTACTTCTTCGTCAGCGCCTCCCTCCAGACCATCATCCGGGACCACCTGCGGCAGAACTCCACCCTGGACAATCTGCCGGACAAAGCGGTGATCCATATCAACGACACCCACCCCGCCCTCTGCGTCCCCGAGCTCATGCGCATCCTCCTGGACGACTGCGGCTACGAATGGGACCGTGCCTGGAACATTGTCTGCCACACCCTGGCCTACACCAACCACACCGTCATGAGCGAGGCCCTGGAAAAGTGGGACCTGAACCTGTTCCGCCAGCATCTCCCCCGGATCACCAGCATCATCGAGGAGATCGACCGCCGCTTCTGCAAGGAAACCTTCGAAAAGTTCCCTGAAATGCGGAGCAAGATTTCCGAAATGGCCGTCATCGGCAACAACCAGGTCCGGATGGCCAACCTCTGCCTGATCGCCTGCTTCTCGGTCAACGGCGTTTCCAAGCTCCATTCGGAGATTCTGAAAAACGACCTGTTCCACGACTACGACGTGATTTTCCCCGGCAAGCTGACCAACGTCACAAACGGCATCGCCGCCCGGCGGTGGCTCTGCCAGGGGAACCCCCTTCTCACCGGTTATATCACCGAGCTCATCGGCGACGGCTTCGTCCACGACCTGGACCAGCTGGAGAAGCTCGCCGCCTACGCCGGCGACCCCCAGGTCCTCACCCGCCTGGCGGAGATCAAGCTGGAAAACAAAAAGCGCCTGGCCCGCTACATTTCCCGGGCCAACGGCATCAATGTGGACCCTACTTCCCTCTTTGACGTCCAGGTAAAGCGGCTCCACGAGTACAAGCGGCAGCTGATGAACGCCCTCCACATCTGCTGGCTCTACCTGCAAATTAAAAAGGGCGCGTCCTTCCAGCCCCGGACCTTCCTTTTCGGCGCCAAAGCCTCCCCCGGATACTACATGGCCAAGGAGATCATCCGCTTCATCTGCGCCCTGGGTGACCGCATCAACCGGGACCCCCAGGCCAAGGACATGCTGAAGGTCATCTTCCTGGCGGACTACAAGGTCTCCCTGGCGGAGATCATCTACCCCGCCGCCGAGATTAGCGAGCAGATTTCCCAGGCCGGCAAGGAAGCCTCCGGCACCGGCAACATGAAGATGATGCTCAACGGCGCTCTGACCCTGGGCACCATGGACGGAGCCAACATCGAGATTTTCGACGCCGTGGGCAAGGAAAACATCTTCATCTTCGGCATGAACACCGAGGAGGTCAACGCCCTTTACCGCACCGGCTACCGCCCCCGGAGCCTTTACGATTCCGACCCCGCTATCCGGGAGGTCCTGGATTTCGTCCAGCAAGGGGGCCTGGACGGCAAGAACTTCGATTCCATCATCAACTATCTCCTGAACAACGACACCTATATGTCCCTGGCGGACTTTGAAAGCTACCGCCAGTGCCAGGAGCAGGTGAGCCGGGTTTACAGCGACCCCGCCGCCTGGAACCGGATGTCCCTGATGAACATCGCCAACACCGGCATCTTCTCCGCTGACCGCGCCGTCCAGGAATACGTTGACAACATCTGGGCGGCGGGCCGCCGCTCCCATGACGACGCGGCTAAGTAACTCGCGTCAAGTTTCAATGGCCGCGCGACAGGCTGCGCGGCGACGATTTGAGCAGCCCGTGGGATTCGTAGAACCTGCCCGTCAGCACAACTCAAGTTTTCGGTCCAGCCTTTTTCAAAAGGCTGGCAGGGTGGGGGGGCAGCGCCCCTCCTCGCTTTCCGCAGAAAGCGAAATCCCCCAATGATACCCAAAAGATCAGGAAGGGGAGGCAAAACGTCCCACCGGGACGTTCTGCCGTGGGGGAACCCTATCAAGGGGTTCCCCCGCAAGGCGCAGCCTTGCCCCACCCTCCCACTGACAACAGCGCCATCCACCCCGGATGGCGCTGTTTCTTATCCCCAAATTTCCCTTCTCCCCGCCTTTCCGGGCATATTTTGTCCCACCTCCGCATAGGAATGAGGTAAAGCCTGAAAAGAAAGGATGATACCATGGCACAGCCCGTCCTCACCCGGGATACCATCTGCCTCAGCGAGATGATTCTGGACGCCTCCGCCGAACAGTCGGTGGAGCTGGACTATTTCCTCCCGGACTACTACCCCAATATCTTCAAGCTCCTGAAAACCACCGTCACCCCCGTCATCCAGTCCCAGAAAATCGCCGGAACCAAGCTGACCATCGACGGCATGGCCTGCATCCGGGTCCTCTACCTGGCCGAAACCACCAACCGCATCTGCTGCGTGGAGCAAAAATCCCCCTTTTCCAAGGTCGTGGACCTCCCCGCCCAGTGCCAGAGCCCCCTGTTCCAGGTGGTCCCCCGGTGCTACTTCGCCAATGGCCGGGCCGTGAACCAGCGCCGCCTGGACATCCGGGGCGGAATCAGCTTCAAGCTCCGGGTCTGGGACCAGCGGGAGGAAGCCGTGGTCTCCGGCGGCAGCGGCATGGGCCTCCAGTGCCATTGCCGGGAGATCACTGCCTGCGCCGCCCGGAAAACCGCCTGCAAGCCCTTTGTCGTCACCGAGGACCTGGAGCTGGGTGCCGCCAAGCCCGCCTTCGGCTCCGTTCTGGTCCTGCAAGGCGCGGCGGTCCCCACGGAAACCAAGCGCATCGCCAACAAGGCCATCTGCAAGGGCGACGTCAGCCTCCACCTCCTCTACCAGCCCGAGGACGAGGCCGCCCCGCCGGAGGTCATGGAGTTTTCCATCCCCGTCAGCCAGATCGTGGACCTCCCCGGCCTGGAAGAAACCGACCTCTGCGACGTCCGCTTCGAAGTCACCGGCGTCAGCGTGGAGCCCCGGCCTGACGACTCCGGCCAGAACCGCATCCTCAGCTGCGAGTGTACCCTGAACCTGTTCTGCACGGCGGAGCGGAACCAGGACTACCGCCTGGCCGACGACGCCTTCTCCACCCTCTACGAATCCTCCCTGGTCTCCCGGACCGCCACGGCGGAACGGGTCCTCCAGACCGCAGACCTGACCCTGACGGCCAAAACCGCCGCGGACACCGGCGGCTCCGCTGTTTCCGTTGTCTATGACGCCGCCTCGGTCTTCGGCGACGCAGCGGTGAAGCAGGAAAACGGCGACCTTTTCGTCTGCGGCAACCTGGAAGTCTCCGCCCTATGCGGCGGCGGCGACGGCATCCCCTTCCTGGTGGAAAAAACCGTCCCCGTGGAACTGAAGGTCCAAAGCGGCCTGGACGGCGAGATCGGCTTTCTCCCCTGGGTCAGCGTCCTGTCCACCGGCTTTTCCATCCTCTCCGAGACTCAGCTGGAGCTGCGGACGGAGCTGCGGATCAGCGGCATGATCCATGGGCGCAGTACCCTCCCCATCCTCACCGACGTGGTCGTCCAGGAGGACGCCCCCAGGGTCCGGGACGCCCTCTGCGCCCTGCGCATCTGCTACGCCGAGGCCGGGGACCGGATCTGGGACATCGCCAAGACCTATTCGACGTCAATGGACGCCGTGATGAAGGAAAACGGCTTGGAGGACGAGGTCCTCCCGGCCCATACCATGCTGCTGATCCCCCTGATCGACGGCTAAGCGGGAGGTATTGGAATGGATTATAACGACATTTACCGGGACATTGCCCTCCGAACCGGCGGCGACATCTACATCGGCGTGGTGGGCCCGGTCCGGACCGGAAAAAGCACCTTTATCAAGAAATTCATGGAGACCCTGGTCATCCCCCACATCAAAAGCGAGTTCATGCGAGAGCGCGCCACCGACGAGCTGCCCCAGTCCGCCGCGGGCAAGACCATTATGACCACGGAGCCCAAGTTCATCCCCGAGGAAGCCGTCACCGTGGAACTGGACGGCAGCGCCCAGGCCAAAGTCCGGCTCATCGACTGCGTGGGGTACATCGTTCCCAGCTCCCTGGGCTACTTTGAGGAGGAGGCCCCCCGGATGGTCCGGACCCCCTGGTTTGAGGACGAGGTCCCCTTCAACATGGCGGCGGAGGTGGGCACCCGGAAGGTCATCACCGACCACTCCACCCTGGGCCTGGTCATCACCACCGACGGCAGCTTCACCGACATCCCCCGGGACGAGTACGAGGAGGCCGAGGAACGGGTCATCCGGGAGCTTTCGGAGCTGGAAAAGCCCTTCGTCATCCTCCTGAACAGTGCCTCCCCCACCAGCGCCGCCGCCCGGCAGCTCCGGGAGGAAATGGAGGCCAAATACCGCCGCCCGGTGGTGGCCGTCAACTGCCTGGAGCTCACCGAGGACGACATCAAGACCCTTCTCTCCCAGGTCCTCCTGGAATTTCCTGTCCGGGAGATCGCCGTGGAGCTCCCCCGGTGGATCGTCTCCCTGGACACGGACCACTGGCTGAAATCTGCGGTTTTCGGGGCCATCCGCACCGCCGCCCAGGAGGTCCGCTCCCTCCACCAGGTCCGGACCATGGGTCAATCTCTGGAGGAATGCGCCCACATTTCCGCCGTCACCGTCCGGAAAATCGACCTGGGCCGGGGCAGCGCCCGGATCGCCATCGCCCTGGAGCCCCAGCTTTTCTACCAGATTCTCGGCGAAACCACCGGCCTTTCCATCACCGACGAAGCCGACCTGATGCCTTGCATGAAGGAGCTGGCCGCCTGCCAGCGGGAGTACCAGAAGCTCAAAGGTGCCCTGGACGAGGTGGAGGCCACCGGCTACGGCATCGTCATGCCCACCATGGACCAGCTGCGCCTGGAGGAACCGGAAATCGTCCGCCAGGGCGGCAAATACGGCGTCCGTCTCCGGGCGTCGGCCCCCTCCATCCACATGATGCGGGCGGACATCACCACCGAAGTCAACCCCATCGTCGGCTCGGAGAAGCAGTCCGAAGAACTGGTCATGTACCTCCTCAAGGAGTTTGAGGAAAGCCCCCAGAAAATCTGGGAGTCCAACATCTTCGGCAAATCCCTCCACGAGCTGGTCAACGAGGGCCTTCACAACAAGCTCTACCGGATGCCCTCCGACGCCCGGCTGAAGCTCCAGGAGACCATCGAGCGCATCATCAACGAAGGCTGCAACGGCCTGGTCTGCATCATCCTATAACGCGAAAAATCCCAGGCCCCGCCGAAAACGGAGCCTGGGATTTGTTTAAGAGATCAAAACCGATCCTTATTTTTTCTTTCTGCGAAGCACCGCAGAGCCGACCACTGCCGCAGCAGCCAGGCCGAAGAGGACGGACAGGCCGCCCGCCGCAGAACCGGTCTTCGGCGGAGTCACAATGGTGGTCTCCTCGCCGGGAGTGGGGGTGGGGGTAGGAGTCGGAGTGGGAATCGGGTCGGGCGTAGGCACAACCTCTTTCTTCTCCGTATTCAGGACCTTCACAGTGGCGTAATCGCCGGTGAGGACCCTCACGTTGCTGCCCTCAGGGAAGCTGACTTCGTATCCGTCAGGAACGTCCTCGGAAACGGTATAGGTCGCACCGTAAGGCACACGGATCCGAACGCTGGAACGGCCCGCCCGGAGGGTTCCGGTGTAGCTCCGGCCGCTGCGCTCATTGGTGACGGTGAAGGTGATGTCGCCGTCATAAACCGCGCCGTCCCAAGACTTCTCGATGACGATAACGGTGTCGTTCACCACAGGAGTGGGAGGAGTTTCGGTGGTTCTTCTGTAAACCAGGGTGTATTCCAGGTATCCGTCGCCGATATCCTTCGGGCCGGTGGTGCTGACATAGGTGTAGGTTTTCTTGGAATACTCCGGCTGCTGGGTGGGCGCAAAGTCTTCGGTATAATCGAATTCCTCGATCTCGACGCCGTCCAGATTGCCGTCGGTGTAGTACTCATGGTTCACGCGAATCGCAGAGTAGTACGGCTCGTCATCCTTTTTCTGATATTCGATGGTGTACACATGGTCATTGTGTTTCTCACTGATTGCATCATCGGTGGTGTTCAAGACCCAACCGTCATAACGGTTGCAAACCTCGTATTCCTCGCCGTCATAGGTGGTTACGGGGACCGGCTCAAAGCCTTCTTTGTCCAGCATATGATCGAAATCGGTGTCCCGGACCTCTGCTACCAGGTTGTTGTCTGCGTCAAAGTACTTGTGGATGATAACCACATAATCCTTGACTTCCACAGATTTCTTCTGATACTCAATGGTATACACATGGTCATTGTGTTTCTCACTGATTGCATCATCGGTTGTGTCCTTAACCCAGCCGTCATAGCTGTCGCGAACCACATATTCCACGCCGCCATAGGTGGTTTCAGTCACGGGCTGGAAGCCTTCCTTGTCCAGCATGTGGTCGAAATCGGTGTCCTTGACCTCGGCAACCAGGTTGCCGTCGGCGTCAAAGTACTTGTGGATGACCACGGTGTAATCCTTGACTTCCTCGACTTCCGATTTCTGTTTGTACTTGAGGGTGATGACGTAATCGTCATGGGTGCCCAGATTCTCGTCGGTGGCGTTGTACGCCCACTTGGCGGTGGCGTCGCCCCAAGCCTCAAAGGTCATATCGCCGTAATCGTAGATGCGCTCGGGCACAAAGCCTTCCTTGTAGCCCATATGGCTGAAATCGTCGGTGATGCGGGCATACAGATAGCCGTCGGCATTGTAGTACTCGTGCTTGATCACGACATACTTGTCGTTTTCTTCCTTGGTGTTGATGACAGTCGCCAGAGAAGTGCCGTCCGCCTTGGAAACCTCGCCGTAGGAGACCTGGAACGGAATGGGCTCCAGAGCCGTATAGCCGTCCATCTTGGTCTCGGTCAGGGTGTAGGTGAAGCCGGAGGGAATGCCCGCGATGGTCACGTTGCCGCTGGCGTCAGACACGCCGGTCAGGCTGGTGCCGGAAACCGCGAAGCTGGCGTCGGGCAGCGCGTTGCCGTCCTGATCCACCTTCTGGAAGCTCAGAGTGCCCAGGAAGCCCTTAACGGTGGGAACATTGAAGTCCAGGGTCTTGGGGGTCTCGGGGACATTGGTGCTGTCGTCCACCTTGGAGAAAAGGTAGTAGTACAGCGTGGTGGTGCCGTTGGTAGCATACGCCCTTTCCGCATCAAAGCCCGCGCCCGCAGTGTTCAGGGTGATGGGATAAGTCAGGGTGTAGGTGTAGGTCGTTACCTGGTCCGTCTTCAGTTCGGTGGGAACGCTGTTTTTCAGGTCCCAGGTGAGGATGCCGTTGGCGAAGCTGTACTTGTTGTCCTCGCTGGCCGAGCTGTTGGCCGCACCGCCATAGTTGATGAACTGGCCCATGGGGTCCGTGACTTTCCAAGCCTGCGCGCCCAGCTTGATGAGCTTGGCGATGTTCTCAAACTTCACGGAAAGATCATCGATTTTCCCGGCGGTGAAGCACTTGTCGGAGAAGGTGTTCATCCAGCCGGCAACATTCTTCCGCTCACTGGACCAGCGGCCGTGTACATCGTTGTGCCAATGATTGGGATTCACACAAATTCCGTTTTTCGGAGGCTGTGCCTTGAAATCCCAGAAAGTCTCGCTTCCCGTCTGGAAAGCAACGGAGTACAGATTGATTTTGTCATCCCGGATCGAACCGGCAATCTTCTCCACAGACTTCCAATCTTCGGGGTAAGCCGTATTACCGCCGCCCCTAACGCCTTTCACCTTTGTGGTGCTGTTTCGGGTGTTCTCGTCCACATGGTAAGTGGGGCAGCCGTCGGACAGCAGGATCACGTTGATGTTCTTGCAGTCCTCCAGAAGGCCGCCTTCCACTTTTTCCGCATTAATCAGGTTGTAGGCCAGCTGGAGACCGGCTTCCATGTTGGTGCCGCCAGTGTAGCCGTCAATGATATTCCACGCAACATACAAATTGTCGATTGCGCCTTTGAACTTGCCGGTACCCTGGGCCAGGTTGGTCCAGCCGCTTACGGTTTCGGCGTCATTGGCAAACTCCACCAGAGCCGCATAGCGCTTATCGGTGGACTTGGCGTCCTTGACGTACTTGTCCACAAAGTCCTTAGCCGCCTTTTTGGCTGCAACCAGACGGTCCCCGCCCATACTGCCGGAGGTGTCCATTACCAGGACGACCGCCGAATCGGTGGTGGCAGGAATCTCCTGGAGCCGCTCCTGGGTAGTGACCGTCAGGGTGATGTTGAACTGATTTTCCACACCGGTTTCCGTCACGGTCTTTTTTACCGTCACGTTATCGGTCTGTTCCGTGACCGCAGTTCCCTGGGACACGATCTGGGTGGGATGATCCTGGTCGGTGGTCGCCGCAAACGCAGTGCCGGTAAAGACGCTGCCCGCGAATACCGCTACGCCCAGAATCCCCGCCAATGCTTTTCGAAGCATGGTGGTTTTTCTTTCCATAAACCATTCTCCTTTTCCGATTGCTGGCCCGGCCGTTTTCCGGACAGCCGCAGCCGCTTTTTTACAAGGACATTATAACACGTTTTGGCAAATTGTTTGTCAAATTTTTGTAATTTTTCGGCCATTTTCGAAAGTTCGTTAAAAATAGACAAAAACCAATTTACAGATTTAGACTTTTCGTAAAAAGTCTTTCCCATCAGGAATCGTCGTTTTCCTCGGAGACGTACACCTCCAGCAGCGGAGCCTTGGTGATGTCGTACTTCCCTTCCGCGTCCATGCTGGTCCCCACCACGTAGCCCGCCTGTTTGAACAGCGCGTCCTTCCGGTAGCGGACCACCACGTTGGTGATGCCCAGCTTCGCCAGCTCGCTCAGATAGTCCTGCTCCATCATCTTGTCGTAGCTGGGGAGCTCCACGTACTGGGAGCCCTGGCTCACCTTGAGCTTGACCCGGGTGCCCTCGGTGATCTCAATGTCCGGGGTCACGTCCTGGTCCGCCACGATGCCCTCGGGGTACTCGTCGGTGTAGACGTACTCCGGCTCGTCGAAGATGTAAATGGCCTTGTTGGCGGCGCTGGCCACCACATCGGCGTACTTCTGCCCCACGAAATTCTCCATGAGCAGAGGTTCGGCGCTGCTTTCCTCTGGCTCCGAACTTTCCTCCTGCCGGGAGGACTCCGGGGACGTCTGACTGCCCCGGCTCTCCTCCTCCCGGGAGGGCACCAGCCACTCGTCGGAGACCCCGGTGCTCTCCGAACTCGCCTGGGATGTATCCCCGTGGTTCCCCCGCCCTCCGAACAGAATCCAGAAGGTAAGAATCAGGGCCAGCAGCAGAATGGGCAAGGTAATGGCCATGCTGGTGAGGACCAGCTTCCGGGTCCGGGCCTTTTCCTCGGCCTGGGCCTCCTCTTTCCGGGGATTCTGGGGAGAAGCTGCGGGCCGGTAGTAGGTGGTGTTCCCCTCCGGCTCCTCGGGCCAGTCGTCCTGGGGGATCACAATGACCGGCGGCTCCGGCTCTGCAGGAGCGGCGGGGACCGCCTCCCGGGGTTCTCCGGTGAGCCGGCTGATCAGGGTGTCCATGTCCTGGATGCGCTCCCGGATGTTCAGCTCCAGGCCGTCCAGAATGGCCTGGGCCGCCTGGGGGGGAATGGTCTCGTTCCGGGTCCGGGGGTCCATCAGATGCTTTTCCGGCGACCGGATCAGCGCCTCCGGCGGACGCTGCCCGGTGAGCGCGGTATAGAGCAGCGCGCACACCGCGTACACGTCGGTCCAGGTGCCATGGGGGCTTACGGTGGAGTACTGCTCCGGGGCGGAAAATCCCGGGAACAGCTCGGCGACCAGCTCGGTCCGGGCTGCCCGAACGGCGCTGATGGCGAAGCCGTCGATCTTCACGGTATTGTTCCGGGTAACAAGAATGGTGTCGGCGCTGATTCCCCGGTGGATCAGCCCGTCCTGATGGATCAGCCGCAGGGTCTTGAGCATGGGCAGGAACAGGTCCGACGCCTCCTGCCAGCTGAGCATGGCCCCCCGCTGGTTCAGGTACTGCCGGACGGTCAGGCCGTCGATGTGCTCCATCACCGCGTAGACGGTGTTGTTGGCCTCCACGATGCCCTGGACCTGGACCACGCAGGACAGGGTCCGCATCCGGGAGAGCTTCCGGATCATCTCCAGATAGTCCCCCATGTAGGCCTTGAACTGGATTTGCCGTCCTTCGTTGACCCGGACGCTGCGGCCGTCGGGGTTCCGGGCCGCCAGGGTGTCCGGGAAGTACTCCCGGACGTCCACCCGCCGGCCGCTCATGGTATCATATCCGATGTAAACGACGCTTTCGCCGTTGTAGCTGAGCACCTTGCCCACCAGATACCGGTCGTCGATCATGGTGTGGGGCGGAAGGTAGGACGCGAAATGGGGCGTGCCCTCCTCATACCCGCAGTGGGGGCAGACGGGGTCGTCGCCCTTTTCCTGCATGCATCCCATGCAAAGATTGCGTTTCACCGGTGGTTCCCTCCTTTGCTGCCTGCGCTCAAAGGCGCGGTTCTCGTCTTCATACCCGGTCCGCCAGCCCGTTCTGGAGCCTGGCGGCGGTCAGGGTGTTCCGCATCAAAGTGGCGATGGTCATGGGCCCCACGCCGCCGGGAACCGGGGTAATCCACCCGGCCACCGGGCTGACGGCCTCAAAGTCCACGTCGCCGCAGAGCTTGCCGTTTTCCAGACGGTTCATGCCCACATCGATGACCACAGCGCCCTCCTTGACCATATCCGCTGTCACAAAGTTGGCCCGGCCCACCGCCGCCACCAGAATGTCCGCCTCCCGGCAGATTTCCTTCAGGTTTTTCGTCCGGGAGTGGCAGATGGTCACGGTGCCGTTGCGGTGGAGGAGCAGCATGGCCATGGGTTTCCCCACGATGTTGCTCCGGCCGATGACCACGCACCGCTTGCCCTCCACGGACACGCCGGTGGAGTCGATCAGGTCCATGCAGCCCGCAGGCGTACAGGGCAGGAAGTCGAAATCCCCGATCATGATCTTCCCCACGTTGACGGCGTGGAAGGCGTCCACATCCTTTTTGGGGGAGATGGCCGCAATGACCTTATGCTCGTCAATCTGCCGGGGCAGGGGCAGCTGCACCAGGATGCCGTTGACCTTGGGGTCGGCGTTCAATTTTTCCACCAGAGCCAGCAGCTCCTCCTCGGCGGTATCCCCGGGGAGAGCGTATTCGAAGGACTCGATGCCGCAGGCCCCGCAGGCTTTCTTCTTATTGTTGACGTACACCCGGGAGGCCGGGTCGTCGCCTACAATGACCACCGCCAGTCCCACGGAAACGCCTTGTTCCTTTAACGCCGCGACCTCTTTGGCCACCGCTTCTTTTACGCTGGCCGATACGGCCTTGCCGTCAATGATCTTCGCCATCGTTTTTCTCCTCCGCCGGGGCATCTTCCTCACCGGCTACCCGGGTGCCATCGTCAGAGGGCTCCTCCGGGGCAGCCTCGCCCTCATAGTTCTCGATCTCCACGACTTCCACGCCGTTGTCCTCGGTTTCCGGGGACTTTTTGCCCTTCTTGGACTTTTTCTCCTGCTGGGCCTCATAGTCCCGGACTTCTTTTGCAAAATCATCGGTGAGGGCGTAGAGCTTGCAGTACTCCGGATCGTGGGCCCCCCGGATTTTCACCGTAGCCGCAATCCAGATAATCAGCGCTGTCAGCGCCACGACGCCTGCCAGCAGCTGGGACACCCGGATGCGTCCCACCACCAGGCTGTCGGTCCGCAGCCCCTCGATGAAGAACCGCCCTGCGCCGTACCAGGCGCTGTACAGCAGGAAAATCTCGCCGTCGAACCGCCGGTGCTTCCGGTAAAGGCACAGCCCCAGAAAGCCCAGGGCGCACCACAGGGATTCATAAAGGAAGGTGGGATGGACCGGCGCCGACGGGTCGATGTTCATGCCCAGAGCCGTCAGCTCATCCAGATGCTTCTGAAGGAATGCGGTAATGGCCGGAGAGGTCATGCCCCAGGGAAGGTCGGTGTTCCCGCCGAAGGCTTCTACGTTGACGAAATTTCCCCAACGCCCGATGGACTGGCCGATGAGGAACCCCATCACCGCAATGTCCATGGCCGGAAGGATCCGGATGTGCCGGAGCTTCGCCACCAGAAGCCCGATCAGCAGACCGCCGATCAGCCCGCCGTAAATGGCAAGCCCTCCTTCCCAGGTCTTGAAGATGCTGGTCAGGTCGTCCTTGTATTCGTCCCACTGGAAGGCCACGTAGTAAAGCCGCGCCCCCACAATGCCGCCGATCACGCCGCCCAGGGCCGCGTCCATGAGCTTATCGGCGATGATGCCGAACTTTTTGCTCTGGGAAAAAGCAAAGGCCATGGCCAGCAGAATTCCCAGCGCAATGAGAAGCCCGTACCAGGTAATGGTCACAGGCCCCAGATGAAAAGCCACCCGGTTGATGGTAAATTCCAGCCCGAGCTTGGGAAAGGATACGGTATTTGTCACGATTACGCACCACCTATGTCAAAATTTATGGTCCAATGCCGGAGTTCATTCCTCCTGGGGCAGGACAATGGAAATGGCCCGGCACGCCGGATCGAAGCAGGTCTCCAGGCACGCCTCCAGATCGGAGAGCTCCACCGACGCGATGACGTCTATGGGGTCAAAGAACCCCACGCCCATCATCTCGTAGGAAATCAGGGCGTTGGCCGTGTGGCTCACGTCGTTGATGCCCTTGAGGGACTTGCCGTACATGGCGTTTTTGCAGCAGAGGAATTCCTCCTCGGAAAGGCCCTCCTTCTTCCGCTGCTCCACCATTTCGCAGAAGGCCCGGTAGACCTCCCGGGGGTCCCTGGATTCCCCGCCGAACATCGCCGCCAGGCTCCCCCGCTCGCCGAAGACCTCCACGTCGAAGGAGGGGTTCAGCAGCCCCTTCCGGTTCATTTCCTCGTAGAACCGGCTGGTGGGCCCGGCCAGAACGTCCAGGAGAAGGTCCAGCACCACCTGCTGCCGGAGCAGCGCGTGAGGCTCCGTTTCCGGCTGAATTTTGTATCCGAAGTAGAAGATCGGCTCCGAAACGTCCATCCGCTGGACCACTTCCGGAGCGGCGGCCTCCCGGGGCTCCTCCGGGATTTTCCGGAGGATTTCCACCGGCTTGCCGGGCTTTAATTCCTCCTCCAGGATGCGCTCTGCGGCGTCGGGGTCGAAGTTCCCGGCCACCGTCACCACCATGTTGGAGAGATTGTAGAACGTCCGGTAGCACCGGTACAGAATGTCCGCCGTGATGTGGGAGATGCTCTCCACCGTCCCCGCAATGTCCAGCCGGACGGGATTCTCGGCGTACAGCGCCCCCAGCAGGTTCAGCATGACCCGCCAGTCGGGGCTGTCCTCGTACATCCGGATTTCCTGGCCGATGATGCCCTGCTCCTTGGCCACGGTTTCCGGGGTGAAGTAGGGGTCCTGGACGAACCGCAGCAGGTACCGGAAGGACTCCTCAAACTGCCGGGTGCAGGAAAAGAGGTAGCAGGTCTTGTCAAAGGAGGTGAAGGCGTTGGAGTCCGCCCCGGTCCGGGCGAACAGCTGGTCCACGTTGCCTTCTTCGCTTTCAAAGAGCTTGTGCTCCAGATAGTGGGCGATGCCGTCGGGAACCCGGATGAAGTCCGGGTCCTCCGGGGTCTTGAACACGCTGTCGATGGAGCCGTACTTGGTCCCGAACAGGGCGTAGGCCGTGGAGAACCCCTTCATGGGGTACAGCAGGATGACCAGCCCGGATTCATGCTCCAGCCGGAGGTACTTTTCCCCCAGCCGGGGGCTTTCGATAACCGTCTTACGCATGGGCTTCCGCCTCCTCTCTCTGGCCGGTCAGGACATAGACCGTGTCCAGCCCCGGCAGCGCGGCGGCGGCCGCCACGTCTTCCCGGGTGATCCGGTCCAGTCTGTCGCTTTGCTCCAGGGGCGTTTCCTCCATGCCCAGAAGGGTCTGGGTCAGATAGAACGCCTCCATGGAATAGGGGGTCTCCCCCACGGACCGGAAGGAGTTCTGCAGGCTCAGCCGCGCAAACTCCAGCTCTTCCCCGGTGATGTCCCCCCGGCGGATGGCGTCCAGCTCGGCGAAGATGGCCTCCTTGGTCTCCTCCACCTTGTCCGCCTCCACGCCGCAGTCAATGAGCAGGATGCCCTTGAGCCGGTCGGAATGGGACGCGCAGTAGTAACAAAGGCTCCGCTTCTCCCGGACGTTCAGAAACAGCTTGGAGGACGGCGACCCGCCCAGAACGCTGTTCATCAGCCGGAAAGCCGACAACTGGGGATGGTCCGGCCCCACGCCGGTCTTGAAGCCCAGACAGAGCTTGGACTGGCTGACCTTTTTCTCCTCCACCACGTTTTTGGGGCTGCCGCCGGCTTGGGCGACGACCGTCCGGGCCAGCTCCCCGGGCCGCCGCCGGACCCCCTGGAAGGCCGCCGCGAAAACCTCCCGGGCGACGGCCGGATTCCCGGCTCCCACATGGAGGATTTCGATTCGGGCGGTTTCCAGGATGCTCCCATAGGCCGCCGTGGCGGATTCCGGCGTGATGCCGTCCATATCCTCCACATAGCCCAGCTTCCGCAGGCCGTAGGGCTCGTTTTCAAACATAATGGACAGCGCCCGGCCCATGGCGTAGGAGCGCTTTTCGTTGATCTCCGCCTGGATGCTGTCCGTCAGGTACTGCTTCTGCAGAGCCAGGTTCTCCGGCTCCAGCACCCCGTCCCTGAGCACCGGGTCCAGCAGCAGCCCGCAGAGGATTTCCGCGCTTTCCCGCAGCAGAGCCTCCCCGGCCAGGGCGTAGGCGTCGTCTACGGTGGAAATGCTGAGGGTCAGCACCTCGTTGTCCCCCAGCTTGGTGCAGCCGGTGTTCACCGACGCGCCGTAAAGGCGGTTGAGCTTCATCGAAAACTCCCGGTAGGTGGGGAACAGGCGGAAGCCCTTCTCCAGAACCAGGGGCAGCAGCGCGTTTTCCGTAACAGTTTCCCGCCGGAGGGGCAGGACCAGGTTCAGGGTCAGCAGATTGGTCTTGAACCGGCTGTCCGCAATGGAGCCGAACCAGACGCCCTCCGCGATCCGTTCCCGGCGAAGGGGATAGGAATCCTTCATGAAAGTCATCATTTCCTTTCCGTCAACTGAAAAAGCAGCGGATCCGGGACCCCCGGATGCAGACTTTTTTTTATTATACCACACTTTCCGGAAAAAGATAAGAAGTTTTCCTGAATATTTTCCCCGGTTCAGCTTTCATGAGGTTTCCTTTCGCTTTTATATGGATTATTCCTGCAAGGAGTTGACGGACGGAAAAAATCATTCTATACTGAAAGCAGAAGGAGCCCCAAAGCTCCCCACCAATATCGCATTTATGGAGGTATGCATCATGGCAGTTTTAGTTACCGGCGGCGCCGGGTACATCGGCTCCCACACCTGCGTGGAGCTTCTCAATGCAGGCGAGGACGTCATTATCGTGGACAACTTCGTCAACTCCAAGCCCGAAGCCCTGGACCACATCCGGGAGATCACCGGCAAGGACTTCAAATTCTACGAAACCGACCTTCTGGACCGGGAGGGCCTGGAGAAAATCTTCGCCCAGAACCAGATCGACTCCGTCATCCACTTCGCGGGCCTGAAGGCCGTAGGCGAAAGCGTCCAGCAGCCCCTCCGCTACTACCACAACAACATCACCGGCACCCTGATCCTCTGCGAGCTCATGGAGAAATACGGCGTGAAGCGGCTGGTGTTCAGCTCCTCCGCCACGGTGTACGGCGCGCCCAAGTCCGTGCCCATCCGGGAGGACTTCTCCCTGTCCACCACCAACCCCTACGGCTCCACCAAGCTGTACATTGAGGGCATCCTCCGGGACCTCTACGTGGCGGATAAAGGCTGGAGCATCGCCCTTCTGCGGTACTTCAACCCCATCGGCGCCCACAAGAGCGGCCTCATCGGCGAGGACCCCAACGGCATCCCCAACAACCTCCTGCCCTATATCGCCAAAGTCGCCGACGGCCAGCTCCCCTGCCTGTCGGTCTACGGCAATGACTACCCCACCCCCGACGGCACCGGCGTCCGGGACTACATCCACGTGGTAGACCTGGCCAAAGGCCACCTGAAGGCCCTGGCGAAGGTCCGGAAAGACACCGGCGTGGACGCCTACAACCTGGGCACCGGCCACGGCTACTCCGTGCTCCAGATGGTCGCCGCCTTCGAGAAAGCCAGCGGCCGGAAGGTCGCCTATAAGATCGCCCCCCGCCGCGCCGGCGACATTGCCGAGTGCTACGCCGACCCCACCAAGGCCAGAGAGGTCCTGGGCTGGGAAGCCACCATGGGCATCGACGAAATGTGCGCCGACTCCTGGAACTTCACCCAGAAATCCGCCCACAAGAACTAACCACCTCCGATAGAGCCACCTCAGGTTTTCGGTTCAGCCATGTCGACGCGGCCAATTTCTTCGCGCTAGGCTCTGGTAGCCGCGCGACAGGCTGCGCGGCGACGATTTGAGCGGCCCGTGGGATTCGTAGAACCTGCCCGTCAGCACAAATAAAGTTTTCGGTCCAGCCTTTTTCAAAAGGCTGGTGGGGATGGAAGGGGCAAAGCCCCTTCCTCGCCCTCCGCAGAGG